>DASVTY010000024.1:0-48472 GCA_036387315.1 Pyrinomonadaceae bacterium
TCCGCCATTGCGCGGCGTTTCCTGGCAAATTCTTCCTGTTTCATAATTCCCGCAAGACAACGCGCGCCGGAGCGCCGTCGCCGGTTTCGCTGTCAATTTTGAGCGGCAGGCAAACCAGCTCGTAATCGCCCGCCGTAACCTCGCGCAAATCCAAACCTTCGATAATGACGACGCCGTTTTGCAAAAGAGTTAAATGCGTTTGAAAATCCGTCGAGCCGAATTTTTCGACCGAAAGATAATCAATTCCGACTAGCCGAACGCCTCTTTCGACCAAAATTTGCGCGGCTTCCGGCTCGATGTAAGTAAAATCCTTGCGAAATCCTTTTTCCGGGTCGTTCCAAAACTGCGAATTGCGGGTTTTGAATAAAATTCGTTCCGTTTTGTCCAAACTCTCAACGTGTTGCGCTTCAATCGCCGTCACGCCTTCGTCAATTTCGACGACTCGCGCCGCGCCGATTAAAACTTCGAGCGGCATTTCGACTACTTTCGCCGCGCCTTCGATAAAATGCGCGGGCGCATCAACGTGCGTGCCGGTATGTGCTGAACACCGAATCATTGATAGGTTTGCCGCATCGCCTTTTGCTATTGAGTGAACCGTTGTTATCTCGGTTTCTGGGTCGTTCGGGTAAACCGGGGTTTGATTGTTTATCGTAACTGATACATCGTAAATCTTCATATAGGCTTATTACCTTTGTTTCTGTAGGTATTGAAATAGTTAGGCTTACTTCTTTTGCGTTATGCACTACAACTTTTACCCCAAACGCCGCGCAAAGTAGCCGTTTTTCGTCAAAATTTGCCGTAGATGATTTCTCTTTAAAGATTTCGGCGTACTCTAAAAGAGTGGCAAGCCCGCTAAAATTTGTGTCAAACGCTGATTTTCGCGCCTCAGCCTCAGCTAACACATCTTGCAATCTTTTTATCTCTTTCGATTTTTCGGTAATCTGCTTTTGCACTAAATCAAAAACGCTATCATCTACCACGGCGATACGGTCAACCAATTTTTTAACCTCTGCCTCTGTTTTGGCAAGCGTGGCTTTTGTAGCGTTTATGTCGGCTTCGATGTTTTGGCGCTCATTGTCGGAAGAGTTAAGCCGTTGCTCAAGCTCAAGCCGTATGGTTTCGGGGTTGGATAACAGAGCCGAAATTTTACCCCATACCTTAGCATCTAGTTTCGTGCCGCTCACGGTGCTAAAAGCCTTGCTATAGGCGCATTGCACTTTGCCGCGGCTAGCACATCGGAAGTTTAAATAAACTTGCCCCGGTTTTCTACCTTTAACAAATTCGGGGTAACACAACCGCCCACAACGACAGGAAACTAAGCCCCTAAGCATAACCGGGCGGTTTGTATTTCGAGTAATAAAACTAGAGCTATTGGCTTGCCGATTTTGAGCGGCGGCAAAAATTTCGGGCGATACAATAGCCGGGGTAGTGCCGGGCAACTCAATCCACTCTGAGCGGGGCTTGATGTATCTTTCAATTTTCCTAACACCGTTGGCGGCAACCATTCTACTACCGTACTGATTTGCGTAAGCCTTGCCCGTGTAAGATTCGTTTCGCAGTATCTTGGATATAGTAGAGGTAGCCCAAAAGTTAGCGCCGTACTCTTTCACGGTTTTAAATTTTTCGTGTTTAAAGTTTTTCTTACCCATACTTGGGGGCGGCACGTTATCTTTGTTTAAATCCGTAACGATGGCTCTAACGCTCTTGTTTGCTAGATACTCTGAGAAAATGCGCCGAATAACTGCCGCCTCATCATCGTTAATTACTCTAACGGCGTTTTTCTTGTCGAAAGTGTAGCCGTACAAATCGCAATGATTAACAATTTTACCGGCTTGTAGTTTACTCATTCTGCCCCTCATCGAACGCTCACGTATCTTTATGCGCTCAACCTCAGCAACGTAAGAGCGTACCGAAAGCATTAATTTACCCTCTGCCGTGTTATCCAAGTTTTCGGTAACGAAATGCAGTTTAGCGCCGAAACGCTCTATTTCATCTACCAAAATTGATAAGTGGGCAATATCGCGGCTCAATCTATCAATAGCGTAAACGATAATTGCGCCGTATTCGCCCGCTCTGATTTTTGCCCGCTCTTCGTTTAATTTCGGTCTATCGAAGAGGTACGCGCCCGAAAAGGTTTCTTTTACTACCTCTGCAACTTCGTAGCCGTTTTGTTTGGCGTAGGCGATGCAAGCGGCGGCTTGAGAATCTAAACTTGTACCCTCTTGCTCTTGCTTTTCGGTAGATACGCGGCAGTAAATAAGAGCCGCCGGGTTGGTTTTATTCGTTTTTTGTTGTCTCATTTAAACCGCCTTATCTTTAATTGTTTGTTGGTACGATTATATGATTAATAAATCAAACATTGAACTTATCCGCGAAAGAAAGCCGGGCAGACCACCAAAACGAAAAGAGCAAACCTAATTAAAAAAATACTTGCTTCTAATAATAGGTTTCGGTATTATCTTTTTAGTAGTGGCTGCCCTGCTTAACAAAAACAAAAGTCACTACTAAGCATCGGTTTTTTCGCTGACAGAAAGCCGGGCTTTAAAAAAACCACTAACTTAAAGCCATTCTCTTTATCGGGAATGGCTTTTCGATTTTGGTTAATCCGTTTCTTGTTTTTTGCGTTTTATTTTAGTTTCGGCTTCGATAAACCACTGATTAAATAACCGCCGGGCTTTTTGTATCGCTAACGCTTGCTCGTAGGGTACAGCGTTTTTATCTATTAGCGTTACCGTGGTAATTACGTTAATGCCATTGGCTAATTTTGTTTTGGTTATTTCGTTATTAGATTCTTTCTCAGTTGTTTCCATCTTTAGCCCTCAGCATTTGTCCAAAAGTAATCACGTCTATTAGTTCACCTTCACATCTATACTGAAACCCTTTAGGGCGCTTTCCCGTGTATAGAAATAGCCCCACAAAGGTAGGGTTTAGGCAGTGAGATTTTATTTCAGTAATCATATTGATTAGAGTTGTGCCGGTATCTACGCAATCATCAAGTAACAAGATTTTTTGATTGCTGCCCGCCCCCATAACGCCAAAACGGTAGTTTGTTTTTTCGCCGGGCTTTTTAATAATCATCAAATCTTTACCCAAAACCATTGCTAACGGTGAGCCAACGAGAAACCCGCTAGCCCCTTGTATTGCGATGGTGTTAAAATCAAGCCCTCTTTCTTGTAAGAGCCGTGCCGATTTTTCTACAATACCCTTTAGCCTTTTTCCGTTTGTATATCTATGGTAGCCATCAAGCATCCCTAATACGTCAACCAATTTCATAAATTAAATCTTTTTTGGTTTGTGAGCGCGTTTGATACGCGGCAGTATGTAAAAGTTAGGATTTGCTTGTCACCCTTGTCACCAATCTTTATTTTGGGCGTTAAGTCAGCCCCTCTCTACGATTTATGCGGTGACAAGTATTTTTTTGCCGGTTGTCACCCCTTGTCACCGCTTGTCACCTTTTAGCCCTTTAAATATCGGCTTGGTGACAAGGGTGACAAGGGTGACAAGCAAATCCTGTGTTTTTACATCTGCTTTGTTATTGTGATTGTGCGGGCGTTTTTTGCCCGTTGGCTTGTAATATCGAAGCCGTTAGCCCGTAAGGTTGGCGCAAGCCGTTTTATTGCCCCGCCTAATGCTTTAGCTGTTTTCGGAAAGCCGGTTAAACCGTTATCGAAACCCGATGTAAGTAAACCTCTTAGCTCTTCCGCCGTGCCTTGCCAAACGGTTTTACCTTGCATAAATTCTACAAGTGCTTTACCAATGGGCGAACTATCCAAAGTAACAGCGTGAGCCATTTGGCGGTTGCTCTGATACTGTTCGGTAAAAGAAACCCCGCCCAAGTTAAAAGCCTTTTCAGCCGCGCAAGCCCAACGCGCAAAATCTGCCATTCGGGGTAGCTGTTCTAGCTTTACGTTCGGTAGCTCTCTAAGGGCGGTTGAGACAGCATCAAGTAAAGCCCCTAATAATTTACCTTGCTCATCTACAAAAGCGGTTTCAACCTCTGTTTCTGTTTTCCGACTCTGTTCTGTAATTCGCGGGCATTCGACAAGCAAAGCCCGGTCTAACAAATCCGAACGGTTTGCGCTCTCTTCAATACCGTTAAGAATAAGCGGGCGTTTAACGTCAATAATCGTTTCCTCATCGTTTGAATACAATTCGCGTGTTCTAAACCCGCCCCCGGTTGCAACTCTGCAAAGCGTATCGGACAATTCAGGCGATAGCCCCGATAGATTATCGTAAATCACAATGTAGCTATTGTTTGCAGCAATCATTAAATCGTGATTGTTTTTCGGCTTTTCGCTCAAATCTGCTTTGTTCGGGTCAACTAATCGGCGTAATGTGCGGCTCGTAGTGCTTTTCGCGCTGCCTTGTTCGCCGTGCAATATTAAAATCGGGTAGGGCTTATCGAAACAAAAACAGCCGACTAACCAAGCTAGAACTAAAACAAAAGCACTTTCGCTAACATTGATAAAGTCTTTAAGTCGCGTGAGGCTGCCGCCGCGTACCGGGGTAGGTAGAGCAAGCATACCCTTTGTGCGTCTGAATTTAACCGGCGAATGATTTAAAACCCGCCAACCGGCTTTTGTTATTTCGACAACCCGCCAATTTTCATCGCACAAATCAAGGTAAATAGCCCCGTCTTTTTCAGCTACGCGCAAGAAAACCTTAGCTTGGGGTGAATCAAAACGCGCTTTGCCGGTAAGAGCTTGAATAACGTCCGTCATTGTTTGAGCGTTCGGGGTTTTTCCCTCTTGCCGCCAAGATTCGTAAGACAGCCAATCTTTAAAAGCCCGGCTACTTAATTTGTGGGTTTCTTGATGCCCGTTATTTAGAACGCTGGCAAAACATTCGCCCTCTGCCGTGTGAAATAATTCAAGGCGGCTCATTACAGAATTAAGTAAGCGGGTTGCTTGTGTTGTCTGCTTTTCCGATGTCTCAGTTTTCCCGGTTCGCTCATTCCAGAATTGCCGAAACTCTGCCGAATCTTCGCAAGCCCAATGTACCAAGCTACCGGCGGTTAGTTTTGTGCTGCCCGCCCTCTCAGAAAAGGTTTGCCATTTCTCTTCGCAAACGCCGTTTTGATATTTTTCGCTTTGCTTAGACCATTCGCGCCACAACTCTAAGCCCTTATCAGAGCCGGAAAAGATGTTGTATAGTGCAATGCCTACGTTTAGCCATTCGTAGTAATCATCGCATCGTTTGAGGCTGAGATATGGCAAGCATTTTTCCGCCAACTCTTGCCCCTCTGCCGGGTTTGTTTCAGCATCGGATAAAAACGCGCTGTTTATCTCTTCTATGCTCTGAATATTCGTTTGCAGAGCCGTAGGTACATTTGGTTGAATTTGATTAGCTGCAAAAGCCGCTTGCATTTGTTGAAGCGTATAACGGCGCGTGGGTTCAAACTCTTTTAATTCTACCGGCTTATAGGTGTAGTTTGCTGTGGTTTCATCGTAACGAACGTAATTGAAAAACGGCAGACGCATAACCCGTGATTCGTTTTTAATGTTCGTATCGCCCTCAAAATGCTGAATTAGCCTATTCTGCATTTCGCGCCACTCTTGAGCCGCGCATCTGCCATCTATTAGCCAATAGGCGTGTAATGATTTATTGCTCGTATCAACTCGAATTGAGGGCAGCAAAGGCGCGTTATTTAGCCGCTCGTTTTGCTCTTCGATGGTGAGCGTATCGCTTTCGACAAAAAACGCATTAAACCGGGTTATATCTTCGTTAGAATTACCGCCCGAATTAACGACAAAGTAAACGCCCTGTTGGTTGTTATCGCCCTGTAATCCTTGAAAATGAAAGCCGCCTTGTTTGATGAGAGCGCGGGAACTTTCGACATTACGCCCGCCGCGTTTTAATTCCTTTGGTAGCTCTTTACCGTCTAAAGTTTTGCAATCTAAAAACCGTAAGTTAATCGGCTCTTGCTCATTTGGAAAAAACGCCGAAAGAAAATTATCTAATTGCGAAAACACTTGCTTTCGGGCGTGAGTTTCGTTAATATCTGACTTGGAAAAACCACTACTAAAGCCGCTCTCTTTACCGGGGGCGGTTTTGTTATTTTCTATCATATTTATTTACCTCACTAAATTATTTTCTTGGTTGGCTCTTATTTAGTGAACGATTCGCCGCCCGGTATGCTGTTTAGGATGGCTGTCGCAACAGGGTTTACAATAGGGCTTAAAATCGGGGGTGTATCGTCGGGTAAAACAATAACCGGGCATTCAGCGCCGTTATGGTAGAAAGTTTTAGGATAATTGCCCGCTTGCCATCCAACGTTATAAAAAAGCGCCCCGGCAAGCGTGTACGGCTGGCAAAAATCGTCTAACTTCTCAATAACTCTCTTCGATGTTGCCCCTGTCAGTACGCAATCATCAACAAATAAGATGTTTTGGTTTGTTTTCTGCCCTTTGATACCAAACGGAAAAGTTAAAGCTGACTCATCGCCGGGGCGTCTTACAATAATTAGCCCTTTGTCTAAAGCGGCAGCAAGCGGTGCGCCGAAAAGCAACCCGCTCACGCCTTGTACTGCGATTGTGTCAAATTCGATATTTGCCGCGTTCAAAGCTAAAACAGCCCGCTCAATCTCTGATTTTAGCTTTCCTTTAGTTAGCAGATAACCGTAATTTTCGCCTTTTCTGCTAAATCTCTCTGAGAAATTCTTAAATGCTTCTTTTACTTTCATAATGTTTACCTCATTTTCTATCGTATTTTTGTTACCTCTGTTTGTTGTTTCTTGCGGACATGTAAAAGAGCGGGCTTAATCTTTGCACCATACGCTTACCCCCTTGCAAAGCCACTTGTATTCTTTTGGGTACATATCGCCCAAAAACTCTATGTGACACGCTTCCCGTATTTGCCGCCGCTCTGTGTAATCGTTTATCGCTTCGTACCTCTGAGCGCAAATCTGACAAAAAGCAAAGTGACTAAAATACAAATCGCTAATCTCTAGTACGCATACAAACCGCCCGAATTGATTTAACTCTTGTGTAGTTAAACAGGCGTAACACTTAAAACGCTTGTCTAGTAATATTTTTGCTGCGTAATATTTTGACTTAAGAGACTGAAAGATTGTTTGGGGTTTTGTCTCATCAATTAAATCAGCAAATAAACCATATTCGGGGTGGGGTTTCGCGGCGTTAACTTTGTCGTTGTCTAATTCATTCTGCATACTTATTCGCCCCCTTCGTTTTCATCGCCGTTTGGTTGCTGCCTTTTTTGCTCACAAGAGGCAAAGTATTGGTCTAAATGCTTTTGCGCGTACATAATCTTAGAACCGGCAACTTTGTAAAAAGATAATTGATTTGACCGTCTCAATTCATATTGCGATGCGAGAGAGAGAATCCCTGCATCCGCTATTTGTTTCGGCGTAAAAAGCCGCTCGTTTTCAACTAAAACTGTTTCCATATTTAATTTACCTCGGTATTTTGTGGGTTATTCAGTAGGCTACTGTGTTGTTTAGTAGCTCTACCTATAAATAAAGTTAATCGTGAATCGTTTGACTCGGTAGGGGGTTTATAAAACTTTTACAGCGCCCCACTAAAAATAAAGGTAATCGTGAATTGTTAAAGTGGGCAGGGGGTCTATCAAAACTTTTTACGTTGCTCTTATTTGGTAATGCTTTTGCGCTTGGCTTATGTAATTACGGGGCAATCGGGCGGTTTTGTTTGCGATGCGGTTTAGGGGCGTGGTTGCTTGGCTACTTAGTAATTGGGCTTATGTTCGGGCAGAGTAAGAGCGTAGTAAAGTTGGCTTGGTTAGTTAGTTGGTTAGTGGGTTAGTTAGTTAGTTGGTTGTACTTTGCTGCCGATGTTGCGGGGCTTGGGTTGTCTAATATATTTCTGAGGTACTAGCTGGCTTTTGTTCCGTGCGGGTAACTTGAGACCTCGAACGAAAACTAGATTTACAATTTTTTCTCATTTCAACAGCATTTAAAATAGCCGCCTATTAATACTCTTCTAGGTTTTCAGGGTTGATAAGTATGAAACGTAAATTATATTTCATAAGGCACTTGTAATAATCTGAAAAGTCGTAAGTTGCTATGAATACGAATTTTCTAAAATTGCAATGCTTCGTTACATCATCCGCATAGCTCATAAGAAAAGCATCTACGCAATCAATATGCGTCTCTAGTGTCATTTTGAACATAAAATCCGCCGAATTAATATGTTGGGGTAGTAACAAGGCTTTATTACCGGGGTTTCTTAACCAATTAAGAAATTCAAAGCCCCCCGCCCAATCTCTATCACTACCTACTAATAACCCCCAAGTTTCGACTACCACAGAAATAGGTATTAATAAATCGCCATTCCATATATCAAGGAATGTTTTTGCATCATCTTTGCGTCTATCTTTTTTTCCAAATGCCGCATAAAGCACATTCGTATCAATTAATATAGAATTCCTAGAAATGTCGGCTTCAAATGGCGGTGAGTGAAAAATTGGCATTATTGAATTTCTGCAAAATCAATTCCAGCTAGCGAACAAAGTAACTTATCAATTTCAATCTCATACTTATTTTGCAAAGCAATGTTACCGTTTTCTCTACTGGTAAGTACGGAGTTTACTAATTCAGATAGCGTATTGCTTATAGCAAAATCTTCAAATACATCTCTGAGAATGGGTAAATTAGCAAGATGTTGCGTTTCAAACTTTTGAAAATCCGCGCGAAAAGATGGCGTTATTTGACTTAAAAACCAGTTAGCTAATTTGCTGTTTAAATATCCCAATAGCGGCAACATATATTGCTCATCATTTGGAATTACTACATTGCCATTAACGGAATAGGTACTACCCAAATCATCTAGCGCGAAAGACGTTTCTGTAGCTAAATCGCGTATAAGTAATTTCTTACGATTTAACCAGTTTTCATCTCTGGGGCGCTGCAACTCATACCAGTTTTTACCCTCAGTTGTTACAGTTGAGCGTCTAGCTAGCAATTCGCGGTAGCTCAAGAGATAGTTTAAAGCCCGTGGGTATAACTCCACAAATTCTTGTTCTAAGATAACTCTATTATTATGATAAGGATAAATTAAATATCGGTTTGGGCGAATAAAACCGTATCGCTGTATTTCTGAGCCGTAGACCACGGGGTGTAAAATGGCAGTTTCGATAAAGTCAATTTCGCCTAACCCATTCCTAATATGCGCCAAATGCCCCGTGCCAAGAGACTCTAGCGTAACAATGTAAATATCATTAGCGCCCGTTTTAATGCCTTGATAAATTTCTGCAAAATACGGTAGGGTTTCGGATTTTTCGGTTAATTGAACTCTTGCCGCTTTGCTTGAGGGCGATAAAAATATCCAATCGTATTTACCGCGCGGGTGTGTTGTAAAATAAGCTATTAAATACTCGGTTTTTGATGCCCCTGCATCTCTTGATGCCCCCGATAAAAACGCGCCGACAAACCGTGGGGGTAAACTTGTTACACGGATAAAACGCAACTGTTTTGAATCTGCATCGGTTGGCTCTTTTTTCCTTGCGATAAATGCGCCGATATAACTGCTAGTACCCTTAAATACCTCATTTGTTCCAAAATCTATTACAGATAATAGATTTGTTTCAGTGGTTAAAATTTCTCGGATTGTCGCCGCGTCTCTATTTCTGAATAATCTGTTAGGAATGACTAACCCTAAGATGCCATCGGCGCTTAGTTTTTTAAGAGCCATTTCTACGAACAGATAAGAATAGTCAAACTTACCTTGTGCCGTTCTGAACTTAGAAATTAACTCTTGCCTACTTTGCACATCCGCCGATGGTATAAATGGCGGGTTTCCAAGTATTAATTGGTAATCGTTTGGTAAATTAGCCCAAGTTTCGTCTTTTAGAGAATCGCCGCAAATAATAACATCATCTAAACTAGGTAACGGTAATGGGTGCGGCTCTTCCGCTAGCCTTAGCCATAGCTGCAATTTTGCAAACGTAACTGCCCGCTTATCAACATCTATTCCGACAATGCTTTTACGTGAGATTATTTCACGCCCCCAATTACGGTTTGCATCCAAGCCGCGAAGCCGCCTAATTAATGAATCTGCCGCCGATGCTAAAAATGAGCCTGAACCGCAACTTAAGTCTATAATGCGGGGTATAGAATCGGGGTTGTTTTGATTACTTTCAAAATAAAGGTCTAAGCACTCTTCGGTTAAATGATTGACCAAATAAGAGGGAGTATAATAAACCCCTAAAACTTTTCTTGCTGTAGGAACTCTTTCAACGTCTCGGATAGGCTGTTCCCAAAAGGTTAATTGATGCGTTTTTAAAACTCTTGGTACTAAGATAGTAGATAGATATTTCTCATAAGCCCGCCCTAAAATGTTTGCATCTATCCAAGCGAAGTTATATTTATACCGTTCCCCCGGTAGCTGAGTTGGGTAGTATAAATCTTTAACAATTCCACTCAAAACAGATTCAGGAAAATCTTGAAAATCAATTATATTTTCAAATAGTTCGCTTTGAATTGACTGCCTTGCTTCGCTGAATACTTCTAATACCTTTGCAATATCAATTCTTTCGCTACCTTTTAACGCCCCGCTTAATCCGGGTAGTTGCGGTGCAAGATTTCTATCTTCGATAGACCTTAAAACAAATAGTTGTGCAAATAGCGTTTGTAGCAACTCATCAACATTATCAATAGATTTTGTATATCTAAGTAGTTCGTCTCGCCAATGGTCTAACCTGTCAACAAGCGCATCATCAACCGGCAATAGCTGATTTTCCGGCTCATAATATTTAATTGCTAGCTCATCAATATAACCCCTAGCTAAACCGTGAGGGGTAACGGCATCAAATAGATTTACCGATTGCTCAATTTTTGCCCATTCGATTAGCGGTAAGTGAAACCATTGATTATTTCTAACCCAATGTGAATTAAAGAAAGTAACCCCGGCAATATCGGTTATAACGCCCCACTCAATAGTAGAGTGATAGGCAAATAACGCCACGTTGTTAAAGGTTTCCGGCGTTAGATGCGATGGAATACCGGCAAAAATCATTGCACGTTGCCCCCCAACAAACGCTCTAGTTATGCTCTGAGGTAAATTAGTATTTACTGCCGAAAACCCCTCTATACTCGCGCCGTTTTCATTCCATTTAAGAGCTTGGGCGAAGATTCTAGTATCAACTAATCCCTCATTTATTGAGAGGTTTGCATAAGTCTTTAAACTGTCTAATAGGGCAGACATAAAGGCTAATCACTTACACTTGTTTTAAATTTTGTTTCATTCCAGTTACATTGTCTAATAAATGAGAATTTAAATTCAAGGTGACATTAAACTAAAACTTAAATTATCAAGGTTAAAATAACGATGGATATTATAATTTTGATTTACTAGCGTCAATACAAAATTTATTTTCGCGCGGTTTTTGTGGGTATGTGTTTAAGACAAAATAAAAGAGCCTAGAGGTTCTCTCGTACTCTAAGCCCGTATGCCCATTAAAATAGTGATGCACTCTACTTTTGATAGACAAATTGATTTTAATTGAAAAAAATACTTGATTGCAATATTAATTAGAGTTGCGCCGGTTATTTTCTCGAATTACAAGCGCCGTTGTTTACTGTTTTCATCAGCAACTAAAGCCTAATTACAAAACTAAAAGTTTGTGCGTTTTCGGTTCTGTCTATACCGTAGTTGCCGTATGCGCTCCAAAATGCAAATCCGTCACGTTCGCCGCGTCGCCGCGCCGAATTGCTTGTGCAGTTTCAAGTTTTACGTGCGGATCGCCCTCGTAAACCGGCGTGTTTGCACTGATCGGAACAGTAACATCGTAAATTTTCATATCAATAATGGTAAATGGTAAATGGTAAATGGTAAATAGCTGCTTCGGAGGTTGACGATTCGCGATTCACGATTCACGATTAACGAGTTATGCTGCGACTTGCCGCCTCGAATTATTCAAACAGCGCGCCTCTGATTTGGAGCTTCTGGAAAGGCTCGAAACAAGCTGAAATCGAATATTTACCTGACGCTGCGCCCGCCAAATGCGCGGAAATGCTGGAGAACGGTGCGGTTGAAATCGCGCTTACGCCGGTTATTGAATATCAACGAATCGAAGATGTTTTAATTGTTCCGCAAGTTTGCGTCGGCGCGCACGAACAAGTTAAAAGCGTGATTTTGGTAACGAAAGGCGAAGATTTGCGCGATGCAAAATCCGTCGCGCTCGACGTTTCCTCGAAAACTTCGATCACGCTGACAAGTATTATTTTCAGAGAATTTTTCGAGCGCGAGCCGAAGTTTGTTTCGCAAGCGCCTGATGTCGAAAAAATGCTGGCAAAACACGATGCGGCTTTGCTGATCGGCGATCCGGCGCTCAGAGTTGACCGGAAGAAATATCGCGTTTCGGATGTTGCCGAAATCTGGCGCGAATTTACCGGAAAAGGTTTTGTTTTCGCGTTCTGGCTGGCGCGAAAAACATCGGCGGCTGAGGCGCGAAGCATTGATTTTGTCGGGGCGCGCGATGAAGGCTTAGGAAAAATCGAAGAAATAATTGATTTTTATTTGTCGCAGGTTACGCTCGGCAGAAAAGATTTTCGCCGTTATTTGACCGAAAATATCTCGTACACACTTAATGACGAATTGTTAGAAGGTTTACAGCTTTATTATCGGCTCGCGCATAAGCACAATTTGATTCCAAAGATAAAACCGATACAATTTTTGTAATCTTACGGCATAAACTTTGCCATAGATATTTCGTGTAATCGTTAAATTCGATTAAAAACAAGAAACTATTAACGATTCACGATTTACGATTCATTAATTAATTAGCGTTTTGCAAACCGATTTGGCAATGAGAGAACAAAATATTCAATTGATTTTAGATAAAGTTTTGAGCGGCGAAAGATTAAGCGCCGAAGATTGCACCAGTCTGCTCGAATCAAACGATTTTGTCCGCATCGGACTAGCCGCGCATGAAATCAGAATGCGGAAAAACCCGACCGATGTTGTGACTTACATCATTGACCGCAACATTAATTACACAAACGTCTGCAACGTCGTCTGCACATTTTGCGCATTTTACCGCCGTCCGGGAAAACCCGACACTTACGTTCATTCATTTGAGGAAATTTGTAAAAGAATTGACGAAACCATCGCTTTGGGCGGAACGGGCGTTTTGATGCAGGGCGGTTTGCACCCGGATTTTAATATCGAATGGTACGAAGATTTATTGTCCAGATTGCACGCAATTTACCCGACGTTTCAGCTTCACTGTTTTTCGCCGCCGGAAATCCACAATATTTCTTTGATTTCCAAACTCGATTACGAAACGATTATGCGCCGTTTGAAAGCCGCAGGACTTTATTCGATGCCGGGCGGCGGCGGCGAGATTTTAGACGACGAAGTTCGCAAGCGCGTTTCGACCAAATGCAATACGCAGGAATGGCTCGACGTGATGCGGGCAGTTCACAAAGTCGGGCTTCGTTCGACCGCGACGATGATGTTCGGAATCGGCGATAAAATCGAGCATCGCGTCCGGCATTTGCAGAGAATTCGAGACGTTCAGGACGAAACCGGCGGGTTTACGGCGTTTATTCCCTGGACTTTTCAGCGCGAAAACACCGCTCTCGGACGCAAAATCACGGAAGAGCCGACCGGGATTGATTATTTAAAAATGCTTGCGGTTTCGCGTCTGTTTTTGGACAATGTGCAGCACATTCAGGCTTCGTGGCTGACGCAGGGCTTGCGTCTCGGACAAGTTGCCCTCAGATTCGGCGCTGACGATATGGGTTCGATTATGATTGAAGAAAACGTCGTTTCAGCGGCTGGCGCAAACGAACACGCCAACGAAAAAGAACTGCGCTATCAAATCTCCGAAGCCGGATTCGTTCCGCAGCAACGCGATATTTTGTACGAATACGTCAATCGTGAAAACGCCGAAACGCTCGACGAAAGAAAATCAATGCCGCTTCGTCAATTAAGCGTTGCTTTTGCTGATTAAGTTCAGCCATGAACAGCACGAAAAGTCACGAAATTACCAAATAAGTTTTCGTGACTTTTCGTGTCTGTTCGTGGCTAACATTTTTATGCCGAAAATCGTTCTTGAAACTCAGATTATCGCTTCGGCAGAAATTTGTTTTGATTTAATGCGAGATATTCGACTTCACACTGAAACAACTGCGCAAACAAAAGAGAAAGCGATTAGCGGAATAACAAGCGGAAAAATAGGTTTGGGGCAAACCGTTACATTTGAGGGCGTTCATTTCGGGGTTCGGCAGCGATTAAAAGTCAAAGTCATCGAGTTTGAACGCCCGCGTCTTTTTGTTGATGAAATGACGGAAGGCGTTTTTAAATCTTTCAAGCATATTCATGAGTTTTTTCCAAATGAAAACGGAGTTTTAATGCGCGACACGCTCGTTTGGAATGCGCCGCTCGGATTTCTCGGAAAAATTGCCGACAAACTGTTTCTTGAAAACCATTTGCGGCGGCTCGTTACGAAACGCAATTTAAAACTTAAAGAAATTGCCGAAGCGACGCTAAATCTACAATCAAATTAATTAAAGAAACGAATGACGCTCAAAAAGCAAATCTCTTGAAACAGCGATAGTTTCCCTCGTTGTATTTTAATTCTTACAAAACTCTTGTAAAGTTGCCTGAAAAACATCTACGCTATCATCAATAAATTAAGGGTTGATTAAGCAGTTTCAAATTCCTAATTAAATTTTGTGTCTATTATCTGCCAATTCGATTGGCTTATTGTGAGTTCCCGTGGTATTTTTGCGCTGGTTTTTATCAAATCACTCAATAATAATTAAAAACAGAACTGAGTTTGTGCTGTCAATTTGAAAAATTGTTCATAAATGTATATTGGGCGCATCTTTTATTGTCAGAAGTATGGAATATTATTTTAATAATTTATCACCCACCTCGTTTCAAAGATTGATAAACGGTATTCTCGTGGCTCGCTATGGCGATAGTGTTCGTTTAACGCCACTTCGTGGAAAAGATGGGGGGCGTGATGCCGAGACTGCACCGGGCAATCCCTTTTCAGAGTATCAAGTAACTATTCCCCAGGATCATGAAGGTGTAATACAGAAAGGTCGGTACCTATTTCAGGTAAAACATCATAGAACCGTTGATGTCCGCCTTCAGGATGCAAGAAGCACTGTTATTTCTGATTTTGAAACCGAATTAAAAAATAATGTACTAAATAGGGAGGGGGATGAAAGAGTAAATAATTTCTTTCTTATTACAAATGTTCCCTCTAGCAGAGATTCAATCCAATCTATTGATAATAAACGCCGAGAATTGCTGGAAAATCATCCGAATCTTCATGTTGATGTTTGGTGGCAAGAAACCGTAATAGCCTATTTAGACCAGTTGCCTCAACTATGGACGAGTGCTCCAGAAATGTTTGCAGGAAATAAAGTCCCTTTTTTAGGCGAATTTGTTAGCGGACAAAGTAATCCACTATCTAGAGCGATCAGATTAGCTCTGGAGTCTCAATACAGAAGAGACAGCATAGTTAAGTTTAGGCAAATTGAACTTCAACAAAGCTTAACAAAACTTTTTGTAGATCTAGACGTTAACATTAGTCATTTAAATTACGAGGATGTAATGCATCTCAAAGCTGTGGCTTACGGCGAGGAGGTAGATGAAGAGTCCTTCTTCTATGAAAATGAAATTCATTATGTCCCTGATTATTATAGAGAACGATTTAGCGCATTACGGGTTTTATTGAGTGAAAATAATAAGGGTACTCAAAAGATTATTTTGGAAGGAGGACCTGGACAAGGAAAATCAACAATTACACAAATGTTAGCTCAGATCTACAGAAACGAGCTTCTCAAAAAAGAAAATTTAGATCCTGAGGGGCGTTGGGTTGCTCCTAGTAAGTTAAGGCTTCCTATCCGCTTTGAGTTACGAAACTTTGCTGAATGGCTTATTAACAATTATGAGGAGAGCTTAGAACAATATATTTCGAACATTTTTTCTAAAGATGCTGGTGGCAATCAAATAACTGTTGACGATATACATAAAGCGGTTGAAGGATCTCCTACTATTTTAATCTGCGACGGTCTCGACGAAGTAGGTAACGACGATTTGAGAAATTCAGTATTATCAAAAATCGCTGACTGCGTAGATAGACTATCTGACAGTTTAAAATGTGATCTAAAAGTTATCGTAACTACTAGACCTCCTGCGATAGCCGGACGCCGTGATTTACTTCCAGAATTTACTCGAATCCCACTCGCCCGACTAAGCAAAGAAAACATTGATAACTATTTAAACAGATGGCTTTTAGTCCAAGCCCTCGATGGGGATGAAATAGAAAGTATTCGTAATTCATTCGAGAGTCGGCGAGATGAAACGCACGTCAAAGCATTAGTGAAAAATCCAATGCAATTGTCTGTATTGTTACATTTTATTAAATATAAAGGTGAAGCATTTCCAGACCGTAGAGCTGAATTATACAGAGAATACTTCAAAACTGTTATTGATAGAGACGTTGAAAAAAGTCCTCAGTTAAGGCAGCAAAGAGAAACAATAGAGATGCTTCATCAGTTGCTTGGCTACAAAATACATTCTTTATCTGAAACAGAAGCTGCTGATGGAACTCTCAAAAGAGGGCAGCTCCTTGATATCGTTCAAGAATGGTTAAATTGTCAGGGGAGTAAGGCTAAGACCGCTGATGAATTATTTAAGTTAGGGGAAGAACGATTTGGACTTATTGTTGCATTAAGAGGTGAAGGTGAAGATGCAAGATATGGGTATGAAGTACAACCAATTAGAGAGTATTTTGCAGCAGCTTTCATAAATGATCAAATAAAAGGTAATGCCCATGATGTTTATCAACATATGGTTCCCCGAAGTTACTGGAAAGAAGTTGCTCTTTTCTTAGCTGGACTTAGAAGACCTAATGAAAAAGCCGATTTAATTTCTAGGGCAAAAGTAATTGATGCTGATTTAAATGATGGATGGCGTCAAAATGGACGTAGCATAACTTTGCAATTGTTACTTGAGGGAGTCTTATCACATCCTAAACATGTCTTTAATGAAGCTTTAGATTTCGTAATTGATATTTTTGATCCGTCCGTAATAAAAGCTGCTAATCAGCCAAAGGGAATGTTGCATTTAATCCCTAAACTCATAAATCAAGGAGATGAAAGAAATCGTTTTAAAGAGAAGTTTCTTCGAATAATCAATAATACAAATAATATAAATAATCTATATGTGATATTTCGCTTATTTAGAATGATGAGCCAAATACTAGAGAATGATGAAATTGCAAAGGAGTTAGTAGATTTTAAAACTACTGATCCACGAATAAAGGAAAAAGTTAGAATTCATTTTCCTTACTTATGGAATGTGGATATGAATAAATTCACCAATGAATACCAATTTTGGGACGATCTTTCCCCAAATAGAGTAGCTGCTTATTGGTGGGAAGCGGCTCTATTTAATAATCTTGCAACCTCTTTAAATGCACCTGATTTATTTCATTCAAAATTAGTTGAACAATACGCTATTAATTCAACTTCAATATTTGACCAATTAAGTATTGAAAAAATTTCGTATAAACAGCCGTCTAATGGATGGGCAATTTGGAAATTTGTTCAATATCAACAAATTTTAGCTTTAGCTGTTTCAAGTAGAAAAATAACAGATGACTTACGAACAAAATATTCAATTATTTCCCCAAATGATGATGATTATATTGGTTTAGATGGAGAGATGAGGGATTTATTAAAACAGTTTAATGAATCTCTTTATAATCTACTTATATCACTCGATAAAGATAGAAAAGTTACTATTAAAGCACTTTTTGCATACATCAATTTAATTAAACATTTTCTCGGTATCCCCGGTTTATTAAATTGGTTTGCTTGCAAGACTGCAATAAATCTTCTGCAAATTAAATATTATCAACGTAGTGCGTGGCGCACATCTCGCAGCAACAATATAGGTCTAGATGATTATTGGCGAAATGATGTAGTTAAGGAATTATGGGAACAGACGCAGATCTTTTATAGCTTTAAAACGCCAATCTCAACATCAAGTTTCGAAAGGCAGATAAACCATATTGGATATGTGCGAAGCGGCTTGTATTATAGAGAACAACAAATTAAGAATCCGCATCCTTTAAAAATACTTATAAACGAAAAGAAGCAGGCAATAAATGTGATAGATGTAATGTACGAACATATTTGTAATGGCACCAATTTGCCATATGAATGGTTTGGAAGAATTAGTTGGTCTTTAAATATCGTTAGACCATTAATTGAACGTTGTAAAGATTGCTTAAGTGACGCTCTTAGATTTTTAAGTAATATTCAATTTAATGCTTACTCATTAAAGGTAACTAGTAAGCCATTAAAAATACAAGATATACAGAAAATTTTAAAACTAGTTCGAAACTCGGATGATTCTGCTATTCATTTAGGGGCTTTAATTTCCCTCACTCATTCGAATTTTCTGAATGTTGTAACTATTGAAGATTTGCTTGAAATGATCGCTGCTGTATCAAATAAGTCACGTTTTGCTACTAATTTATTTAACAGCGCAGCAAACCCTGAATCTAAAGATGTAGTTCCTCACGCAATACTTATAGAAGTAGCAAAGAAAATCATTGAGAATCCTGATAAATTTTCAGACGACGTTTGTAGAACTGTTGCTACTTTCTTAGCAGATAACAGCTCTATCAGCTTGCCGCCGTTGTTAACCTTTGAAGAAAATTTAGGATTACAGGCGCAGCATACTACGGCAATATAATCTTAATATTAATCAAAGCTCTTAGTTTGTATTCAAATAAAGAAAAGTATTTTTATTTGTAAGCCTTTCAGTCTACATGCTTTTTTTTTGAACGTATTCTTCTAAATTATTTAAGCTGGCTTTTAGTGTATCTTTTGAAGGATGTGTGTAACGGTCTGTCATCGTGAGTTTTGAATGTCCAAGTAATGCCTTTTGGACAAATGCATTAACACCTAATTTATGCGCTCGCGTGCTAAATGTATGGCGTAATGAATGAACGGTTAGATCATTAAACTTAAGTTCTTGGCAAATTTCGCGAAATTTTCTAGAGAGCGTTTGATTTTGGTTATCGGTTCCAATGAAGATTTTATTATTTATGTCAACCTCATCGGCTTCCTGATGCAAGGCTTCAAAAACCTCTTTCACGTTAGAAAGCATTGGCACAATTCGCGGGCGATTTGCTTTTGTAATTTCTGCTCTTAGGTAAATAAAGCCTTCTTTCAGATCAATATCGCGCCATTCAATTTTAAAAAGTTCGCCGCGTCTTAAGCCAGTGTAAAGCAAAATTTTAACTTGACGCGAAAGCTTTACATCACCTTTTATTCTCTCAAATAGAGCTTTTTCCTCCTCCTCTGATAAAACACGCTCGCGGGATTGCAGATTGCCATAATATTTCACACGGCTAACAGGGTTCTCTTTTACTTCACCGTAGTTTTTTGCAAGGTTGAAAACGGCTGATAAAACAGCAATTTCACGATTTACAGTTGATTTTGCTCGCAGAGTGCCACGAATAGTCTTTTCCGAAGTTCTTTGTCTTTTGAATGTTTCGACTGCTTCCGGCGTTATTTCGTAAAGTCTCTTTTTGCCGAAAGCTTCAATTAATGGTTTCAAAGATGCAAGCTCAACGCCATAGCCTTTTTTGTGTTCTTTTGCGTATGGCTTATAGCTTTTTTCGACAAAATCAGCGAATAGTTTTTGACCGCCAACACCAAAACGATTGTCGAAAATTTCGTTTCGCAAAATTCGTTCGGCTTGCTCGGCTTGTCGTTTTGTTTGAGCTTCTTTAATTGCCTTACGGATTCGTCGCCCGTTAATCGTAACGTCTAAATGCCAATGTCCATTTCTTTGATAAACTGCCATTTGCGCCTCACTTTAGTTTTTATTTGCCGTTGCTAAGTGACTTGCGCGCCGTTATTTTACCACGCGCAAATGATTTTTTCGCCGTCTTTTAATTTTTCGGTTTTCTACCCAGCTCAAAACTTTTTCTCGATTGAAACGGACGTTGCGCCCGGTATTGAAAAACGGTAAACCTTCATTCATTAGGGCGTTGACGCTTCGTGTTGAAATGCGTAAAAGCGCGGCAACCTCTATTTTTTTCAGAATCGCTTTGTCAGTCTGCACTGTATGTGGTAATTCGCTTGCAACTTCGGGTGTCGGTGCAGCCTCGCGTGCCGGTTCGATTTCTGAAAGCACAGTGAAAAATTCGTCAAATACATTCGCAGCTTCATCCGCCAAATTGTGCAAACCGCGTCGGACAATTTCTTTTAATGCCTTTTGCTGTTTGGGTGTCATTTTCTTAAAAGTTTTGCTAATCTAGCCGACTTTTTAAGCACTTTTTCACGTCTCTCTCTAAAAATGAACGGGACAACGGGACACACGGGACAGTTGGGTTTAATTTTCTTTTTATCAATAGTTTAGCCTGTCCCGTTCGCCTGTCCCGTTGATGTTACAAAATCGCCAAACGGGACAGGCAGCAGTCAAACTGTCCCGTTGTCCCGTTGCGAAAAACGAACGGGACAGGCGAACGGGACAGGCTTTGGTGCTGATGTTTACTCACTTTTTTATACAACTGTCCCGTTGTCCCGTTGATTTTGCGTTTTTTCACTCTGACTGAAAAAATTGCTTAAAGATATAAGTATCGCTGTCATTCTGCCGTTTTTCGTCACACGCCGAAATTGAACCTCGGAAAAGCCGTTTTTAAGATAGAAAATGCCTATAACGCTCTAAAAAGCACGCTGCATTTTCTAACAATCGATTTTTCTGATTTATTAAATGTCGCTGGTTGTTTCGCTTTGATTTTCGTCCGTTCGTTCCGCGTAACCGATAACGTAAACAGGTTTTCGCCCAAGTTCCGGTAATGAAACTTTGCTCGTAAATCGGTCGTGTGCGGCGCGCCGCAAAAAACCGCGTTTATCTAATTCTTTAGCAATTGTCGAAGCCGTAAAGCCTTTACAAACTTCACGCTCAAACATTTCGGGCAAAAACAAATACTCTCTTTCGCCGCCGTTGCCTTTACGCCAAAAACCAACGCGATTTTGAATCCGAATATCTAGCGGCTCTCCATCTATATTTTTTGGTGATTCTATCGGTTGGAAGCGGCTCGCGCCGTGTTGTTCAATAAACGCCAACACTTGGCGAACGCCGCGCGCAACGTCAATGCTTCCCGACGTGCCGCGCGTTTCGAGCCATTCTTGAAAAAGTTTTTCCGCGCTGTGATATGGCTCGGTTTGTTTCCAGCCGGTTACGCCGTATTTGCTCGCTAACATTCCAGCGACGGCGACTAAAGCAAAACGGCTTGCCACTCGAAAAACTTCGCCGCTCGCCGCCGCGTTCGCGTTCGCGTCAATAAAGAATTTTCGGCAATCTTTGATTTCTTTAACGATTGTTTCAATATTTCCGGCGACGTGCGGCAAAAACTCACGAATTGGTGCGCCGTAAAACTTTCGGCTAGCGGATGCCAAATGCTTTGAAAATTCGCTTGCGCTGGCGAAGTCGTGCAAATTTTCAAATAAACCAAAACCTTTTCCGGCATCAGCTTCCAAATCAACAAAACGCGCCTCCTGACCGCCCAAAGTTCTCTGTCCTGTCCCTTGCATCATTTCGGACAAACTCTTTTCACCACTCGAAAAGAAAAGCAATTGCCACTCGGTTTTTCGTCTGGCTTTGGTGTCTTTAGTCATTCGTGATTTGCCGAAGCCGTTTGATAGGCAATAAATCGTTTCTCCGACATCGTGCGGGTTTATCTGCGAAATCTCATCTAGACAAAGCAAAGCGTTGTTGTGAAGCTCTGCGACGGCTTCTAAACCATTGGCGGTCGCGCGCCAGGTTTCAAGAAAACCTTTCCGCGAATCACCGCCCCAAACGCTTCCGGCAACCTGCAAAGCCGTTGTTTTTCCGGTCGAGGATAAACCGCGAAGGTGAAAACCGCCGCTCGGCTCTTCGGCAATCGGTAGAAGCGAAGCCGCAAATGCACACGAAACGGCGAACATCAAACGGGGATTTCCGACGCAATAACAAGCTATGTTTTTTTGCCAATCTTCAATCGTTCCCGAAACTTTGTATTTGTGAGCTGCGCGGTCAACATTCTGCAAACGAATGTCGGCGGGTTCTTCGCTGATAACGGCATCCGGCAATACAAACGCGCCATCGTGCCAGCCAAGTTGATTGACGCACAAAACGCGGCGAGGCGGCTTGGTACTTAAAATATAATCGTTCAATTTTTCGCGGTTGCGCTTGTTTGGTGAGATAAACAATCCGGCATCGAGCAATCGAGCGCGAAGCTCTGCGCCATCTCCACTGAGAGCAGCCAAAGGCAAAACAAGCGAATGTTCTTTGCCGTCCGGGTCTGAAAATTCAAGTAATTTTCCCCAACTGTTATTTTCAACGTCGCGGGTGAAGGATGTAACGCGCAAAGGCGAACAGATAAAAGCCTTTTCGCGTTCCCCGGTCGGATCGAGATAGAACACGCCGCTTTCAGTCAAAACAAAATTAATCGGTAATTCCGGCGCGCTTTCGCCGCGTCGTTTGCCGTTAAATTGAAACGGCTCGCCATCGCTCAAAGACCTGTAGCGGCGCAAACCAATTATCAAATCGTTTTCTATGGCGGGCGCAATAAAACCGCCCAGCAAGCCGCCCAGCGTCCACATCCCCTTATCGTCTCGTTTGAAGTCGGGCAACTCGGACAAAGCTAAATCAAATTCGCTTTGACTCAATTCAACGCCGAAACTTTCTTTGAGCGTTTCCAAAAGAAAACCAATTTTGATTTGATTAAATTCAGAATCCTTTGGCATCAAGCGCAACAATTCAAGATTTTCTTTGTTCAAAGATGAATCTGAATTGCGAATTAAATTAAGCTGTGTTTCGGACGGCGGCGAGAGAATTTCAAGCAACGCGCGAAAGATTTTGTCTTTAGTTTCAACTTCCCCAATGGAAATTTTATTTTCTTGGTTCATCGTTTTACTTTCCGTCGTTGAATGCGACTTTCTTTGTTTTGATTTTCAAATTTGACTTTCAGCGTGCGAGCTGGCGCGCCGTTGTTTGCTTCGTCGGTGGCATCGGCGGTAACGCCCAGGGGATCCGCGCTATTGTGTTGCAAATCGGTTTGTCGTTCATCATCCGGCTTTTCAATGCGGTGCATCAAAAATCTCATTCCGTCCGGCATTGAGCGGCGCATCTTTTGTGAGCGTAAAATTTCTTTAATTGAGTGCATTTTGCTTTCCTTCCTTTCGAGTTTTTTAAGCTGTGAGTTTTGCTCGCAAAATAAAAAAACATCGGCTTTTCATTTGCCGATGCGCTGGTTTTTGCTAGAATTGCCACAGCTCGAATAGCTTGGGGAAGCGCACAAAGAGTGTGATACAATTCAACTAGAACGCCTCGCATCGGCGTTTGTTATTAAGCCTTGCGGTTGTCGGCAAACAACGCGGGCTTTTTCAATTGAGGCTTGGTTAATGGTTTGTTATCAGCTTTCCGTAACCAAGCCTTAAACTTTTACTGCATCAACAATTGGTTTTGCTCCAAACCATCAAAAACAATCAGTAGAGAGTTTTTGACGACTAAATAGAACAAAACCAAAAATGAAAACATCGGTTGAAGGAAAATCAGACTGCAAACAAAACTCGCGTTAAAAAGAATTATTTGCTTGTCCATTCAAATTTCCCGTCTTTTGACAATATGCGACAAGGTTTTTTGTTGGGTGTCGCGTGTTGTCACTCGTTACTGTTTGATTGCGTCAACTATCAATGACGTATAGTTTTTGCAACCGATAAACCAAGCCGTCAGCTTGCTCCAAGTTCCGTTGAAACAGCGATAAATTAAGCCGTCGTTGTGGCTGAACGGTTGTTTGTAAAAACGCCCGTTGCGGTCGTAGAACTCAAGCGGATTGACGGTAAAGCCCGCGCGCAATAAAAGGGGCGTTAAATTTTCAATTGTTAATAAAACCTTATGATCGTCGCCGTTCCAAACATTCCCCGGTCTGACGTTTTCGAGATAAATTTTATCCGGGTTGAATCCGTCCGGTACGGCAATGCGAAAATATCCGTTCGGCTTTAAATAAATAAAAGCGTTTTCCAAAGTTTGCAAAATTTGCTCCGGCGTCAGATGTTCTAAAACGTGTTCGGCTAAAACCGCGTCGAGCGAGCCGGGCGCGAATAGTCTTTGCCAATCCTCGCGCCGTGTAATGTCGAGCTGCGATTTCTCAAGAGTTGTCCAACCTCTTTGCTGCGTTCCTCTTGCTCCGACAATGATTCTGGTAGGTTGGTAGTTATTCATTTTCCTAATCCGCGTACGCCCAGAGCCAACCGGCTAAATGTTCTGCGAAAATTATCAAAAAAGTTTGGTGAGTCATATTTTGTTTGTTTCTTCCGCTCGCTGGCGGAAAGTCAAATTTGAAACCTACTGACGCCCGTTAATCTTGAAGTAGTAAAACTACAAATAAAGCTCCAAAAATGTAGTGTTCTGGTTTCAAGGAATTGAGGTTAAAAGATTGTTGTTTGGATAAGTCGTTAATTATGGGCGGCACAACATTGATTTGCCCTGGTTTAATCGTCGGATTGAGGGTGATGTTTCCCGATTCGTATTCGCAATGATAATGCAGTCCGCTTCCGACGTTATGAACAATTAGCTCGAATCTGTGACGATTGCAGACCGCTTGAAGCGCGTTCTTTAACTCGCCGGTAAACTTGCCGTCCATTGGCACAAAATCAACCGCTAGGGCGCGCGAAACGAGATGCTTGCTGTTTTCAACGCCCCCCACCGCTCTGTTTTTTGCTGGCGTCCGAACGGTTGACGAGATTCGCAGCATTCCGGGCAAGCTCTGAAACACATCGTTAATAAAATTGACCGTGATTTGCGCGTTTAACCTTGCTTCGGGCGTGAGATTCAGACCGGCGCGATATTGTTCTATTGTGTACATAAATTCTGCTCCTTAGCTTGTAAATGTGAAACTCCGATTTACACTGCCAAATCTAAGGCTCGCTATTTGCGAAGCAACAACAAAACGGCTAAACCAATGCCACCATAAATCAAATATTTTTGATTCTTTTTGTTTGCAATTTCCTGCTGTATCACAGCGATTTCTTGATGATTAGTAACGAGTTGCTGATTGCGATCTGCATTGTCCGGGTCTGGAATATAGTAAAAGCTCCCGTTTTGAATGGCGTAAAGTTTTCCATTGACGGTAATCGTTTCCGGCATCGGTTTATAACCTTGAACTATTAATAAGTCCGGTGAAACTTCTACGATCTTTCCATCTACACATTTATAAGCCTTTCCATCCAAACCCCGCCAAACGGCTTCCGGGTTATTGTTACACTCTTGAGTTGCCATATTTTTTTACTACTTTTCTTGAGTTTTTTAATTACTCGGAATTTTTCTCAGTATCTTTTCAGATACTTTTGAGCTTTTCTGAGCGTTTTTGTGAGATTTTTCAGCCTTTTTTGAGCTTTTCGTGAGATATAAAATCAACGAATTGCAGAATCAAAGCCGAAAAAGTAATAAAAATTGAGTGCAAATAGCATTTGCACTCAATTTTTGACTCAAAAGTTAATCTTCTTCCTCAAAATCTTCATCTTCATCAATGAATTCTTCGTTATTGAAAATCGCATAGTCGCGCTCGAATTCATCCCCATATGCCTCGGTGAGAGTCGCTCGCGAATTGTCGTATGCCGTTATCATTGACGTGCGGCTACCGTCTGCGTCGTCCATTATTTGGATTGCTTCGAGAATAGCTTGTTCAAGTTCCGTAGCTCTGATTGATTTTGCTGCCATTTAGTGAGTTCTCCGATTTGGTTATTATTTACGGTTTATCCGTAGTATGTTTAATAAAACGCTAGAAAAAACGGTCTGTAAATATTCGTTAGAAGTTGTTTTTCTAATGACTATTTCTTTGCGTTTTGCTTTGTGAACTCTTTCTTATTTTTCTTTCGGCGGTAGCGGATTTGTGGGATTGTTTTTGCTATGTCGTCAATCTGAACATCTTCTCGCCTTATTTCAGCGACTATTTTCTCAACCTCTGCTTTTTTTTGCGGGTCTAAATTATGATGAAGAATAACGGCGATTTCACGGTCTTTATATCCACGATCTGCGAGCGCGTGAATTCGTTTCGTTTTTTTACGTAAATCGCCTTCTTTTTTACCTTTACCAATCATTTGCAATGTTTTAGGTTCAAAGCTCCAACGAAAGCTAAGTTGAAATGCAAAATCAAAAACTGCAATTGCTGCCTTTTGACTTCTGCTTTGTTCTTTATGTGCTGAATTGTTTAGCGAGTTCTGAAATGCAAGCTCAAAAGCACTTTTGGCTTTTTTAATAGAAAATGTTTTTTTGTTTATTTGCGAATTCTGCCAAGCGTACATTAGTGCAAATTGGAAGAAGTCTTGTATTACCGGGTTGGAATAGACCACTTGAGTAACCGCAATATCATTAAATAGTGTCAAAACTATCTTGCGCTCTTCGTCTCTGAAATGTTTTCGTAACATTCTCTTTGCTGCTCGTACTTCTGGGTAGAAGTAATAAATGTACGGAACTGTAACTACAGATTTCGAGAATAATAGTTTTATTTGGGAACGCCATTTTAAGATAACTTGTGCGAGACTTGGAAAATTCGGTGCAACGTTACCAAAATAATCAACGCGGATTTCATCTGACTCTGCATTGATACGGAAAATAATTGGAAGTGTTGGTTTGGTCATCTCTTTTATCCACCTTTCGATTTCACTAGATTTTCTTAAGATTCTCTTGCGGCACTAAAACTTGCATTGTGACCTTCCAGGCTTTATTTGCGGTCGCCGAGTCACATTTAAATTGTGACGCATCGAGGCAGATTAAATACCGGTTGCTCACAGTTGCGAAATGTGACTTGTTCCGGTCAGAGATGCCACACGGAATCACGCTGGCGTGTCCGCTCGCCAATCAAAAGTCAAATTTGAAACACAAATTGCTGAAGCATCGGCAAATATGGCGATGCCAGCTCAAATGCTATTTTTAGATATATTCTGAAAAAAAAGTGCTTCACAATTGACCTATAAAAGACTTTTGCAACCTGACGCGACTAATATCATTCAGTAATTTTCAGCATTATCAGGCTTTTGCTTTATTGTTTGTTCGCCTCGGAATAAAGAAACGAAACGTGCGCCAAAACCAACGGCGGGCGGTTGTGACAATCTTCGGAGGCTTTTTCAAAATGTAATTGCTGTGTCCGTCTGGACAAATCCTTATTTTTGGAGTGCAGCATTTTTTACAGCGTCTCTTTTGTTTAATTCTTTTTACTTTCGGCGCTGGCGTGATGTTTTCGTTTTGCTCCATTCAAATTCTCCCTTCTCGTTTAAAATTTGACTTTGCCCTAAAACCGAAACAGCCGCGCCTTTTCGCTGCCCAGCGAAAAAAACGCGACTGTTTTTAATTCTATAAAATTCAAGCCTCGTAAAATACAAAGAACAATTTTCCAGCGAGGCTGCCGTTTTAACACTAATAGCTCATCAAATTGCTTTTGACGTGCTATTGGCTCAATTAAATTAACACAAAAAAATGCCTGTGGCTTAATTGTGACTTGTTGTTGTGCCTGATGATGCGTGAAGATGCACGTTAGCGCACTTAGCAACGGCATCTTGCACAAGAGTTTTCTGCTTTTTGCATCTTCACGCATCTTGACGCAAAACTATCAAATTACAAAACTCTTACACTCGTTGCCCTTTTCGACTGTTACGATTGAATCTAACAATTTGCCGCCTAATAAGCGGTTTACTTCAGTCGGTTACAAGAGGGGGAAGCAAGTGCAAAATATAGTTGATTTTAAAGCAAAGCGGGAGGGTCTTAACTGGGACTCATTTATCGCTATCGGAATTTTTCATATTCTTGCCATCGGAGCTTTGTTTACGTTTTCGTGGGCAAATCTGGCGGCTTTTTTGTTTATGTGGTGGTTTGCCGGAAGTTTGGGAATCGGACTCGGTTATCACCGTTTGCTGACCCATCGCGGTTTTAAAGCGCCGAAATGGTTGGAATATTTTTTCACGTTTTGCGGCACGCTGGCTTTGCAAGCCGGAGCCGTTAAATGGGTGACGACACACCGCATTCATCACGCGCACACCGAAACCGACAAAGACCCGCACAGCCCGCGCAACGGAACTTATTGGGCGCACATCGGCTGGATTATGCGCGGCACTTCGCAGGAACACGACGACGACACGATTCGCAAATACGCACCGGATTTAATTAAAGACCCGGTGATTGTTTTCCTTTCGCGCTGGTATTGGGCTTCGGCGATTTTAGCCGGAATCGTTTTGTTTTTAATCGGCGGTTTTTCGATGGTTTTGTGGGGAGTTTTCGCGCGCACGGTTTTCGGCTGGCATATGACCTGGCTGGTTAATTCGGCGACGCATCTGTGGGGAACGCGGCGTTTTGAAACGCGGGATGATTCAACCAACAACGCTTTAATTGCCGCCGTCACTTGGGGCGAAGGCTGGCACAACAATCATCACGCGCAGCCGACTTCGGCGAAACACGGACTCGCCTGGTACGAATTCGACATTAATTGGATGACAATCTGGCTGCTGCAAAAAGTAGGATTGGTGACGGACGTTCGCGTTTACAATCTCGGCGAACAGCCTTCGCAATTAAAACGCGCGGCTTAAGATAAATAAAAATCTCTGCGCTCTTTGCGCCTGTGCGAGTAATTGTTTCACGCACAGGCGCAAAGTTTTGTTTGCAGTGATAAAATTTGATTGATGGTAGTGATGCATCGGCGAAAACTTGCGATTTTCTTTATCGTCTTCGGCATTTGCCTGGTCGCGCTCGCGGTTACGCTCAACGTCGGCTGGATTCTGCTTAATCTCCAGCAAATCGCCTTGCTGGTTTTAGGCATCGTTTTTTTCGCCATCATTATTACCGGACTGGTTTTGAACACGATTTTCTTGGTGCGAGAAATTCGCCGTAACGAACAGCACGACGCTTTTATCAACGCCGTCACCCATGAATTGAAAACTCCGATTGCTTCAATCAGGCTGTATCTCGAAACGCTGAAAAAACGCGAACTGCCCGAAGAAAAACGACTGGAATTTTACAATTTAATGCTCGGCGACACCGACCGTTTGATAGCGATGGTCGAACAGGTGCTTTACGCCGGGCGCTCGAAAGACAAGCGACGGAAAATCAATGTTTCCAAAGTCAGACTCAATCAATTGCTCCAGGATTCCGCTGAAATAATCCGCAATCGCTACAATTTGGATGAAACGTCGGTGGCGCTGCCAACGAACGGAGACGTTCGCGTTCGCGGCGATAAGCTTGAATTGCAAGTCGCGTTTACGAATTTGCTCGACAACGCCGTGAAATATTCAAAAGACGCGGTTCACGTCGAAATCGAAATCGAAACTCTCGATGAAAAGCGCATTGAAATCAAAGTCAAAGACGAGGGAATCGGGATTGCCAAATCTGAAATAAAAAATATTTTCCGGCGTTTTTATCGTCCGACCAATCGTTTTACCAGAAAAGTAAAAGGTACGGGACTCGGACTTTCAATCGTGCAGGGAATCGTCGAAAAACACGGCGGAAAAATTTTTGCTCAAAGCGCGGGCGAGGGAAAGGGAAGCACCTTTGTCATTCGCCTGCCAAAAGCCTAATTTAACGGAGAATGAAGAACGGAGAACTGAGAACAAAAATCGGTTCTTCGTTCTCAGTTCTCCATTTTCCATTCTCCGTTATGAAGATTCTGATTGTTGAGGACGAACAAAATCTGGCTGAAGGCTTGCGGTTTAACCTTATCGCCGAAGGAAACGAGGCTGAAGTCGCGCCGGACGGCGAAACTGCTTTGTCGCTGGTTCTTAAACAAAAACGGCAGTTTGACGCAGTTGTTTTAGACGTGATGCTGCCGGGAATTGACGGTTTTGAAGTCGCTCAGACTTTGCGCGAAAACAAGATTTTCGTTCCGATTTTAATGCTTACGGCGCGCGGCAACGCGGAAGACATATTGCGCGGTTTTGAAACGGGCGCGGACGATTATCTGCCGAAGCCTTTTGATTTGCATATTTTTCTGGCGCGTTTAAACGGCTTGCTGCGCCGCCGCGAATGGCTCAAGATTGAGCAAACCGCGCCGCTCGAACAAATTAATATTAACGGCAAAACGATTGATTTTGAAAATCTGGAATTGCATTCCGACGGTCAAATTATTCAGCTAACTTTGATGGAAGCGAAATTATTGCGTTATCTCGTCGAAAACGCCGGAAAAGTCGTCTCGCGCGGGACGATTTTGGAAGAAGTCTGGCAAATGTCCGAAGACACTGACACCAGAGCGATTGATAATTTTATTGTCCGCCTGCGCAAATATTTGGAAGACGATTCAACCAGTCCGAAACATCTTTTGACGGTGCGTGGCGTGGGCTATCGTTTTGAATTTTGAAATCAACAATTCACCACAGAGGACACGGAGGACACAGAATGAAACGATTAAAACTTTAATTCTTATTATCTTCTCTGTGTCCTCCGTGTCCTCTGTGGTTTCTTTATCTTTATTTGAAACGCGAGCGAATTGATAAATTGCTGGTCGAACGCGGGCTTGCCGATTCGCGGACGAAAGCGCAGGCTCTGGTGATGGCTGGCGTCGTTCTGGTCGAAGAACAGCGCGTTGAAAAGCCTTCGCAGGAGTTTTCGATTGAGGCAAATATCCGCATCAAAGGCGCGACCGCTGAAAGCCGTTATGTCGGACGCGGCGGTTTGAAATTGGAAAAGGCTCTTGAGCATTTTCAAGTTGACGCCAAGGATTTTGTTTGTCTCGATGTCGGTGCTTCGACCGGCGGTTTTACCGATTGTTTGCTTCAGCACGGCGCACGGCGGGTTGTTGCGGTTGATGTCGGAACGAACCAGCTTGATTGGAAATTGCGTCGCGATAAGCGCGTCGAAAGTCGGGAAAACGTTAACGCGCGTTATTTAAAGCCGGAAGATTTTGCCGAAAAATTCGATCTCGCGGTGATGGATGTTTCGTTTATTTCGGTAACGAAAATTTTACCGGCACTCGTCCCGCTTTTAAAAGAAACGGGGAAAATCGTCACTTTGATCAAACCGCAATTCGAGGTCGGGCGCGGCGAAGTCGGCAAAGGCGGCATCGTCAGAGAACCGGAAAAACACGAGCGCGTCGTGCGGGAAGTCAATCAAGCGGCGGAAGATTTGGGTTTAAAAATTGTCGGCGTCATTGATTCGCCGATTTTAGGCGCGGACGGAAACAAAGAGTTTCTGGCGTTTTACGCTAAATAAACACGACCGTTTGCGACGACGGAATATCGAACCGGCGGCGGCATCGGTTGTTTTTGCACATCAAAATGTCGTCCATGCGCACCATATAATCGCGCGATTTTTCATATTGCGCGCGGTCGCGCTCATTCATTCCGCGCGGCGGCTGTTTTTTCTTGGTTCGCTTCATCCAACGCACTTCGTATTCTTCCGTTTGTCGGCAAAACGGGCAGGAAAACGTCGCGCGTTTCATCTCCTGTCGCTCGTCGAAAATATCGCTTTCTCTCATTTCGAAAAACTTTACCACAGAGATACGGAGATACAAAAATCTCAAAGTTTTATTTCAAATAAACAAGAAACAGACGCTCCGCAAACCAGCAAAAGTTGAGCGAGAATCAGCTCCCAACGGTAAATTGGACGGCTGCATCTAAAAGTCGTCTATGAAAAAGCTGTTAATTGTCGCGGCTCTGACTTTTGCGGGGTTTTTTATTGTCAATAATTTTAACGGGCACGATGAACTAAAAGTTGTTGCAAACAATACGACTCTGCCTTTTAAAATAGCGATGCTGGCGGCAAAAGAACCCGAAGCGCAAATTGCGATGCCAGTGCGCACCGTGAAAGTAAAAAGCGTTGCCGACACCTGGAACGCGCCGCGTTCAAACGAGCGAACACATCAAGGTCAGGATATTTTTGCGCCGCGCGGAACCGCCGTTTATTCAGCGACCGAAGGCTATGTTTTCAGAATCGGACAAAACTCCCTCGGCGGCAACAACATTTGGATTGCGGGCGCGGGCGGCAGATTTTATTATTACGCGCATTTGGACAAATTCGCCGAAAATTTAAAACAAGGCGATTATGCCACGACAGAAACTATCATCGGTTATGTCGGCACGACCGGAAACGCAAAAGACACCCCGCCGCATCTGCATTTCGGTGTTTATACTTCAACCGGCGCAATCAATCCATTGCCGCTTTTGACCGACTAAAAATTGAAGAAAATAAAAATTCTGTTATTTATCAGTTTCTAATTTGCGCGTCATTTGCTCGGCATCAATCGGAATGGTCGAAGCGGGCGGGAGATTCGGCGCGGTTTGATGGTCTGAGAATTGATTTCTAATATCATCGGCTTCGGCTTTCGCCTGAATTTTCGGCTGTGCTTTCGTTTCCGAGGTTTCAAGGTAAATGTTGATAAGACGCGCTAACTGTCGGACAATGAACCAAACCACCGCCAGCACGACAAGCGAAAGAATTGTCAAAAACAAATAGGCAATCGGTTCGACATTTCCCCGACCTACCAGCTCGATACCAAAAAAGAAGATCATTAAAAAACCGATGATTATGGCGAGCAAAACAACGACGGACAAAACCACAATCATCGTAAAAAGTCGCGGCGGCGCGGTTCGCTCGGCGATTAAGCTCGCTCCGCAGCGATTGCAATATCGCAAGCCTTCTTTCGTTTCAGCACCGCAAGCCGGACAAAACATAAATTTATTCTAAAACATTTTCATTCGACTGCAAGCCTGCAATTAAATTTGACTTAAACGTTTTCGCCGATTCGCGCGCTGCCCGGCGTGCGGAGCGGCGGAATTTCCGTGTCTTCCGGAAAAAATTCGAGCGAAGCCGAATTCAAACAATAGCGTTGTCCAGAAGGCGGCGGACCGTCCGGGAAAACGTGACCGAGATGTCCGTCGCATCGGCGACAGCGAATCTCTATGCGAATCATTCCATAAGAATTGTCGGTGATGTTGCGAATGTGATCGGGGTCAAACGGCGCGTAAAACGAAGCCCAGCCTGTGCCTGAATGAAATTTCGCATCCGAACGGAAAAGCGGCAAACTGCATAAACGGCAGGCGTAAGCGCCTTCGGCTTTGTTGTCGGTCAGATTTCCGCAAAACGGCGGCTCGGTTCCGTGATTGAGCAAAATCCGGCGTTCTTCAACGGTTAAATCCGCCGCCAAACGCTCGCGTTCTTCCGTGCTAATCGGCGAAATGTCGAAACCGGATTCGGAGATTTCTCTTTGCGTTTCTGTTTTCATAAAAATTTTCCTGTATTTCCAGAATAACAAAATCCCGCGGGCGCAGACGAATTTTCACTCAAAAACCTTTCTCTGTCTTTCATTTTGTGGTAAAAACTGCTTCAAAAAAGCAGTGCAAAATTCGGGCGATAAAAAACAAAGCTTTTCGCTCTTTCCGCTTTGCTGGCTGGCGAGCGCAGCGGCGGGCGGGATTTTGGCGGCAAATTGGTTTGGCGTTCAATTCGGGGTTTGGTTTGTTTTATTAATTTTCGCCGCAGTTTTCGCTGTTTTTCAACTTAAACGAGAAAATCTGCAAGCCGCAGCCGTTTCGACTTTAGCGGCTTTTTTGTTTCTCGGCGCGGTTTTGTTTGAAATCGAACGACAATCAATCGCGCCGAATCGTTTGCAAAAGCTCTACGATGCGGGCGAGATTACCGTGCAAACTCCTCTTGAACTGACCGGCGTTTTACAGAACGAACCGGAAACGACAATCGGCGGCACGTTTCTCACAATCAAAACCGAAAAAATAAATTACAAAGGAACAGAGAAAACCGCATCCGGCGCGGTGCGCGTTTTCGTGCCGCTAAAAACAACGGAAGCTACGAAAGATTATGAAAATCTTGAGCTTCGATACGGCGCGAGAATCAGCATCGCCACCACGTTGTCTCGCGAGGAGCGTTTTCGTAATCCGGGAACATTTGAGTTTGGGCAATTTCTCCGGCAGAAAAATCTCGATGCGGTTGCGACGCTCAAAAGTCCTTTGCAAATAAAACGAATCGGAATCGCGCAGGTTTTTCCGCCGTTTGCCTGGCTTTACGATTGGCGGCAAAATCTGATTGACAATTTTCGCCGACGTTTCTCTGCCGAAACATCGAGCGTTTTAATAGCGTCTTTGCTCAACAATCGCTATTTTCTTTCAAAAGAAACATCCGAAAGATTTCGCATCGGCGGGACGTTTCACATTCTCGTCATTTCCGGTTTGCACATCACATTTATCGGCATCTGGGTGGCGTGGCTGGTTCGCAAATTTACGAAACGAGCCGGTCTTCAATTCGTCATCGCAAATTCGCTGCTCTGGTCTTACAGCTTGATGGTCGGCGCGGAAACGCCCGTGACGCGCGCCGCGTTTATGTTCACCGTTTTCCACGCGGCAATTTTGTTTGGGCGGCGCTCAAGCTCGCTCAACGCTTTCGGCGCGGCGGCTTTGATTTTGCTCGCGCTGCGCCCTTCAAATCTGTTCGATCAATCGTTTTTGCTCACTTTTGTTTCGGTCGCGGCAATCGTGGCGTTTGCGTTTCCGCTCTGGGAAAAAATGCGTGAAATAGGCGAATGGCAGCCGTCGCAAACCTCGCCGCAGCCGCCCGCTTGTTCAAAATGGCTCAAAACTCTGTGCGAAACGCTTTTCTGGAGCGAGACTAAATGGCAGCGCGAACAAAAGCGCAATCTTTGGAAATGCCGACTGTTTAAATCCGATTTGGCAAAACGAATTGAGAAGAACGGTTTGCAAACAATCTGGCAATTCGTTTTCGGCTCGATTCTGATTTCGGCAATTGTGCAAATTTGGCTCGTGCCGCTGATGATTCTTTATTTTCATCGTTTTACACTCGCCGGATTGATTTTAAATCTATTCGTCGGCGTTTTGATTGCCGTTGAATCTCTAGCCGCAATCGCGGCTTTGCTCATCGCGCAAATCAGCGAAAGTTTTGCTCAACCGCTCGTTTTATTGTGCGAAGCGACAAACTGGCTGATGATTTACAGCGTTGAGCCTTTTTCAAATTTAAAGTTTGCGAGCTTTCGCGTCCCGATTTATTCAGGCTGGGTGCGAATGGTTTATTTTGTTTATTTCGCGCCGCTCGCTGCACTCGCATTCACGCTGCATCGTTGGAATCCTTTTCAAATTCAAAATTCAAAATTTAAAATTCAAAACTTAATTCTGCTCACCGCTCACTGCTTGCTGCTCACTATCGTTGTTTTTCATCCCTTCAGCGCGCCGTTTGCGGACGGACGCCTGCGAGTTGATTTTCTCGATGTCGGACAGGGCGATGCGGCTCTGATAACTTTTCCTAACGGCGTCACGATGCTGGTTGACGGCGGGCGACCGGCTATTCCGCAAAAATTTATCAATAGCGAAGGCGGAATCGAAGCTCGCGCGCCGGATTCAAAATCAATTGGCGAAGCAGTCGTTTGCGAGTTTTTATGGGAAAAAGGCTATTCCAAAATTGATTATTTGCTCCCGACACACGCCGACGCAGATCACATCAACGGCTTAAACGACGCGGCGAAAAATTTTGCCGTCGAAGCCGCGCTTGTCGGGCGCGCCCCGTTCAAAAATGCGGAGTTTCGTGAGTTTTATGAAAATCTGCAAACCCGAAAAATCCAGCTCCGGCAAATCTCGCGCGGTGAAACATTGGAAATCGGCGGCGCGCGAATCGAAATTTTATCTCCGCCCGACGCTAATCCTGAAGCGGCTTCGGAGAACAACGATTCGGTCGTGTTTCGTTTAACTTATGGTGCGCGCAGTTTCCTGTTGACCGGCGATATTCAAAAAGAAATCGAAGGGCGTTTGTCGCGACAACCCGAAAATCTGGTTTGCGATGTCGTCAAAGTCGCTCATCACGGCAGCCGCACGTCTTCAACCGAAAATTTCGTCCGCGCGACAAACGCAAAATTCGCCGTCATCTCGGTCGGGCGCGACTCGCCTTACGGACATCCGCACAAAGAAGTAGTCGAACGCTGGAAAAATGTCGGAGCCGAAGTTTTGACGACCGGCGAGCGCGGCACAATCTCATTCTCGACCGATGGCGAGGATTTGCAACTTGAAACCTTTGTCCAAAATTGAGCAGAAATGTTTTTTTACGGCTGATTGTAAAAGAGCAATAAAAAAGAAGCCGCCCAATTAAAGGCGGCTTTTCTTTCTCTGTCTTGTGGTCAGATTGTTATTCCACGATAAGGAATACATCCCAAGCCCAACGCCCTGCGCGCGCGCCGTGAATGTCCCAAACCTTTGCTCGATATCTGAACTGGTTACCAAACTCGTCAGTGCGTCTTGACTCCTTTGTCCGGTCTCCCTTCGGAAGCGTCAAAAGGCTTTTCTAATTCTTTCTTTACTTCTTCTATTCCTCCTTCATTTAAAGCTCTATTCAAACGGTTGCGGACAATTCCGATACCACTTTGATAACCGTCTTTCCAAGTGCTGGATTTTGATTTATCAACTGCTGAAGCCAATTCAAGAGACTCACTTTCAATTTCGTTTGACGTAAAACGAAATTCTGCTGTTCCCAGCTTTTGTCTAAAATTACTAATTGCAGCTTTCCCGCCAGCGCGTTGTCCGGCTAATCGCTCGGCTGCTTTAAAGTAATCTTCGCCCCACGCACTTCCGTCGGCAAATTCGACAAAATCTACGGATAGTATAATTTCATTTACGGGTTCAGAATAATTTGAACCTCCTCCTCCACTGATATGTCGAGATTGGTTTGATTGAAGAAGATTGCTCATTGTAGGTAAATGGGTTAAGGTAGAGCCGATTTCCTGAGCGTTTTTTTCTCCAAACAAAACTTCTGACTTAATTGTATAAGCCCGAACAGATTTACTGCTTAAATTTGTTAGCGTGTAATTGTAAATCGGTTTCAGGGGATTATTAGAAGTAACAACAGCGGTCGAGATTAAAAGCGGCACATTTGTCTGTTTTTTTACGTTTATGCGGGGCGGTTCGGTTGCAGCTCGGATAAGTAAAACTCTTGTTCCTGCCGTTATAACGCCTAAGCCAATTGCTAAAGACACACATAAAACAATACGAACAATGTTATTAGCTGGAAGTCTAAGTTTCATACATCAATTGTGGACTTGTTAATAACAAGTACTCCCTTCTTGTTTGTAAGCAAATGCAAAAAGACTGGAAAGAGATTATTATCTTAATATAAATTGCAAATTTGAATAACCGTAAGTTACTCTTGGATAAACCCTTTTAGTGGAAAACAGTTTTACTATAAGCCTCGCGCAATCCAACGTCAACGATTTTACTGCTTGTATAATTAATTTCTTTATACTGATAAAAAGATAATACGTAAGTGCCCTTAACCCTTGATTTCATGAGGATTGGCAGATTTAAAAACAGTCACTCAGAATCCGCTAACCATTATTTACCCTTTTATCAAACCAGACGACTTAATTTCCGGTACAGGCGTTCTTTGAGAAATCCAATCAACTATATTCATGCATTTATTTGCATTTTTCTCGCTCATTACTTGACGCACCGAAATGAACTAAAAACTATCGTCACTTGAATATTTTTTTGCAGAAATTTTATTTTGAGTATTATTCAATCCGGTATTTTCTCTTTCACACGCCTCTCAAATTTAATCATTCAACTTTTGCTAGAGTTCAATTCAATAGCTTTGTAAATCTCATTGACATTTCCACACATCCGGCGTTAAAACAGTTTCACTTTTGGGCGTGAGGTACGCTGCCTTAAACTCCAGCGTTCTTTGCGCCCGCTTCAATTCAAACGTTCACGCTAATTACCAAAAGCGCGAAACTTTAGAATCCCCTGAACTGCTTCAGAAAAGTATCTAAAGCTAATCTCTCCGGTTAATAACCGCTAGGATTTAATAAAAAGTATTATTGGGAACATTATGATTTGCCGGCACAAAATGTGCCCAATTAGCCGTATTATAAAAATAGCATCTTATTGTTTGTCCCGAGTTGTTTAGAAAAGGAGCAACTTTAGCTATATTCCGAACTCCGTGACCTTGTTGCATATACGATCTGATGAGTAAATTTTCAACATCAATCCCGGCTGAAATTCCATTATTGTGAGGCGGACGAGGTACTCCGCCCACTGTAATCTGCACAATTGCAATTGAGATATTGTTGATTTCATTATTTCTGAACCCAAATTCACGCACTGCTCTCAGACGTTCCTCAAACCTATGATTTATGTTATTAGCCGTTCCTATATAAAACGGGAAATTATTTGCCAGCGTATGACGAATGACGTATAACCTTGAAGCGTGCGGTAATGCAGGAACATAAAATACTAAACCGCCATTTTTCTGGACGCGATGAATAGTTGTATAGGAGAAAATTACATCAGTCGGCATCTTTTTATCCTTCCTGCCCTTTATAGGAGCGTTGAAAATAATTTACGGAATGGTTATATAGGCTTCATTAGACCTGATAACCAATAATTTGATTTTGAACGGGAAAGCCGAATCGAAACCGAAAACTTGACCACCAACCAAGGCGAAAAACCGTTTTCCCGCATTTGCGCTAATAAAACAAAAACACGCTAAACTTTAGAATCTCTTGAATTGCTTGAGAAAAGTGACTAAAGATAAACCGAAACGGGAAAATCAGTCAAGAAGATTTTAAGCCGAAATGACACTTGGATGGGGTTTACTTTGCTTGTACGGGCGTAATAGATTTTTCTTTTCGATGACAGGTTTTGGAGAGCTTTGGGGCGTTAGGAGGTAGCTATTATTTTGTAACTTTTTGAGGCTTGAGATGCCCGGCGTTGATGTTTTTAATTTAATTGCGGTAATAGTATCTCTTGTCGCACTAATATTTTCTATTTTTAGTCTCCGCGTTGCAGATCGTGCAGCCAGAAACGATGTCTTAGCACAAGTTCGCGATTGGGGTGGCGAGGTAATCGAGGTCTTATCAGAAGCATCCGGTCTTTGCAGTTTGGATTCGGCGCAACTACCAAAAGGTGAGCTTTTCATGAGACGCTTTGCGCTCATTTGTCGCTTTTCTGCCTTGTGGGATCGGGGCAGATTATTCTTTCCAAATACGTATCGTGAGGTTGTCGGAGTTCACAAACCACGGGCTTCTCGCGGATTACGCCCACCGATTCTAGATCTCTTGGCGCTATCTTATGAACTCGCAAAAAGCATTGACTACGAAACCGGCACCGACAGAAATTTGCGGCGGCTCGCTTTCATCCAAATAAAGAAGGAATTTGTTTCAGCAATCCAAGACGCCACCTCTTTTTCGGCTCCAACTACTGTCAAGAAATATGAAATTCATCTAACTAAGATTTCGGTAGAACCTCTTCCCGAACAGATCAGGATTCTAGCTGGAGCGACTACTAAGGGATTCCAGATTGAGTTCGACCCGTGCTTTGAGCTGGCATCCGAAAAGCTGAATTAAGCTGGATCGATTCTGAAAGAGAGCAGGAAGTAACATTACAAAACAGCTCATTTAATTAACCGTTCTAAAACAACATCCCAATTAACGCCCCTTCCCTTTTTGACTAGAATCCCGCGCTTTTTGTAGGAGAGAATTTTTCTCGCCTTTTTATTTTTGTGATAGATTTTGCGTCTTTTCGGGGCGTTAAAAGTTGAGAGCAAATGGATAAAACTTTAACAAAAGAGAAAGAGCAAACTGAAACAGTCTCATCACAAAGTGAGTTATCGCCTGCAAGCGCACCGTTAATTCAGCCTGAGAAAGACAAATTCAGTCTTGAAGGATTGAGACAGCAATACACGGAAGTTAATAATCACATCCGTCATTATAGTGTTCTACGCTTTAATATTTTTACTGTTTTTCTTGCCGCTTTGGGCGGACTCTTTTCGCTTTCATTTGGTTTCTTTGAAGCCAAAAACGTAGATCCCAATATAACTATGTTGTGGGGAAGGGTTGGGGGGCTTCTTGTTACATTACTGTTTTTTATCTATGAACGACGCATTCAAGTCCTTATAAATAACAGTCTAGAGGTCGGAAAAGAGCTTGAAGACCCACTTGGTTATAAACACCTTTCTAATCGACCTTCATGGGGTTGGTTTAGAACTCATACTGCAACAATTATTTTCTTTTTAATTTTGATTCTTTTTTGGTTTGTTATGGCAATAGAAATGCTTGCCAAAGTAAAAGGAGAGATGGTGAACTATACGGAGCTTATCACCATAATGGTTGCCGTTTTAGGAACTTTAGCCGCAGTTTATAACATCAGGCTTGTGTTAAAGGCTTTCAAAGCAGACCATGAAAGAAGAAAAAAACAAGCTACCATTGAGTATGTCGGTCAAATTCTTCGAGAAGCTAGGTTCAAGATTGATGCTCGTTATAGGTCAAGAGGAGTGACGACTGAAGAAATCTCCAAGCTAATGGAGAATCCTGAAGATTACGCAGAATGGAGAAATGTTTTAGGGGTGTTTGAGCATCTAGCTGTCGGGATTAATACTGGCGTTTATGATAAAGATATTCTCTATCGAATGTCGGGTAGCTACCTTACAGAGCTATTCACAATCGTTGAGCCTTATGTGGAGTTGAAAAGGAAGATACATCCCAACGCTTATTCTGAGTTTGAATCTTTAGCTAAAGAGTTCGGGGAAAAACAGCGGAGTGGATATTTAATAGCCAGCACTGGGAATATAAAACATTCCCCTGTTTAACAACTCAAATTGGAAGCTGTTTAGTAAAAGATGTGAAAACGGACTTGAGGCACTTGTTTAGTAAACGATGTGAAAACGTTTAGTAAACGATGTGCATAATTACAAATGCAGGTAAAAGAATTGAGCGCCAACAGCGGATGGATGAAAAGCTGATTGTACGATTAAATACATTTAGTTTTTGGTTTAAACTGTTGAAGGATAGAGGGTTGTTGTTATTTGCACAAAAGATGTGCAGAATGCTAAAAGTAATTAAGTTTCAGAAATTTGACTGGCAAAAAAATGAGTTTTCCACAGGCTTTTCCACAACCTCTGTGGAAAACTTTTTTAGAAATTATTCTCCTGCATATCCCAGTCGGAAACCATTTCAAACGCCTTTTTTAAAACGGGACGCGGTTTTGAAGCGCCGTCGGCTTGCCCGACAAAACCTTCGCGTTCCATCGCGTCGAGAATCGCGGCGGCGCGTCCGTAGCCGATTCGCAGACGGCGCTGCAAAACCGAAGTCGAAGCGCGTTTCATCTCGACGCAAATCCGCAAAGCTTGTTCAAAAACCTCGTCGCGCTCGACATCCGCGTCTTCAAATCCCTCGGTTTCTTCGTCGCTTTGCGTGATTGTGGTGTCGTAATCGGGCGCGCCCTGTTCTTTGACGAATTCGACGATTTTGCCGATTTCTTTTTCGTCAACAAATGCGCCGTGAACGCGCACGAGGCGCGAAGTTCCGGGCGGGAGAAAAAGCATATCGCCGCGTCCCAAAAGATGCTCCGCGCCGCTGCCGTCAATAATCGTGCGCGAGTCGTGCATCGAGGAAACGCGAAAACTGATGCGAGAAGGGAAGTTGGCTTTAATCAAGCCGGTGATGACGTTGACCGACGGGCGCTGCGTCGCCAAAACGAGATGAATCCCGACGGCGCGCGCTTTTTGCGCTAATCGCGTAATAGATTCTTCGACTTCGCCGCGCGCGACCATCATCAAATCGGCGAATTCGTCAATAATAATCACGATAAAAGGCAAATTCTTGTACGGCTCGCCGTTTTCGTCGAATTCTTCGATAAAATTGCGCCTGTGTACTTCCGCGTTATACCCTTCAAGATTTCTGACTCCCCAGCTAGCCAGTTCTTTGTATCGCCGTTCCATTTCGACAACAGCCCATTTCAAAGCAATCGAAGCGCGTTTCGGGTCGGTAATAATCGGCGTTGCAAGATGCGGAATGTCCGCGTACAAGTTAAGCTCGACTTGTTTCGGATCAACCATTATAAACTTAACTTCGTCTGGACGGGCTTTGTAGAGAATCGAAACGACGAGCGAGTTGACGCCGACCGATTTTCCCGCGCCCGTCGCTCCGGCGATCAGCAAGTGCGGCATTTTCGCCAAATCCGCGACGTAATTTAAACCGTCAACCGTTTTGCCGAGCGCGACCGTCAACAGCGAATTCGATTCGCGGAAAGCGCGCGATTCGACGACTTCGCGCAGAAAAATTGTTTCCCTACGCGGATTCGGGACTTCGATTCCGACAAACGCTTTGCCGGGAATGCGGTCAATTCGCACCGATTCGGCTTTTAAGCCGAGACACAAATCATCAACGAGCTTTGTGATTTGATTAAATTTAATCCCGGAATCGAGCTTGTATTCGTAAGTCGTGACTACGGGACCGGGACAAATATTCATCACTTGTCCGTTGGCTTTAAATTCTTTGCATTTCTCGGTTAATTGCTTGGCGATATTCAACAACTCGTCGTCGGCGTGATGAATTCTGGGCGGCGCGGCGTTTAAGAAATCCGTTGTCGGTAGCTGATAGTCAGTATAAGAAGGCGTAGGCAACCGAGGATTTTTCGGAGCGTTTACTGCAATTGCGACGCCGCTTGCGGAAACTGTTTCTGCGGGTTCAAACTCCGATTCGGACTCTTCGGTTTTCAAAGGCTCAATCGGAATCTGTCGCAAAGATTCATCGTCAGAATCCGAATCAACGTGATCGTCAGGCTCTTTTGTTTTGACTGAAATCTTTGCCGTCATCCACGGATTTTCCGCTGATTCTCCATTTTCATCAATTTCCTCGGATTCCGATACAACTTTTTTATTGTCAACGGTCGCGTCGGTTTTCTGCACGTCCGGTTTTACTTCTTCAACCCACGCGGGCGGCTCTTGAAGACGGCGGAACGAACTGGAAATCGAACCAAAAGCCGTGTTAAAAACGCGAGAGAAAACGCCTTGCGTCGGCTGCGCTGATTCGCCGAGAGCCGGAACAGTTTCCGGTTCGAGCAAAACATCGGTCGTGCTTGCCGTTTCTTCTTCGCGCGCAGCAAGACGATTTTCAAGACGCGCTTGAGCGGCGGCGCGTTCACGCTCGCGCCACGCTCGGAGATTTTGAACCAGAGCGACAATTTTGCCGCGCGCAAATTTTAAAAACTCTGCGACAACCGCCACAAACGGCGCAAAAGAAGCCTTTGTCGCGAGCAGAAAGGCGACCGCCGCGAGAGCTAAGAGCAAAATGCACGCCCCGACTGCGCCCAAACCGCTCGTCAAAACGCGAGCGACGATTGCCCCTAAGAGTCCGCCCGACTGAAAACTGCGGTCGAAAAACGCCGAAAAGCCAAACGCGACAAGCAGCGCCGAAAAGCTGACGAGCAACAGAGCAAATCCCAAAACGCGAATCGCCGACGCCGACAAAAACTCGCCGCGAAACGTTCGCCAGGCGAAAATCAATCCGACTGCGGGCAGCAAATACGCCGTCAAACCGATGAATTGAAACAGCAGCGAAGCGACGTTAGCGCCGATTGTGCCGATTAAATTTTGCGTTGTTTGATTGCTCGCCGTGTGCAGCGAAGGGTCTTGCGGGTTGTAGGTAAACAGGCACAACGCGAGCAAAACACTGAACGCCAGCAAAACAATGGCGACGATTTCACCCGCGAGCGAAGCGTGTGTTTCATCTTTCGTCTGATTTAATTTTTGCTCGGTCGTCGCCATCTTGCCGAAATTAAGAATTTAGAATGAAGAATTTAGATTTGCGCCTCATTCTACATTCTCGGTTCTCAATTCTCAATTCCTTTCCGCATTTTTCTTCCAAACCAGAAATTCCTTGATGAAATCGTCAATCGAGCCGTTCAGAACGTTTTCCACGTCCGAACGCTCGTATTTTGTTCTCGCGTCTTTGACCAGACGATAAGGCTGCAAAGTGTAATTGCGAATTTGCGAGCCGAAAGAAATATCTTGTTTAGTCGCTTCAAGCTCGGCGGTTTCCGAGCGTCGTTTTTCGAGTTCTAGTTCGTAAAGTCTGGAACGCAAAACCTGCATCGCCATCGCGCGGTTTTGAATCTGCGAGCGTTGATTTTGACAGGTCACGACGATTCCCGTCGGGAGATGCGTGATGCGAACCGCGCTGTCCGTCGTATTAATGTGCTGACCGCCCGCGCCGGTCGAGCGATAAGTGTCAACGCGCAAATCTTTTTCCTGTACGTCAATCTCGATGTCTTCGTCAATTTCCGGCGAAACAAAAAGCGATGCGAAACTGGTTTCGCGGCTTCCGCCGGAATTAAACGGCGATATTCTGACGAGGCGATGCACGCCCGCTTCCGCCGACAAGAGACCGTAAGCATATTCGCCTTCGACGCGAAACGTGGCGGATTTGATTCCCGCTTCGCCGCCTGCCTGCTCGTCTAAAACTTCGACTTTAAAACCGCGTTTTTCAGCCCAGCGCAGATACATCCTCAAGAGCATCTCCGCCCAATCCTGCGCGTCGGTTCCGCCCGCTCCGGCTTGAATCGAGCAAATCGCGTTTTTCGCGTCCGTTTCGCCTGCAAGCAGCATTTCGATTTCCGCGTCGCCGACTTCCCTTTCCAGACGCAGAATTAAATTATGCAATTCGGTTAAAGAATCGGCATCGGTTTCGGCAAACTCAAACAGAACTTCGGCGTCCGAGACGGCAGATCCAAAATTTTCCTGACGCTGAATCTGCCGTTCAACACGGCTGCGCTGCTGCACGGTTTTTTGCGCGCGTTCCTGATCGTTCCAGAATTCCGGTGCGGCGATTTGTTCTTCTAATTTTTGCAGCTCTGAGCGTTTCGCAGGCAGGTCAAAGAAACCTCCCGAGCTGTTGGACTTGTGAGACAATCATTTCGTATTTATTGCGTAAATCTTGAATTGTTAAATCTGCAATCATATTCTTAATCTGAAAATGTTCTTAAGCCATCACGAAAAACTTGAAAACTTTTTGAAGTATTAATATCAGGATTCATATTTGGAGCAATTTTTCTTGCGACTTCTGTCTTTGGCATAAATCCTTTTGAATAATAACGTGCGATGGATAAAACTCGCTCTAATGCTTCGTATGTTCCGCCTTTTATTTCATCAGGATTTCTATAACTTCTATTTTTATCAAGATTTGGTGAAACTTTTGGAAATGCGGTTCGTAATGCCTCAATGTCACCAAAGAACCACGCTTCTAGTTCCTCAACAGCAATTCGATTTAATAATTGAAATTTATCAGATGTTGAGGGAGTTGATAAACCTGAATCTTTTGCGATTTCTTCAAGTTGTTGTTTTAACTTTTTGCAATCTTGGCGGTCTTCATCAATTAAAATTACAATTTTTAAATCTTTTTGAGCTTTTAGAAGGTTACTATAGCCTCTTAATCTGTTCGGGAGCTTTTGAAGAAGATTATGTTTTCCGCCAAAATCTCGAAATTCAAAAGTTATACCTTCTCCAACTATTTTAGGCACAATTTCATTCAAAACTACTCCAGCAGAGGCTTCTTCAAGCAAGAATTCGATATGCACCTATTTTTGCACCTCCGAAAAATAATTTTCCATCCATAAATCGCCAAGTTTTGCACCGGCTTCAAGCATTTCCCTAACACCCTTAATTTCAGATGGTTTTTGCGCTTTAGTGAAACCTTTCGTATCACGGTAAAGCACAAACACTTCCTCTGGGCGTAGCTCATTAACAAAAAAAGGTGAGTGCGTTGAAACCATCAATTGTGTATTTACCGACGCTATTCGGCATTCCTCAGCTAATTCAGGCAAAAGCTGTGGATAAAGATGGTTTTCCGGTTCTTCAATCCCGACAAGTTGTGGCGGGTTCGGATCATATAAAATTGTAAGATAAGCAAGCATTTTCAATGTTCCATCTGAAGCGTATTTGGCTTGGATCGGTTGCGCAAACGGAGCGTCTTTTATTTGTAAAAGCAATCTGCCATCGGGCATCATCTCAGCTTCAACCTTTTCTAAATGCGGAATTCGTCGGGAGAGCGTTGACAAAATCTTATTCAACATTTCAGGATGACCTTCTTTGAGATATTGAATCACGTTTGCTAGGTTGTTTCCTGTTTCAGAAAGTTTTTCCTGCGGACCTGCTTCCGGTTGAGTCCGTGAAGTTTCAGACGTTAAATATGAAAGATACCATCCGATAATAAACTGTCTTAAAGCGCTAACGCGTGGGTGGCTCGCAAGCTGTCCAAGAGTATTAACAGCAAGAACGTCAGGAGCGGATAATGTTTCGTCAACTCTTTTAGCTGATTCGTCAGGTTCATCGCCGGAAATGACTTGACCTTTTCCAGAAACAAAGTTTAGAAATTTAAACGGTTGACCGACTTGTTTTCCGCGTCGCCAGCTTAGCCATTCTTCTTCGACAAACGCACCCGTCAAACTTTCATTTATCGCCAGATGATATGTAATCAAAGATGAGTTCTTACTTTCTCGATACTTAATTTCAATCGAAATCGGTTCGTTCGAACCACGGGTTCTCAGTTCACGAAATCTTCCGCGTTTATCAACAGCCTTTTTTAAACCAATCGAAAAACATTCAGCAAGAAAAGCAAATACGTCAAAAATGGTGGATTTCCCGCTACCATTTTTTCCAAGAAGTACAGTTAAAGGTTTTATTTCTTTGAGTTCTAAATCTTTCAAAGCGCGAAAGTTTTTTACCCGCAAATACTCAATGCGCGGTACATTACGCTCAGTACTTTTTGTTCTTTGCGATTTTGACGACATCGTTTTAATCCTGCCTTTTTTTCGACACGACAAGGCTTAGTATAATCAAACTGAAAGCTAGGCAAATCCAAGCGAACCAGTCGCGGTATTTTACGTAAAAAGTTTCTTCGCCATTCGATTTTGAAATTGTCCAAACTCTTGCTGCAATTTCATAATCATTTGTTGCGTCGGATATTTCGCCGCGCTCGTTGATGTAAGCCGTTGTTCCAACGTTTGTCACGCGTAAAACCGGGCGATTTGTTTCAACTGCGCGAAACACGGCGTTTGCCAGATGCTGCCGGATAATCGGCGTGTCGCCGCCGTAGCCGTCGTTTGTCAATTCGACCAGAATATCCGCTCCGTTTAAAACAAAATTGCGCGAAACGTCGCCAAAAGCAGATTCATAGCAAATCATCACGCCCGCGCGAACATCACCAAACGGCATCAGGCGAAAATCTTTGCCCGGTTTCATTCGTCCGACGACTGTCGGCAAAAATTCCTGACCGGGAATAAATTCCGGCACATATTCGCCAAACGGCACGAGTCGGATTTTATCATATTGCGCGATTTTCTCTCCGCGCCTATTCACCATCACGGCGGAATTGTGATAACCGTCGCTAAGCGTTGAAGGCTCGCCCGCGTTGAAAAGAAGCGAAACATTGTTGCGCGCGCCGAAATCCTGCACAAACTCTCGGAATTCGGAATCGTTCGCGTAAGCAAAGTTCATCGGCGATTCTGGAAAAACGACAATGCGCGGCAAATCTTTAAATTCGGGTTTATTTTCGATTTCGCGCAAAGCATTTTCCGCCATTTCAACATGGCGCTCGCGCAAACTGTAATAATCGTCAACCTGCAAACCGCTCATCGGTACATTGGGCTGCAAAGCAACAACAACCGCCGAAGGTTTTTGAGTGTCGGACAAGGCGGGCGCGCTCGGTTTTAACGATTGTGAGAAGAAGATGAGCAAAAGCGCCAAACCGAAATATGGCAAGCCGTGTCGCCACGTTAGCAGTTTTCCGTAAAAACAAACCGCGTAAAAAATTAAGGCATTGCGTAAAATTAATAAAAATCCAACCGAAAAAACGCCGCCGTATTCGGCAGCGCGAATGGCGGACGGAACAAAGGCTTGCGAATAGCCAAGCGCATTCCAAGAATTTCCGGTTATCCAGTGCCGTAAAAACTCACAAGCCGTCCAAACAAATGGCGCGAGTAAAATGGCAAGACTTCCAAATCGTTTTAAAAATTTCGATAAAACAGCCGCAAAAATTGCAGTAAAAAATCCTGCGCCCAGTGTCGCCGGGACGAGTAATAAATAAACAAGCGGCGCCGGAATGCCGCCGTAATTAATCGGCGCGTAAGTCAGCCACCAGCAAGTGCCATAAAAGAAAACCGCTCCTTGCAGCCAACCAAGCCAGAAACTTTTTGTTGCCGAATCTTTATTTCGTTCGATAGCAATCAAAAGCGGCACGAGCGCGAACCACGCGAGCCACCGGATTTCAAAATCTGGAAATGCCAGAATCAGCAGAATTGCCGACAGCAGCGAAAGCGCGGCGTCCTGCCAGCGAGGAAAGAGGAAAAGTGAAGAGAAAAAACGGCGAAATTGAAATTTTTTGTTTGCCGTTTCCGAAATTTCCATAAATCAAGTTTAACCCTATTTGCCGGCAAAGCAAATTTTGTTGAATCGAACAAAAAACGGCAGAGGCAAGTGACAAAAAATGTCGAACGAGCGGCGCGCTTTGTGACCGATGTCGTCAGCTTGAATGATTTTGATTTATCAATTTGATTGATTGACGGAATCGGCGAAAACGCGATTAATCAAAATGAAATAAAAGCGAGCATTTCTCGATAAATACTCGCTTTTAATTTATATTACTAAAATTGTTGAGATTTTTTGCCCCAAAAGGAGTTAAGCCCGACCGTGGCTGGTCGGGCTTAAAAATGGAA
>DASVTY010000025.1:0-4740 GCA_036387315.1 Pyrinomonadaceae bacterium
CGTAAACCGATCACGTTTCCCGGCAAATCGCCTTTCAAAATTCCGACGACGCCGGTTTTGGCAATCTTTGTCCGCACTTCCAAACCAATGCGGCGCAATTCCCTTTCGACAAACTCGGCAGTTTTAAATTCGCGGTTGGAAAGCTCCGGGAATTGATGCAAATGCCTGCGCCATTTAATAACCTGCGGCAAAACGCGCTCGGCTTCTCGGTTGATTTCTGCGCTCGCGTCGCTGGCAAAAATCGGTGTAGCTAAAAGAGTCAAAAGTAAAAACGCAGTCAATATGTTTTTCATACATTTATTAAGTTTCCGATAATTTGGAAAGTCACTTTATACCGCATTTGTTAGCGCCATCATTCTTCACGAAATTTTCAAAATTATTTCAAATATGGCACAGTATAGCTCTGAATTTGCGGATCAATTGTCACAATTGTTAAATTGTTTGCTACTGCTTGGCAAATCAAAATCCGGTCAAATGGGTCACGATGCAAGGCTGGCAAGTTAGCAAGTTCTTTAACGCTCGTTTCGTGCAGCGGCAAACTTTTGACTTGGTGTTTACGACGCTGCATCGGAACATAGATTTCCGGGGATTGGGGCAATGGAAGTTTGCCAAGCTGATATTTGACGATTGTTTCCCAAAGCGAAGCCACGCTCAAAAAGATTTCGTTGTTCGGATCACGAATCGCATCTCGGAAAAGTTTGGATAGACGCGGATCGGCGGCGATATACCAGAGAAAAATATGCGTATCTAAAAGCAGCTTCATTCGCTTTCAAAACCCGCCAAAACTTCTTCCGGCAAAGACTCGTCAAAATCACCCGGCACAACAAATTCGCCAGCCGCCAAACCGTAAGGACGCAAATCTTGTGATGTGTTTTCTTCTTCCAAAATCGTGATAAAAACGCTGACCGATTTTTCGTTTTGCACGGCTTCTGGAATTTCGTCATTCCATTCCAAACGGTCGCCGTTTAATGTTGCCTTATAAGTTTGAAGCATTGGCATCACCTCATTTTTTCGAGTATATTAACGTAAAAACCGAATTTAATCAGCCGCTTTGACTTTGTGCTAAATGAGGAATAAATCTTAAGCCGCTTCTCTTTGGCGATAATAGAGAGGAAACAGCTTTTCGGCTTTGAGTGCGACAAAAGCATAAGGCTCGCCCGTGTCGTCGCTAAATTCGACTTCAAACGTGCCGTCTTTCCAGCGGTCAATGACTGTCCCGACTTCGCCGCGCCGCAAATTGTGTTCAGGTAAATCTTCAACAACAGCGACAACATCTAAAATTTTGATTTCATCAGCCATTTTTATACTTTGACGTAACAACTAACAAGTCGCGGTACATCTTCACCCGCATCAATAATCCAAGCCGTTCGGATCGTAATCTCGCCTTTCAATCCAAGCGCCTGAAAATCCATTGTGTAGCGCGTTCCATGTTCGTTTGTTTCGATTTCGACTGCTTCGTTTATCAATGCGGCTTGCAAAATCATATCACGAAGTCGCGGCGCAACTGCTTGCGTCATACCCAAAGCCGAAGCGAAAACACGCGCTTTGTGTTTTCCTCTGTCGTGAGAAGAATTGAGCGAATAATCCCACAATTTTTCAATCGGCACAATTGCTTTATCGGCGTTCGGTAAAATCGCCATTTCACTCTCCGCTGGCAACGGTTGATGCGGCTTTCCGCGCTTTTCGTCGTTCGGCTCGCCATTGTTTACGCAAAGCGTCGGCGTCAAACGGGCGGCGCGCGTCGTCGCGCAGATTTTCGACTTCGTGCTGGACGCGGGCGGCGATCAGGCGATAAGCCTCGTTGCGCGAGATGCCTTTGGTCATTTCCGCAAGCTCGTCGTATTCGATAAATCTGCCGACTTTTGCGCCGATGTTCGCGCCGATGCTTTCGACTTTCGGGACGACCATTCCTTTCGGGAAGGCTTCGTAAGTTCCCCAGAGATAAACGGGCAAAATCCCGACTTTGTTGTTTAAGGCGAGATAGCCGATGACGGGTTTGAATTCGGCAATTTGACCGGAAGGCTGTCGCCCGCCTTCGGGGAAAATCAGCGCATTGTAGCCTTCGTTTAAAATCTGCGAAACGTGGCGCAGAGATTGGCGCAGGCTGCCGGAACGCTCTATTGGGACGAGCGTTGTGAAATTGTTCATATACGCGCGTTTGTATTTCGTGTCGAACCAGTAATCGGCGGCGGCAACGGCGACAGTGTTTTTCGCGACGGCTTCGCCGAGCGCGTATTTGACCAAGCCCATATCGAGATGCGAAACGTGGTTTGAGGAAACGATAAAATTTGCGTGCGGCGGAACGTTGTCTTCGCCTTCGATTTCGGTTTTGAGAACATTGCCGTAAAGCGTTTTCTGTGCGAAGCCGACGACTTTGTTGCCCACGACGCGAACGACCGAAGGAATGAAAAGCTCATCGGCTTCGGGTTGCTTGATTTTGTTTTCGGCTGGTTCGTCAACGATTTTCTTTGAACTGTCAACGCGCTCGATTGCGCCTAGCAGTTCACGAACGCTTTGCACTTCGTTCAAAGTGTCGGGCGACAGAACTTTCCCGCCGCCGTCTTCGATTGCAGCCGCTAATTCGACGAACATCAAGCTGTCGAAGCCCAAATCGGCGAGCTTTGTATCGAGCGCGATTTCATTAGTATTGCGGCTCGAAACGTTTGCCACGATTTGCCGAATCCACGCGGCGCTGCCGCCCGCGCCGTTTTCCGCTCCGGCTTCGAGGCGAATTGATTTTGCCGAATTCGCTTCGAGGCGTTGCAGCATTTCGACGATTTCAGGGCGTTTGACTTTGCGTGTCGCCGTGCGCGGCAGTTCAAAATTGGTGAAATGCAGGACTTTGATGCGTTTGTAAAACGGCAGACCGGATGAAACATCGCGGAAATGCCCTTCGATTTTTTTGTTGACTTCCGCGCGGATGAGCGCGATGTCGTATTCGTAATCGGCGCGAACGAGACAGGCGATTTTCTCGCCACCGTCTTCTTCCGGCAATCCGACGACCGACAGTTCTTTGATAAAAGGCGATTTGCCGTAAAGCTCTTCGATTTCGTCGGGGTAAATATTTTTGCCGTTGCTGTCAATAATTACGTCTTTCGAGCGTCCGACGATAAAGAGATTTCCGTCTTCGTCAATTTTCCCCAAATCGCCGGTTCTGAGCCAGCGGTCAACAATCGCTTCTTTGGTCGCTTCCTCGTTGTTGTAATAACCGAGCATCACGTTTTGCCCGCGCGCCCAGACCTCGCCGACGCCGTTTTCGTCCGGCTCGTTTATTTTGACTTCGACGCCCGGAATCGGTTTGCCGACGCTGCCTTTGAGCATTTTGTTTTGCGGGCGCGTGACCGTTAGAACAGGCGACGATTCTGTCAAACCGTAACCTTCCAAAATCGTAAATCCAAGACCGTGCAAATCGCGCTGAACTTTCTCTGAAAGCGCAGAACCGCCGGAAATCAGATAACGAATTCGTCCGCCCATTCCCTGATGAATCGGGAAAAAGATAATCGGACCTAAGTTGAAAGGAGTTTTGTCGCGCAGCCAGGCGTTAAATTCGATGATGTTGTCAGCCAAATCCGCAAACCAATCGCCCTGCTCGCGGAAACGGGTTTTGATGCGGCGATGCAGCATTTCCCAGAGCGCCGGAACACCGACCATTCCCGTGACGTGACCGTTTTGAATCGCGCGGGCGAGTTCTTCGCCACTCAACTCGTCGAGATACGTGATTTGCGTACCATTTGAAAAAGGAGTTAAAAATCCGGTCGAAAACTCGAAAGTGTGGTGCAGGGGCAAAACCGACAAAACGCCGTCGCTCGTGTCCATTTCCAAAATCGAGCCGAGCATCGAAACCATATTGACGAAATTTTTATGCGTCAGCATTACGCCTTTCGGCGTTCCCGTCGTGCCGCTTGTGAAAATCAAGCTCGCTACCCCGTTTGCCAGAACTTTTGGCGGAAGCAGAGCCAATCTTTGCGCTTCTTCGGTTTCGGAAACAAGCTCGAAAACGTCTTCAAAAGTCCAGATTTTTACTTTGAGTCCGGCTTTTTTAAGCTCGGCGGTTAAATCAGGGTTTTCTTCTTTTAATCGTTCGCTGACGACAATCGCCGACGCTTCGCCGTTTTTAGCGAAATTGACGATTTCGGCGATTGAGCTGCCCGGATCGACCGGAATCGCGGTCGCGCCCGCTTTCATCAGACCGAAATAAGTCAATCCCCATTCGGGCTGATTGTGCGCGAAAATTATCGCGCGGTCGGCGGGTTTGATTCCGTTTTTAGCGAAAAATCCGGCGGCTCTGAGCGCTAGCTCGCGGGCGTCGGCAAAAGTGTATTGCTCTTTTTTCCCGTTCCGCTCGATTCGCATCGCGACGCGGGTCGGGAAACGCTTGGTTGAGGTGTCAAACAAATCGAGCAAATCTTTGTAAGTGTGCGTGCGTTTTTCCTGAACTTTGAGGTCTTCTTCGAGCTGCGGAAGCACCCATTTTTTCAAGCCCGGAAAATGGACATTAAGCCAGTAATCGTACCAATCGAGTTTTTCGGGATACCACGGCAGCAAATTTTTCTCATCGTCTTTGACGAGCGACATCAAAGCGCGCACGTTGTCGGCGCGATAAGAATATTCATTGTCAATCGTGAACGGCTTGAATAAATCAAACGCGGCTTTGGTTTCCTCGGTCGTGCGCTCAAAATCTTCGAGCGATTTTTTCACGCCGTCGAGCGCGTTTTCAAACCTGCCGCCGCCCCATTTCGG
>DASVTY010000026.1:0-77566 GCA_036387315.1 Pyrinomonadaceae bacterium
TTGCATCAAGCCAAAATTCGTAATTTTCCGGTTTGATAATCACAGGCATTCTATCGTGAACAGGTTTTAGAACATCGTTAGCCTCTGTTGTAATGATTGTACAGCTTTCGGTTTCTTCTCCGGTTTCTTTATCAATCCAGCTTTCCCAAAGTCCTGCAAATCCGAACACAGGTTTATCTTTGAGATAAAAATAAAACGGCTGTTTTCCTTTATCCCCAGCACGTTTCCATTCAAAGAAACCGGATGCCGGAATCAAACAACGACGTGATTTAAAGGCATTTTTAAAAGATGGTTTTTCCGTAATTGATTCGGCGCGGGCATTTATCATTCTGTTTCCTATTGACTCTTCTTTTGCCCAAGAAGGAATCAATCCCCATTTTAAACCAGAGAGAATCCGATCAGATTCAATCTGCCGAACGGCTGCAACAATTTGCGAAGGCGCGATGTTAAAACGCTTTTGATACTCTTCCGCTTGTTGCCGTGATGCTTTAAATTCAGCCAATATGTCCGCGTCTGTCGCTCCGAGAGAAAATCTTCCGCACATAATTTCAACGCTCCTTTTGCTGCTTCTTTTCCGCTTCTATTCAAATAAATTTGTTGATTTTCGGTTTTATTATGATATATCTGTTTCAATAGTAAAACAATAATTCAGAAAAGAAATATGCGATTGAAGATGAAAAACGAAATCGGCGAAATTTATCGCGGAGTAATGGGAAAGCCGCTTTATCGTCCGGTCTTTCTCGTTCGCGTGCAAGCCGGTTTTCCTTCACCAGCAGAAGATTATATCGAAGGAAGGATTGATTTCTCCAGAGATTTAATAAAACATCCGCTCTCAACTTTTTATATTCGAGTGATCGGAGATTCGATGGAGCCTTTGATTCACGTTAATTCTCTGATTGTCGTTGATTCCGTCGAGGAAGCACAGAGCGGAGACGTTGTTGTTGCCTGTGTGAACTCTGAAATGTGCGTCAAGGAATTGTCAAAAGGAGATGACGGGCGCATCTGGCTACTGTCGAAAAACGACCGTTATCCTCCGATTGAGATTAGAGGCGACGATAGTTTTGAAGTTTGGGGAACGGTGATTCACGTTATTCATCCGCTCAAAGGAAAAGACAAAGTAACTTGGAATCACCGTGAAATTGAATAAGTGAATAATTTGAAATTGATTGAACGGATAATATGGCGCAGGCTATCGCATTACTTGATTGCAATAATTTTTATGCCTCGTGCGAGCGAGCATTTGATAGAAGTTTGCATAAAAAGCCGGTTGTCGTTTTATCGAATAATGATGGTTGCGTGATTGCCCGTTCGGATGAAGCAAAGAGAATGGGCGTTTCGATGGGCAGCCCGCTCTTTAAGATTGTTGGTTTTCTCGAAGAAATGGACACGGCTGTTTTTTCTTCTAACTATGAATTATACGGCGATATGTCGTTTCGCGTGATGGAGCATCTACATCAGTTCACGCCTGAAATAGAAGTTTATTCGATTGATGAAGCATTTTTAGGATTGGAAGAAACAACGAAATCATTTGATTATTTGGGCAGAGAAATCAAAGAAAAGATTTATAAATGGACTCATATCCCGGTTTCAATCGGAATTGCCGAAACCAAAGTGCTGGCTAAAATCGCCAATCGAATTGCTAAAAAATCCGATAAAGCAAAAGGCGTTTTAGACCTTTACAAATCTCCTCATACTAACCGCGCGCTTGATCAAATTCCGGTTTCCGATGTTTGGGGAATCGGACGCGCTTCCGCAGCTAAATTAAAAGCACAGGAAATTCATACGGCTCGTCAATTGAAAGATGTTGATTTGCGATGGGCGAGAAAAGCTCTGACTGTCACCGGAGCGAGGATTGTTACTGAATTGCGAGGCATTCGCGCTTTGCCTCTGGAACTAAATCCGCCACCGAAATATTCAATTACCTGCTCGCGGTCGTTCGGCGACACAATCCAGCAAAAACAAGATTTAAAAGAAGCAATCGCTTACTTTCTCTCAACAGCGGCAGAGAAAATGCGGCGGCACAAATTGGCAGCTAATTCGATAACCGTTTTTATCAGCACGAGCCGTTTTGGAACGGATGTTGAATATTACTCGAACGCGGCAACGCATTCTTCGGCATATCCGACCGATGTTAATTACGAATTGCAGCGATGGGCTTTTGATTGTTTGAACAGAGTTTTCAAAATCGGTTATTCGTACAAAAAAGCGGGAATTATTTTAGGCGGATTAGTTCCATCGGATAAATTAACGACAAGAATGTTCGACGACGAAAGATGGCAGCGCTTTAGAAATGTAATGCGAGCGGTTGATGAGATAAACCGGAAATTCGGCAGAAACACCGTCCGGCTGTGCCTAGCAAAACCGGCGGGAGCTTGGAGCGGGAAAGCGGCACGCCTCAGCCAGCGTTACACAACCCGATTTGATGAAATTCTTTGCATTAAATAGATTTATCAAATCTTACAAAACTCACGAAATAAACTTTATTTTTCAACGGCAAAGGTGTATAAGTATGAGGCGCTTTCAAGCGCGAGCCAGCTTCTACGATTACGCTAACAGTTAGAGCTTATAAATAAATTACTCGCGGCGAGTAATTAAACCCGCTTTGCCAACCGAATTAAAAGGAGCATATTTATGCAATCGAGCGTCAACTGCCCGCGATGCGCGCAACCTCAGTCAACAAATATTAACTTCTGTTCAAATTGCGGACACCGATTTTCCAATCAAAATTCAAATCAAAATAATTCGAGTTTAAATTGGCGCACCGCCGCAATCTCGCTTGGAGTTATTTGTTTTGTAGTTTTTGCGATGTTGATTGTTGCGGTTTCGAGCCGGAATAAAAATTATTCGGACACTTCGGCTGTAACTTCCGCTTCGGTTTTGCCGCTCGAAACCCAACAACAGTCTTTTGCCGGAGAGCCGGTTTCATTTGATCCATCTGCTTCAGCGACCGTTGCCGGCAAGGTTGTCGGTGTTCACGACGGCGACACAATCACGCTGCTTGATGAGCAAAAACAGCAACATAAAATCAGGCTCGGCGGGATTGATGCGCCCGAACTTGGACAGGCTTTTGGCGAGAAATCAAAACAAAATCTATCAGGTTTAATTTTCGGCAAAACCGTTAAAGTCTTAGTTGGCAAGCGCGACAAATACAACCGCGAAGTCGGAACTGTTTTTCTCGACGGCAAAGACATCAATTTGCAGCAGGTCAAAGACGGTCTGGCGTGGCATTACAAGCAATATCAGAGCGAACAACCGGAAGCTGACCGCAAACTATATGCTGATGCGGAGCAGAGTGCCAAAACTATAAAATCCGGTCTTTGGTTTGACGCGAACCCAACGCCCCCGTGGTCATATCGCAATCCGACGGTTTCCGAAAAAGATAAAGATAAAATTTACGGCAACAAAAACTCGATGATTTATCATTGGGCGAGCTGTCCGGGTTTTGTGAAGATTTCGGAAGCAAATCGAGTTGTTTTCGCTTCTACCATTGAAGCCGAAGTTGCCGGTTATCGTGCAGCCAAAAATTGCTCAACGCCAGCGCCGCGATCCGAAACAGAAACCGGAGATGAAGATGATTCTGAACTTATATTGGCGGAAACAACCCCTCCGCCTGTAATAACAGCGCAGACGCCCGTTCGAGAAATTCAAACCAGAACTTATCAGCCATCTTCACCGTCAACTGATTATCCGTCAACCGTACCAACATCGTCCAGTCATAGCTCGCCAACCAGCAGAGAGCCTTCCACTGTAAGATCAAGCCGCGAACCTGAAAGAACCAATCCGGCGGGAGCTTCCGCTTTATGCAGGGACGGGACGTATAGTTACAGCGCGAATCGTCGCGGAACCTGTTCTAGTCACGGCGGGGTCGCCCAATGGCTGCCGGATGCTCCTGCCTCGTCAATTGAATCCGACGATGACAACTATTCGTCGCCAAGTTATTCTTCGCCTTCGACCAGCAGTCCCGGCGGAACGGTTCAGGTCAGAGGCTACTTCCGCAAAGACGGGACGTATGTTCGTCCGCACACTCGCCGCGCGCCGAGAAGCAGAAATTGAAACCTAATAGTTCAAATGAAAGACGAAAAGCCAAGCTCAAACGGCAAGCAGATGTTTATCGTCAATCACGACGTAGCAGATCAGCCGGAACTCATTAACGAGCGTGAAATTGAAGATATTCGCTATGCTTTGGAATCACCACTTGAAACGGATCAGGATTTAGAAGATTTAGGGCGTGAATTTAACGAGTAATCTGCTTTATTTGGCGCAAAACCAGAGATTAGCATAAACAATCTTTTTATTGACGAATTTCTTTGAGATAAAATCCGGCGCTTTTTAAAGAAGGGTCTATAGAAAAGCCGGTATTTTCCATTTCCTTTGATAGGTTCTGTTGCGTTAAGTAATAATAGTGTATCGAGTTTTAATATTGAGGAAAAACTGCATCCAAGATGAAGAAAACCCTACTTATAATGTTCCTGCTGCTTTTAGTCTTGTCTGCTTTCCTCTACTTTGCAGGGGATAGATTGGGGTTATCTAAAGAGAATGTCTTAACCATCTTTGGGTACTACTTTGTTCTAAATGGGACAATTCTTGTTTTCACGCAGATCAGGATCACACTCAAGTTTAATCAGCGTAAGGCATCTCTCGATTTAATCTTCGGAAGCGCAATGACAACTTTGCTTAGCTTTGAAGATCAATTGAAGACATTGCTTAACAGGGCATCACTCACGTTTGTTCCTACAGAGAAAGCCACGGAATGGCTTGCAACACTTGAAGCTGAGCAGCGTTTACAAGGTGAGACCGCAATTATTTTCATCCTGAATTTTTATGAACGTATGTCATTAGGAGTGCTCAAAGAAGGATTTGATGAGGACATCTGTTATGACGATAGAGGTTTTATACTTACGAACTTTTATGGATGGACTAACAGCTACATCGCGGATTTAAGAAGTAAGCATAACGAACCAAGACTTTTCGCAAATGTTGAATATTTAGCACTCAAATGGACTGAAAGAATCCAACAGGATAGAAATGAATTGGTCAGACATCAAACTAGAAGCAGGCAGCCAGCAGTTATTAGGAACCGGCGCATAAACTAAAGAATCTAAAATAAAGAGCCTTTATTGAGTTTTTTATTCTGAGATAAAATCCGGCTCGTTATGAGTAAGGGGTATTAGTTTCTTCTTTTTTATTTTCTTTTTCAGGCTAAAGGTGTATAACTAAACTGATTTCTTGCTCTTTTCGGGGCAATCCAAATCCTTCTACAGCGATTTAAACTTTCTCGGCTCTGATTTATCCGGGCGGTTTAATCACATCAATTCAACAATCTTTTATCAATCGAGAGAAAAAATGAGAAAAATACTGCTTATCACGATTTTACTTTGCGCTGCTGGTTCTATATTCGCTCAGGATTCGACGCCGCAAACTGCCGCCCAAGCGACAAAGAAAGTTATTCGCTGGGGAAGTCCCGATTCGCCAAAAAACTGTTGCCGGAATTATATGAGAGACGGTCGGCTGGTAACTGTTTACGACGATGAAAAAGTGAATTTCTTGCTGGTTCTTGATGCTGTTGTAGAAAAGAAATATGTTGTTGTCGAGATTTACTTTCTGAATAAAACCGAACAGCCTTTTACGGTTTACCCGGATAAGTTTTCGCTTCGTTTTCCTGCTCCAGAAAACAAAGTTTATCCCGCAATTCCTGCCGAAGATGTTGCTAAAAAGATGGAAAAACGTGGGCTTTTCCGTTTTGCTTTGGCGGGTGCGCTGGCTGGAATGGCTACGAAACAATCAACGGCAACAGTCCGCGATAACAACGGCAATCGCGCTGAGGTTGTCGTTACCGAGCCGGACAGGGCTGCACAGCAAAACGTTCAGCGCAATGCCCACGATCAAAGGGCGAGTAATGAAGTTATGGCAAATGCCGTTCGCAGCCTCTCACTGACGGCAAACACTCTTTTCAAAGATCAGATAGCTAGCGGTCTTTTGTTCTTCAAAAAAGAGAAGCTGCCGAGCGGATTGATTGTATCGTTTGAACTCGACGGCGTTACTTATGAAATACCATACGGCACAGAGAGAGTGCCGGAAAGTAAAAAGTAATTGATGCTTTCGTTTTCGTCCCTGATAATCAAATAAATCACGTTTAATCTTGCGACTGAAAGAGTTATTTCGTTATTTGTTGCCCCTTAGAAACTAAAATATTTCAGTTTTCCCAATCTTCCAAACGCCGGTTTTTGTAAGGAAATCCAATCGGAATGCCGAAAGCCCGGTCGCCTTTTTTGGCGCTCTCGGTTTGTAGTTCGACGTTGACGGCATTGACCAGCGGATCGGCGTCCGTTTCTGCCGATGGATGTAAAGCGGTTTCTTCCGAGTCACGCCAAAGCTTGTAATATTCTTCTGCGTCGCCCAAATAACTCGTACAGCCGTGTTCCGATTGAAGGCGCATTTTCCACAACGTGCAGATTACTTCTGAGTAAAGCATCGTTGCGCTTTTTTCGGAATGTATGCAGCTCGCGCAGGTTTTGACGAACGGCAGCAGATTGTTTGCTGGCGCGGGCGTTGTGATAAATCTGGCGTTTTGGTTTTTCATTTGTGTTGGTTTTTGGTTATGTCAGATTCACGGCTAATTGCCGCAAATAATCAGTAGTTGTTGCGACTTCAAAAGCTTTTTCCGGTGATAAGTTGCCGTCAATCTCAGCAATCGCAAGTCTTTCTTCGCAGATCGTTTCAAACGTAGAAAGCAACTCTTTGTTTTCTAAAACTTTGTCAATCGCGCCGTTGATGGTGTTTATTTCTCGTCTTGCCGCCTGTAACAAATAATCTGCAATATCCAATCCGTTTTGCTTTTCTTCATTACTCGCGCGTCGTTGAATCAAATCCGACACTCGAACGTTAAAACTCGCTCGTCCCAAGTCTTTGGCTTTTTCAGTCCAGGTCTCGAAAGCGTCTGCATCGGGAAATAGAATTATTTGTTGAGTGCGGGCGGGCTGTAACTTGTCGGGGTTTAACTGTTGTTTGCCGCTCGTTGCCAGCCAGATGAGATCGGGAAAAAACAGGCTGGCAATGATTGCTGTTTTTTCAGCTTCGACGATGGCAACCCGCTTTTCCGGTTCAAGTTTTAGAAGATGCTCGCCGAATAAGCATTGATTGAGTTCAAAGGTTTCCGGCAAAATTCGAGCGTGTTTTAACTCGGCGTGAACAAATGACGGTTTTGTGTCTTTTCGTCGTTTTCCGGTTGTTGGATCATAAGCAATAATTTTGCCTGTCCGAATCCGTCTTTGCTCGTCAATCTGCCAGAAAATCGTGCGCCCGTTTTCGGTCGTTCCGATAAAATAGCGTTTAATGGCTTTGATTACGTCTGCCGCTTCAATCTCTGAAAGCAACCATTGAACGAAAGCGTTTTGCTCGTAATTGGCAAGCGAAGAGCAAAAGACATCGGCAGAAATGCAGTCGAAATGTTTTGGTGATTGTTTCTGCTTAATCGGGGCGGGCTGTCGAGCAAATCTTTGTTTAGGGTTTCGCCGCTCATTGCTCAAATTGCCGTGAACGGCAAAGTAATCTTGCGGTGTTCGGTGATAACCGCATTTCGATTCGCGGTTGCAGCGTCCAACGCCGTTAGAGAGCGCTTCGCCCGTTTCGTTGCTAACGTATCGGACAAGCTCGCGCAGTCCGCACTGCGGGCAAATGAAACGGCTCTTTGTGCCTTTATATCTTTCGAGCGTGTATTTGAATCTCATCATTGATTCAAGAAAAAATGTTTTTTAGCTCCTCACTCTCGTCACCATCGTCACTTTTTAATTGTCATTGGTGACGAGAGTGACGACGGTGAAGACGAAAAAAACATTTTCTTTTATGGCTTTGCGGCATAGACCAAAATGCCTTTGTTCGTTCTCGGACACTCAAAGCCGCTTGCTTTTAGGCGATTGCAAAGGTTTTGAATGTTCAGCGGACGAAAACCGTAATCCTGACAAAATAATTTGTATTCGCTGTAAATCACTTTCAGAAATGTAGCTCTCTCTTTGTCAGAGACTTTTTGAAAGTGCGTTTCTTCAATAAACATAGCTGCGCTGTCGGATTCTTTACGGTAGTTTTCGACTTCCGCCTTGATAATCTCGGATTCCGTAAAACGCTCGTTTTTGAGTAAGCGCCGCAAGCCTTCGAGAATCCAATTGAACACGCCGGAAAGCTCGCTTTCGATAATTTTGCTGGCGAGTGTTTTATCTTGTTCCGCTTCGGGAATCGTAACTCGAAAGGGAATAATCAACAGGCGGCGGAAATAGGCGTTTGTTTGCTCGATGTCTCTCGGCAATTCATTGCAGTTAAAGCAGAGCTTCGCGTAATCGGTCATTAAAAAGCTGTTGCCGTACTTTAGCCGCGCCATAATCGGCTCGCACGAAACCAGATTTTTAAAAATGTCTCTGGTTGTTCCGGCGTTTATCTCCGAGCCGTAATTCAGCAATTTGTTTGCGATCAGGGCGCGGTTATGCTCTTGCAGCAAGTCTGAAAGCGAAAAGTTCGTGATATTTGTTTTGCCCAAAAGTGCATTCAAAATATCGAACAAAACGCTTTTGCCGTTCGCGCCCGTGCCGAAAAGAAGCAAAGCTCTTTCGAGTTTTAAATATTTGGTGAAAACGTAACCGACAAACTCGGCGAGAATGTCCTGCAATTCTTTTTCGGGCAAGGTTCGGTTTAAATAGCGACGGAAAAGCGGCGCGGCTGCCGTTTCATCGTATTTGAAAGGCAGTTGATATGTGAGAAAATCTGAGGCGGCAAACTTGCAAAGTCTTTGAGTTTCTTTCGTAATCTTGAACGTGCCGTTTTGCAGGTTGATTAAAACCGTGCGATTGTCAGCTTCGACCGGCTCAAAGTGTGCTGCGGAGAGAAATTGTTTATAGAGTTTGTCTCGGAACTCATAATGATGTGCTTCGAGGTCTTTAACGCCCAAGTTTTTGGCTGCCGCTCCCAAAAAGTTTTTAATCGTTTCGCGGTCAAGCTCGCTCCAAAATTCGCCGTTAAAAGCAAAAATAAAATCGTGTTTTCGGGCAAGGTCAAAATTTTTCTCCCGAATAATTCTCAATAGCTCTTGAACGCATAAAACAATCAAATGTTTTTGCGGTAGTTTTTCATCTCCTTCAACCCCAGCTAAAGCCCGGAAATCAATTGGACTTGATTTGTTCAGACTCTCAAGCTCGTTCAGAATCTCTTGCAAAACGTCTTTGTGTCTAATCTTTGCTGAAACGGCGTCGCTGGTTCCGTTGACAAGCTGTTTGGCATTATCTTGAATATCACCCGCGATCTCGGACAAATTGATGTTTCCGCTTTCCGGTGCGGCAGTTAGGCTCATCGGTTAGCCTCCATTTTCGTTAAATATCCTTCGTTGTGAAGATTGTCTTGCCAAAACAAATCAGGCAGACGGTCTTCACAAATGCCAATACGAATGCGAAAAACACAGCGCCCTCGCGTTCCGCAGTATCGGCAATGCGGGTGGCTGGTTTGCTCGCTGCGTCCCAGCTCTGCGATAGGGGGATTATTGGAACGGAGCGCGGATGTGCTTGTCTTTTGAGCCGGGACTTTTAAAAGTCCCGGCTGGTTATTTGTGGATTGATTTCTAAGCAGCATCATTGCCTCCAATTTGCCTCGCGAAGAATGAACCGACCGGCGCAAAGATGTGGCGGACGTTGCCGGGAATCGGCAAGAATTTCCGGGCGTGATCTGCGTTAAATCTAATGAAAATTTGTTGTTTTTTCGATTTTCGCTTAGAATGGAAAGCGAATCGGCGCTTTGTCGGCGTATTTAATAATCGGTTCAAAGGGGCGTTCTTTCCGTTGGTCGCGGGGACGCCTTTTTCTCTATTTTGCATAACTTCCTTTCTGAATGCGCTTTCGCGCGGTTGAATTGTTTATGCAGCTTTCGGTTTATTCCCTTCGCTGCCCTGTTTGCTGTAAGTCTGCCAATCATCGGCGAGAACTAAAATGCGGCGCCCGAAGTGCGTAGCTTTTAATCTCCCTTTTTTAATTTCGAGCCGCAGAAACGCCTCCGAAAGTGTTGACTTTTTTGAAAGTTCTTCGACCGAATAAGCTAGTTTGCTTTCTGCAATACTTTCCGCCGCTTCTCTGCCCTTCTCGATAGTCCTCAAATTCATTCGATTGTACTCCATCGCATAAAGTTTTAATTGCAAAACGAAATCTCGCTTGCTATTGTAATTATCTGAGTATTACTCAATATAAGCAAGTAATATTCGATAAGAGACAATCAAACTTTTATGTTAATTATCACGACAAAACCTTGATGCGAAAAAAGAAACAAACAGCAGATAATAAAATCTCGGAAAGCGTGCTTGATACGGATAAAAACCACTTGGAGAAGGTTTTAGGTTCAATTGAGCTTTCTAATTTAGTGCCGTTCGATGCGGAATTAAAGCCCTTCGATGTTTTTGAGCGTTGGATGGATTTTATGCCGGAGTTACATGATCGTCCCGATGAGTTTTACGCAAAATGGCTGACACAATTAAAGTCATTTCCGAAATTGGTTGATTACATTTTGTCTGAAGTTTCCAGAGAGGTTTCTAAGACAGAAGCTCTTTACGAAAAGCACGGAGTGTCCGAGCCGTTATCGCCAGAATATGGAAGAAGCCACGCATTTTATACGTTCCACCAATTTGTAAAAACTCGTGAATTTGTAAAACTGCTCGTAGAAATTTCGGAAAAATACCGAAATGATTTAAAGATCGAAGAACGGATTTCAAAGCGCGACTCTGAGCTTGGTATAGAACCCATATTTCCGCCTTGGTCATCTCAGTTTAGAATCTCTTCTAAATCAGCGGATAGTTCGGCACGTACCGCCTTTTTAAAACCTCTTGATCCTGAACGATTTGGTGAGCGTCTGTTTGAAGTTGCAGTCAAACATATAAATCTGAGAACTGATGTTTCACATCAAATCAAAATTGAGTTTTCAGGTTTTTTGGAATGGCTGCCCGGACTTGATTTAAGAAGATTCAAGAAATGCCTCGTTTGCAAAAAAATCTTTTGGGCTTTTCGTCTTAATACTGATTTTTGTTCGACGAAATGTTTGAACATTTATCATCAAAGGCGTTATCAATCAGACCCGGAAAAGCGTTTGGCGTATAACAAGCGACGGCGCGAGAACTATGCGCGAAGAAAGAATCTTGAGGAGATAAGGAGCAACAAGGATGGCATTGTATAAGCGCGGCTCGGTTTGGTGGATGAGCTTTCAATTCAATAATCGGCACGTACAGAAAACAACCAAATGCAAAAACAAGCGGGATGCTGCCGATGTCGAGCGGGCTTATCGAACGCAGCTTGCCAAAGGGGAGGTCGGATTCGATGAACCAAAGCCGCCAGCGCCTGATTTTAAATCGGCAATGAGGGACTTTCTTGCATGGTCGGAGTGTGAACACAAGGCAAAACCGAATACGCATCGCTCTTACGAATCTTCGAGCCTCGCGCTTGTAGAATTTTTCGGCGAAACACCGATTGACCAGATCGAGACCGGCGATGTTGAACGACTCAAACAATGGCTAGCCAAACAAAAAACTCGACCACGCAGCGAGAAGAAAGCAAAAAAGAAAAATGAAACGAATGGCGCAACAAAGGCAGTTGAGAAGAAACCGAAGTTTAAACCTGCATTACTCAAACCGGCGACAATTAACCGGAAGCTCGCCTTGCTCAGAATCTTTTTCAATTACTTCATCAAAGACAACGTACTTTTAAAAAATCCGGTCAGCGGCGTTAAGTTTCTCAGCGAAGACAACGAGCAAATAAGAGTGATTTCAGATGATGAGGAACGGCTCTATTTATTGGCAGCAAGCCAGCCTCTTCAAGATTTTGCGACCGTGATGGTTGACACGGGTATGCGCCCGGAAGAAGTCGCCCGGATCGAGAAGAGAAATGTACATCTCGATAAAAATTATTTATTCAATCCTTTCGGAAAAACCAAATCCGCAAAGCGCAAAATTCCGCTCACAGCCCGTGTTTATAAAATTCTCGAAAAAAGAATGCGGGAAGCCGATGGAAAGTTTTTATTTGCGAGCGATGCGACCGGCAAGCCATTAACTACTCTTAAAACGGCTCACGCCGGGGCGATCAACCGTAGCAAGGTAGCAGCTTTCAGACTTTATGACCTACGGCATACATTCGCCACGCGGTTTGTCGAATCCGGCGGCGATTTAGTTACGCTCCAAACTCTGCTCGGACATTCAAGCCTCCATATGGTGACGCGATACGCGCATCCGACCGAACAGCATCAGTTTGACGCTATTAAACAGATGGAAACTGCCCGGATGGAAAAAGAAGCCCAAAAACAGAAAAAGTGCGGGTAGTTGCTACATTTCTCGCTACACCGCACTTTTTGACTTTTGACTAAATTCGGCTGTAACACCGATAAACATTGAAGCCGATGACAGGAGTCGAACCTGCGACCTGATGATTACAAATCAACTGCTCTACCAACTGAGCTACATCGGCGACTGCGCTATTTTGATGAGCGCGAAATTTGGATTTTACACAAATGGTGTTTGAAGGTGCAAGCGTCGGCAAGCAACAAAAAAACGCGCCCGTTCCGAAGGGCGCGTAAGTTTTCTCTCAGGAGCAAAAATTTTAAAATCTCAACTTGTTTTATATCGCGGCGGACGCCGACGCGGTGTTTGGTTTTTCGCGGTCTTTCATTTGTTTAATCTGCCGACCGAGTTCTTCCATTTTTGGTTCGCCCAAAACCTGACGGGCTTTGACAAACATTTTGTTTTCTTCTTCTTCGACGTGATGTTGGATGTCTTCTTTGGCTTTTTTCAAAAGGCGCTGAAATTCATCGCTGTTCGGCGCGAGTCCTTCCATTTGAGCGAGCATTTCCTTAACTTCCTGATGCTCGTCAACGGCGTGTTCGACCAGGCTTGCGGTTTCCGGGTTTTCTTTTAAAGCCGGATAAAAAATTTGTTCTTCCACTTGACCGTGAAGCATAAAATTGTCGCGAAATTCAATAAACGTCATATTCGGCGAATTTGCGCTCGTATCCGCCCCGCTCAGATTTTCAAGGTTTGCAATCAGCTCATCAACTTTTCGATGGTCTTGCGTCAAAATCTCGATTGCATTGTCAGTCATTCCCAACTCGCTCGTTCTCATATCCATTGCATTCATAATAAGTAACCTCTTAATTTTCCGCCCGGAGGCTGAATTTTTATTTTCTTTTCCGCAATCATCGTGCCTTTGAGCATTTATTGGAATAAATTCGCATTTTGCTTTGAATCAATACGCAAATGTTGTATAAAGACGTATCAGTTTCCAAATTAATCGGACATTTTCGCGGGCTGCTTTGCCGCAAAATCGAAGATCATTTTGTTTTTAAATTGGAACAATCGTTGCTATAGATATTTATCTTGTGAAAAATTGAACGAAAGGCGAACGCTTTGATGCAAAACTTACAAAATATTCCCGGCGACACCGATATTGACAGTCCATTGCCGGACGACCGCGCCCCAAGTGGAGAAAAACGCAGCCCGCGCAGCGATTATCCTCTGCCGACTGATAAGATTCCTTCCGCTCCGGTCGAAGAACCGAATGCGGAAACGCCGATTAATGAAAATCCGCGTGAACCTCAACGAATTATGAGCTACTTTACGGCTTCGCAACGGAGGATTTTTTAATTTATCAAATGGAGCAGATTATCGGTTTTGCCAGTTCGTTTATTTTATTGCTGACAATCGGCAAACAGGTTTATAAACAATGGAGCGAGGGAACGAGCGAAGGCGTCTCGAAATTTCTATTTCTCGGACAAATTACCGCGTCCGTCGGTTTTTTGATTTACAGCATTATGAAAAACGATATGGTTTTCATAGTCACCAACGCTTTGATGGTCGTCAACAGTCTCGTCGGAATCGCAATATTATTTCATCATCGCCGCCGCGAACGAAAATCGCAGGAAACCGCAAATTAAACTTAAAGAGAAAGCCGGAAACGGCTTTTTTCTTTTTTATCCTCAGCCTTTGATCAAATCCCAAATTTGAAACCCAAACATTGCCAGAACCGCGATTGTAATGACAACGAGCGTCGTCCAGCCTAAAAAATTGTAAACTCTCGAATTCTTCAGCTCGCGCATTAGCAGATGGTCGTTGACGAGCAGCAAAACGAACAACAGGATAATCGGCAAAATCGCGCCGTTTAAAACCTGAACGCCGAACAACAAATCAATCACCGGAATATTCGGAACAAGGGCGACCGCCGCGCCGAGAACGATTAACGCGGAAAATAGCCGAAAGAAAATCGGCGCGCGGCGGAAATCCAGATTGACGCCTTTTGAAAAGCCGAAAGTTTCGCTGACGGCGTAAGCCGTCGCGAGCGGAAGAACGGCGGCGGCGAGCATCGAAGCGCCGAAAAGTCCGAACCCGAAAATCGCCTGCGCCATTTCGCCGGCGACCGGCGCGAGGGCTTTGGCGGCGTCAGCGGCTGATTCGATTTCAGTTTGCCCGGCTTGATGAAGCGTGGCGGCGGTGGCGATTATCATTGTGATAGACATAAAATTTGAAAAAATCGAACCCGCGTAAGCATCAATTCGCTCATCGCCGTAAGTCGTCCTGCCGACGCCTCGCTCGACCGTCGAGCTTTGCTGGAAAATCTGCATATAAGGCGTAATGGTCGTCCCGATTAAACCGACCAGCACTGTTAGATATTCCGGGTTAGCGTGAATTTTCGGCACAAACAAGCCTTTGGCGACCGCGCCCCAATCGGGATTGGCGAGATAAGCCGCAACGGGATAAGCGAAAAAGACGAGCGTTAAAAGGAGGAAAATTCTTTCAACCTGCGCGTAGCTGCCGAAAACAATCAAATACCAAATCACTGAGGCGGCAAGCGGAACCGTAATGTAGCGCGAAATGCCGAACAGCTCGCCCGCCGCCGCGATTCCGACAAATTCGCTGATGACGAGTCCGGTGTTGGCAATCATAATCGCCGAAATCGCCACGACAGACCAGCCCAAACCGAAACGCTCGCGGATTAAATCGAGCAGCCCGCGCCCGGTTGCCGCGCCGAGACGCGCGCACATTTCCTGCACAATCGCCAGCGAAACGGTGATTATCAGCATCACCCACAGCATTTCGTAGCCGAACTTCGCGCCGGTCGAACTGTAAGTGGCGATTCCGCCCGCGTCGTTTCCCGCGCTCGCTGCGACCAGACCGGGACCAAGTAGGAAAAGCCAGCGGAATAAACCCCTCGGCTGTTGCGGCAAACCGCGCAGCATCATGCTGCGACCGCGAATCGAAAGCCGCATTCCTCGACGCCGCTTTTTATTAACGGAGTTATCAAACGGAATTTCTTCGATTTTTGAAATGGTTTCAAGACCGACGGGAATCTGGTTTGGCTGTTTTATCGGCATAAATCAATCAGGAGAAAACTCTGGGAGCCTGGTTTTGCCACCCGCGAGGGGCGACGGTGGAAACGGCGGCATCAATCGTCACAGCGCCGAGCAGTTTTCCGTCTTCGTTAATTACAGGCATCGCGGCGAGATGACTGTCAATAATGCGAAACGAAGCCAAATGCGCATCGTCGAGCGGATATAAAAACGAAACATATTTGTCCATAATTTCCGAAATCTTGTCATCATCGTCGGCAATCACAATCCGTCTTAAAGAAACGACTCCACTTAAACGCCGTGTTTCATCGGCATCAACCGCGTAGATAAAATAAACAAAATCCGGTACGCGCAACCGCTCGGTCAGTTTTTCCCGCGCTTCTTTGACGGTCAGATTTTCGGAGATGAAAACCACGTCGGTGGTCATTATGCTGCCGACGGTTTCTTCTTCAAACTGCAAAATTCCGAGGATTTTTTTGCTTCTCTCTGGCGGCACTTTTTCGAGATATGTTTTGACAAGCCTTGTATCTAACTGTTTGAGAATTCTGGCGGCTGATTCGGGCGAAATCATTCCGAGCATTTTGACGGCGCTTTGTTCCTCAAGCTCTGCAAAAATCTGAAGTTGTCTCTCCAAAACCGTCACCGCCAAAACGCTCGCTGCCAAATCATCGGGAAGCAAAACGATTAATTCTGCGGCGTGCAGATATGGAATCGAATCAATCAAACCGGCAATCTCACCGGGAGCGAGCCTGGTAATTCTCAAATTGTATCCGGCGCCATTTTTGACGGCTTCAGGATTTCCGCGTAAGAATTCGACATAGCGCCAATCATAGATTTCGTTTTCGTTCGGCTTGCCCAATCTTCCGCCGCTCAAACGCCGAAAAATCGCTTTGAGACTGGCGTCTGCGCCGCGAATGATGATTTCTCCCGCCTTTTCCTCAAGCCACACATCATTGGCACGTGTGGCGCGCCGGTTTTGCAAATCTATGATGATAGCGTCCAGAACGTCTCGTAATAGGAAAATTTCTTTGGCGAGAACATCGGGCGAAAAAACTTCGCCGCCGGAAAAACTTTCAACAGAGATTTCGCGCTTTTTCAAATTGATTTCGCGCACCGTCTCCCAGCGCAATGAAGCTAATTCCCCGTTCTCATTAAAAAAATACAAACGATAACCCGGCGGATAATCAACTTTTGCCGAATCTTTAATCGCCAGATCAACCAGCTTTATCCGATTACCCTGGGAGTCAACGATTCTAAATTTTTTCAATTCCGACAGCATCAACATAATCAATTACGAATTTCAAATTACGAATTACGATTTTTTCATTTTCTTTCGGCTAAAAATAAAAATATCTCATTATTCGATGTTTTTGTATGAAAATATACATTTCGGATTAATAATTCGTAATTCGTAATTTGAAATTCGTAATTGATTCGGTCTTGCATTAGAAAAATACAAACGGAGTCTGGAAAGTATGTCTTTCGTGCGAGCGGGAAAAAATGCTGCGTTCGATTTGCCGACAAATAAAATCCTTTTAAATCGGAAATCAAGTATTTCTCAAGTGTTTTCGGCAATATTACTTTTAGGCACGGCTCTTGCTCATTATGCTTCGCGTGCTTTGCTGCGCGAATCAATTACTAATATCAAGGGGCAATTTCAATGGCGACAACTGACAACGACAACCTTATTTCGACTTTGAATACTTTAATTCAAACCTGTAAAGACGGAGCAGATGGTTACCGCGAAGCGGCGCAGGGAGTCAACAGCAGCGATTTGCGCGATTTGTTTACACGTTATTCGCAGCAGCGAGCGCAGTTTACCACTGAATTGCAGGACGAGGTTCGCAAATTGGGCAGCGAGCCGGAAACGTCTGGTTCGATTGCGGCGAGCCTTCATCGCAGTTGGATTAACATCCGCGAAGCGCTTCAGGGAAACGATGAAAGCGCGGTTTTAAACGAATGCGAGCGCGGCGAAGATTCGGCGGTTGATTCATATCAAGACGCGCTCAAACAAGCGCTGCCGTCCGATGTTATGTCAATTGTCGAACGTCAATATATGCAGATTCGCGAAGCTCACGACCGTATTAAAAGTTTAAGAAACGTTTCAAACGCGGCTGCAAGCTAAAAAGCAGTTGATCGAAACTTCATCTCCCAAAACCGCCGGATAAAAACGGCGACAAAGATTGAAAATTTATAAATGAATCGGGAAGGCTGAAAATTAAATCAGCCTTTCTGCGAGCCGAACCTGTATTTTTCGGCTAAACCCAAACATTGTTTTTATAAATATTAGTGAAAGTTAGATACAAGGAGGACGGAAAAGACGTGAATAAAACCTCAATTAAAGTTATCAAGCGAAAAGACGCCGAAGCGATGGCAAACGTGGAACCGCAAAGCGCGTGCGAACCGAAACAAGCCGCTCCCGCCAGCGAAGAAAAAATCGAACGCCATTCGCGTCGTGAGATTGTTAACACCGTTTCGAGTTGGATCTCTGAACGCAGAGAAAACAATCGCCACGAGGAAATTGCCGCTATTCGCAAGATTTTTGGTAACGAACCGCTGCTCGGCGAAGTTTAAACAAATTCAGGCGATTTAAAGCGCAAAGTAAAAGCCGATAATTACCTTGAAAATTTTCAAGGTAATTATCGGCTTTTTGTCTTTAACAATTTCGGACATCAACCGCTTATTTGATTCACTCGTGTATAATTGTTTTTAAAATCACAGTGGTTTACATAAAAATGAAAACCATTTGGCGGGAAACAAAATTGTCAGTTATGCATTGTCAATTGTAAATTGTCCGACAATGTAAAACTGACAATTGGTAGCTGACAATTTACGCTTCGCCCGGTCTTCAATTCTTTGAAATTCGTTTCACTTGGTGAAAGTTGAAAGGAGATTGACAGAAATGGCAGACGAAAAAGACAGACCCAAATGCGGTCGTGAAACATGCGATTGCGCTCCGGCACAAAACAGTAATTTTTGCAGCGACGAGTGCGAACGCATCACAAAGCTTCAGGTGATGGAAATTAGCTGTACCTGTCACCATCCTGAATGCGGTTGATTTATCCGGTAATTTCGACAAGCAAAATAAAAAAGGACGGAATCAAATCCGTCCTTTTTTATTTCAGTTATAAACCGTGCTTCTTCATCATATGGTAAAGTCGCGGGCGATAAATCCCTAGAATATTGGCGGCGGCTTGCTTGTTGCCGTTTGTTTTGGTGAGCGCGGCGCGAACGACTGCATCTTCCAATTGCTCGAAAATATCAGTTTCCGCCATTTCGCTTGTCGTATCCGGCACTTTTTTGATGACCAGCTCGCCGATTCTTTCCCACGAAAAATCGCCGGCAAAATGATTGTTGGCGATTGCCTCACTCAAATCAATGTTCGGCAGATTGGTCGGCATCGCAGCCGTTGAAATTTCAGCACCGGCGGCGGCAGAAGCGGCGTTTTGGCTGGCGTTGATAAATTGATGTTCAAACGGCAAATCCAAAGCCTGAATCGTATCGCCTTTGCAGAGCAACACAGCGCGTTCAAGGGCATTTTGCAGCTCGCGCACGTTTCCGCGCCATGGATGCGCGAACAATCTGGCGTAAGCCTCCTGCGAAAGTTTTTTCACCGGGCGCTGATATTTTTCGGCAAACACTTTGAGAAAATGTTCAGCCAGATGAATGATGTCGTCGGCGCGTTCTCTGAGCGGCGGGACGCGAATCGTGATTGTATTGATTCGATAATATAAATCTTCGCGCAGCATTCCCTTTTCGATTGCTTCCGCCGGATCGCGGTTCGTGGCGGCGATAAGACGGAAATCAACTTTCTGCGGTTTCTCGCTGCCGACCTTCGTATAAACTTTTTCCTGCAAAACGCGGAGCAGTTTCGGCTGTAATTCGAGGGGCATTTCGGCGATTTCGTCGAGCAGAAGACTTCCGCCATCGGCTTGCGCGATCAAACCCGCCTTTTCGCTCGTCGCGCCCGTGAAAGCTCCTTTCGTGTGTCCGAATAGCTCGGATTCGATCAATTCTTTCGGCAGCGCGGCGCAATTGACTTTGATAAAAGGCTTTTTCGCGCGCTGAGAATTGTAATGAATCGCGTTGGCGATTAATTCTTTACCCGTGCCGCTTTCGCCGATAATTAAAATCGAAGCGTCCGAAGGCGCGACCGAATCAATAATTTCATACAAATCCTGCATCGCGCGGCTGCTGCCGACGATTTCTTCATAAGTCGAGCGTGCCGTTAGTTTTTTGCGAAGCTGCTGGACTTCTTTCGTGCTGCCGGAAAGCTGTAGAGCGCGGGCGATAAGCGGCGAGAGAGTGTCGAGAGCGACGGGTTTGTTAATAAAATAAAACGCGCCGAGCTTTGTCGCTTCAATCGCTACGTCCATCGAGGATTGACCGGAAATAACGATTACTTCCGCATCCTGCGTGATTTCCTTAAAACGCCGCAAAACTTCCAGCCCGTCAATGTCGGGCAGGCGCAAATCAACGAGCATTAAATCGTAACGCTCGCGTTCCGCCATTTGAATTGCTTCGCCGCCGAGCGTCGCGGTGGCGATGTCATAACCTTCGCCTTCGAGCGCGAATTGGAGGAATTCAAGAGTATAAGGATCGTCGTCAACGACCAGAATCTTTGCTTTTGCCAAGTTAGTTACCTTTCGATTGTACGCAAATTGCTATGTTCGGGAATTAATTAAAACACTCGCTTGGAGTGTGTTAATTGTAATTCAAGATTGTACCGTTTCAGTACGAGAACGTACAAATCCGCTACTAAGCAGAAGCGTACAATCCAAGAAATTACAGAGTTTTAAAATTATTTTGGAGAAAATTAAATGGATAACAAACTGGCGATAGAAGAAGCCCGCCGCGCCGCACAACACGAAGACGTTAAAGCTGAAATCGAAGCAGACGTAAACGCAGAGCTTGCGGCGAAAGCCGAACGACCGATGCCCGGCGAATCCGCGCGTTTGGGAAATCTGGCGAAGGATTTCCGCGCCAAAGCCGTTGACGAAGTGGTTGATACCGAGCGCGAAACCGAGCGAGCGCGTTTTTTGGCACGGATTTCGCAAATTGTGGATTACGTCTTTTACGTGATTTACGCGCTCTTTGCAATTCGATTGGTGCTGGCTTTAATGGCTGCGCGAAAATCGGCGGGTTTTGTTCAATTTATCCACACCATTACCGACCCGTTTCTCGCGCCGTTCCGAGGCATTGTGGCTGAACCGAAAACGGAAGAAGGTTTTACGCTTGCGCTTCCGGTCATTTTGGCTCTGGTAATTTACATTGTGCTGCATCTCGGAATTATCGGTTTGCTGCGTTTGATCGCGCATCGAAAGACGGAAATTTAATTGGACGGTAAGACGAGAAAGGAGAAAGAGAAAATGCTTTGGACAATCGCTGTAATTTTGTTGATTTTGTGGTTACTCGGATATGGGTTTGCCGGTGCGGCATTGGGTAATCTGATCCACATTTTACTAATTCTTGCAATCGTCGTTGTTTTGCTCAGAGTGATTCAAGGACGCAGAGTCGTTTAATTCAACTATTAACTTTTAACCGTTAAGAACACGCTGAACGCGGCGTGTTCTTAACATTTTCAAAAAAGAAAGAACCGGGGCGGAAAATTTATTTTTGCAATAATCCTGGAGGTTTTATATGAGAAAACGGCACAACGAAGAGCGTCAAAATGATGATGCTCAAAATTCTTATGCTCCTGTCAGCGCCGGCGGCGGTCGCGGCACAAGCGACAAATTAACTTATTTGATGGTCGGCGGCGGAATCGGCGCTCTGCTCGCGCTGCTTTTTGCGCCGAAATCCGGTAACGAATTAAGAACGGACATCGCAGACGCCGCGCGCAAAGGCGTTGACAAAGGGCGCGATACAGCAACGCAGCTCGGACAGAGATCGGGCGAGTATCTGAACACCGCCAAACAAAAAGCCGGTGACATTTACAGTCGCACCGGCGGAGCTTTGAATGCGGCAAAGAGCGAGTTCGGTAAAAAATCCGGCGCGGAAAATGAGAGCGCTGTGGGTGAACTAACCGGCGGACCGCACGACGCAATCGGAAGCGCGGCAAGCAACCGCGACGAACACGATGATTTTCCGATAGCGTAATAGATTCGTTCACGTTTTGTTTGCTATCGAAACGCAGACTCTTTTAATCAACAGCCAAATAAAAAGGAAAGCGCAAGCGGTTGAAACCGCAAACGTTTTCCTTTTTATTTGCTTGGATTTTCAATTTCTTTCATTTCTTTCATTATGTGGCACTATATTTGCAAGCTAGCTTATAATGAGATTTTTTGAAGTTGTGGTTCTCCCCGTAACGCACGCGGAGTTCTCGTTTCACTCTGCGTAAAACACAACTTGATGCTTTATTTACTCGAATAAATATTATGGGGGAAAAAATGAGAACAATAGTGAAAAAAACATACGTTTACGTTGTTATTTTAACAATGACGCTGCTGCTCGCGGGAGCGGATTTTAACGCTTACGCGCAGCGCCCGCGCAACAATCGCGCTAATGAAGCGGCAGTTTCTACCTTGCTTCAGACGCTCGAACGCGATACGGATTATTTTAATCGCAGTCTGACAGCAGCGCTCTCGCGCAACGCTTCAGGCGGCACGCAAGCCCAAAACGAAATTACCGAATACGTCCGCGATTTTGAAAACGCGACCGACCGTTTGAAACAGAATTTTGACGCACGCAACGCAACTGCTGCAGATGTCGAAGAAGTTTTAAATCGCGGTGCGAACATTGACAGCTTTCTACGTCAAAATCGCCTCGGACGCGCCAGCACCGATTGGAGCCGCGTCCGCGATGATTTAACGCGGCTTGCCGGTTTATACAACGTCGCCTGGGATTGGAACAGAAACAATGCTCCGACACGCGGAAACAATTACCCGACCAACAATTATCCGTCCGGCGGCACGACTTACGGCTCGAATCGCCTGACCGGAACATACCGGCTCGACACCGCGCGCAGCGCCAACGTCGAAGCCGAAATTGACCGCGCAATCGGCGATTTGGCAGCTAATCAGCGCGAGCGCGTTCGCCGCGTTTCTATGCGCCGTCTCGAAGCGCCGGAATATATCGCTATCGAGCGCGTCGGCAACGAGATTAGATTGGCTTCGTCGAAAGCGGCGCTAGTGACTTTCCAAGCCAATGGTCAGACAATCACCGAAACGATGCCGAACGGGCGTTCGATGAGCGTCAACGCCAATGTCGTTAACAATCAGGTTGTGATTAATTACACGGGCGACCGTGCAAATGATTTCTACGTCGCTTTCAACCCGCTTCGCAACGGCGATGAGCTGCGAGTTACGCGCCGGATTTATCTCGAAGGCGCGAACCGCCAAATTACGGTTGAAAGCTTTTACACACGCACGTCAAATGTCGCTCAGTTCGACACCATTTATAACGGCAATACAACAGGCGGCAATTACGGCGGCAACGCGACGACCGGCGATTTTATGGTTCCGAACGGAACACGCCTGACGGCGGTTTTGAATACGGATATAGACACTAAAACCGCGTCGGTCGGCGACCGCTTCACAATGGAAGTGACTTCGCCTTCCGAATACAGAGGCGCGATTATCGAAGGTCGCGTAGCGAGCGTCGAGCGTTCGGGCAGAGTTTCGGGCAGAGCCAGCCTCGGCTTGGACTTTGAAACGATTCGGATGCGCAACGGCGGCTCGCACCGTTTTGCCGGTTTGCTTGATTCCGTTTCCTCAAACGAAAACGGCAACGTCAGCATTTCCAACGAAGGTCAAGTCCGCGAGGGCGGCAGTCAAACAAATAAAACCGTCACGCGCACCGCAATCGGCGCAGCGCTCGGCGCGTTAATCGGCGCAATTGCCGGAGGCGGTCAAGGCGCGGCTATCGGCGCGGGCGTCGGAGCAGGCGCGGGCGCAGGCTCGGTTATTCTGCAGGGACGCGACGATCTTTCGCTGAGACAGGGAACGCAAGTCAACGTCACGGCTTCATCGCCGCGCGGCGTCGCAAATTTGCGTTAATTTTTAACCTCATCAATTCCTTACAGAAAAACGGGTGACGGCTTGCCGCCGCCCGTTTTTTGTTTATATTCGCAGTAACCCGCACGAAGTAATGGCATTTGTTTCATAAATTTTATTGCAGAAACGAAAGAAATACTTTAATTTTATTCCGTCTATAAGGTTATTATGAAGAACGATTCTTCATAATACACGAAAAATGAGTGTTATACAGAACTGTTCCCCATAACACTCTAAATTTGACGATTGGGCGGAATCATTCCGCTCAATCAATAGTTGGGCGTATTCGTGTTGCTTGAGTAAGAAAACAAATGGCATTCGAGAATGTTAAAATAATTGACCCTTATGTTGAAAAAGGCTGGACGCCGGAACTTAAACTGACGCTTGCCACGCCGGAAGAAGTTGATGCTCTCGAAGCTAAACTTAACGTGACTTTTCCCGAAGGCTATAAAGAGTTCGTGACAACTTTAGGAAAAGGCGAATACTGCAATCACACTACACATATTCGAGTTGATATGCCTTCCGCAATTTTGTCAGAGTACAAAGAACATCAAGAATTCTTAGACGAGTTTTGGTTTTGGGAAGACGGCGAAGATTTGTTGCCGAAAGAAAAAGCAATTGAATGTATCAGAATTTGCGATACAGACGCCGGAGATGTCGTTATCTTTCACCCGTCAAACCCAAACGAGCTTTTCGCTTTGCCCAACGGAGACGATATATCGTATAAAATAGGCAGCAATCTTTACGAAGCATTTGAATGGCTGTCTGATTATGGCAATTCGCATCTTGGCAATACAGACGAACGAATATATTTTATTCCAGACAATCCGTTTCAATACACAAATGGAGTTCTTTATCCAGAGGACATTTGAAAATAACCATACGCCCAACAAATCAATGGACGCGAGGCGGAAACAGCTACTTTTTCATCAGCTTGCGTGTTAAATTCAGGTTGACGATGGCTGGTTTCCGCCCGCGTCATCTCAATCGTTGACCGCCTGCAAATCTTTACAGTTTAGAGTTTTTTAGACGGCACTCGAATGCAGTCGTCATTTTAACCACGCTTTTTAATCCAATTAATTTAATAAAACGTTCGGTAGAGACGCGACCCGTCGCGTCTCTATAATCACATCGTCAATTCAATTTATTATTTTTTCGCATTTTCGAGCAAACGCATTACGGCTATTTCTTCGATTGAAAGCTCCGGCGAAAGTTTTTCGATAGTTCTCTTTTTTCGCGGTCGAAATTCATCAATTGTCGTCCCCTGCTCGTAGGCTTCGATGACAACTGGGTGGATGTAGCTGCTGCGGCAAACGGCGGGCGTGTTGCCTAGATGCTCGGCGACTTTTTTGACCGCCTCGACGATGTTTTTTTTCGTTTGCGTTTTAGTTTCCGGCGCGCCGATTTGCGCCAGCTCGGTTGCCGCCAGAACGGTCGCTCCCCAGGTGCGAAAATCTTTGGCGCTGAATTCTGGCGAAGTCGCGGTTTTGAGAAAATCGTTGACATCGCGTGGCGTTACCGGGCGAACAGTTCCCTGCGCGTCCTGATAATTGAATAATTTGCTCCCGCCCATCGCTTTTAAATCCGTCATTATTGCGGCGAGTTCTTCGTCCACGATTAAACGCCGGTGTCGGATGCTGTGTTTGCCGACGAAATTAAAATTCAGCTTGCCGCCTTTTTCGATTGTCAAATGGCGATTTCTGAGCGTCGTGACGCCGTAGGTTTTATATTCCTTGACGCTTTTTTCCGAGCCGACGCGAATATACAAATCGTTTATCAGCCGCATCACGACCGCCAAAACTTTTTCTTTCGGATAGCCTTCGAGCGAGATGTATTCATTCGTTAACTTGCGCAGCTTCGGCAAAAACTCGCCGAAACGCTCGATTTTCGAGAATTTCTTGGCTTGCTGCTTGGCGGAAAATTGCAGACTGTATTTGTACTGAATGCGTCCGGCTGTATCGAATCCGATTGCCTGCAAACCGGCGCGCGTGTTCGGGCAAATGCGAACGTGCGTCCAGGCGGGCGGAATGACGAGCTTGCTGATTCGTTCGATTTGTTTTTGGTCGGTTATTTTTTCGCCGTTGTGGTCGAAATATTTGAAACCGCTTTTTTTGCCGCCGCGGCGACGCCACCATTTGCAGCGCCGCCCGCGATTTATTGCGTCGAGATTTAATGCGCCGTTATCGTTTTTTATCATCTTTGCCGCCGCCGAAACTCATAAAAACTCCCGCAATCATCGAACCGATTGCCGCCAGTTTAGCCGGAAAACTTAAAGGCTCGTGTTTTGTTTCCGCAGTTTGAGGCGAGATTTTCGGCGCGCGAATCTGTTTTTTGTCGGGCGGAATAATTTCGGCTTCGACCGGCTTTTTGTTTTCTTCCGTTTTTTTGTTTTCTTCCGGTTTCTGGTCGTTTTTCGTCGCCGCCGCGCCGAGAGTTTCGTTTTCATCCGGCGCTTTTTCGCCTTCTTCTTTGGCTCCGGGGACGCCAGCTTCGGCGGCTGCGTTTTCGATTTCCGAATTGATTTCGCCGCCGATTAAAATCGCCAACCCAGTGAAATAAAGCCAGAGCAGCAAAATTATCAGCGCGCCCAGCGAGCCGTAAGTGGCGCTGTAAGAATTAAAATAAGACAGATAAAGGCGGAATCCGAACGAAATCAGCAGCCACAATAAAACGCCGACGACCGCACCGGGCGTCACAAAAAACCAGTGCTGATCTTTTAAATCCGGCGAAAAATAATAAATCAAAGCAAAAGCAAGCAAAACAAAGCAAAGTGCTATAACGTATTGGACGATTGCCCAAATTGTGGTCAAGAATGCTCCGAAACCGAGCGTTTGCTCGGCGTAATCAACGAAGTGACCGCCGAATAAAATTATAATCAGAGCCGAAATAATGGTCAGCGCCAACGCAACCGTCAAACCGATAGATGTTAATTTTAATTTCCACCACGCGCGCGTTTCTTTAACGTCGTAGGCGCGATTCAAAGATTGCGTTATTGATTGCAAACCGGAGGATGCAGTCCAGAGCGCGAGAAGCAAACCGAGAGAGATTTTACCGCCGCTCGAAGTTTGGCTGACTTCTTCAATCACGCCTTTGACCAGATCGAGCGCCGTACCCGGCAAAACGTTGCCGAGATACGAAAACAATTCGTTGCGCAGCTCGTTGTTTGCGCCGACGATAAACCCGAGAATCGAAGTCAGAAAAATCAGCAGCGGAAACAGCGCAAACAAAAAGTAATAAGCGAGCTGCGCCGCGCTGTCCAAAACTTCGTCTTCGATGATTTCGTTATAAACGCGCTTTCCCAGCTCCGCCCAACTAAGTCCGTTTAAACTCCACAAACTCGCAGCCGCCATTTTCGTCACCCCTTGAAGATTTAATGGTTTATGAAAATATTTTCGGCGCAGGCTTCCAAAAGATGAAATCCTGCGCCGAAAATAACCAAGTTATTTAACAGAGAACCTTAAGTTCTCATACTGCGTCCGGTCGCAAGGCGATAAATTGCCAGCAAAGCAATTGCGCCGACAACCGACAGAACCAGACTCATCAAAAAGCCCGGACTCGAATAATCGCCGTCACCGCTGCTTCCGTAGCCGAATAAGGCTCGTCCGATAAATCCGCCGACCACAGCGCCGGCAATACCAAGCAGAATTGTTACGATTGCGCCGCCCGGATCGCGTCCCGGCATCACGGCTTTAGCAATCAGTCCCGCAATTAAACCAAAAAGTATCCATCCGATAATTGAAAGCATTTTTCTTTCTCCCTTTCTCTAATCTCTTTTATTTTTTACCGTCAATCGCCTTTGTACGCTGGCGGTACGTTTTTCTTTTCTGCCGTGTCTTTTGCAAACCGCGCGCCACAAATTTGAACCGGGCTTTTTTTCTTTTAATCGTGTGTTTATCGGCTCAAAACGAATTTAATTCGTACACAAACGTACAGAGATATTCCAGCCAAATTGTCAAATTTAATTTAACGGATTCCAAATTAACGAACCGCGGCGGTGAGAATTCTGGAATTTTTATCTCTAATTTTCGCTTCGAGCAAAGCGAATTAACCAAGATTTGAAAGGAGCAGTTTTATGGCAAATCGCTACAATGATCAAGATTATCCGCGCTATAACGAACGCGACGACCGTTACGACAGCCGCTCGGAATCCGGCGGTTCTGAACAGCAACGCAATCGAAGCTTCGGCAACACAGAGCGCGGACGCAATGAACGCGACGAAGGTTATTACGGGAAGAACCGCAACCGCGATTTTGGCGGCGGACAAAATTCCGGCTCTCAGGGCGGTCATTCCGGCAGCGATTTCGGGCGCGGCTACAATTCGCAAGACCGCGATAATGACGATTTTCAATCGAATGCCCGCTCATCAAGGTCTAACACAGGCGGTTTCGGACGCAACACGGGCAACGACCGCGACGATTACACGCTTTACGGTTACGACCGCGGCAACGAGTACAGTTCGGGCAGCGACGAAGAGCGCGGCTATTACAATCGCGGCGGCGATTACGGTTATGGCAGCAATTTCGGTTCGAGCGGCTCTAACTTCGACCGAATGTCGCCATCCGATTACACGCGCCGCAGCCAGCGCGATCACGGGCGCGGCGGCGGAAATGAACGCTCAAACCAGTCTAATCAATTCAATCGCGGCGAAAACAACTATGGGCAAAGCGGCGGTTACAAGGGCGATTATATGAACAGCGAACGCGGCTGGGAAACCGAAAATCGCGGCGGCTCGAATCAAGACGACCGCGGCTGGTGGGACAAAACTTCGGATGAAATTTCATCCTGGTTCGGCGACGATGAAGCCGCGCGCCGCCGCGAAAGAGATATGCGTCAGGGCGGCGGTCAACAAATCAGCCATCGCGGAAAAGGTCCGAAAAATTATCGGCGCTCCGATGACCGTATCCGCGACGACATCAACGACCGCTTGACCGATTATCCGTATTTGGACGCTTCCGACATTGATGTTGAAATCAACAACGGTGAAGTCGTTTTAACCGGAACGGTCGAAAGCCGTTACGCCAAGCGAATGGCTGAAGACATCACTGAAGACGTTTCGGGCGTGACACACGTCGAAAACCGTCTGCGCGTCAGACAAAATGCATCGAATTTCGGCTCGCCCGGAACAGGCAATTTTTCGTCAGGCGACACCGGCGGCGCAAATACAAGCGCAAGCGGAAATTTGACGACCGGCGGCGCAACCGGCATAACCGGCGCAACGACGGGAACATCAGCCGGCTCGTCAACCGATACTTCGTTCGAAGCCTCGACCGGCGCTAACAGTGCGACAGGCAGCACTTTAAACACAGGCAGCGAATCTGCCGGTAATATCGGCGACGCAAACACATCCTCGACAACCGGGCGCACAAATTCAAAATCAGCCTAGCTTCTTTAAAATTAATGGCTGAAAAATAAAATCCCGACCAAGCGTTTGGTCGGGATTTTATTTTTAGATTGCTGTTTTTTATGCTCTCGCCGCGCGTTCAAAAAGAACTTCCTCAAAATGCGTTATTTGCTTAAACTCGCGGAAACGCCCGTTGATTTCGTCTTGCGTCAACCGCGCGACTCTTTCAGTGCCGAATTCTTCGACATTAAACGAAGCCATCACCGAGCCGAAGATCATAGCGCGCCGCATTGTCGCTTCATCAAACGAATTGTGGCTTGCCAGATAGCCCATAAAACCGCCGGCAAAAGTATCGCCCGCGCCGGTCGGATCAAAGACGGATTCGAGCGGATAAGCCGGAATCGCAAAATAATTGTTTCCGGTAAAAAGCGCCGCGCCGTATTCGCCGCGTTTGATGACGAGCGCTTTTAAATTGCCGATTTCGATGATTTTTTTCGCCGCGCGGTGAATGTTCGGCTCATCCGCAAGCTGACGCGCTTCGGCGTCGTTGATGATTACGCAATCAACGACTTTGACGGTTTCAATCACGCTGTCTTTCATCGAAGAAATCCAGTAATTCATTGTGTCCATCGCTACGAATTTGGCGTTAGGGCATTGCTCGCGCACTTGTTTCTGCGTTGTCGGAAAAATATTAGCGAGAAAAACAAATTCGGCGTTTCTCGATTCATCGGAGAGCTTCGGCTGAAAAGTCTCAAAAACATTAAGCTCAGTCGCGAGCGTGTGCGCCGTGTTCAAATCGAAATCGTAACGTCCGCGCCAGAAAAACGTTTTGCCGTCCGCGACTCGTTCGACATCATCGGTGTTGATGTTTTTCGAGTGGAGCAAATCGAATTCGTTTTCGGTAAAATCATTCCCAACTACGCCGACCATTCTGACATCGGTAAAATTGCTGGCGGACAAAGAAAAATGCGTGGCAGCGCCGCCAAGCATTCGTTCGCGTTTCCCAAAAGGCGTTTCGACCGCATCAAACGCGACCGAACCGACAACTGTTAATGACATTTAATAAATTCTCCTGTTGTATTTATTTTTGAATAATCAAGTTTTAACTCGCCAGGGCGGATTGAGCCGGTTTTCTCCGGCGTAAAACAAACAAATTTTATTACCGTTCGGATCGGTTGTATATGCTTCGCGCCAGAGCCAGATTTGATCAATCGGCTCTGTTTCAAATTTGATTCCCTGCTCTTTTAATTCCGCCACTTTTTGGTCGAGATTTTCGCACTCGAAATAAATAACGACGCTGTTATTTTGCGGCTCGTCGGCAGTTTCGTGAATCGAAAAAGTTGTGCCGTTCGGACACTCAAAACGGCAATAACGCGGAATGCTGTCAACAATTAAATTCAAACCGAGTTTTTTGTAAAACTCGACTGTTTCAACGACTTTATTTGAATAAATCGTTATCTGATTTAAATTCATTTCGTCGCCGAAACTGTGCCTTCAAGCTCTTTCAAAACCTTTGCAGCTTCTTCTTTATGTTTGCTCTGCGGATATTTTTCGACGAGCGTTGAAAGATAAGCGATTGCTTCCTCGCGCAGCGTTTCCGGCGCGTATTTCTTTTTGTTTTCTTCCGATAGCTTGGCTAAATCAATTTTCTGCTTGCCTCGTCCGGTCGCCAGATAATAGCTGCTCATTCCGGCGTAATAAAGCAGCGCATCCATTTTTGCAAACTGAATGCCGCCGGATTCGACCGCGACAATCGCTTCGCTGCTGCGTTCGAGCGCGCCAATGTGCCGTTTTTTTATAAAATATTGATACGCGACATCGAGATTATGCAGCGCATCCGCCTCAATCGGATTAATCGTTTGCTTCTCCGATTTTTTCTGGGGCAAAGGCACGCTAATCTGCGCACTGGAAGCCGCTGAAAATAAAATAATCAAACCGAATAATAAAACCGCTTTTTTCATAAATTTATTTCGGCGCATATTTCCCGATAATTGCTTCGAGCTTTTTCGCCGTTTCCGTGTTCCAAAATTCGGGCGCGGTGAAGATTGCGTTTTTGGTTGCGCCCGCAAACTGATTTGGTGTTGTTTTGGCGGTGACACGTTGCACGGCGTCTTTCATAATAAGTTGTGCGTTACGGACGTTTTTATGCAGATATTCGATGACCATTTCAACCGAAACTTCGTCGTGTCCTTCGTGCCAGCAATCATAATCGGTGACAAGCGCGAGCGTCGCGTAAGCAATCTCGGCTTCGCGCGCGAGCTTTGCTTCCTGCAAATTCGTCATCCCGATAATATCCATTCCCCATTGTCGGTAAACATTCGATTCGGCTTTGGTCGAAAACGCCGGACCCTCCATACACAAATAAGTCCCGCCGCGATGAACCGTCACGCCGACGGTTTTACAGCTTTCTTCCAAAATATCGCCAAGCTCATTGCAAACAGGATGCGCGAAAGTGATGTGTCCGACAATTCCCTGCCCGAAAAACGTTGATTCTTCGGCGCGGGCGCGCGTCCGGTCGAAAAACTGATCTGGAATCACCATATCCGTCGGCTTGTATTGTTCCTGCAAAGAACCGACCGCCGAAACCGACAAAATATACTCGATGCCGAGCAATTTCATTGCGTAAATATTTGCGCGAAACGGCAGCTCGGTCGGCAAAATCCGATGCCCGCGCCCGTGTCTGGCTAAAAACGCAACTTCGACGCCTTCCAATTCGCCGATAATAAAAGCATCCGAAGGCTTTCCAAACGGCGTGTCAACTTCAACTTCTCTAACATTCTTCAATTCGGGCATCTGGTATAAACCGCTGCCACCGATAATTCCAATTTTTACCTGTTCCATCTTTTATTAAACTTCTATTTTATTAGCTTTTAGTTTTCCGTTTTCTTCCGTCAAACGACAAAGCGGTGCTTCTGAATCGTGATAAAAAAAGCAAAGCCAATTTTCTTTCACCGCTTGCGGCAATAATTTCTTTTTATTTTCAAGCGTTTCCAGCGGAAACAAATCGTAGCCCATAATCCACGGCAGCGGAAGATGCGCCGTCATCGGTATCAAATCGGCGAAACTGTAAAATGTCTCGCCGCCGCTCGTTAATTTAACGGTTTGCATAGAGCCGTTGTGACCGCGCATTTGCTGCATTGTTAAACCAGGCACGACTTCGTAATTTTCCGGTTTTAATTCGAGTTGTCCGGTTTCAAGAAGCGGTCGCCAATCGTCGGCGATATAACTCCCTCGGTCGCGCATTGTCGGGTTTTCGGCGTGTTCGTATTCGGTTCCGGAAACAAAATAACGCGCGTTTGGAAACGCCGGAACGGCTTTTTCGTTTTCATCCGGTTTTGTATTGCCGCCTGCGTGGTCAAGATGCAGATGCGTGTTGACGACGATTGTAATGTCTTCGCACTTGCAGCCGGTTTTTTCAAACAACGAATCGGTAAACGTTTTTTGACGATTGATGCCGTAGATTTTCGCTTGCTTCTCCGTCCATTTTTCGCCCATTCCGGTTTCAATCAAAATGCGCTCGCTATCTGTTTCGATAAACAAACAATTCGTCTGCATTCGAATTCGATTCGATTCGTCCGGCGGGCAAACTCGTTCCCAAAGAGTGCGCGGGACGATGCCGAACATCGCCCCGCCGTCCAATCTGAATTCGGTGTCGGGAATTATTTCTATCTTGAAATCACCGAAAATCATTATTTTCGGGTTTTAGGCTGTGCGGGCGCGGGTTTGGCGACTTCGGCGTCTCCGCCTTTTTGCGGCGCAGGCTGCATTCCCGGCGGCATACCCGGCATTCCTTCGGTTTCACCTTCGGGAATTTCCGGTGCTTTAATGCTTACTTGTTCGGGCGCAGGAACTTCAATCGGATTTTTTTCGAGAATTTTGTCCAAAAATTTCTTAACTTTGTCTTGCTGGACGTTTTGCCGGACTTGCTGTTCCATTGACGCGGGCTGCGCAAACGGGTTTTGCGGGTCGCGCGCCTGCGTCATAAACAAAATGTGACGGACGTTGAAAGTGTCTGCTTCTTTGCCGTCTTTGTCTTTGGTTTTGCCTCTTCCTTCGAGCTTGATAATGTGATAGCCGTATTGCGATTCAACCAACTTGTCGGCGATTTGCCCGGGTTCGAGATTGTTCGCCGCCAATTCAAACTGCGGGACGAACTGACCTTTTGTGACGTTTTCGTACAAACCGCCTTTATCTTTGCTGCCCGGATCGTCGGAAAATTCGGCGGCTAATTTGCCGAAATCTTCGCCCGCTTTGACGCGCGCTAAAACCTGCTCGGCTTTTTCGCGCACTTTCGCCGGATCGAATTCCGGGTGCGCGGCGACATAAGCCTCGATTTCTTCTTTCGTGGGCGTTAATTCCTTTTCGTGCCGCTTTCCGTATTCGGAAGCGAGCGTTCTGGCTTGCTGAAACTGAATTTGAAGCTGAACCGCGCGATCCCGGTCGAGTCCGGTTTCTCGCGCGAGATCGGCGGCGATATGAGCTTTCGCCCATTGCTCGTGGATGTACGTTCGCTGCTCCGCGCCGATGCTTGCAGCCTGCGGCGAGCGTTTGGTCAAACTTTTGAGGAATTCTTCAAACTTTTTCTCATTTTCCGGGTTTTGATAATAAGCCTCGACTTGTTCTTTGGTGATTTTTTCCGAAGCCCAGCCGAGCGGCGGTCCCGGATCGTTGGGTTTGCCCGCGTCGGTTTTGAGTTTTTGGTCATAGGCGAGAGCTAAAATTTCCATTTCGGTAAGTTTTAACTGTTCGCGCATCTCCGGTTCGTCGGCGATTCCTTCAATTCGGGCTTGACGCGCGATGGCGAGCAATGGTTTAAGCTGTTCTTCCAAAAACTCTTTGAGCGCTTCCGGGCTGCCCGCTAATTCGGAAATCGCCTGCGGCTGCGCTTTAAATTGACTTTGAACGAGCAATTCGACATCTTCGGGCGCCAATTTTGTGATCGCTCCCTCGGTCAGCCGATGAATTCGTTTTTCTTCGATGGCGTGCGCGCCGTATTGCGAATGCCACAGCAGCAAACCGGCTGCGACCGCTAAAAATATAACTAATAAAGTAAGTGCTCTTCCGACCATTTTGTTATTAATTCTCCTCAAAAACTAAACGTCTTTTTGCCTATTTTTTAGATTTTTTATCACCCGCCGGAGCTTCTGTTTGCGGCGCGGTCTGCGGCGGCATCGGCGCGGGCGCTGCCGGTAATTCGACTTTTATGTCTTCCGGTCGCGGCAAGCTGATTTGATTTCGCGCCACGACTTCTTCTATCCATTGGTCGCGTTTTTGTGTTTTTACGCCTTCGCGCGCTTTGTCAGCCATTCCTGTCGGCGGCGCGTAAGGATTTGCGCCGCTTGCGGGCGCCGAAGTCATCAGCAAAATATGCCGCACATTGTAAGTTTCGCCCGCTTTATTTTCGAGCTTGATAATGTGATAGCCGTATTGCGATTCGACCAGATTTTCGGCGACTTTGCCGTTTTCGAGAGCGAGCGCGGCGGCTTCAAATTCAGGAACCATTTGCCCTTTTTTGACGTTTTCATACAAACCGCCTTTGTCTTTGCTGCCCGGGTCTTCGGAAAACTCTTTGGCGAGCTTGCCGAAATCTTCGCCCGATTTCGCGCGCGCCAAAACCTGCGCGGCTTTGTCTTTGATTTTCGACGAATCGAGTTCGGGGTGTTGCTTGACGTAATCGGCAATCTCCGTCTCGCTTGCCGTCATACTCGCGTCGGACTTTCGGGCGTACTGCTGCGCCAAAAACTGCGCCTGCTGCAAAGCGATTTGCAATTGAGTTTCGCGTTTCTGGTCAAAACCTTCGCTGCGGGCTTTTTCCGCTCTAAGGGAGATTTTCGCCCAGCTTTCGCGCGCTCTTTTCAATTCTTCTTCGGTGAATTCGGTTTTGCCCGTGGCGCCTTCTTCCGCGCCGCGCTGTTTAATCAAATCCAAAAATGTGTTGAATTTCGTTTCGTTTTCGGGATTTTGGTAGAAAGCCGTAACCTGTTCCGGCGTAATATCGGCAAAAGGCGGCGCGCCTTTGCTGTTCTGAGTATCGTACGCGGTCGCAATGACGGTCGAAGCAATAAATTCGAGCTGCTGTTTGTTTCCGGGATCATCAGCCAAACCGTTTTTGCGCGCTTCGGCGGCGACGGCGAGCAGTTTTTTCAAATCATCGAGAAACTCTTTGATTTGTTCGGGGCTTCCGGCAATCATTTGCTGGCTTTGCGGCGGCAAAGTTTTGATGACAGCCGATACGTCGTCCGCAGTGAGACTAGTTAAAGCGGCGGCTGATTGGGTTTGCTGCTGCGCGCCCGGCGTTTTAGCGTTTTTGTTGCACGCCGACGAGGCGGTAAAACTAACTGCTAAAGCGGAAATTATAAAAACGTTTTTAAGTTTGACAGATTTTTTATTCATTAAATTTAGTGTTTTTCCATCGGCTGGACTAATTCAAGCAAAACGCCGCCCGACGACGCCGGATGCACGAATGCAATCAGGCAATTGTCTGCACCGACACGCGGTTTTTCGTCAATTAATCTCGCGCCTTGTTCTTTAAGCTGCGCTAGCGCGGCTTCGATGTCTTCGACTTCGACGGCGATATGATGAATTCCGCCGCCGCGTTTTTCTAAAAATTTGGCAATCGGCGAATCATCCGCCGTCGGTTCGAGCAATTCGATTCTGGTTTCGCCAATCGGCAGCATCGCCACGCGAACCTTTTGTTCTTCGACAATTTCGGCGTGCGTCTGTTCCAATCCGAGAGCGTCCTGCCAAAATTTCAACGCTTCGTCAATTCCTTTAGTCGCAATTCCAAGATGATTGATTTTCATTTCTGCTCCAAAATTGCGATAAAAATCCGCATTAAATTTTCCAGGTCTTCCAACAAATCAAAACTTTTGATGTCTTGTAAAATGACTTTTTGGTTTCGATTCAACTCACCAAATTGCCAGATGTTTCCGGTCGTCACCGCACCGTAAATTATTTGTTGCTCGGTTTCGTCTGCTTTATCGAGCGCAATCATTTCAACGGCAAGCTGCGTAAAACCCCGCGTTAAATCCGCGTTTTTGGCTTCCACAACAAGCAAGTTTCGGTCGTGCCGGAGGAAATAATCAAGCGAGCCTTTAAGTTGATGATTATATTCAAACCAATATTCCGAACTCAGTTTGGATTGAGTTAAGCGCCTTAACTCTGCCATAACCGGCGCAATTAAAAATTCACGGCGCGTAATTTCATTTTCCAAACTAATGTGAATCAAAGCATCTTCGACTTGTTCACGAAGGCGCTCCAAAACGCCCAATTCACGGTCTGCGCTCGGCAATTCGAGTCTGGCATTTTGCTTTTTGTAACCAAAATACGCGACGACATCTTCAGTGCTGGCGCGCATCCTGAAATAATCGTGAAAAGTATAAGACTGTTCTGGAGAAATAATCTGTCGCATCATAATTCGATTTTAGCCAAAATCTCCTCAACCGCCGAATACGGGTCACATTCTTTGTTTGCTACCGACAACGCTAAATTTTCCAATTTTTCCTTCGCGCCATTTCTGTTTAAAGCTTTCGTCAAAAGACTTTCCCGTAATAATTCTAAAAGCCGCCAGTGCGCGATTGATTTGCGGCGCTCCAGGCTCGATTCGTTTTGTTTTTGATAATCCGCGTAAGATTTGATTGCCTGTGACAAATCTTCGATGCCTTTGTTTTCGGTTGCGATTGTCCGCACAATCGGCGGCATCCACATATCCGGTCGGTGCGCAAGATCGAGCAGTGCTTTTAATTCTTTTTCGGTGCGAATTACGCCTTCGCGGTCGGCTTTGTTGATGACGAAAACGTCGCCGATTTCCATAATTCCGGCTTTGATCGCTTGAATATCGTCGCCCATTCCCGGCACTAAAACCACGACCGAAACATCTGCGGTTTTGACGATTTCCACTTCGTCCTGACCGACGCCGACTGTTTCGACAATAACTTTTTCGTAACCGGCGGCGTCAAGAATCGCTACCGCGTCAACCGTCGCCCGCGACAAACCGCCGAGATTCCCGCGCGTTGCCATCGAGCGAATAAAAACGTTTTTATCGAGTCCGAGCGCCTGCATTCGAATGCGGTCGCCTAAGATAGCGCCGCCCGAAAAAGGACTCGAAGGATCAACGCAAACAATCCCAATGCGCTCGCCTTTTTCGCGATAAAACAACGCCAATTTATCAACGAGCGAAGATTTCCCCGCGCCGGGCGAGCCTGTAACTCCGATCACCAAAGCGCGCCCGGTTTTCGGAAATACGCCTTTCATCAAATCGGCGGCGTCTTCGGCTCCGTCTTCGACTTTGGAAATCGCGCGAGCCACAGCTCGCAAATCGCCCGCCAATATTTTTTCCAGCTTATTCTCGTCAATCATCCTGTTTGTCGTCTTTTTGAGCGGCAGCGCAAAATATGATTTTCTCATTTTTCGCCATAAAAGCAACCCATTGAGGAACTGAGAATTAGAGCGGTTATGGAATCAGTGTATTAGTAGCAACGAAATCAACGGTAGTGAGCGAGTCAATTAACAAACCCGCTCACTACCGTTCGCGGTACTGATATGTACATCCATGCTTGAATTGCTCTAAAAACGGAGAACGGATAACCGCTTTATTCTCAGCTATCCGTTCTCCGTCTCCGGTTCTCAGTTCTCAGTTCTCAATTCTTAAACCATCGGTTCATCCGCCGAAGGTCCGTACATCGAAGGCACGGGAATGTTTTTTAAACGCATATAAACCGAAAGCTGACCGCGATGGTGAATCAAATGGTTAAAACACATTCCGCGAATAGCGGCGATGCGCGGCAATTGGAAAAAAACCTGCTCGCCGTTGCGCAAAGTCCAGGGTTGCATAAAGTGCTCGTCCGGCACATCTTTTAAAGCGTCGAAACAATTTGCCAGCGCTTTGTCGAACATTTCGACCAGTTCTTCGGTTGTTTTCGCCGTTTTCGGAACGTAATCTCCGGCGGCAAAATCAATCTGCTCTTTTTGAATTATCGTGGCGAGCCAGCCGGTCATTTCGACGACATGCGTGGCGAGCCTGCCGAACGACGTTGATCTTTCGTGCGGTTTCCAATCAAATTCGCTTGCGGGCAAGCGTTCCAACATTTTACGGGTGGTCGCGGCTTCCTGTTTTAACTCAGCCGCGAGAACTTCGCTCAAACTCATAATTTTTGCTCCTGTATAAAAGAATGGAAAATTAATATACAAGATGCTTTTTGCGGCGGCAAATCCGAATATAAATTGAAACTAATATTTTATATTGCATCATTTTCATTCAACCCGATTGTCTTAAAGATGCTTTTTCAAACCCAAAAAATAAAACAGCAAAAACATCGGCAGAATCCGTCAGGCAAAGTGAGCACGAAAGTAAGCTCAATATTTAAACGACTTAAATCTATTTTTTAAACTCTTTCGGCAATCTGGCATACGCATTGCATTTTCGCTTGCCATAACGAACAGAGAAATTGAATTTAAATAAACAGGAGAAGAGATGCGAACGAACAAACTTCACGGATTTAATTTTTTGTTGGCGATTATGGCAACGGTTCTTTCATTTTCCGGTTTTGCAGCCGCAAACACAGTTTCAAAAGCTAATTCTGCGCGGTCAAGCAAAATCGCTCTCGAAGCGTTATCAAACAAAATAAAAACGGATACGGGCATCAGCGATGTCAGCTTGAAGTTTGAAAAAGTGAATCAGTACAGCATTTCAAAATCAACAATCGGCGTTAAAGGCAGCGCCAAATATTTCATTAACTCAGAGTTTGTCACTCCTCTGACGTTTGATGTCAAAGTGAACACGGCGGATTTTAGCGTTGTAAACGTCAATTATGATTTTGAAGACGCCGACGACACCGTTGCAGTCGGTTCGCCGGTTGAGGAAAACATTACTCAAAAATTATTAAAACAAATCAAAAATCAACATAAGACGGCAAACGTCGTAATTTCGATTGATAATTTAGAAACGCTGGAAAATCAATTAAAAGGAACCGGCGAAGTCAGAATCGGCGATTTCGAGTGGCGCAGAATCGAATTTGACGCCTCGCTCAATAAAAAAGGCGTCGGAACGGTTAAATATAAAATTCAGGAATAAGTTGAGTTTGAGAGAAAAAGAAAAGCGGCGAATTTAAAAGTTCGCCGCTTTTCTTTTTTTTAAGCCTTCAAAAGCTGTTTGGCGATAACAATTCGTTGAATCTCGCTTGTCCCTTCGCCGATGGTGCAGAGCTTTGAATCGCGCCAGTATTTTTCCGCCGGATAATCTTTCGTATAGCCGTAACCGCCGTGAATCTGAACGCTTTCTTCCGAAACCCGCACAGCGACTTCCGAAGCATAAAGTTTCGCCATCGCCGATTGTTTAGTCGTTTTCTTTCCGGCGTCTTTGAGCGCGGCAGCTTGTTGAGTCAATAAACGTGCGGCTTCTATTTGCGTTGCCATATCCGCCAATTTAAATTGAATCGCCTGAAACTCGGCAATCGGTTTGCCGAATTGCTGACGCTCTTTGGCGTAACGCACGGCGGCTTCGTAAGCGCCCTGAGCTATTCCGACCGAGAGGGCGGCGATTGAAATACGTCCGCCATCGAGAATCTGCATTGCTTGCAGAAAACCTTCGCCTTCGTTGCCGAGTCGTTGTGCGTCGTCAATGTAACAATCTTCAAACACAACCGAAGCGGTTTCAGAAGCGCGCATTCCCAATTTATTTTCTTTTTTGGCTGGCGCAAAACCTTTCATTCCCTTTTCAAAAACAAACGCTGTAATTCCCTTGTTTCCTTTTTCGCGGTCCGTCACGGCGACAGCAACGCAAGTATCTCCGCTGATGGCGTGAGTGATAAAATTCTTCGAGCCGTTAACAACCCATCCGCCGTTTTGCCGAACAGCGGTCGTACGTGTCCCGGACGCATCCGACCCCGCGCCCGCTTCGGTCAAGCCCCACGCGCCGAGATGTTTTCCGGTCGCCAGCGGCTCGACGTATTTGCGTTTTTGCTCTTCCGAGCCGTACTGAAAAATGTGATTCGTACACAAAGAATTATGCGCCGCCACGGACAAACCGATTGAGCCGTCAACGCGCCCCAATTCCTCGATAATCGTCGCGTATTCGACATAACCTAAACCCGAACCGCCGTATTCTTCGGGAAAAATAATCCCCAAAAGCCCCAGTTCGGCAAGCTGCGGAAAAATTTCGAGCGGCAAATGCTGAGCCTCGTCCCATTCCATCACATTCGGCTTCAACTCGCTTTCGGCAAACTCGCGCACGCTGTATTTGATTTGAAGCTGATCTTCGGTAAGTTCAAAATTCATAAGTTTCGATCAATATTTTTAAGGATTTTCTAAACTCAGTTTGCCACAAACGCTCATAAAAAAGGTAGTGACTAATATTGCGGCGGTGAAAAATAATTGTTTTTGACGAATTAAAGCGAGATTAGATGTGTCTCAAAAATCAGTAAATGAGTTTAGTTTTGAGATTTTGATTTTAACAATTCATTAACACAAGATAAGTTTTTTTCTTAAATTGTCTGCGTTTCAGTTCCCATTTGTGACAAACTAATAGCAAAATTAAGCAGCGATGTTTTTTGCAACGAAGAAAACCGATGCCAAAGGATAAATGAGAATGAAATTAAAACTACGATTTCTGATTGCAGCCGTTTTTGTGCTGGCGATTTATATTCCGGTTGTGCAGGCACAAGCGTATCTAACATTTGAAGGCGGCAACGGCTCTCCGCTCACAATCACGCTTCAACAAACCGTCACCTACACAATAAACAATTCAAATTGCTCCGGCGGCGGTCCTGTTTTTATCTTTGATGGAGCAGGCGATCCCTTACAGGGTCTTTTTCTGCCTGTTACCGGAACGATTACCTTTTTCATTAATGGCGGAACTGCGCAACCCATCACTGCTGCGGCTTCGGGCGTTACTGCCAATAATATTTCTCCGAATGACATTTTCATATTTGGCGCTCAAACGGGTGCGCCCAACGGTAGTATGATTGTTCTCAATGCGGGCACAGTTATGACCACCAGCAACGCCGCCGGTCCTACGCCTGCAAATGGCAGTTACCCTACTTTCATCACTGAGGGTAATGGCGTTCAATGCAGCGAGAATGGGATAGCTACGGCGGTGACTGCCGCATCTGTTTCCATTTCGGGGAGAGTCTTAACAAATAATGGGCGCGGCTTGAACAATGCTTTGGTTTACTCGACTGATCGGGAAGGAAACACTCGCGGAGCTAAAACAAACTCTTTCGGCTATTATCGTTTTGAAGACGTTCAGGCAGGTCAAACCATCACACTAACAGTCGTCTCGAAACGCTTTCAGTTTGCTCCAAAGGTTATCAATCTCAACGAAGAAATCAGAGAACTAAACTTTATCGGTGAACCGTAAGACTCTTGATAGAAATTTACCGTTCAAGATTTTAAGAAGAAAAACGTCTTAAAACCTTTCTTACTTAAAACATTATTGAGGCTTTAATAAAAGTCTCAATAACGGGTATTTTGAGACATTTTGAAAGTCGCTGTGCAGGCTTTCACGCCCATTGAATTGTACGGATGCGTGTTTCCCATAAAACTTTTTTTTTACCGGACAGCTAGAATTTGAACGACCGCGCTATGACCGTTGTGATATTTGCCTTCCTGAACTTCCCGTTCTATTTCTCGGGCAATTTCAAATCTTAAAGGGCTTAATTCCCGGCGGAGCGTTTCGAGCGGCATTGTCATATCAATTTTCGGTCCGCCCGTTCCAAATTCAATCTGCTTCGGTGTATATGCTTCAAGCAAAAATGTTCCTTTTGATTTCAATCCCGCAACAACTTTTGTGTGAAGTGTACGACGCACGACAGCAGGAACGTGCGCCCAAATGGAGATAATCGTGTCCCAGGAATTTTCTTCGATTTCAAAATCCGATAAATCGGCAACAATGGTTTTTATCGCGACGCCGTTTTCATCTGCTAAACGTTGAGCTTTTTCGAGACCGACAGGTGATAAATCTACGGCTGTGACCTCAAAACCGTGCATCGCCAAAAAAACAGCGTTACGTCCTTCGCCTTCAGCCAGGCACAGAGTTTTGCCTTTGGTCAAACTCTCAATATTTGCTTTAAGAAAATCATTTGGTTGTGTGCCGTAAGCAAATCCCTGTTCACTATATCTTTCGTTCCACATATTTATCATTTACCAATAAATGCATTAAAAACACAATGAGGAAGAGTCGTTACATAAAACGCGAAGCAACCGGATGCTTAAGATGGTGTGGGCAAACCTGATTAAAACGGCAAAAAGCGGAAGCCCGCACGCAGTAAGAGTGTTAAAGAAAACGCTCTTACTGCGTGCGGGCTTCCGCTTTTTGTATTTTGTTAACTCTATTTGTCCTGTTCCAAAAGTTTGGTCGTTCCTTCCGTCACGCTGCCCGGACGACTCAAATCGAAAGTGTCGAGCGTTTTCCCCGCATTCTGCGGCGGAATATAAGCCGCCGCGGGAACGGATCGCTGCGGCGGCAGAGCATTTTTATTGCCCGCGCCCCGCATGGCTTTCTTATCTCTCATTTTCCGAATCGGATTAAACTTCCCGGCATTCCGGCGGCGCGGCGCTTTTTTCAAAAATGCCATTGAGAAAACGAATATCAACAAACCGCCGAAAATACCGAGAGCCGCAAAAAATTGGGGAAGTCGGTTCGCTCCGGCGGCGGCTAAAACCGGGGCGAGGAAAAGCGTTAAGCTCAAAAACCAAATCAAAGCGAATTTCAAGCCGCGCGAGCGCGAAAGCCTGCCGTTCGGTTGTTTGCTCGCTTCTTCCAACTGCGGCAGATAGCCATTATGATCGAGTAGCTGCGCGACAACCTCGAACGAAAAGCCGCACCGTGAGCAATACCTCATTTCTTCACTCGCCTGTTTCTGACCGCAACTTGGACAAAACATATTTTTGAGATTCTAATTAACAAATTGCCGTTCAAAATTGATTCCACCGGAAAATTTTTTAAGCAACTCGTCCTGAATTCATTTACGGCTGACTTACAATTTTGTTCAATAAGTCTAATTGAATGAATTTGATTATTTTAGATTGAGCAATTTCTATTTTCCCGGCATAGACATTTTCATACTCAATTTCGATGTTTTGATACAATTAAAATCATTATGAACACGCACGAAAACATCATTGAGGATAATCGGGGAATTCGTGATTTGCTTTCCAACACAAAACGAATTGCGGTTTTAGGAATCAAAACCGAAGCGCAAACCGGACAGCCTGCGTTTTATGTGCCGCAATATATGCAGCGCGCAGGGTTTGAAATCGTGCCGGTTCCGGTTTATTACCCTGAAGCGACAGAGATTTTGGGGGCAAAGGTTTATCGAAAACTATCTGAAATACCGGGCGAAATTGATTTGGTCAACGTCTTTCGCCGCCCTTCGGATATTCCGGCACACGTCGAAGACATTCTGGCGAAAAAGCCGAAAGCGGTTTGGTTTCAATCCGGCATCGTCAACGACGAAGCCGCCGAGACTTTAGCCGCAGCCGGAATCAAAGTCGTGCAAGACCGCTGCTTGATGGTAGAGCATCGAATGATTCGATAAAAAAAACCGAGAGTTTATATTTATGCCAAAGCTGGATGCGGTGTTGGAAACCGCGCTTTATGTCGCAGATTTAAAACGCTCGATCTCGTTTTATCAAACCGTTTTTGAGCTTGAAACTTTGTTTGCAGACGAGCGTTTGTGCGCTTTGAACGTTTCGGATAAGCAGGTTCTGCTTTTGTTTTTAAAAGGCGCGTCGAACGAGCCGACGAATGCTTCCGGCGGCGTTATTCCTCCGCACGACGGCGACGGACAGCTTCACGTCGCATTTTCAATCGGGGCGAATGAATTAAACGAATGGGAAAGCTGGCTGGCGCAAAACGGCATTTTAATCGAAAGCACGGTTCGATGGGCGCGCGGCGGGACGAGTCTGTATTTCCGCGACCCGGACGGGCACTTGCTTGAATTGGTAACGCCCGGTTTGTGGACAATTTATTAGCTTTTTGGAGCGTTCTACAATTTTTTCCCAAAGGTTAAATTCAAGAGGTTTTATTTTATAAAAGGTTGTTCGGAAAGCCTATGCTTTACAGGGTTTGGCTAAAAAAATTGATGTTCACAAGAAAAAGACCGCTTTCGATTGAAAGCGGTCTTTTTCTCTAAAATAAAAATGTTGTAAAAACTAGGCGGCGCGGCGGTCGTCTGAAGTTTCGGCAAAAACGCGGCGTCCGTTGAGCGCGTCGTCAATAATTTCGCGCAACGCTGAAGCGTCCGGGTTGACATCCATTTTGTCGCAGGCGCGCAAGTGGCGAATAATGCCTTCGGTCGCAATTTCAAGCGGGGCACCGTTTAATTTGGAATAACGGCGAGCTTGAATATGGTCAATTTCCTGAATCCGCTCGTGCAGCGGCATAAAACGATTCTGAATCACTTTTTTATCACTCCTTTATAGTTTGAATGCGTATTTATTCGGTTTTAAAACCGTTATATTTTATAACTAACTGTTAGATGTATTTAAGCCAGCCGCAAGATGTAGGTAAATTATCGAGCGCTGGCGCATGTTCCGGTTCGGACAAACAGGTCTGCTCTAAAGCCCTAACCTGAAATTCCTGCTCCTGAAAGATTTGAATGGTAACACACGAAATCGAGAATGTCACGAACTTTTTTTTGGTGAATGAATATTCATTCATAAATCAGGCAAAACCGCAAATTTATTGTTTGATACGACTTGCAACCTCGATTTAATCAAGTTCGAGCGGGTTTCTAAACGGCGTATCCGGCTCGCCTTCGGCGCGTTTAAAAGCGTCGCGGAATTTTTCTTCGAGCAGACGCTCGCGCTCTTTTTCGCGATTCATTTCCTGCGCGAAAATGTTTTCTCTGGCTTCTTTCTGCGCCGCCAGATTTTTTTGCAGCTCTTCAAACGAGCCGAGCTTTTTCCCTTTTTCTTCGTGCGAGAGAATCACTCCCGTCGCCGCGTCAACGGTTAATTTCGCTTCGCAGCACGGACAAATAATCGTCCAATTAGTTTTCGCTTCGTTTTCCATATTGGGAACGCATTATAACAATCGAACTCGAAAAATTAAACGGCGAGTGAATTGGAATAATCGCTCGCCGTTTTGATTGTTTGAATTTAACCGCTTATTGATTTTTTTGCGGCGCTCCGCGTTTTTCCAACTTCTGCTCGGATTGCGGCGCGGGCGGATTTTCAACTTTCGGATCGGGTTTTGCGGGCTGCGCGTTTTGGGCGACATGCAAAATTTCCGCCGCCGAAGCTGCCATCGGATTTCCCAAGACGTTTGGGGGCAATTCTTTGACTTGTCCGTTTCTCAAATAAACTTTGACGATTGTTTTCTTGTTCGCTACGTCCTGAATCCGCTCGACTTTGGCAAGCTCGGCGTTGTTTTTGAAAGTTCGCGTTTCAACCGGAAACTGTCCGAGGCTGATTGTAATTTCCGAATTATCCGGTGCCGGATTTGTAATATTCTGAACTTTAGCGTTTTTGGTCGGGTCTCCTTTCGCCATATTCGCATTTGCGGGCGCGTTCGGAATTCCCGGAACCGCCGAATTTGTCGCCGGCGACGCTGCGGGCGCGGTATTTGCAATCGGGTTTGAATTGCTTTGTAAAACGGCGACGTTTGAATTGGCGTTTGTTTCGCCGGGCGCGGTTGTCGTCGAGCACGCCGTCGCAACGGCTGAAAGCGACAACGCCGAAATTATTAAAAGATTTTTGCGTTTCATAGTAACTCCTCAAAATGTAAAAAAATATCAGCTCAAAATAATGCGAAAAACTGGGCGCAAAAGCAATGAGCGAAACTTTACGAAGAACGTATTTTCACGATTTCGCTTGCAATCTATTTTGCAGATTTTGTTTTACCGCCTGCCATTCATCATCCAGAATGCTGAAATAAACCGTGTCGCGGAGTCGCCCGGAATCGGTAACGACGTGTTTTCGCAAAATTCCTTCTTCTTTTGCTCCAATCCGTAAAATCGCGCGGCGCGAACGCTCGTTTAAAGCGTCGGTTTTCAGTTCGACGCGATTGCAATTCCAGGTTTCAAAAGCATAGCGGAGCATCAAAAACTTTGCTTCGGTGTTGACAAAAGTGCGTTGAAAATCAAGCCCGATCCAAGTCCAGCCGATTTCGACTCGTTTGTTTGCAAGGTCAATGTTTCCGAAACGAGTCGAGCCGATTGCTTTGCCGGTTTCTTTCAAAACTGTTGCAAATGGCAAAGAAACTCCGCGACGCTGTTCATCAAGAGCAGTTTCGACGTAGTTTTGCAAATCTGCTTCGGTTTTGATTTGCTTTGGTGACCAGCGCCAAATTTCCTCATCGAATCCAATGGCGCATAAATCCGCATAATGTTTTTCGTATGACAAAGGCTCAAGTCTGACAAATTCGCCTTCGAGCGTAACAGGTTTAATTTCCATAAATAATAAAGAGCAGCGGCAGACTTTCTTATAAATACGATTATTATTCAAGCATTATAATTTAATTTCGCAGAAATATTAAAAAAAGTGCCGATGCAAATTTTAGCGGACTTGTAAAGTTACATCTCCTAATTTGTCAAAAAACTCGACCTTTTTTCTTCCGGCATTTTCAGAAAACGGTTTAAGAAAAAGCCCGAATTTTGCAAATCTTCTCCGGCACTTTACTTGCGATAAAAAATGGTTATAATCGGCTGGCATTAAATTAGGCGGAGAGTTCAACAGCTTAAAATGGGCATTGACATACTAGGTTCAGCGTCATGCTTTTACAGCAAAAGCCTGCCCTCTTTTATCACGCTTTAGGAACATATAAAATTTTCTGAAAAAAACTTTGAGTGATGATAGTTTTTCCATTCTTTTGGGGCGTTGATTAATTAAGCGGTTAAAAACACGAAAGGGCAAATACAGTTGTCTCAATTGAAACCGAACAGAGCGAAAAATGTTTGTGCCGGAATTCGACTGATTTCTCTTGATAAAGAGGGATAAACTGATAGCAGACATTAACTGAGTCAACTATATCAGCGCCTTAGTTTAACTCTCACAAAATGATTTCTAACACGAACGGAAGCATATGCAACTAACCAAATTTTTTAAAGACGAAACAAAAGTAACCCCGGAGAATCTTGGCGAAGCTATTCAGCAGGCAATTGAAATTGAAATTGCGACTATTCCCGTTTATCTCTACACATATTATTCAGTCAACCGCGTGCCCGATCAGGACGCAATAAGCGGCGGATTGGCGCAGAAATTAACCGGCAATGGAATGTCTATATCGGAAGCCAGACCTATCGCTTTAGACCTTTCCGCGCAGATTATGGTTTACGCCAACAAAGTGGGCGCGACGATTATGAGCGTGGTAATGGAAGAAATGCTCCACATGGCGCTTTCATCCAATCTGAAACAGGCATTAATAGGCGCGCCGATTTTAACGGGCAGGTCGCCGTCGAAATATCCGGCGAGGCTTCCCGGTCACGAACCGGAATTCGACATTGATTTGGCGCCGTTTTCGTTAAAGCAATTGATGACCTTTCTCAAAATAGAAAGCCCGAAGCCTTTGCCCGCCGCCGCGCCGATGGCAATGCCCATACCTTATACGACAATCGGTCAGTTTTATGACGCGATAAAAGAGTGCATTGACACAAACGACCTGACTTATAATACCGAGCTTCCGCAGCTTGTTCCGGGTCAGCGTTATTATGCGCCAAATATGATAGATACCGTCTATTACAACAAGGAGCATAAACCGCAGTTTGTTGATGCCGACGACTCCGGCGATTTGATTCACGTCGTTGACAGGGCATCCGCCGGTAAAGCGATTGACCAGATTGTCGAACAGGGCGAAGGCAACGACGACAAAAATGTGAACCACTTAAATGATAACGGTTCAGTAGACTGCGGAACGATAAAAAAAGCGGACTATGACGACCCGGACAGAGGAGAACTTTCACACTTTGAAAAATTTGCCCAGCTATATTGCGAATACAATACTTTGTCCGAGCAATTTCAGTCTTACGGTCTGGACGAAGAACTCAGCAGTTATTTTGTTTACAATTGTCCGACTAATCCGACAACGGCGTCTTATCCCAAAGCCGACGGGTATCCCGACGGCACTCTACAGGCATTGTCAACGCTCCTGAACGGCGTCTATACATATCTGTTCGTTATGACGGAAGCCTGTTACAGACAGGAAAAAACCAACACGCAGTATGAGATATTTATGTTCGGCATTCATAAATCGATGATATTCATTCTCGATGCGCTGTGCGGCACGATGTCGGGTTTGACTTACTCTTCAAACGGACAAACATATAATGCCGCTCCGACTTTCGAAAATTATCCGTTCGGTCTTTTATCAAGTCCGAAATCGCAGTTGATGGCGCTTTTTCAAAATGCCGTTGCATTATATCCGGGAATTTCGCGTCTCGGACAAAGAATAGACGCTTTGCCGGACGTAAAATTATAACTATTTTTATTTGACACAAAAACACAAACAATTATGGACAATACAGAAGTTTCATCAACGGAAAATGGCTGCAGCGGAAGCGGTTGTTCCGCACCTGCGGAACAAGGTGTCAGAAGCTCAAAGCTCCGCGGCGGTATTTGTGGCGCACCGCCTGTGCCGTCAGCGCCGGTAGCGCCTCCTCCGAATACTGCGGTAACGACCGCGCCTCTGGAACTGCACGTCTGTATGGGATTAAATGCCTGCAAGGGTCACGACCGTTACGGCACAAATTCCTGCGCGGGCACAGGCTGGTGCGCAACGGCGGGCGTGCATGTTTGCCGCACGCTGAACAACTGTCGCGGGCAGGGCGGATGCGGTTTATACGGCTCTGACGAGGATGACGCCACGCCCGGCGCGAACGACTGCTCGGGACAGGGCGCCTGCGCCGTACCGATTCAGGCGGAACGCTTCAGCACGCAGGGCGCGAACAAAGGATTAAGCGTCTGGGTCCTGGCGCGTAAATTATTTGAAGAAAGAATGGAGAAAGCCAATCGCACTGTCGGAGCGTCGCCGTATCAATGCGGACCGCCTCAGGCGTGGCTGGTTGAAGCATTGGGCAGTTACGATTCCTGCGGCAGCGCCGGTGATAAAGCCGGTACTTTCGGATTTAACAATCCTGCGAAAGATGCACAGGAGCTTTGCGAAAAAAGCCTGCATCCGATTCTTTGCGGTTCTGCAAAACAAAGCGGGGAGTCGGCTCATTGCGGCTCACCTCAAAATGATGAGACAGTACATTGCGGTTCGCCGGAAAAAAGCGCTGAATCAACTCATTGCGGCAGCCCTGAAAATACCGGGACAAATCATTGTGGTTCGCCGGAAAAAACCAGCGAGGCAAATCTTTGCAGTTCGGCAAAGGAAAGCGACGAGACAAACGGTTGCAGTGCTCCGAAAGAAAGTTAAATGATGAGTAAAAAAGCCTCTCAAGAGTTTAATCCCGGTCTTGGGCTGGGATTAAGGAGCAAGCACTTTAATTATATTCTGGAGAATAATCCTCCGGTAGATTGGTTTGAAGTGATTTCGGAAAATTTTATGGATTCGGGCGGCAGACCGAGACAGGTTTTGCGCCGAATTGCCGAACGCTACCCCGTCGTTATGCACGGGGTTTCGCTTTCTATCGGCAGTACGGACGCCCTAAATACCGAATACCTGCGAAAGCTGAAGAATCTGGCTGCGGAAATCGAGCCTTTGTGGATCAGCGATCATTTATGCTGGACGGGAATCAACGGTCTCAACACGCACGATTTGCTTCCAGTTCCGCTAACGGAAGAATCTCTCAAACACATCTGCCGCCGCGTCAATCAGGTGCAGGATTTTCTGGAACGCCCGTTTGTTTTTGAAAATCCGAGCACATATCTGACCTTCAAACAATCCACTATTACCGAGTGGGATTTTCTGCGATATATGACCGAGGAAACCGGCTGCCTGCTGCTGCTGGATGTAAATAACGTGTATGTATCGGGATTCAATAACGATTTCGACCCTGCGCATTATATCAGGCAGATTCCGCACGACCGTGTTGTCCAGATGCATCTCGCCGGGCATCAGCACTGCGGCGATTATATTATTGATACGCATGATAGACGTGTGACGCAAGATGTGTGGGAGCTTTTTACGCTGGCGTGGCAGTTAACCGGCGGCGCGGCGGCGACTTTGCTGGAATGGGACAGCAACATCCCGGATTTTGAAGACTATCTCGCCGAGTTGTTAAAAGCCAGAGATTTTATGAATGCATTTACTAAACAGCCGCGACAGGAACAAGTCGAACATCACGGAGCTATGATCTCAAATCCGGTAGATTTTCTGGTTGCGGATGTGCAGTATGAATTCAGCAAATAAGCTGCATCTTTTTTTATGTCAACCGGAAAGCAATTTACTCTCGCGCAAATGCAGAATTGGATGCAGTCGGCGCTCATCGGGCAGAACAGTCAAATACAAGCGGCAAATCCCGAATATCCGATTAATGAATCGAGCCGCTTAACAGCCGCCCGGCATTTGAATATTTACCGACACAGTTATATCGCCCGTTTGCGCGATTGTATGAAAAACCAGTTCAGCGCTTTGGCTTACGCTCTGGGTGAAGAATTATTTCAAATGTTTGCCGATCAATACCTGGACGCTTATCCTTCGGACAGCTACACCTTAAACGAGCTTGGCAGAAGATTCCCCGATTTTCTGGAAGAAACAAGACCGGACGCCGGGCAGGAAGAAAAGGAATCATGGATAGATTTTATGATCGAGCTGGCGCGTTTTGAATATACGCTATCGGTCATTTTTGACGCGCATTCCGATGAAGAAATCAAACCGGCAACCCAATCTACGCCCGATGAGAAGTTAAAGCTCGCCCCCTTATTTCGCCTTTTTTATCACCGCTATCCCATCTGCCGATATTATCTGGATGTCACGCGAAAAAAGGAACCGGAGCTTCCTTTTGAAGAAGATAGCTACGCTGTAGTTACGCGAAATAATTATCGTTTGAACTTATTGGAAATAAAGCCCGCCCAATATTATTTTCTCGAAATACTTGCCAAAGGAGATTCGATTGCAAAAGCAAAGGAATACTTTGTTAAAATTCACGGTTTTGACGCGTGGCGATTGGACAATGCGTGGAACGAGTGGAGAAAAAGCTTTATTACGTCAGGCTTCTTTCGTGTATCTGATTAATTAAATTTGCGGCGAAAGTCACCTTTTAGAATTTAGATTTCATGAAGTACTCTAAAGGGTGATGACATAAAGCAGGGATCTCTTTTCGCGGACAGTTCTAGAGCGTTTATGGAATCAGTGTCCGGTTAAGTCAGGCATCACAGCCAGTACCGCGAACAGTAGTGAGCGGGTTTGTAATTGACCCGCTCACTACCGTTCGCGGTACTGACACGGACATGCTATGTTGATTCGCTCTAAATTCGTCGTGCTTCAAAATGCGGTTGTTTATAAATCGCACGAAAAAGCTGTTCAAGCCGCCGAAACCTTTCGAAGTAATAGGCTCGAAATTAATGCTAAAAAAGGTTAGCTGATTGTGGAAAATCAGCTAACCTTTTCTTTTGTTAAATGTCGAAATACATCGAGAATTCGAGCGGATGCGGGCGCATTCTGAGCGGCTGAATTTCTTTTTCGCGTTTGTAAGAAATCCAGCGCTCTACGAGTTGCGGCGTGAAAACGTCACCGCGCAGCAGGAATTCGTGGTCGTTTTCGAGCGCCTTCAAAGATTCGTCCAAAGAACCGGGCAGCGCCGGAACGTCTTTTAATTCTTCCGGCGAAAGATCGTAAATGTCTTTGTCGAGCGGTTCGCCCGGATCAATGCGATTTTGAATACCGTCCAGACCAGCCATAAGCAACGCCGCAAACGTAATGTACGGATTGCAGGACGGATCGGGCGGACGAAATTCCAACCGTTTGGCTTTCGGCGATTGCGAAAACATCGGAATACGCACGGCTGCCGAACGGTTGCGCGCCGAATAAGCAAGATTGACCGGAGCTTCAAAACCGGGAACGAGCCGTTTATAGCTGTTCGTCGTCGGCGCGGCAAAAGCGACGAGCGCCGGAGCGTGTTTTAACAATCCGCCGATATAAAATTTCGCCGTTTCGGAAAGCCCTGCATATTGCTCGCCCGCAAAAAGCGGTTTTTCGTCGCGCCAGAGCGATTGGTGAACATGCATTCCCGAACCGTTGTCGCCGTAAAGCGGTTTCGGCATAAACGTCGCCGATTTGCCGTGAGCATGAGCCGTGTTGCGGACGATGTATTTAAAAAGCATCAGATTGTCCGCCGTGCGAAGCATCGTGTCGAAACGAAAATCAATTTCGCATTGCATCGGCGCGACTTCGTGGTGCAGACATTCGACCGTGATTCCGACTTCGCCCAAAAGCAGCGAAATTTCCGCACGTAAATCTATCAAACTATCAAGCGGCGAAACCGGAACGTAGCCTTCTTTCGGGCGAATGTGATAACCCTGATTGATGGCGTATTCGTCTTTGCGTCCGCTGTTCCAATGCGCTTCTTCGCCTTCGAGCGTGTAACCGGCGGAATTCTGGTTGTTGTGAAATTGAACGTTGTCGAAAACGAAAAACTCGGCTTCGGGTCCGAAAAAAGCGGTGTCGGCAATGCCCGTAAATTTCAGATAGCTTTCGGCGCGGCGAGCAATGGCGCGCGGGTCGAGCCAGTAGCCTTCTTTGGTAATCGGGTCAACGACGTTAGCTATTAAACAAAGCGTGGTTTCCTGTGAAAACGGGTCAATCCAAAAGCGTTTGTTGTCCGGCACGAGCAGCATATCCGATTCGTTGATCGCAGCCCAGCCGCGAAGACTCGAAGCGTCGAAACCGAAACCGTCTTCAAATGAATCTTCCGAAAGCATTTCAATCGGGAATGTTAAATGATGCCAAGCGCCGGGCAAATCCGTGAACCGAACGGACACGAATTTTGCTCCGTGTTCGGCGGCGTAATCAATAATTCCTCTAGCGTTATTCATTAAAAATCTCCTGTAAAAGGCTGATGTTATTTTGATGTTAAACGATTTTCCTCCGGGTAGGAAAACGCGAGTTTGTAAAAAATTATAAAGGCGCAATCGGTTTCGCACCCTTTCAGATGCGGATTAAACCAACTGCGCCTTTTGCTGTCAAGCCCGGAGGCTATTTATATTTTTCAGGTTTTATCGGAACTTTGGAAAATTTCAACGAAATTTAAAATTATTTTGCCTTAATTTCGCGGTCAGTGGCGTTACCGATAATTTCGCCTTTTGAATTGAAAAGCAAAACCGTTTTGTAATGATATTGAGTTCCTTGTCCGAGAAGCGATTGCAGAACCGTGCGCTTATTCTCGATTAATTCGTTTTGCCACGCATCGTTAACAACGCCGATCAGCGTATTGTTGCTGATTCGCGCAACTAAGAGATGTTCACCGCCGCGCAAAGATTTAACGTTAACGTCTCTGACATTGGAAGTTTCAACCTTTTGTGCCTCGGCGGATTCGCCGGCAAACGGATAGAAGTGATAAACGATGCCAGAAAGCACAATCAGGATTGTGAGCGCGACCAAACCGCGATTTACCTGTAGTGATTCGCGTTGTTTGGTTTCAAGCGTTTTCGGCTTTGCAATCGTTTCCTTGAAATTCTGATTTTTATTCGCTTTTTCCGCGCCTGAATCATTTTGTTTGTTCGTCTTATTTTGAGAATCGGTAATCTCTGTAAAAGCGGTAATAAGCCTCAAGCGCGCTTTGAACAGATTATTGAGGGCGGTTAAGAGAGTTGTCGCTCGCTCTTGACGATTTTCTCCGGTCAAGTTGCTTCCGGTTTCTCGCAAATCATTAATTACCGTTTGTATTTCGTTTTTCAGCGATTTAATTTCTTCTGCGGCAGGCGCAGACTGCGAATTGTTCTGAAGTCTGCGCTGATAATCTTCGGCGACAAAAATCAAACGCAGCGCTCGGCGTTTTAAATCGGTTTCGCTCTGAGGTGTTTCCTCAATGTCATTTAAATAAATCGAAAAATCGAAAGAGGCGACTTCCGGCGAAGGCGACGAATTTAAATACTCGCGCAGCGCATTTTCCGCCGGTTCACGTTTGCTTATTTCGCTTAGAACCCGTAAAAAATCAGCGTTTCCGGTTCCCCGTAACTCGCTCTTTTCGCACAAGGTCTCCGAACTCCGATTATCGTCGCATGAAACGTTTTCCGCTTCCGGCAGTTCGGCGGATTTCTCGCTCTTATCAGCGTCAAAATCGGTTTGCTCGCCGGTATTTTGAAATAGAAAATCCGGTTTTGCTTCGTCGGCAATATCAGTCGGTTCCGTGTTTTTGAATTCGGATTCGGGCGGATCAGTGTTTTCCGGTAGATTTTGAGTTTCTGAAATTGTTTTTGACACAGCGGCGGATTCAAAATCTTCATCTTCAGCCGGAAATTGATAATCGGGATTGATTTGCTTGAGCAGATTGACCGAATGAGCAGGGTTTTCTTCCAAAACCAGATTTAAAACATCAATGCCGCCGTGTTGTGATTCGAGAGAATTGCGAAAGCTCTCATTTTCTTCCGAGACGAGCTGTGAAAATTTGTTGCCGACCGCAACGCTGCATTTAATCGAAGCCGCCGTGACTTCGGGCGCAAAGAACGTTTCGCCGAGATATTGTTTGTGTCGCCGGGCGCGATTAAAGAAATTGCTTTTTAATAAATCTTCGAGCCGGTTATAACCGCCGACTTCGGCGCGTAACGCATCAAAAACGGCGATTGCTTCTTCGCGCAGACGCCGCGTCTTTTTGTCCGCCCAGTCAATCTCGACTCCCGTCCAAACGACATTGTATCGCTGCAAACGCTCGATTAATTCATCTCCGCCGACGCGAATATAACGCGGTTCGCCGGGCAATTTGGCGGAAAACAATTGAGTGACGACAAAATCGTATTTGCTTCTGACTTCAAACGAAGGCATCAGGCTGCGGTAAAAACAACCCAGTGCCGCCAGCATTTGTGCGGTTACGGATGAAGCGTTTTCATCGTAAAATCGGCGCAAATGAAACGTTTTCACCGCTTCGTCGCGGCGCGCGAGCGTTAATCGCCAAAAATGCAGCTCCTGCAAAACCCGAAACTCCAGTTGCAGAGATTCTCCGGTTTCTTCCGTTTGCCCGGCTTTATAATCGCCGAGCAAAGCGCTGGTTTTTTTCACATCATAGCTTTTGTGAGGAATTTTTAACTGGACGCGCTCGATGTTCGTTAATACCTGTTCGGCTACTTGCAGAGCGTAAGCATCGGTAAAAACCCTGTTCGTTTGATGTGTAGAATCATCTTTGGCTTCCTGTTCGATTGTTTCGTTAATTTGATTTTCCATTTCTATTTGACCGCCGCGCTTAACGTTTCGAACGACTCCGGCAATGCCCGAAGTTTCGGAACGGTTAAAGCAAAAAACCGTTCCGAAATTTATTCGCCGAGATTTTCCTCAACCGGCAAAACCTTTGTGATCGTGCCGCTGTGATCTAACGTAAAAACGTAAGGAACCGAATTGTCGCGTGTTCTGGTGGCGGTAATGAGATATTCGGCTGCGAGATTTTTCGGGTCTGTGGCGGTCGGCGTTCCGGTGGAAGTCGTTAAATCGAATTTGAAAGGACCGCGAGTTAAAGTTAAATCGCCCTGAACTGTTCCCAGATTTCCGTGTAAATCGTTCAATTCGTCGAGGCGCGCAAAACGCTGGCGCTGAGTGAAATAAATGACTTCATTCTGACGAATCAAGCTGAGCGAAGCAATCGCCGAAGTGTTTTCGGCGGCAATTTTGGCTCTCATATAATAATTTACAGAGATTGCCGATATTATGCTAAGACAAGTAAGGACGAGCAGCATCTCGATAATTGAAAAACCGGCTTCATTTTTCTTTTTCATTGAGGTTCAATCTCCTTTTGAAATCCGGGCATTCGGATAGAATCTGACAATTTCCGGCAGCGAAAGTGACAAGTTATGGCAGCGCTTGAGTTTAATCTTAATGCTTAGACTGATTTTTCAAACTCGAAATTTTCAATAATTTTGCAGTTTGTGTAAAGATTTCGCTGCTTTTCATAAATTGTCGGACGAACTGCCGCCTTTTTCCAGCAACGTCCGTGCCATCACGCTTTTAAATCGCGCATAAAAAAAAAGTTGTTGTTTGAAGCGGCTTTTTTTGCTAAATTTTGATGCAGAGATTCAAACGAATAAAATTTTATAAATCTCTCTGAGAGAGACGATTTTGCCCGAAAACGCAGAACCGAGGAGAACGGCGAAACATTGACAGCAGCTATTGAGCAGACCATAGAGACTTACGGCATTGAGAATTGGGGCGCGGGTTATTTCGGTGTAAATCGAAAAGGAAATTTAATCGTGCGCCCGTTTGAAAACGACAGCCGTCAAGCCGACGTTAAAGAAATCATTGACGATCTCCGGCGACGCGGCATCAACACGCCCGTTCTGCTGCGCTTTCCGCAGCTCATCGTCGGACAAATCCGCAAACTGCAAAAAGCATTTCGCAGCGCCATCCGCGAGTTTGAATACAACGGCGCGCATCAATGCGTTTATCCGATGAAAGTCAATCAGAACCGCGCCGTCGTCGAAGAATATCTGCGCGAAGGCTCGCGCTATGATTTCGGACTCGAAGCCGGTTCAAAAGCCGAGCTTTACGGCGCTCTGGCAATGGAACAGTCGCCCGGCAGCCTGCTCGTGCTAAACGGTTTCAAAGACGAGGAATTTATTCGTCTCGCCTTTGCCGGAGCGAACGCGGGAAAAAAAGTGGTCATCGTCATCGAAAAGCTTTCCGAGCTTGATCACATTTTATCAGTCGCTAACGAACTGCTCGAAGAAGGCAGCGACGACCGTCTGCCGATGGTCGGCGTCCGCGTCAAGCTCTACTCGAAAGGTTCGGGCAAATGGGAAACTTCGGGCGGCGAAGCGGCGAAATTCGGTTTGACGACGACCGAAATTCTCGAAGTCATTTACCGGCTTCAGGAAGCCGGACGCATTGATTTGCTGCGGCTGCTGCATTTTCACATCGGCTCGCAATTGACCGACATCAAGCGCATCAAAAACGCGATGAAAGAAGCCGCGCGCGTTTACGCCAAGATTATTCAGATGAACGTTCCGATTGACTATTTGGACGTTGGCGGCGGAATGGCGGTTGATTACGACGGCTCGAAAACCGCTTTTGAATCTTCGGCAAATTACAACTCTCAGGAATTTGCGAACGACGTTGTTTACGTCATCAAAACCGTCTGCGACGACGAAAACGTGCCGCATCCGACCATCGTGCAGGAATGCGGGCGTTATATGTCCGCATATCACGCCATCTTAGTGACAAACGTGCAGGACGAAATCGAAACCATCGTCGAAGACATTACGCCGATGGAAATTGAAGCGGACGATCCGCAGCCGGTTCGGGAATTGCACGATTTGCGCGAAACCATCAGCGTCAAAAATCACCGCGAGTATTATCACGACGCTCTCGAACAGCGCGAACAGCTTTTCACGATGTTCAATCTCGGCTTAATCTCGCTCGAAGACCGCGCCAAAGGCGAAGTTTTGTTCTGGGATGTTTGTGAAAAAGCTGATAAATTCGCACAGCAGAAAAAATACGTTTCCGAAGAATTCGATGATTTGCGCCTTTTGTTGTGCGCCAAATATCTGACCAATTTTTCGGTTTTTCGCTCGATGCCCGACAACTGGGCGCTCGAACAGCTTTTTCCGATTGTTCCGATTCACAAATTAAATAAAATACCGACCGAATATACGACGCTTTGCGACATCACTTGCGATTCGGACGGCGTGGTCGAAAAGTTTGTTGATTTGCACGACGTGAAAAGAGTTTTGGCGCTGCATCCGCTTGTCAAAGATGAGCAGTATTATATCGCCGTTTTGCTCGTCGGCGCGTATCAGGAAGTGATGGGCAACAATCACAACCTGTTCGGCGTGCCGCACGAAGCGCAGGTTTTTATTGACGACGACGGTTATTTAATCAAAAAAGTAATTCCCGGCTCGACGCTCGGAGAATCTTTGAGCCGCGCGCGCTACGACAAATCGCTGCTCCACGAAGGTTTTCGCCGCATCGTCGCCGCACAGGTCAAACGCAGCGAGCTGACGGAAGAAGAAGCGACGAATTTAATCGAATTTTACGAATCGAAAATTGATTCGTACACATACCTTTCGCCCAACGGCACAAAGCCTTGAGGCTTTGAAATTACGAGTTTCAAATTACGAATTAAGAATTAAAACAAATTCCTAAATCCGTAATTCGTAATTCGTAATTCGTAATTAAATATATGACGGCACAACGCAAAAGCAAGTCTTCAAAATTTTTAACAGCGCCGACGCGCCCGGTTTCGGTTGACCGCGACCGTTCAATCACCGGTCTGCTCGAAAAAATGGAAGGCGCCGGATTCGGCGCGCGGCAATTGGCGGAAGCGCATCGCATCTGGCTCGACGCGCTCGGCGACAACACGACGATTTACATCGCCGCGACGGGAAATCTGATTCCCGCCGGAATGCGCCGCCTGCTGGCTTATGTCATCAAAAACCGCTTCGTTGACGTTTTGGTTGTGTCCGGCGAAATGCTCTTTCACGATTTGCACGAAACTCTCGGCAGAAATCATTACCAAGCGCACGCGGCGATGGACGACGAAGAGCTTGACACGGCAAACATCGTGCGAATGGGCGACACTTTGGGAAACTCCGACGAATACCGCGAAGCCGACGAATGGATCGGCGGTTTTGCGAATCAGCTCGAACCGAGCCGACCTTATTCGGTCAGGGAGTTTCTGCATTTTCTGGGAAAAGAACTGGCGGAAATCGCCACGGAAGACGGATTGATAACTTCCGCCTACAAAGCGCGGATTCCAATTTTTTGCCCGGATTTGGGCAACAGCGAAATTTGCGTCGGAATCGCGCAAGGACGTTTTGAAAAGAAAAACACAGTGCTTTTCGACCTCGCTCAGGATTCGCTCGAAATGATGCAAATCGCGCAGAAAAGTCGCTCGACTTGTCTGATTTCGCTCGGCGGCGTTGACGGACACAGCTACATTAAATTGAGCGACACTTCCTTGAATATCATTCGCGCCCAGCCGCGCGGTCACAAATACGCGGTCACAATTTGCTCCGAACCGCCCTGCGTAGTCAGCCCGCGACCGCACGGTTCGCTCAGCGAAATGACGCAGTTTTTCGGCAAAACAATGAAAAACGCTTTGACCGCTTACGTTCAGTGCGACGCGACGATTGCGCTGCCGATTATCGTCACTTCCCTCTCGCAAACCGCCGCCAAATATATGAAAGGACGCAAGCGCCCGACCTTCACCTTCGTCGGACGCGAGCTGCAAATGGAAGTCTCCTAACAGTTATCAGTTATCAGTTAACAACAGAATTGATAACTGATAACTGATAACTGATAACTGTAATGTCTGAGTCAGCAAATCTTCCAATGAATTTCGGCGGAATTGGCGAGCCGGAATTTTCCGAATTTGAGCCAGCCGGGGTTTTGGTTTTACCCATCGCTTACGAAGGCACGGTTTCTTACGGAACCGGCACCGAACAGGGCGCGGCGGCGATTATCGAAGCCTCGCGCAATATGGAATTGTACGACGAGGAAACCGACGCCGAAGTCTATAAAATCGGCATTCACACGCTCGCAGAGCTTACCGCCGAAGACGAACCGTCGGCGATGATGACGAAAATCTATGAGCGGGCGAAAGAGCTTTTGGCGTCGGAAAAATTTCTCGTTTCTCTCGGCGGAGAACATTCCGTCAGCGCGCCTTTGATACGCGCGCACGCCGAGCATTTTCACAACATTTCGATTTTGCAGATTGACGCGCACGCAGATTTGCGCGATTCATACGACGGCACGCCGTATTCGCACGCTTCGATTATGGCGCGCGCGGTCAAAGACTTGAGAATTCCGGCGGTTCAAGTCGGGATTCGCTCGATTTCCGCCGACGAAGCGCGCTCGCTCGACGATTTGCCGCACACCAGGATTTATTGGGCGAAAGATGTTGTCGGGCGAATTGATTGGATTGACGAAGCCGTTTCGCATCTGACCGACAATGTTTATTTAACAATTGATATTGACGGTTTAGACCCGTCGCTCGTGCCGACGACCGGAACGCCGGAACCGGGCGGTTTGGGTTGGTATGAAGTTTTGACTTTGATTCGACGGCTGGCGAAAAAACGCCGCGTCGTCGGAATGGATTTGGTCGAATTTTCCAAAATGGATAATTCAGACGCCGGAGCTTTTCTTTGCTCAAAGCTCGTTTACAAATCGCTCGGCTATATTTTTCGCGGCGAAACTCCGCGTGTGCGCGGTAAATAGAATTTTAAAAACCAATCCCGGAAAAGCGCTGTCTACGCGGCGGCGCTTTTTCTTTTTGCCGGTATTGATTTTCGTCGTGCAACTACTTAAATTTAAAATCGTATTAGAAGAGAGCTAAACTAAGGTTCAAAGGATTATTAAGGATTATTTATGAAATTTTATCAGCTTTCGTCACTCAAAATTTTCACTGTTTTGGCAACCGCCGCACTTTTAGCCGGTTGCAGCGGCGGCAGCGCCCAACTTTCTCCGAATTCGCAAACGTCGCAGACCGAACAATCCGCGCCGGTTTCACAGTCGCCGATTGTTTTAGCCGACGGAATCCGCGCATCTTACGCCGATATTGTCGAACGAGTCGCGCCCGCCGTCGTGAACATTGACGCGCGTCGGAGAACTAGCCGCGCGCCGCAGCAACAACAACAACAGCAGCAGAATCCGCTGCTTGACGACCCGCGTTTTCGGGATTTCTTCGACCAATTGCCGCAAGGTCAGCGTCAACAACCGCCGCCGGTCGAACGCGGCGTCGGTTCCGGCGTCATCATCAGCGCCGACGGAACGATTTTGACCAACAATCACGTCGTCGAAGGAGCGGACGATATTGAAATTGAGCTGACCGACAAGCGAACTTTTAAAGCAAAAGTCGTCGGTCTCGATCCGGCTTCGGATTTAGCCGTGTTAAAAGTCGAAGCCGACAATTTGCCGTTTATGAATCTCGGCGATTCTGACAAAGTTCGTGTCGGCGACGTTGTTCTGGCAATCGGAAACCCGCTCGGAATCGGACAAACCGTCACTTCGGGAATTATTTCGGCAACAGGACGCCGGACGGGACTCGGAACGGGCAGCTTTGAAAACTTTTTGCAAACCGACGCGCCGATTAATCGCGGCAATTCCGGCGGCGCTTTAATCAACGTAACTGGCGAGCTTATCGGCATCAATTCGCAAATCTTATCGCCCGGCGGCGCGGCTGGCGGCAACATCGGAATCGGTTTCGCCATTCCGTCGAATATGGTCAAAGGCGTGATGGAGCAGCTAGTCAAAAACGGCAAAGTCCGGCGCGGGCAGCTCGGCGTTTTGATTCGTGATATTGATTCGGATTTGGCGGCGTCGCTCAATTTAAAAGACACGCGCGGCGCGGTAATCACCGACGTTCAGCCCGACAGCGCGGCGGCAAAAGCCGGGCTTCAGCGGTATGATGTCGTCACGGCTTTAAACGGGGAACGAGTCGAAGACGGAAACACGCTCAGAAATCGAATCGCCGCGACTCAGCCCGGCTCGGAAGTCACTCTCACGGTTTTGCGCGAAGGCAAAGAACAGCAAATTAAAGCAACTTTGGGCGAGCTTGCGGTGCAGACGGCAGAGAACGAACGCGAAAATCCGCAGGGAAACCAGAACGCGCCCGGCGGCGAGCAAAGCGGCAGGCTCGGTTTAGGCTTGCAGCCGCTGACGCCCGATATGAAACGGCAATTGCAAGTCAACGCCGAAAGAGGCTTGGTTGTCACGGAAGTTGATCCGAATGGACCGGCAGCCGAAGCCGGATTCAGGGAGCAGGACGTGATTCTCGAAATCAATCGTCAGCCGGTTACAAGTTTTGAAGATGTCCAAGCCGCGCTTGAAAAAAGCGGCGACCGCCCGGTTCTGATTTTAATGGAACGCCGCGGTCAGGTCGTCTTTTTAACCGTCAGACAAAGAAGATAAAACAACCGCAAACGAATAAAAAGGCGTCGAGCTTTATAAAGCTCGACGCCTTTTTATTCATTCGATTTTAGCAGGGTTTCATCAATCCAATATTTTTTGCAGATAAGCGCCATAGCCGCTTTTCATATATTTGGCGGCGAGAATCATCAACTCGGAGCGGTTGATATAGCCCATATTAAAAGCCGTTTCCTCGATGCAGCCGATTTTCGAGCCTTGTCGTTTTTCAATCACTTTGACAAACTCGCTGGCATCAATCAAAGAATCGAATGTGCCGGTGTCGAGCCAAGCCATTCCCCTGCCCATTAATCCCACTTTTAAAGCGTCTTTTGCCAGATAAGCCTTGATAACGTCAATAATTTCATACTCTCCGCGCGCAGAAGGCTTTAAGTTTTGCGCTATCTCGACAACCCGGTTATCGCAAAAATACAATCCCGGAATCGCATAATCGGATTTCGGAGAGACGGGTTTTTCTTCGATGGAAATAACACGAAAATTTTCGTCGAATTCGACGACGCCGTATCTTTGCGGGTCGCTGACTTTATAAGCAAAAACCGCAGCGCCTTCGACATCGTTAAAGTCTTGCACCAGATTGCTTAAATGAGCGCCGTAAAAGATATTATCGCCGAGAATCAGCGCGACCTTTTCGTTTCCGATAAATTCTTTGCCGATGACAAACGCCTGCGCCAATCCTTCGGGCTTTTCCTGCACGGCGTATTCAAAACGGCATCCAAGCTCGCCGCCGCCACCTAATAATCGGCGAAAGCTTTCGGAATCTTCCGGCGTCGTGATTATCAGAATTTCGCGAATGCCCGCGAGCATCAAAACCGACAAAGGATAATAAATCATCGGCTTGTCATAGACGGGCATTAACTGTTTGCTGATGGCTTTCGTAATCGGATAAAGCCTTGTGCCGGAGCCTCCGGCTAAAATTATGCCTTTCATAATTTAAATCGTTTTGGAAACGGAAAAGCCGCAAAGCTAAAGTCCCTTGCGGCTTAAATAATCGGGATGGCGAGATTCGAACTCAAAGAAATTCGTTTGTTTGCGTTTGGATGAATTCGTTCAGCCTCTGATTTAACTGCCATTCCCGTCAAAATATATTAGCAGACTTTCGCTCTGTTCGGATAAATTTTGTTACGGTTCTGAAACCATTAAACAATCTTTACACGAGACAATCTTCGAGTAATAAATCTAAATAACTCAGGCGAATAAAAACTTTCGTGAGAATTTAAAGAGAAATTTTTCAGAAAAACTTCAGAAAATCCTAAAGATTCCCCGCACCGAAATCAGCATAATCGCTCCCGTCAGCAACAGACAGGCTCATTAGAAGCCACACATAAATGGAGGAATAGCAATGATAAAGATTTTCGCAAATAACTTGATTCGATTTTTGGTTTTGGGCAGCCTCGGGCTGTTCGCGTTTTCAACCTTTACGTTAGCCGCGCCTGTCGTCAGGCAAGGGAGCGGAGCAAATGCGGCGGGGCTGCAAGCGACGGTTGACTTATTTCGCGCCGATTTGGGCGGCGCGAATAACGGTGTCGGCGGTTCGTTCGCAACCGGAAGGCGCGAGGTAAATTGGGACGGCGTGCCGGACAGTTTTTCCGAACCGAACAATTTCCCCGCAGATTTCTTTAACAACAATAGCCCGCGCGGCATAATGTTCAACTCGATAGAGGACGCGACCGGATCGGCGTTAAATCAATTCGCCGTCAGCGCAAACCAGGCGTCCGGCGTCCCGGTTCGTTTCGGCAATCTCAACGCCGCTTATCCGTTCATTCTGCAAACTTTTAGCTCGCAGCGATTATTCATCGCTCGCAATACGCATATGATGGAAGTGACTTTCTTTATTCCGGGAACGAGCATTCCGGCGGCGGTCAAAGGCTTCGGAGTTGTTTTCGCGGATGTTGACTCGGCAACCGGCGGCAATCGTTCGTTGATTCGCGTTTATGGTCCTGACGGCAGACAGCTTTCGGCTGCTTCGGCGCCGGTCTTTAATACAGGTCTTTCGTTCGTGGGTATTTCCTTCAACAACGGCGAGCGCATCGCCCGCGTGGTGATTGAAAGCGGCAACGCAGCACTTTCCTCAACAAACGACGACAGCGAAAACGGGATTGACATAGTAGCGATGGATGATTTCATATACGGCGAACCGCAATCCATAGATTTTGCTTCCAGCGTTTCGGGATCCATTATTTACGGAACAACTCCCGCGGATCAACCGGCGAAGATTGTCTCAGGAGCAAGATTAGTGGCGAGCGGCGATTCGAACGCGGTGGCAATCAGTAATTCAAACGGTTATTATCAGTTCAACGAGAATCTTGAAACCGGCGGCACTTATACCGTCACCGCATCAAAAACCGGAGATATAAACAATATCAGCCCTTTTGATGCGACGCTTATTTTGCGGTGTGTAGCTGCCGGCGATGCTTGCAACTTAACAGCTAATCAACAGATAGCGGGCGATACCAATGGAAGCGGAAGTCTTTCCCCGATTGATGCGACTCTGATTCTTCGTTTTGTCGCGGCAAATGGACAAACCGCGCAAACCGGACAAACGGGTAACTGGAAATTCTCTTCACCGTCCCGCAGTTACCTGCCGCTCGGCGGTAATCTTTCTGATGAGAATTACACAGCATTACTGATTGGAGATGTAAGCGGCGGTTGGCAACCGCCACCTTCTTCGAGCGGCGCTGCAGAAGCGAAACAAGAAAAGACGGAAACACTGCCCTCATAAGAGCAGAAGACTTTTCCGCAGCGTTTGCCGCCCGTGAAATGATAGCGGTTCGGGAACAAACGGAATCAAGCAAAGTAGTTAGTGAAATGGAACGGATAAACGCTAATGATGAGTAGTCAGCGGAAGAAAAAGCGGACATTCAATTACTACTACCTGAGAAGGCACTTTTTCGTGATTGATGTACCGATGACACACTAGATAAGAAAAGCGTATCTTTCGAGATACGCTTTTCTATTGATTTAATTGAGTTAAACTCAATTATTTTGAATCGGGATGGCGAGATTCGAACTCACGACCTTTCGCACCCCAAGCGAACGCGCTACCAGGCTGCGCCACATCCCGTTTGCTCAATTAGAATATGAACGGGGATTTGTTTTTGTCAAACACGGATTACCAGCGGCTGCGCGGTATTTCCTCCTGCGCGTTTAAAATTTGTCGAATTTCGGCGAGCTGCCGAGCCAGATTTTGGAGCGCCGAGCGGCGTTCGTCCGTTAATTCCTCGTTGTCAAACTCCGAATGAAGTTCCTCTTCATCGAAATTTTCCGGTAATTTTTGAACCGCCTGTTTGGCGGCAAACGATTGAGTTTGCGGCGATGCCAATTCGGTTTCGGCTTTTTCAACGGCGCGCGGCGTTTCGATTTTCGGCGTTTCGCCGCTGACGATTTTTAATTTGGGAGCTTCCGCAACTCCGCGAATTTCGCCCGATAATTTTTTCTTCGCCCCGGCGATGGTGTAAAGCTCCTCGTAGAGCAGTTCTTTGATGCGCAACGCAATTTCCACATCGCGGCGGCGATAAGTGCGTTGTCCGGCGCGATTTTTTTGCGGCGCGAGCATCGGAAATTCCGTTTCCCAATAACGTAAAACGTGCGCCTGAACGCCGACCAAATCGCAAACTTCGCCGATTTTGAAATAAATTTTTTCGGGTATCGCAAATGCCGCTCGACTCATAATTGCTCTCGCTTTGCTGATTAAATTTAATTGCAGGGAATTCTTCGAGCCTTAATTTAACTCACGCTTGTAAATAAAATCAACAAAAAAAGATTTGCCGCCGCTTATGATTTTGCTTTAACTTTTCACTATGACCGGCGAATTTGATTTTATTGACAATTTGCTCAATAAAACGACGAAAAATAAACCACGATTTTCCGCAGTTAAAATTGGGATTGGCGACGATTGCGCCGTAATTTCTCAAAATTCAAAAACCGATCTAGTCATTACCGCCGATATGCTCGTCGAAGACATTGATTTTCGACTTGATTGGAGGCGAGCCGAATTTGTCGGACATAAAGCTCTCGCGGTTTCGCTCTCGGATGTCGCGGCAACAGGGGCAAAGCCGCTCTGGGCGATGATTTCAATCGGGATTCCCGAAAAAATCTGGAAAACCGATTTTGTCGAAAAATTTTACGCGGGCTGGTTCGATCTGGCAAAAAAATTCAATGTTGAATTAGTCGGCGGCGACGTTTCGCGCACGCCCGACAAAATTGTCATAGATTCGATTGTCGCCGGCGAAGCGAAAAAAAATTGCGCAATTCTGCGAAATGGCGCGCAAGCCGGAGATTTGATTTTTGTCACTGGAAAGCTCGGTGGAGCGGCGGCGGGTTTGCGTCTGCTCGAAAGCGGTTTTCGATTCGATTCGGAAAAAGGCTCGCGTAAAAATTTTATTCGCAAACAGCTCGCACCAAATCCGCAGATTGAAATCGGCTTAAAACTTTCCGAAAAAAAATTAGCAACTGCAATGCTCGATTTGAGCGACGGGATTTCTTCCGATTTATCGCATTTGTGCCGGGCAAGCAAAGTTGGTGCGCGATTAATTGCCGAAAAAATCCCGCTCGAAAAAAATTTGCTTCAGGTTTTGAAACAAAATGAAGATGTGATTTCGTTTGCTCTCAACGGCGGCGAAGATTTCGAGCTGCTTTTCACTGCTCGACCTAAAGATAAAAATAAGTTGGAAAAATTATTTGGTGAAAAAACAACCTTCATCGGTCAAATCACAGATGATGTGGGAAAAATCGAGCTTGCACGCGAATCAAAAATAATTCTGCTTGAGCCGCAGGGTTTCCGGCATTTTTAAATGAAAGATTTTTTCCGGCGTCGCTTTTTCTTAGCTTTGCCCCCATCTTTTCGCTAAAACTTAATCAAACTGTGACCATATTTAATTGAAATTGATTAAAAAACCGCCGGAAATCATTGTTTTTGTAAAAAACTTGAGAAATCTTCAACTTTTTACCACAAAGCTCTTGACAAGAGATTAAAAAGTATTTTATAAACGCAATGCTTCATTTTACGGAAGCCATTTTTTTTGAGGAAGATTTTCGATGTTAAGAGATTGCAGAAATTTTAGAAGCATATCCGCAGACGCTGCACGCCGCCATAGTTGGTCGCGGTGCAACGCAGGCTGTGGTATGCCGGAAGTCTGCGGTTTTGTCGGTCTGGCAGCAAGTTATAGCCCGACCGCCCTCGAAAATCAACCGAAACAAGGATTATTAGCCGGTCTGAAAACGTCAGATCGTTTTGAAATTAAAGTTTAAATCAGCGGGAGCGGCGTCTTCCGCTCCCGAAATTGTAAAGCAGTAAACGCAAGTTTGAGGAGCGGATTCGACGCGGATTACCCTTGGTAATTTTCGGTAAAATCCGCTCCTTTTTCGTTTTGCTGTTTGACAATTCGGTTCAATATTTATCGCTAAAAGTGTGCATCGGACGCCAAAATGGCATGGCAGCAGCCTGTAAAACTGCGGCTCTTTCCGAGCATGAAGGTTCGACTCCTTCCCGGTGCACCAATTTTTTTTAGGAACGTAAGCTAACCGGCAAACCTCGTGACTCCAAATCAGAGATTCTCCGTTCGAGTCGGAGCGTTCCTGTCTAAATTTTGGAAGGTAAGTCTAAATGGTTTGACAGCAGTCTTGAAAACTGCCGGGCGTGAAATCCCATACAGGTTCGAGTCCTGTACCTTCCGTTTTCCTCATTCAGGGATAGTTCAATTGGCAGAACGCCGCACTGTTAATGCGGAAGTTTCCGGGTTCGATTCCCGGTCCCTGAGCCAATTCCCTGCTCGGCTCTTGGCGCAATTGGTAGCGCGTCTGTCCTACAAACAGTTGGTTGAAGGTTCGAGTCCTTCAGAGCCGATTTCTTAATAACTTTAAGGCTTTGTAGCTCAGTCGGCAGAGCGCACGTCTCATAAGCGTGTTGTCGCGTGTTCGATTCACGCCAAAGCCATCTTTTAGTTAATTATTTTTCGTATTTTTTGTACACGGAAATCCATTTACGAACGGCATTATCACTGACTCCGTATTTTCGACTGGTGGCAAGATAACCATTTTCGGCTACTTCTTTTAATAAAGTGTCAAAAGCGGGTCTTTCAACCTTCCGTGTTTTGAGCATTATTCTTTTTGTACCGTATTTTCGGTAACACTGAAGTGAACAGTATTTTCTGTTTATTGGCTTTTGATTTTGGCAAGTCGGACACTGGTTGTGCATAAGTTTACCGCAATGGGTGTCCAAAGCAGCATTACAGTTCGGGCAAACAATTCTAAGATTTTCTAAACGGTTATCATTTCTGACACCGTTTATATGGTCGAGAATTAAGGATATTCTTTTTCCGTGCCAAAATTCGTTTTGTCCGCAAATTTCGCAAATCGGCTTTTTTAATCCGGCTTTGTACAATCGCCTTTTCAATTCTGAACGGTTGTATGAAGTTCCTTTTTGTAAAATCGTTTCTAATGGAATCGCCTTTGATGGATTTATCTTTTTAATTCTTTCAGACGGGCTTAGAAAATGTGAAGCATCAATTTCCCAAAGCGAAATATACTTTTTCAGGGTTTGATAATTTCCTCCTGTTTCGCACATTTTTAAATTCCGCAGTGTTCCAGCGTAGCTATCCGAAGAAGCAACAGCATATTTAAGTTGTTCTTTATTAAATCTCGGCATTTCCAAATGTATTTTGGCGAGTAGTGTAAATGGTAACATCTCTGACTTTGAATCAGAAGACGTGAAGTAAATGCAGGTTCGAATCCTGCCTCGCCAGTTAAATCTTTTTGCACCGTTGGTCTAAAGGCTGATGATGCGGCGTTGCCTGCGCTGCGATGCCGGTTCGAGTCCGGCACGGTGCTTTCAATCCAATTACGAATTACGAATTTCAAATTACGATTTTTGGAATTATATTTGTAGATTTATTCTTCATTCGTAATTCGTAATTTGAAATTCGTAATTGATTCCGGGCGGTTTGGTTAATCGGAGAAACCTTCGCGCTTCTAACGCGACAGAATGCGGGTTCGAGTCCTGCACCGCTCGTTTCTTTCAACAATTTCTTTGGCGCGTGAAGTTCAAATGGCTGAACTCTTGACTTCCAATCAAGTTGCTGCGGGTTCGATTCCCGTCGCGCGCTCCATTTTTCGCAGGCATAGCCAAGTTGGTTTAAGGCGACGGACTGCAAATCCGTTAACCGTCGGTTCAAATCCGACTGCCTGCTTTTTCACGCCGACGTAGCCCAACCGGAAAGAGGCGCTTGTCTTAGAAACAAGAGGTTGTGAGTTCGACTCTCACCGTCGGTATTTTCCCCAAAATTTCGGGCTGATAATGTAATTGGCAGCATAGAAGTCCTGCAAACTTCTCGTAAGAGTTCAAATCTCTTTCAGTCCACCAAAACCAAGAGCGCGTGTAGCCCAATCGGGAGAGGCAACGGTCTTAAGAATCGTTCAGTGAAAGTTCAAATCTTTCCACGCGCATTGAATTTTCTGAGGACGAATGCAAAGCGGTCGAGCGCCTAGTCTTTCAAGCTAGTCCTAGCGGGTTCGAGTCCCGTCGTCCTTGCTTAACTTTGGAGATGTGACGAAATGGTAGCCGTAACTGTTTGCTAAACAGTCGGGTGAAATATTCCCGTGCAGGTTCGAGTCCTGTCATCTCCGCCAATTTTCTGTGGATTGTAGCTCAATTTGGCAGAGCGTCGCACTGTGACTGCGAAAGTTGCGGGTTCAAATCCCGTCAATCCACCTCAATTTTTAACGAAAGGAGAACAAAAAAATGCTTGTCAGTAAATTTAATCACGGAGGTACAAACACAATGAAACTTTGACTACAAACCGGCTGCCGCGAGCAGCCTAGAAAGAAAAGAAGATGTCTCAGAAAAGAAAATATCACGTTCGCAAACGTTTGTTTCTCAATCGAGATGAAGAATATCCGGCTTTTATAATCGGCATTGTCGAAGATACAGGCGAAATTCCAACCGATGAAGACGGCTGGAAATGGGGAACAATCGAATTAAAATTAGGCGACTGCAATCGTCACGTTTCGTTTGATTTTGATCTGGAAACGCGGGAAAGCCGCGCGAATAGCTTATATAAAATCAATCGGATCGCCCAAGTTGTTAACGCAGTCCGAAACGCGATTCTATCCGAAGTAGATTCGATCAACAAACGTCCGCCAATTAAAAAGAAAAAACCCAAGAGTTAAAAATGGGGTAGAAGCACAAAGGCTGTGCGCTCGACTGTCTATCGAGAAGGTGCGGGTTCGATTCCCGTCTATCCCGCTCAAATTTCAGGGCGAATGCCGTTGGGACTACATCTTGAAAATATGCGCGTCTCAACATTCTTTGTCGCCCTTTGCAATTTGGCGAATGCCGGCTGGGAGTACATCTGGCGTTAGCAAGTTCGATTCTTGCCCCGTCCACTCAAATTTACAGGCGGGAACTCTCTCCGATTTTGTCGCCAATCAACAAAACCTAAAGTTTTAGATTCAGAGTCGAATTTCAGACATTTAATCTAAAACTTTAGGTTTAAAAAATAAACTCTTTAAAAAGTGACGAATGCCGGTGGAACTACATCATTTGGGATGACGAGGTCGTCGGTGCAATTCCGACCAGCCCGATTATTATTTTTGACGGGCTGTAGCTCAGAAGCAGAGCGCGGAAAAGTTGTTTCATCAAAACTTTGTCGTCACTTAAAATAGAAGTGAATTGTGAATAGTAAATCGTGAATCGGATTTCCCTTTCGATTTACTATTCACGATTTACGATGAACTAAAATTATGCCATATAACAAACTAAATATTTCCGGCGCGAAAGCGGATGTTTTGTCGTGGGTCAATCACGAATTGAGCCGCGAAGAACAAGATATGCTGCGCAATGTTTCGCGTCTTCCCTGTCTTTTCAAACACGTTTCACTAATGCCGGACGCGCATCTCGGCATCGGCTCGATGGTCGGTTCGGTCGTCGCAACCAAAGGCGCTGTGATTCCGGCAACTGTCGGGGTGGATATTGGTTGCGGGATGATGGCGGTCAAAACGCCGTTCAAAAGCGGAATTCTCGACGGAAAACTAAAAGAATTGCGCCACGAAATCGAACGCGCGATTCCGGTCGGTTTTAACGCCTACAAAGAATCGCCCGACGAAGCCTCGCGTTGGGACGGCTGGTCTGAATTTGACGAATTGCACTCGGCAATTCAAGACCGCAGGAAAAAAGCGATGACGCAGCTCGGCACGCTCGGCGGCGGCAATCACTTTATCGAAGTCTGTCTCGACACTGAAGATAACGTCTGGATGATGCTGCACTCGGGTTCGCGCAACATCGGTAAAGAATTGGCGGAACGTCACATTGCAACGGCGAAATCTTTGCATCGTTTAAACGAATTGCCCGATCCGGCGCTCGCTTATTTCATTCAAGGCACGCCGGAATTCCAAGCCTACTGGCACGATTTGGATTGGGCGCAGCGTTATGCGCTGAAAAGCCGCGAAGTGATGATGAACCGCCTGCTCAAATCATTCAACCGAATGTTTAACGACGGCAAGGCGTTTCGCCCGGAAATTGCGGTTAACTGTCACCACAACTACGTTTCGCCCGAAGTGCATTTCGGCGAAGAAGTTTACGTGACGCGCAAAGGCGCGATCCGCGCGGATCAAGGGATGTACGGCATTATTCCCGGCTCGATGGGCGCGAAATCGTTCATCATCAAAGGTCTGGGCAATCCGCAATCGTTCAATTCCTGCTCGCACGGCGCTGGCAGAAAGATGTCGCGCACGGCGGCAAAGAAAAAATTCTCGCGCGAGGATTTGGCGGCGCAAACCGCAGGCGTCGAATGCCGCAAAGACGCGGGCGTCGTGGACGAAATTCCAGGCGCTTACAAAGACATTGACGAGGTGATGCGAAACCAAAGCGATTTGGTCGAAGTCGTCGCTGAAATCAAACAAGTCGTTTGCGTCAAAGGCTAAAAGATTAGCCACAAAATTACACGAAATTACACAAAAATATTTTATTTCGTGTTTTGTTCGTGTAATTTCGTGGCTAAAAAATAAGTTTCGGGAAATGGTGTAATGGCTACAGCATTCGAGTCTTGGGCACTCGCGGCGAAAGTTCGATTCTTTCTTTCCCGATTTTTTATGCATCGTTCGTCTAGCTGGTTTGAGGACAACTGTCTTGTAAACAGTAAACGGCGGTTCAAATCCGTCACGATGCTCTTAATTTTCATTAAACTTATTGACAAAGAAAGGAGGCACGGGAAACATGTTAACAGGAAGAGTTTTATTACTAAATTTCTCTTACGAACCGCTCGGAACGGTCGGTGTGGCGCGGGCGATGACATTGTTCATTCGCGGCGCGGTGACAATCGAAGAGTTTGACGGCGAAAACGTGCTGCGTTCCGTGCGGCAGACGTTTCGCGTGCCGAGCGTGATTCGTCTGCGTCATTACGTTTATTTGAAACGCAGCAAACAGGCGAAAGCGACTGTCCGGCGCGCACAGATTTATATGCGCGATTCTTATCGCTGCCAATACTGCGGCGAACATAAATCGGCGGCAAATTTAACGCTCGACCATATTTTGCCGCGAGCGCAGGGCGGAAATTCCGCGCCTGAAAATCTCGTCACGGCTTGCGAAAAATGCAACGGGCGCAAAGGCAACCGCACGCCCGAACAAGCCAGAATGCCGCTTTTGACCTCGCAATCACTTCTCAAAGTCGGGCTTGACCGTGTTCTGCTTTGCCGTTACGCGGAATCGAAGCGCGAATGGAGAAAATACCTCTTCATCGAAGACGATTCGCTTGACCGGCAGCGTCTTCACGCCTAAAAGAAACGATGAATTATGAACGCTGAGAGCTGAACTGATTTCAATTCGGCTTTAGTCGTTCTGCGTTCATCGTTTCTCCCCGGCTGGATAGCTGAGACAGATTAGCGCGACGCTGAAAACGTCGAGAGATTGGTGCGATGCCAATTCCAGCCACTTTATTTATTTTGCAGGAGATTTGAAAATGTCAGAGAAACAAACGCTTTACGACGATTCGATTTTTTATGATTTGGTACACGGCGAATTTGCGCCGCCCGAAACGCTCGCTTTTTATGAAGACAAAATCGCGCTTTACGGTTCGCCCGTTTTAGAGTTGGCTTGCGGCAGCGGCGCTTACGTTATTCCGCTGGCTGAAAAAGGGGTTGATGTTGTCGGCATTGATATTTCCGATGAAATGCTAAGCCGCGCCAAAGAAAAAGCGGCAGCGCGAAACGTCTCTCTTGATTTAAGGAAAGGCGACATTCGTGATTTTGAATTAAATCAAAAATTCCCTTTGATATTGCTGCTCGGCAATTCATTACAGCATCTTTTAACGCGCGAAGATGTCGAAAAATGCTTTGCAGCAGTCAAACAACACTTAACGCCAAACGGAAGATTCATTATTGAAGTCTTTAATCCGTCTTTGAAAATACTCACGCGACCTGCGGATGAAAACGTCCTCGATTCGGAATACGAAACCGAAGCAGGAAAAATGACTTTAATCGGAAGGGTAAATTACGACGCCGCGACGCAGATAAACCACATCGCTTGGATTTATCAAAACGTAATGACAGGTAAGAGCAAACATTTTTCCTTTGCGATGCGGCAGTTTTTCCCGCAGGAATTCGATGCTTTGCTGCATTACAACGGTTTTCAAATTGAACAGAAATTTGGCAATCGTGACGGTTCTCCTTTCGAGAGCAGTTCTTTGCGCCAAATTGTTGTCGCCAGCCTCACTTAAACCATTTTTACAGCCGATTAGTTCAGTGGAATTCAGAACGCTTGATTACGAATCAAGAGGTCGCGGGTTCGAGTCCCGCATCGGCTTTTTGGGAATGATGAATTATGAATGATGAATAATGAATTAAAAATCAGTTCATCATTCATCGTTCATAATTCACCGTTTTCTTCCGGGTTGGTAGCCAAGTTGGATTAAGGCATTCGCCTTTTAAGCGAGGTATCGCGGGTTCGAGTCCCGCCCGACCCACTTTCAACAATTACGAATTTCAAATTACGAATTACGAAGTTTTGTTTCATTCGTAATTCGTAATTTGAAATTCGTAATTGATTCGCGCGGTGTAGCTTAATGGAAAAGCGAACGACCGATAATCGTTAGATTGAAGGTTCGATTCTTTCCACCGCGACTTCTCTTGTTTTGCGTCGAATGCTCGTGGAACTACATGCCTTCCAAGCCGTAGGTCGTTGGTTCAAATCCAACCAAATTGAGGCAACTCAATTTGTAGCTCAGTCAGGATAGAGCAACGAAACGTTTCACAAATTCTTGTCGTCGCTTTTCACACTATGGGCGAATGCTGAAAGGACTACATCCTCCAGTTGCGCTGGAATATTGGAGTATTCCGCCGATCCTAAGCTGTTCGGTTGCGCGGTCTTTTCCCTTTTGTCGCCCTTAAAAAAGTGAGCAGTAAGCGGTGAGCAGTGAGCAGAAAGAGATTCTTAATCTGCCCACTGCTCACCGCTTACTGCTCACTCCCTACAGAATGCAAAAACTTGTCTGAAAGGAGACTAAAACAATGGCAAATAAAAATTTATTTCAAACGGTGAAAGGTTTGTTCACGCCGAAAGCCGACACAATTAACGAAGCCGGCGGATTGGCTTACGAGCTAACGCCGAAACAAGCGCTGGCGCAATTTGCTGCGACTGGCACGCTCAACACAACTTTTTACGCCGATGCGGGCGAACAGCTCGACAAAATTCTCGGTTTTTGCGAATCAATCGAACCGGAATTCATCGCCAAAACCGCCGTCTTCGCGCGTTCGCGCGGTTATATGAAAGACGTTCCGGCGCTGCTTTGCGCCGTTTTGTCGGTCAAAGACAAGGAATTGCTCGCCAGAGTTTTTCCGCGAGTGATTGACAACGGCAAGATGCTGCGTAATTTCGTGCAGATTATGCGTTCCGGCGCGGTCGGTCGTAAATCGCTCGGAACTGCGCCGAAACGTCAGGTGCGCGAATGGTTTGAAGCTCGCAAACCGGAACAGATTTTCAAACAATCGGTCGGACAATCGCCTTCGTTCGGCGACATCTTGAAAATGGTTCACCCGAAACCTGCTTCCGCCGAACACGAAGCGCTGTTCGGTTATTTAATCGGGCGCGAATTTAAAATCGAGCTGCTGCCGGACGCGGCGAAAGCCTTTGAGCTTTTCAAAGTCGGATTGATCGAAGATGTGCCCGACGTGCCGTTTCAAATGCTGACTTCCCTTCCCTTGGAAACAAAGGATTGGAAGGCAATCGCCAGAAACGCCGGTTGGACGATGACTCGTATGAACTTGAACACCTTCCAGCGTCACGGCGTTTTTGCTGACTCGGAAATGGTCAAGCTCATCGCAAACCGCCTTCGCGACCGCGAAGCGATCAAACGCGCCCGCGTCTTTCCGTACCAGCTTTTGGCTGCGTACAGAATGGCGGAAAACAACCGCGAGATTCCGCGCCAAATCACCGATGCGTTACAGGACGCACTGGAAATCGCGCTGGAAAACATTCCTGAAATCGAAGGAAAAGTTTATATTTTTCCCGACATTTCAGGCTCGATGCATTCATCTGTGACGGGTTTTCGCAAAGGCTCGACTTCGGCAGTTCGCTGCATTGACGTAGCGGCTCTGGTCGCGGCGGCGATTTTGCGTAAAAATTCGGCGGCGGAAGTCATTCCGTTTGAAAGCAAAGTCGTAAAAGTCTCGCTCAATCCGCGCGATTCGGTAATGACCAACGCCAACAAGCTGGCAAGCCTGCCCTGCGGCGGAACAAACTGCTCAGCGCCTTTGCGCGAATTGAATCGCCATAAATCAAAAGGCGATTTAATTATCTACGTTTCGGACAACGAATCGTGGATTGACACGCCGATTCACGGACAGTTCGGCGGAAGCGGAACTGAAACGATGAAACAGTGGAACGAGTTCAAATCGCGCAACGCGGATGCGAAGCTCGTCTGCATTGACATTCAACCTTACAGCCATACCCAAGCCAAGTCGCGCGCAGACATCCTAAACATCGGCGGATTTTCCGACCACGTTTTTGAAGTCATCAGCGAGTTTGCCAAAGGCACTCTCGGCGCAGAGCACTGGATTGGTGTGATTGAAAACATTGAATTGTAAAATGAAAAGGAGAGCACAGGATATTTTTGTTTTGTGCTCTCTTTATAAATATTATGAAAAATAAACAGTTACCGCCTAAACAATTTTGTATTCCTTTTGTAGTGAATGAAAAAGCATACGCGTTCTGGGATAATGATATTCAGGAGCTTAATTTGAGATTTATAAATCAAATTGATTCTGAGTATTTTGAATACATTGCTCAACTAAATCTTAGTTTGTTAAACGGAGAAGGAAATGAAAAGAAGACAAGACAACACGCCGCAATGAATATGCGAATTGCTTACTCTCAAGGATTGGAGGTTTTATTTTCATTCATATTTGCTGCTATTCAAGCTCATGACTGTATTATTGGTTGGTTTCTAAAATACAGAAATCAAGATTTGCTTGATATTGCAGAAAAATTTCGGGACGGTAAAGAAATCTATACAAAACTTGCGCTGCCAGTTAGTAACTTTAGAGATTTTGCAAATATAGTTTTTGCAGGTGTTGAAAGAGATAGATATTCAAAAAAAATCGAACAATTTGGTTACCTTTGGAATCATTTTTTCAAGGATTTTTTAGATGAAAAAATAGATAAAGAATACAACAGTTTAAAACATGGACTTCGAGTTGAGATGGGTGGAAGGCAATATTTGATGGGGCTTCCAGAATTTAAAGGAAAACCGGTTGAAAACCAACAATGGCGCGTTGTTTCTCAGAGCGAATTCGGAACAGCCTTTTTTATTTCAGAACAAATTGATAAGACGCCCAATCATATTGTTCATAGACATTCAAGAAACTGGCATCCTGAAAATTACTTTCATGGATTGATGCTCATTTCAACATCAATCAAAAATATTCTTGTTTTATTGAATAAGATCAATGGTAGTAAAAAAGATGTAAACTACTACTTTCCAAATGATGAATACTTCTCCGAACTACCTTGGGCAGTTGCCAATACAGTTTGTTTAACTCGGCACTCTACAATTGATACAAATAAAATACCTTTATTAACAAAAGAAGATATTCTATCCATTTATCAAACGGAGGAAACGGATTAGCTTTTGATAGGCAAGTATATAACTTGGTTCAGCCATTCATTTTCCAAGCTGCATTCAGCAATTAAAATCAATTCTTCGATTGCTTCGCCAATTGGAGTATCTTGTGAAATTTCAATCACACCTGGCATTTTCAAACCTTGTTCGACACGATCAAAAGCGTGTTTGCTCATTGTCGTTACATCGTGAGTTAAGATGATGCGGTTTTCGTTTGCCGCCCATTCCAAAACTTCCGAGTCCGGTTGCATCATTAAACCAACGTCTTGCACTCTAACAACATCGAGGGAAGGCAAGCGACGCTTCAAACCGCGTAAAATACGACGGTTAAAATCTTCGTCGGTAAGGAAACGAATCATAAACACTTTAGGCGGCTTTGCGTCTGCGAGCAAGAAGTCTTTCGCGGATTCCTTGCGGATTGCAGCGAGCTTCGATTTGTTGGCGCAGTTGCTCGCGCTGCACTTTTCTTCGTTCTAAATAATTTTCAACTTCCTCAAGGTTTTGCAGGTAATAGCTGATAACCGCATAGACTTCGCTCAATTCGAGCGAATCGTAATCTTCGACAATCTGTTCTGGCGTTGCGCCTTGACTGAAAGCAATAATTACGGTGTCCAAAGAAACACGGGAATTGCCGATGCGAAGTACGCCCGCTTCGGTTTCGGTCAACTTGATTTCGGAAGTTGATACAATCACGCTCATAAACAAAATATAGCACTAAAGGCTTAGTTTGTATCGTTTAAATCTATCCTTATGAATAAGGGAGAACTGCCAAATAAAAAAGCGAGGTGTTAACCTCGCTTTTTCCAAAATAATAAAAGCCGTAAAACTTTTATTAGTAATT
>DASVTY010000027.1:0-35930 GCA_036387315.1 Pyrinomonadaceae bacterium
AGTTTTAAAGTTATCCGTAAAGTTCGTTGTTCGTTGTTCGTTGTTCGTTGTGTTTTCCGGCTTTTGCCTTTTGACTTTTGACGTTTGACTTTCCGCCATCGGGCGATTGTATTTCGGCGCTTCGTCGGTCAAAGCCAGAACCGGAATGTCGGCTTCGACGCTGCCGTTGTGTTTGACAATCATTCGATTGCCTTCGACGACGCGACCGACGACAACGCCGTCCAAATCCCATTTGCGGAAAATGTCAATCACCTGTTTTTCGCGTCCTGCGTGCGCGACGATCAGCATTCGCTCCTGCGATTCCGAGAGCATCATTTCGTAAGCCGTCATTCCGGTTTCGCGCTGCGGCACGCTTGTTAAATCAAGCTCAATTCCCGTTCCGGCGCGCGCCGCCATTTCACAGGTTGAAGAAGTTAATCCGGCTGCGCCCATATCCTGAATTCCCGCAATCGCGCCCGAACGCATCGCTTCAAGACAGGCTTCGAGCAGCAATTTTTCCAAAAACGGATCGCCGACCTGTACCGTCGGGCGTTTTTCGAGTGCTTCTTCGTCAAACTCAGCCGAAGCCATCGTTGCACCGTGAATTCCGTCGCGCCCGGTTTTTGCCCCCACATACAAAACTGGATTTCCGATTCCCGACGCTTTGCCAAAAAAGATTTGGTCGTGTCGCACCAAACCGAGCGCAAAAGCGTTGACAAGCGGATTTAAATTGTATGCATCATCAAAAACAACTTCGCCGCCGATTGTCGGCACACCGAAACAGTTGCCGTAATGCGAAATTCCTGCCACACAGCCTTTTAAAATAGATTTATTGCGATTCGCGTGTTTTTCATCGGTCAATTTACCAAATCTCAATGAATTCATCGCCGCGACCGGGCGCGCGCCCATTGTGAAAACGTCACGCAAAATTCCGCCGACTCCTGTTGCCGCGCCTTGAAACGGTTCGATAAAACTAGGGTGATTGTGCGATTCGACTTTGAAAGCGACGCACCAGCCGTCGCCGATGTCAACGACTCCGGCGTTTTCGCCCGGCGGCACAATTACGCGCTCGCCGGTTGTCGGCAAACGCTTGAGATGAACGCGCGAAGATTTGTAGGAACAATGTTCCGACCACATTACGGAAAAAATGCCAAGCTCGGTCATTGAAGGCTCGCGCCCCAAAAGTTGGGCGATGCGGCTGTATTCTTCGGTTGTAAGATTGTGTTGTGCGATGACTTCCGGCGTGATTTGTTGATTCATTGATTTTCTAAAACTGTCGGAATTAAACTAAATTTTTACCAGACTTTGCCGGAAAAGCAAAAACGGCGGCTTTTGCGAGCCGCCGTCAAATCAATTTTCTGGTTTAATTTAATCAGTATCAGCAAATAAAGTTAAAAGTCCAACGACTGTCAACTATCAACTATAAACTATCAACTATTACGCATAATTATTTGCAAAATAGTTTAGAGTTGACAGTTTAGAGTTGACAGTTCGCCGTTTGCCAGCTTTATGAAAGCTGGCAAATTATATTTATTTGACAGAAGGCGCATCTGCCGCCGTGGACAAAACTTTTTCAATTTCCACCCGCAAAATGTCCGGTTTAACGACTCCCATTCGGCTGTAAGCGGTTTTGCCGGTGGCATCGAGCAAAATTGTAAACGGCAAACCGCCTCTCCAATCGGGCGCAACTAATTGAATCGCAGCGTCTTCGTCCGCCGTCTTGAGCAAAAAAGCGGGCATTTCGGCTTTCATTGCCGCCAGAAATTTCGGCACGTCGCGTTTTATTTCCGCCAGATCGTCGAGCGAAATTGTGACGAAATCCAAGCCGCGCGGGCGAAATTCCCGGTCAATTTTGACGAGTTCGGGAAATTCCTCGACGCAGGGCGTGCACCAAGTTGCCCAGAAGTTGATCAGCAGCGGGCGTTTTGCTTCCGGCTCGCGTTTGAGCAGCGTTTGCAGACCGGCAAAGTCGAGCCGCGTGACCGGAATCAGCGCCGCCGTTTCGGCTGGAGGCGGCGGTTTCTTAACGCTTCTTTTAACTCTGGATTTTGTTTGCCGACGATTTTGCGGCGTACGCTTTTTTTGCGCGAGCGCAGAATCCGCGCCGCTTAGACCGAGCAAAATCACGCCGCAGAAAACCGCCAAACGGAAAAATCTCATCTTTTATTTCGCCGCGCGTTTGATCGAACAGCCGAAGGCTTTGGTTTCGGTTTTCGCCACCGCTTTTCCGCCGAGCGTTGCGTCAACGGCGTCTTGCAGCGGGCGGGCGGTGATGCTTTCGCCGCTCCGGTCGTTGTCAATCGCGCCGCGATAAACGAGCTTGCCGTCTTTGTCGAACAAATAAACTTCGGGCGTTACGGTCGCGCCGAATTTGTCGGCGATGACGTTGCCTTTGTCAATCAACATCGGGAAAGAATAGCTGCGTTCGGTCATATTCGATTTAACGTAATCGAGCGATTCTGTCGCGTTTGAATTCATTCCGATGACGGTGATGCCTTTGGCTTGATAATCTTTCGCCAGAGCATTGATACGTTCGGCATAGCCTTTGACGACCGGGCATTGCGCCGACATAAAAACGATCAGCGCGCCGTTTTTGCCTTTCAAATCGTTAAACGAACGCTGCTTGCCTTCGGTATCGGCGAGCGTAAAGTTTTCAACCTTTGCGCCGATGGCAACCGTGTCGCTGTTGTGCGCCGTTCCCGTATCAGGCATCAGCACAAAAGCCAAAGCAAAAAGCAGAACAAACGAAATACCGACGAGTTTTCTTTGCATTTTCATTGCATTTACTCCTTAAAAAAGTTTAATTACAGAAGGAATTTAAATATACAAAAACGTCGAACTTGAAACAAGCTCGGCGTTTGTTACGTGCTAAGTTTCAATTAAGTTTCACTTAGATAAACGCAAAATCGAATTGTTCCCGATAAACGGCGTCGGCTGGCAAATCAAGGTTTTTGCAGCTCGGCGAGCATAATGTTTCCGGCGTTTTGGTCTCGCTGCGCATAAAGAATCGTTTTGCCGTCCGCAGATGCGCTCAAACCGGAAAAAGCCCAAAGCAGCGCTTTCTCCGCCGATGCAATTTCTTTGGCTTGTCCGGTCGAGAAATCGTAGAACACAATTCGATACGGCGGATTTGGGTTTTGAGCCACGAAATAAACGCCTTTTTGCGTGACCGTCCAGTAACGCCAATAACCTGCTTCGGACAGCTCCCGCGCCGGAGACTCTTCGCCTCCTTCGACCGAAGCGCGCCACAATCCGGCAACGCCGCGCCCTTTGGAATAAAAAATCACTTTGCCGTCGGGCGAAGCAAACGACTCGAAACCGCCTTGTTTAGTGATTTGTTTGGCTTCCCCGCCCGCCACCGGGGTTTTCCAGATGTTCAAATCGCCGCTGCGATCCGAGCAGAAATAGACAAAGCGACCGTCCGCGCTCCAAGCAGGCAAAACGCTGCGCGACCGCGAATCAGTCAAACGACGCGGCGCGCCGCCGTCGCTCGAAACGATAAAAATGTCTTTGGTGTTTTCGCTCGCCGCGTCAAAGGCGACAAACTTTCCGTCCGGCGAAAAACGCGGACTTCCCGTCAAACCGTTTGAGTCGGTTAGTTGACGCTGATTTTTGCCGTCCGCGTCGGCAATCCAGATTTCCTGGTTTCCCGTGCGGTCTGAGACGAAAACCACGCGCGAGCCGTCCGGCGAAAATTGCGGGCTGTGATCGGCGCGAGTGGAGTGGATGAATTTTCGCGCGGGCGCGCCGGGCGCGATTTTCCAGATATTTGAGTCGTTCGATTCGTCCGTGAAAGCAATTGTTCGTTCGTCGGGCGAAACGGCTACGTTTGTTATATTTTTGCCGCTCGTCGCAATTATTTCCGGCTCGCCGCCCGAAACCGGAATTTGCCACAAATTCGATTGATTGCCCGCACGAAATGAAACGAAAACAATTCGTTTGCCATCAGCACTCCAGGCGAGGCTCCGAATTCCGCTTTTGTCGAAAGTTAATTGACGTTCCTCTCGCTCGCCGCCCGCCGTTTGAACGATGAAAACTTCCCGAACCGATTCGCCGAAATTTCGCAGAAAAGCCAGACTTGCGCCGTCGGGCGAAAAGCGCGGCGTGGTGTCTCTGATTGATTCCGGCGGTGCGGTCAATTGTCGCCGCTCGCCGGTCTGCAAATTCACCAGAAAAATGCCCGATTGTTTGCCAGCCGAAATCGAGTCAACGACGGCGAGAGTTTGCCCGTCAGGGGAAAACGAAACGCTCGTCCATTCTGAATTAAGCTCGCAAATCTTTCTTTCCGCGCCTCCCAGAGCCGGAACCAAAAACACCTCGCTGCGAGAAGGAAAAGAGCGGACAAAAGCTATTTGCCGATTATCGGGCGAAAATGTCGGATAAATTTCATCGTTTGCGCCGTTCGTTAAACGAACCGGTTCGCCGGCACCGATAATTTTGACGTAAACGTCCAAATCCTTTTCGCTATCGCCGCCATTCCAGGAAAAAGCCATTTGCTTGCCGTCGGGCGAAAAAGCGGGCATATCTTCGCGCCCGGTCAAACCGGAAAATGGCACGACTCTGGCGATTAAAACGGATTTGGTTTCCGGCTTTCGGAAATTGTTTTGATAAACGGCAAAACCGATTGCGCCCGCAAAAGTAAATCCCAGAACAATTGCCAGCCAGAGCAATTTCGGATTTCGGATTTCGGATTTCGGATTTTGCAGCGCGGGATTTGCGCGCCTCTGCAAATCTGACGGTTCAATCGGTTCGCGAAGCGAGATTGTTTCTTCGACGCGAATGCGCTGCACGGTTTGTTCTTTGACGATCAGCGCGGGCGCGGCTTCAATTGTTTTAACCGGAGGCAAAAAGCGATAGCCGCGTTTCGGGAGAGTTTCGATAATTTTTTCGGAGTTACCGGATGCCGCTTCGAGTTTTTTTCGCAGGCGGGAAATGTTCTGCGTCAATGCGCCCTCGCTGATAAAAGTGTCTTTCCAGACTGCATCGAGAAGCGTGTCTTTTTCCACAACGCGACCGGCGTTTTCGACCAGAAAAAGCAGGACTTCAAATTCCTTCAAATTCAGCGCAACCGGCTCGCCTGCGCGCCACAAAAGACGATTTTCCAGGTCAAGCCGAAACTCGCCGAAATCGTAAAACTCTTTTGTTTGTCGCTCTTCCATCGTGTCAGGAATTTGTCAGAAAAATCTAAGCCGGTTGTCAGGACTTTTTTCGACGGATGTTTGTAAGTTTGTTGCCGTCGCCCGCAGAACAAATCCAAAGCGATTCTAATTTTAATCCAGAACAAATGGAAATCAAACGCACAACCGAGATTTTTATCGAAACCGAACGACGATTTGTCGTTCGCCAATCAGAATGCGGGGAGCAGACTTTTTGCCCCGGTTGCGGAGAAATGATGCTCACGAGCGAGCAGGCAGCCGCGGCGCTTGAGACAAACTGCCGCACCGTTTTCCGCATGGTAGAAAGCGGAAGCATTCATTTTTCGGAAACCAAAACCGGCTCGGTAATGATTTGCCTGCCTTCGCTCGCCACGGGTTTGCAGTGTGAGGCAAAACGAATCGGCGATGCCAAATGCACACCTTGAAAGTTAAACGAATTGAACTTTCGCCGACTATACGCCGCTAAAAAAGAGAATTTAAAAGGGGAAAAATTAAGATGCGAATATTTTTGAATTTATTGACGAACAGAATTTTTACGATTTGTTTTTGTCTGGCGATTACCGTTTTCACCGCGCAGGCGGCGACGTTAACGGTTACGAAAACCGCTGATACGAACGACAGCGCTTGCGATTCTGCAGACTGCTCTTTGCGTGAAGCGATAGCGGTCGCCGCTCCGGGCGACACAATCGTCTTTGCCTCGCCTTTATTCGACACGCCGCAAATAATTACTTTGTCAGACGATTTCGCCGCGCTGACGATCAACAAAAGTTTAACCGTGACGGGCGCTGGCGCGAATCTTTTGACCATCAGACGCGCTTTACAATCGGCGCTTTATCGAGTTTTTGACGTTAGCGGCAGCGGCGCGCAGGTATTTTTAAATAAAATGACCGTGACGGGCGGACGCTCGGGTGCGGGCGGCGGAATTTACGCCAATGGCGGCGTTTCTCTCACAGTCACGGATTGCGTTATTTCAGCCAACAACGGTAATAGAGGTGCCGGAATATTTGTCACCGCCGACAGCAATCTGACGCTTGCAAGAAGTACGGTTTCCGGAAATAATGCAAACGGCTTTTCGGGCGGCGGCGGAATTCACAACGAAGGCGTTCTGACGGTGACCAACTCGACTATTTCGGGCAACCGCAAAACTAACGAGACCAACAACGGCGGCGGCATTTGGACTAACAACACGACCACGATTACCAACTCGACGATTACCAACAACGACGCGGGCGGTACAAACAGCGCCGTCGGAATTTATCGGGGCGGCGGTTCCGTGACGATTCGCGGCAGCATCGTCGCAGGCAATCAAAACAACGCTTCTTCGCCCGATGTCGCTTCGCCTTCCGGCGCGTTCACGTCGGGCGGTTATAACTTAATCGGCAGCGCTCCGCATGGGGCGGGATTTACCGATGGCGCAAATAACGATCAAGCCGGAACGCTTTCCTCTCCGCTCAACCCGCGTCTCGATTCTTTGGCGCATTATGGCGGCAAGACTCCAACACACCGTTTGCAGACGAATTCTCCGGCGATTGATAAAGGCAACAGCTTCGGTTTAACAACCGATCAGCGCGAAAAATTGCGTCCGACCGACAATCCGGGCACGGCGAATGCGTCGGACGGCGCGGACATCGGCGCGTTTGAATCGGAAGTGTTTTTAACGGTCACGAAAGTCGAAGACACAAACGACGGCGCGTGTAATGCGGACTGCTCTCTGCGCGAAGCGATTAACATTGCCGGAACTGGAAATGTCATTGAATTTTCCTCTTTATTCAACGCTCCCCAAATCATTACTTTGTCCGATGCGGCGGGTTTTCAGGGATTGATTATCAACAAGAATCTGACGATCAACGGCAAAGGCGCGAATCTTCTGACCGTCCGCCGAAATTTGGCATCTTCAGTTAATTTCCGCATCTTTACGGTCAACGGCGCAAACGTGATTTTAAACGGGATGACAGTTACGGGCGGCAAAACCGGCGGCTCAAACGCGCGCAGCGGCGGCATCTACAGCGACCCAACCTCAAACTTAACCATTAACGATTGTCACATCACGGATAACGAGATCACCAGCGTCGGCAGTGTGAAAGGCGGCGGTATCAGCGCGCAGGGCGGCACGCTCGTCATTAACAACAGCACCGTTTCAAACAACCGCGTTATCAGCGGCAGCACGACGAATTCCGGCGGCGGTATTTTCACTTCTTTGGGAACTGTAACCACGATTACTAATTCGACCGTTTCGGGAAACACCGTGACGGACGCTACCGGCTTCACTAGCAATCTGAACGGCGGCGGCATTTTCAACGGCGGCGTGATGACGCTGATGAATTCGACCGTAACGGACAACGGTGCGGTCGGCGCGGCGAGCGCGAGCGGAATTTTCAATAATAGTAATCTAACCATCGGCAGCACGATTGCGGCGGGCAATCGCAACAATTCAGCCGCGCCTGACGTGACGGATGGAACCGTTATCTCGCAAGGGTTTAATCTCGTAGGCAATGTCGGCTCGGTTTCGGGGTTTAACCAGCCAAGCGATCAGGTCGGAAGCTCATCGGCTTTAATCAACCCTTTGCTGGAGGCGCTCGCCTTAAACGGCGGCTCAACGCCGACTCACGCTCTGCTCGCGGGAAGCCCGGCGATTGACGCCGGCGATGCTCTGGGAAATTTCACAGACCAGCGCGGCAGCCCGCGCCCGATTGATAATCCGGCTGCGCCCCCGGCTCCGGGCGGCGATAACAGTGATGTCGGGTCGTTTGAATCCGGGCATTTCCCGGCGTTGGTGGTAACGAAAACCGAGGACACAAATGATGGCGAGTGCGATGAAGATTGTAGCTTGCGCGAGGCGATTGCTGTGGCTTCGGCGCGGGGCAACGAGATCGTCTTCTCGTCGTTGTTCAACACGCCGCAAACGATCACTTTGTCGGACGCAGCCGGTTTTCGCGAGCTTTCGATTTCCGACAAAAGCATGAGCATAGCAGGCAAAGGCGCGCAGCTTTTGACCGTTCGTCGCGATCCGGCATCGAGCGCCAACTTTTCAATTTTCAACATCCGCCGGGTCTCAGCCACCAACGTCGGAGTGAGCTTGAGCGGAATGAAGATTACGGGTGGATTTTCCGCGACTGCTGCCGGCGGCATCAATGTCAGCGGCGGCGCTTTGACGCTCATTGCTTGCCACGTTACGAGTAACAGCAACGGCGTCGGCAACGGAGATGCGGGCGGGATTTCCGCCAATAGCGGCGCGTCGTTGACCATTCTGAACAGCACAATTTCCAACAACACCGTTTTAAATAACGGCGCTGTTGACAGCGCGGGCGGAATTAATTTTTACGGCAATCAATTCATAATGATGAACTCGACCGTTTCGGGCAACGTCGTTAGCGGCAACGACGGCTCCGGCAACAGCGGCGGTTTGCTGTTGTCGCTTGTTTCGGGAACCGTTTCAAATTCGACCATCACGGACAATCAGGCAAACGGAACGAACACGGCGGGCGGCGTTATCGGCGGCTCGAACGCGACGGCTCGCAACACGATTATCGCGGGCAATCGCAACAATTCAACCGTCCCGGATGTCAGAGGCGCGTTCACTTCCGGCGGTTTTAACCTCGTCGGCAGCCCGGCGGGAAACAATTTCGTTGACGGCGTTAATAATGACAGAGTCGGAACGCTTTCCTCCCCGCTCAATCCGCTTCTGGACGCGCTCGGAAACTATGGTGGCGCAACGCCGACTCATCGCCTGCAAACCAATTCCCCGGCGATTGACAAAGGCAACAGTTTTGGTTTCACCGATGACCAGCGCGGTGCGGTTCGCCCCTTTGACGTTTCATCCATTTCAAATGCCTCGGACGGCGCGGACATTGGGGCGTTTGAAGCACAGTCCGCTCCGGGCGCGGGCATCGCCGGAACAGTGGTTTACGGGACAACACCGACCGGACAAAGTGCAAAATATGTAGCCGGAGTCACCATCACGGCTTCCGGCGCAACCGCGGCTTCAACCATCACAAATTCAAACGGAGCTTATTCGCTCAACAATTTAAATCCGCTCGGACAATACACCGTCACGCCGACGAAAACAGGCGACTCGAACGGCATCACTCCGTTTGACGCGACGCTCATCTTGCGCTGCGTGGCGGCAGATACGAACTGCGCGTTGACGCCAAATCAACGAATCGCCGCCGACACCAACAACAGCGACTCGATTACGCCGTTCGATGCAACACAAATCTTGCGCTACGTCGCAGGAAACGTTCAGACAAACGCGACCGGGCAAGTCGGTAACTGGAAGTTTGTTCCCGCTTCGCGCAGCTACAACACGCTGAATGCCGCGCTAACCGGAGAAAACTACGAAGGTATTTTAATCGGCGAGGTTAACGGCAGTTGGACGCCGCCCGACGGCAATTCAGCCGCGAACGAAAATCCGGTTCGGGACGAGATGATTTCAACCGACAATGATTTTGATTCAAACCGAACAACGGATTCAATTGAGCAGGAAACGGATGTTTCGCAAGCCGACCTACAGGCTGTTCTGCCAATCAACGTTTTGGCAGATCGCAGAACGACGATTTCAATTCCGGTCTTCTTAAACAACCCGGAGGTCAAAACAATCTCCGGCTACAGCTTTACCGTTCAATACGATCCGAAAGCGCTTCAGCCAATCTCCGAAGCTCCGTTCGATGCGGTCGGAACTTTGAGTCAAGGCAATTTTTTAATCGTCGCAGACACGAAAACGCCGGGCAGAATCGGGATTGCGGCGAGCAAGAGCAGCGGCGCAGGCTCAATCTCCGCCGGGTCGAACATACTTGTTTACTTGCGCTTTGCAGTCATCGGCAAGCTGAGCGGGAAATTTGATTCAGCCGATTTAAGTTCTGCAAGCACTGTGCTTGGCGAAGTCAATCTGGAGGACGAACTGGGAAAACGAATTTTCACGGCAAATGCGCGAAAGGGCGGGAGATTTGTCCCCGCCCTTTCGTTTTAAAGTTAAATAAAGCTGCTTACGACTTGCTTTCGCAGCTTTGTTTTATCAAATAAAAGCAAAATCGAATTGTTCCTGATGAACGGCGGCGTCGGCTGTCAAATCAACCGAGCCGAGGTAATCTTCGATTTCCGTCAAAACGTCGCGTTCCGTCGTTCGCAGTGCTTTGGCGATTTCGGGATGAACGCGCAGAGTGACTTGTTTGTAATCATCCATTTGTTTTGAAAGTCGGCGCGACTGGTCGAGAATCTCATAAGCGACCGTTTGCGCAGATTTAATCAAACCTGCGCCCTGACAATAATGACAAGGCGCGCAGAGCGTACGTTCGAGCGATTGTTTGACGCGCTTTCTGGTCATTACGATCAAACCGAAATCGTTGAACGAAAGAACTTTCGTGGGCGATTTGTCATTTTGCAGAGCTTCCTGCAGCAACTGCAAAACCTTTTGACGATTGCGCCGGTCTTCCATATCAATCAAGTCCAGCACAATAATTCCGCCCAAATCACGGAGGCGAACCTGACGGGCGATTTCTTCGACCGCTTCCATATTCGTTTTCGTGATCGTGTCTTCGAGACGATTCGCGCCTTTGCCGACGAATTTGCCTGTATTAACGTCAATCGAAACGAGAGCTTCGGTTTGATTGATAACGAGATAGCCGCCGGATTTGAGCCATACGCGCGGTTTGACGGCTTTGTCGATTTCTTCCTGCACGCCGTAATTTTCCATTATCGGCTCTTCGCGCGTGTAGAGCTTGACGCGGTTGGTCATTCTCGGCGCCATCCGGTTGATAAATTCGACAACGCGCTGAAATTCGGCTTCGTCGTCAACGCGAATCGCGGCGAAATCGTCGGAAAGCTGGTCGCGCAAAATGCGTTCTACCAAATCCAAATCCTGATGAACCATCGCCGGAGATTTCGTGCGCTCGGCGGATTTGCGAACATCCGTCCAGGTTCTGACTAAATAACGCGCGTCCTCGCGGAGATTTTGCTCGGAGATTCCGATGCCTGCGGTGCGAACGATAAAACCGCCCGATGGCACGTCTTCCTCTTCGCGGATTTTTTGAATCAGAGTTCTGAGACGATTTCGCTCGCTGCCCGATTCGATTTTGCGCGATACGCCGACGTGTTCAATGGTCGGCATATAAACCAAAAATCTGCCCGGCAGAGCGATGTGCGACGTAATTCGAGCGCCTTTTTTGGCAATCGGCTCTTTGGCGATTTGGACGAGAATTTCCTGACCTTCGCGGAGCAAATCGGTGATTGTCGGCTGACGACGACCGCCGTCGCGCCCGCCTCTTTCAGGTCTTTCACTTCTTTCGCCGCGCTCGCCTCTTTCGGGTCTTTCGCCGCGTTCCTGACCTCCGCGCTGTCCGCCGCGCCGGTCGTCGCGCTTCGTTTGCGGCGGGCGTCCGTTGTCTTCAACTGCCGTTTCGGCGACTTCAACGGTTTCAACTACAGCTTCCGGTGCCTCGCCGCCGTCCTCATTTCCGTCTTGCGCCGCACCATTTTGTCCGCCGTGTTGCGGGCGATTGCCGCGCGGCGCACCGCGACGACCGCGACCGCCGCGACGCACAGCCATTTCCGAACGAAATCCGCCGATGTCGTCAACGCTCGCTTCTGCATTGTCATAATTTGCGGTCATTGCGTCCGAAGGCGAGCCTGCACCCGCGTTTCCGCGTTCATCCTGAACCGTATTTTCCGTATTTGAATCCGTTCTCTCACCGCGTGAAACATTCTCGACGTTTGAATTTCCGCCGGTTTCACCGCGCGAATCTTCGGTTGATTCGACGTTTGCGCCGTCGTTCGGGTCGTTTCTCGGATTTTCCGTCTGCATTTTTGCCTCGTTGTTTTTGCGGTTTCTGCCGCCTCGCCCGCCCCGGCGCGAAGATTGTTTGGTTTCGGTCGCGGTGCTTTCAGAGGCTTGCGGCTGGTCATCGGTCGCCGGAGCGGCGTTCTTTTTCCCCCCGCGTTTTCCGCCGCGCCTGCCGCCCGTTTCTTTTTGCGTTTCTTCCGAGTCTTCCGCGGGCGCAGGAATTTCTACGGTTGCGGGCGCTGCGGCGTCGACGGTTTCCGGCGCGGCTGGTTGTTGTTTATTGCCACCGCGTTTTCCGCGACCGCGTTTGCCTTTTTCCTGCGGCGCGGCGGCTTCGGGCGCAGTCGGTTCTTCATCGTCCGCGATGCGCTCGAAACCGCCGTTTCCGGTTTCGAGACGAAGCGAGCCGACAGCCATCGGCGGCGTCGGTTCGATTTCAAATTCGGCGGCGCGGACGTGATCCGTAATACGTTCCTGAATTCTGGCTTCTTTGAACAAATCGCCTTCGGTTTCATCGTCAACAATTCGCTCGAAACCGAATTCTCCCGAAACGAACGGCGTCGCTTCTTCAATTTCTTTGATCGGTTTGAGCTGAATATTTTTCGGCGCGGCAATTTCGATAAAGCTCGAATCGCTTTCCTCAATTTCGTCTTCAACCGAGACAAATTCGTCTCCCGCCAAATCTTCGGACAAAAATTCTTCCGGCAGTTCGGGCAGCTCTTCGATTTCCGGTTCTTCAACCGCAGCGGCGGCAATCGGTTCGGCGCGTTCCTGCGCTGCTTCCATCTGCCGTTCGCGTTCGAGACGCGCTTTTTGGACGCGCTCGGCGGCGGCTTTCGCCGCGTCGGTCGCTTCGCCTTTTTTGGTTTTTTCCATCACGATGCGCTCGAATTCCTCTTCTTCGTCGAAGAAATCCGAAACATACAAAAACGCATCGCGTTCAAGTCCGATGTCAACGAAAGCGGACTGCATTCCGGGCAGCACGCGCATCACGCGACCTTTGTAGAGATTACCGACGACGCCGGAATTTTCCTCGCCGCGCTCAATATAAAATTCCGTCACTTTGCCATCTTCGAGGATAGCAATCTTTTTTTCGCGTCCGTTGACGCTGACAATCATTTCTTTCGCCATAAATTGGGCTTTTTCCCTTGATTTTATTTAAAATATGAAGTTTTTACGGAAGATGTGCGCTGAAATGGCGGAAAGAGCGAGCGGATAAACTTTGCGCTTGAGAGCTGCAATTTTCTAAATTCGGACGAACAAAAAATTCCTCAGAATTTTCGTCGTCGAGCAAGAGTTGATTCAAGCTAAAACCTTTTCGCCGTCAAAATCGGGGAGCGCCCTCGTTTTTAAAATTTAAAATGCGCTCTAAACCCGTTTTCGTTTCTTCGTTCTTCGTCGCCAAAACGATTCGCGCGCTAAAAGCGGCAATTTCTGCCGCTCGAAAAATGCGCGTCGCTTGTGCAAAAATCTTTCGCAAAACTTCTGTTATTCGGCTTCGAGTGAGAATGCATTAAAAAAAACGCCACAGCCAAAGCCAACCTACAAAGTATAAACGACTTTTTCGCAGATAGGAAACCAAAAATGAAAAACGCTCGTAAAACCTTCGGAATTTTTTGTCACAAATCTTTCCAGAGCGGTGTTTATTAAACGAGCGTCAACAACTCCTTTTCTTTGGATTAAATTATGAAAACATTTTTGCTGCTATCCCTTTTTGCATTTTCGGGCGTTTTTAGCTCTTTTGCGCAAACACTTCCTCTACAACCGCCTGCGCCTTCACCGGCTCCGACAGTCAACGCCAAAACGGTTGCATCTCCTGATGCAACGCCTGTTGCGTCACCTCCGGTTGAAGCGACCGGCTCGAAAAGCTCCGCCCAGGCTGAAAAACCCTTTCAGCCGACAGAGCCGTCATCGCGATACGTGAAAAAAGATGCGGCGGTGCAAATTCCCCGACTTGATTCGCCGCCCGTGATTGACGGAAAACTCGATGATTCGGTTTGGCAGCAGGCAGCTCTGTTCGGAGATTTCGTGCAAACTCAGCCCGGCGATAACGTCAAGCCGACTCATCCGACAGAGTTTATGATGGGCTATGACTCGAAGAATCTTTACTTAGCTTTTCGCATCATCCAGGACAAAAATACAGTTCGAGCAACAGTAGCAAGGCGAGATAATATTTTTAACGATGATTACGTTCTGGTTCATCTCGATACTTTTAACGATCAGCGACAAGCATATCTTTTATTTTTTAGTCCATTGGGAATTCAGGCGGACGGAACTTTTACCGAAGGACGAGGAGAAGATTACAGTCTCGATATTGTGATGGAATCGAAAGGCGTTTTAACCGAAGACGGTTTTACGATTGAAGTCGCTATTCCGTTTAAATCTCTGCGTTATGAAGCCGGTAAAAACAAACAATGGGGATTGCATATTAACCGCCGCGTCAAATACAACAACAACGAATACAATTCGTGGATGCCGACAAATCGCAGTATTTCCGGCTGGTTAAATCAAGCCGGTCGAATTACAGGTCTGGAAGGAATCGAAACGACTCGTCAGCTTGAATTAAATCCCAGCTTTACTGTTTCTGAATCAGGCAGACGCACGATCCACACTTTCGACGGCAATCCGAACGGGCGTTATATCAATGAAGGATTGAGAGGCGAATTCGGAATGACTGCCAAATTCAGCTTAACGCCGACGATTACGCTTGATTTTGCTTACAACCCGGATTTTGCGCAGGTCGAAGCAGACGCGCCGGTTTCGACTGCCAATCAGCGTTTTCCGATTTTCTTTCAGGAAAAACGACCGTTCTTTTTGGAAAGAATTGATATTTTTCAATCACCGATGAACATCGTCAACACTCGCGCAATTGTTGACCCGGACGTTGCAGCTAAGCTAACGGGCAGACGCGGGAAGAATACTTTCGGATTGATGTACGCTTCGGACAATTATCCGGGCGGCGGCGTTTATTCGCCCGATGACCGCGTAAGTCTGCTTAATTACCGAGATCGCTGTCACCTTAATCCAAACGTAAATCGAATTTGCGGAATCGAGCGATTCCTTGACGAAAACGCTCAAATCGGAGTTTTGCGCGTTAAACGAGACATCGGCAGACAGCATAATTTGGGATTTTTCGCGACGACTTACAATTTCGTTGACCGGCATAATAATGTCGTCGGAGTTGACGGTCGCTTTAATTTGAGCGAAAAAATCGTAACGGATTTTCAAGTCATCGGAACGAACACGCGCGGCAGATTTTACGACGCCAATCTTGATCAAAACAATTATCGCACCGGAAACGGAGTTGGTTATCGAGCTTATCTTTCGCGTTCGGACAGAAATTTGAATATGAATTTCCTGATGACGGGCAGAAGCAGAGAGTATCGCGCCGATGTCGGATTTTCAAATCGGGTTGATACGAATTACGCCGGCTCGTTTATTCAATATCAAACCGACCGCGACGCAAAGAAAAGCATTATTTATAAACGTCTTTTTAACGAAAGCAACGTCAGCTACGATTGGCGCGGGCGCAGCCAGTTAGTAAGATCAAACACTCAGGGAATGCTCGCCTTTCAACGCCAGACTTATGTCGGCGGCGGTTTTGAATTGGGTTACGAGCGCGTTTTTGAACACGAATTCGGTCGCAAGCGTACCGCGCCCGGAACCGGCGCGTTTTACGGACCAGACCCGGAGCGGTCGGCTCATCGCGGCGAAATTTACGGCTTCATTGAAACGTCTCCGATCAAACAAATATTTTTCTTATACGTCTTGAGCTTTCAAAAGGGCGTTTTGGATTACGATTTCGGCGCCGGAACGAAATATCCGCGCGTCAGCCCGGCGGCTTTGCTCCTCGGACAAGATGCTCCTTACGATCCGGGCGCGGGCGATCTGCTTTTCATCGAATCTTCGCTGCGCTACCAGCCGACAGCCGCTTTGCAGGCTCAGCTCAATTACAATCGTCGCCGCTTAACGCGCGACGATACGGGCAGAATCGCTTTTGACGATCACATTGTCAGTTTGCGCTCGACATATCAATTTACGCGCGACATATTTGCGCGTCTGCGGCTCGATTATTCAAACATTTCGACGCGACTTCGCCCGCAGCTTGTTTTGGGCTGGACGCCGAGTCCCGGAACAGCCATTTACGCCGGTTATAATGACAACATCAATTACAACGGCTTTAATCCTTACACCGGAGTTTATAAAACCGGTTTGAGCGGCAACGAACGCACGTTTTTTATCAAAGCGTCGTATCTTTTCCGCAAGAGCTTTTAGAATCGAAGACAAATTAAAAGAGGAAAAATGAAAAAACTATTAGCCTTATTTTTATTTTCGCTGGCGTTTTCGTTCGCGGCAAACGCTCAATCAAAAGACGATAAAGAAGCCGTCAGACAAGCGGCTCTTGATTATGTCGAATCAATTTACGAAGTTAATCCTGCGAGAGCCGAGCGCAGCATTCACCCCGATTTAACCAAACGCGGCTTTTTTCTGAAACAGGGAGAAACCGCTTACACGCCGCACACAATGACTTTTACGCAATTTGTGGAATTGTCGAAAAATTACAACAAAAACAACCGGGTGCCTAAAGACGCTCCGAAAGAAGTCGTCGTTTACGAGGTTTCAGATCAAACTGCGAGCGCGAAAGTAACCGCCGTTTGGGGAATTGATTATCTGCATCTCGCCAAGTACGACGGGAAATGGAAAATCATCAATATTCTCTGGCAAAGCCCGCCCAAAACAGCCAAATAACGGAAATACAAAATAAACCGGAATTATGATTAAAAAGTGGCAGACGATTTTGTTTGCCGCTTTTTCTTATTTGACAAGCGAAATTGTTCGGATTTAAGCCTGTGCTATTTTGAATATTTATTTTTTCGTTTTTTGCGTCATTTACACTCTGTGACGTTGAAGTAACATTAAAAACGTATTATTTTTAAGCCAAGATGATTTGATGTCTTCACTGGTTTTCAAACTAATTGAAATCCGAAGAAAAGAAAGCCCATCATAGAGGTAAAAACAAGTGAAACCGACTGATATTAAAGACCCCGAATATTTCCATAAAGTCGTGGATTGTCAATACGCTTGTCCGGCGCATACTCCCGTTCCCGAATACATCAGGCTGATTGCCGAAGGCAGATACACCGAAGCCTATATGATTAACTGGGATTCCAATGTGTTTCCGGGAATACTCGGTCGGACTTGTGATCGTCCGTGCGAACCTGCTTGCCGGCGCGGTCGAATTGAAGCCGAGCCTGTGGCGATTTGTCGTCTGAAGCGCGTTGCCGCCGATAATAAAAACGGCGTCAAGGAATTGATGCCGCAAGCCCCGTTTAAACCGAACGGCAAGAAAATCGCTCTGATCGGTGCAGGACCGGCTTCGCTGACGGTCGCGCGAGATTTAGCGCCGCTCGGCTACGAGCTTCATTTATTCGACGAGCAGAAAAAAGGCGGCGGTTTTATGCTCAGCCAGATTCCGTCGTTTCGCTTGCCGGAAACGGTTTTGGATGAAGAAGTCAATTACATTCTCGATTTAGGCATTCACACTTTTTTCAACACTTATGTTTCGAGCTTGAAAGAGGTTTTAGATCAGGATTACGACGCTGTTTTTGTCGGCAGCGGCGCGCCGAAAGGAAAGGATTTACCAAAACTTCCGGGACGCTGGGAAGCCGAAAAAAATATTCACATCGGAATCAACTGGCTGGCAAGCGTCGCGTTTGAACACATTAAATCAATCGGCAAAAACGTTTTGGTCATCGGCGGCGGAAATACGGCAATGGACTGCTGCCGCACCGCGCGTCGTCTTGGCGGCGAAAATGTCAAAGTCGTCGTTCGCAGCCCGTTTGCCGATATGAAAGCATCGCCGTGGGAAAAAGAAGACGCGATGCACGAAGACATTCCGATTTTTGACAATCACGTTCCGAAATCTTTTGTGGTCGAGGACGGGAAATTGAAAGGAATGACTTTTGAAAAAGTCGAGGCTGTTTATGACGAAAACGGCAAAAGACGCTTAGTTCCAACCGGAGAACCCGACGTTTTCTTTGAAGCGGACGACGTTTTGCTGGCAATCGGGCAGGAAAACAGTTTTCCCTGGATCGAACGCGGAATCGGCGTCGAATTTGGCGAATGGGATATGCCGATTGTTGATAAAGTCACATTTCAATCAACGCATCCGAAAGTCTTCTTCGGCGGCGACGCGGCTTTCGGTCCCGAAAATATCATTACCGCCGTCGCCCACGGACACCAGGCGGCAGTTTCGATTGATCTCGTCTGCAAAGGCGAAGATATAAATAAACGCCTCTCGCCTTACGTTAATTTAGTCAGCCAGAAAATGGGAATTCACGAATGGGCTTATGACAGCGAAATCGCCCACGATCCGCGATACGTCGTTCCCCAAGCCGATAAAAAAATTACGCTGACCAATCGCAAACAGGAAGTCGAACTCGGTTTCGATTTAATAACCGCTTTCAAGGAAGCCGAACGCTGTCTGAATTGCGACGCGCAAACGGTTTTCACCGAATCGAAATGTATCGAATGTGACGCCTGTGTAGACATTTGCCCGACCGCGTGTATTACTTTTACGCCCAACGCGGAGGAAAGCGAATTGCGCCTCAAACTCAAAGTTCCCGCGCTTAATTTAAAACAGGAGCTTTATGTTTCCGAAACTTTGCCGACCGCGAGAGTAATGGTCAAAGACGAAGACGTTTGCCTTCACTGCGGTTTGTGCGCGGAAAGATGCCCGACAGCGGCTTGGGATATGCAGAAATTCTTTTATAACGTCACAAAAGCGGGGAATGGTTGCAGTAGATGAGCGAAGTAAAAATCAACGATTTTGTTATCAGATTTGCCAACGTCAACGGAACAGGCTCAGCCAGCGCAAATTCTCTTTTCACGAAGTCAATTTTCCGAATGGGCGTTCCCGTCACGCCGAAGAATATTTTTCCGTCGAACATTCAAGGATTGCCGACGTGGTATGAAGTGCGCGTCAGCGAAAAAGGTTATCTCGGACGACGCGAAGGCATTGATTTGATGGTCGCGGTCAATCCGCAAAGTATGCTCAAAGATGTCGCAAGCGTAAAAGCGGGCGGCTATTTTCTTTACGACAGCACCAAACCTTTGCACGCGCAGTTTATCCGCGAAGACATTAATTACATCGGCATCCCGATGACGGCGCTTTGCAACGACGCTTTTACCGATCCGCGCCAGCGGCAGTTGTTCAAAAATATCGTTTACGTCGGCGCGCTTTCCGCGCTTTTTGAAATTGAATTTAATGTTTTGGAAGAGCTTCTCGGAGAGCAGTTTAAGGGTAAAGAAAAACTGATTGAGCCGAACATCAAAGCCTTGAAAATGGGCGTTGATTATGTCCGCGAGCATTTTGAATATCCGCTTAACATTCGCGTAGCGAGACGCGATCTGCTCGGCGATTCGATTTTGATTGGCGGAAATACCGCTTGCGCGCTCGGTGCGATTTATGCCGGTGCAACCGTCGCTGCTTGGTATCCGATAACGCCTTCGACTTCGGTTGTTGATGCTTTCGGAAAATATGCCCAGCGACTTCGGGTTGACAAAGAAACAGGCAAAAAGAATTACGCCATCGTGCAAGCTGAAGATGAGTTGGCGGCGATTGGAATGGTCATCGGCGCAAGCTGGAACGGCGCGCGTTCGTTTACATCAACGAGCGGTCCGGGCGTTTCCTTGATGAACGAATTTTTGGGACTAGCTTATTTTGCCGAAATCCCGACGGTTTTGATTGATGTTCAACGCACGGGTCCGTCAACCGGAATGCCGACCAGAACGCAGCAATCCGATCTTCTCCTAGCAGCTTATGCTTCGCACGGCGACACGAAACACGTTTTGCTTTTTCCGGCTTCGCCAAAGGAATGTTTTGAAATGACGGCGGATTGTTTCGACCTCGCCGAAATGCTGCAAACGCCCGTGATTTTGATGACCGATCTCGATCTCGGAATGAACGAACACATCACGCCGCCTTTGGAATGGGACGATGACGGCGTTTACAATCGAGGGAAAGTTTTCGACGCGGCGGAGCTTGAAAAAATCGAAAAATACGGTCGTTATTTAGACGTTGACGGGGACGGCATTCCTTATCGAACCATTCCGGGAACGCACGAAACGAGAGGCGCTTTCGTCACACGCGGTTCGTCGCGCGATGAATACGCGGTTTACACCGAAGACGGTCTGGCTTATCAGCGCAATGTGGACAGACTGCTCAAAAAATGGCAGACCGCCAAAGAAATGGTTCCAGCGCCGGAATTTTATCAGCAGGAAAATTCATCGCCGCTCGGCGTCTTGTTCTTCGGAACTTCGACTTATGCGGCGGCGGAAGCGATTGAATTATTAAAACAAGAAGGGATTTCGCTCGATGCGATGCGCGTCAAAGCGTTTCCTTTCGGCAAAGATTTTGCGGATTTTATCGCCTCGCACGAGAAAATTTTTGTCATCGAACAAAACCGCGATGCACAGTTTAAAAGCTTAATGATGATCGAATTGAGCGTAAATCCCGCAAAGCTCGTTTCGGTTTTAAATTACGACGGCACACCGATCACAGCCGATAATATTTTGCAGCAAATCAAAGCGAATTTGTAAATATGCTCAAAAATTATGCGTTACGATTTTGAGTGGGATACGAGAAAAGCCAAAAGCAACGTTCGTAAGCATAAGATAAATTTTGAAAGAGCGACAACGGTTTTCCGCGATCCGAACATTCTTTCGATTCCCGATGAAGAACATAGCGAATCCGAAGAAAGATGGCTTACAATGGGCTTGGATGAAAACGGCAAACTGCTTGTAATTTCGCATACATTCAAAGAATTTGACGCGGCAGTCTGCAAGATAAGAATAATTTCGGCGCGAAAAGCGACCAAATCGGAAGAAACACAATATGAAGAAGGAATATGATTTTTCAAAAGGCGTCAGAGGCAAATTTTACAACGCCGATGCCGAGTTTAATTTACCGATTTATCTTGAACCTGAAATAGCCGAATTTGTGCAGAAATTGGCAACAGAGAAAAACGTTGATCGAAGCCAAATCGTCAACCGGCTTTTGAAAAAAGATAAGGAAATCATTGAGTTGTAAATAACTTTTGGCAAGGATTTTCAGGATTTCGTAAATCTGATAAATTGTCCGCGCGTAAAGACACGATTCATCGCGTCTTTATAATCATAAATTATATGTCATACGTTCGCTCAAAATTTCGCCATCCTTTGCTGCCCAAAAACGATTTGGGCTATACGGTTGATTATTACGAAGGTTCGCTTTCGACGCTTTGCGCCGGATGCGGACACGATTCGATCAGCGCCGCCATCGCGCAAGCGTGTTTTGAACTCAATATCGAGCCGCACAAAGTCGCCAAATTATCCGGCATCGGCTGTTCCTCAAAAACGCCCGCTTATTTTTTGAACAATTCGCACGGGTTTAATTCCGTTCACGGTCGGATGCCGTCGGTTGCGACGGGCGCGAATCTGGCAAACCGCGATTTGATTTATCTCGGCGTTTCGGGCGACGGCGATACGGCTTCGATTGGAATGGGGCAATTTGTCCACGTCATCCGCCGCAATCTCAATATGGTTTATATCGTAATGAACAACGGCTGTTACGGGCTGACCAAAGGACAGGATTCGGCGACCGCCGATCCCGGTTCAAAAAACAAATCAGGTCATGTTAATGAATTCGGAGCGATTGATCTGGCGAGTCTGGCGATTGAACTCGGCGCGACCTTTGTCGCCCAGAGCTTTTCCGGCGATAAAACGCAGCTTATCCCGCTCATCAAAGCCGGGATGAGCCATCCGGGATTCGCTTTTATCAACGTCATTTCGCCGTGCGTAACTTTCAATAATAATGTCGGCTCGACCAAATCTTACGATTACGTCCGCGAACACGTCGAAGCGACGGCAACCTTTGATTTTGTTCCGGTGATGCGTGAGATTAAAGCGGATTATGAAGAAGGAACGGTTGAAAATTTGAAATTGCACGACGGCTCCTTCATTCGATTGCATAAACTCGCGGAAGATTGGAACCCGCTGGATCGCCTGTCGGCAATCACCGCCGTGCAAAACGCGAAAGCTAAAAGCGAAATCTTAACGGGATTGTTATATTTGGAACCCGATTCCGAAGAGCTTCACGATATTCTCGAAACAAGCGAGATACCGCTCAATAAATTGACCAAAGCGGAGCTTTGTCCCGGCTCAAAGGTTCTCGAAGGAATCAACGCCAGCTTTCGGTAAACGAGACGTTTCACCACAGAGACACAGAGGCACAGAGAAATAAAAATCTCTGTGCCTCTGTGTCTCTGTGGTGAAATCCCGATTCGAAATTACGAACGCATCGCTGCCAGAATCGCGTCAACGACTTTTTTCGCGTCGCCAAAAAGCATCCGCGTATTTTCGTAATAAAAAAGCGGATTGTCCACGCCCGCATAACCGCTTGCCATACCGCGTTTCATCACGACGACCGTCCGCGCTTCCCAGACGTGCAGAACGGGCATTCCGGCAATCGGACTTGCCGGATCGTCCAGAGCCGAAGGATTAACGATGTCGTTTGCGCCGATGACCATCACGACATCCTGTTCTTTGAGCGAATCGTTGATTTCGTCCATCTCGAAAACGATGTCGTACGGAATATTCGCTTCGGCAAGCAATACGTTCATATGTCCGGGCAAACGACCGGCGACCGGATGAATCGCAAAACTCACGGTTGCGCCCTTTTCCCTAAGAAGCCGGACAACTTCGGCAAGCGCGTGCTGCGCCTGCGCGACTGCCAGACCGTAGCCGGGAACGATGACGATTTTGCTCGAATTGTTGAGCAGGTCAGCCGCCTGCGTTGCGTCAATTGATTGCACTTCGCCCGCAGGCTGCGCGCCCGCCGCCGGAGACGCGCCCGATTCCGTTCCGAATCCGCCGAGCATCACGCTGACAAACGAACGGTTCATTCCGCGACACATAATGTAGCTCAGAATCGCGCCGCTGCTGCCGACGAGTGCGCCGGTAATAATCAGCAAATCGTTGCTGAGCATAAACCCTGCGGCTGCTGCTGCCCAGCCCGAATAACTGTTGAGCATCGAAACGACGACCGGCATATCCGCGCCGCCGATTGCAGCGACGAAATGCATTCCGAGAACGCCGGTTAAAATCGCCGCAATCAAAAGCGGAATTTGCCCTTCGTATCCGGGCGAGATGAAAAACCAAACGCCGAGCGCGATTGTGATGATGAGCATCAATAAATTCAACAAATGCCGCGCCGGAAGCAGCAGAGGTTTTCCGCTGAGCGTTCCCTGCAATTTGGCGAAAGCGATGATCGAGCCGGTAAACGTGACAGCTCCGATAATCACGCCGAGAAAAATCTCGATTTTGTGAATCGCGGCTTCGTCAGCGCTGATTTCGTGATTTCCGAGATAAGTCGCAAACCCGACCAGCACCGCCGCTAAACCGACAAAGCTGTGCAAAATGGCGACAAGCTGCGGCATCGCCGTCATCTGCACGCGCGAAGCGACTAACCCGCCGATAATCGCGCCGGGAATCAAAACCGCGCCGAGATAGACATAACTGCCGAAATCCATTTTCGCCGCCGTTGCGACGAGCGCAATAATCATTCCCAAAATGCCATAAAGATTTCCGCGCCGCGCTGTTTCCTGTCGCGATAATCCGCCGAGGCTCAAAATAAATAATGCACCGGCAATAATGTATGCAATTGTAACGAGGCTGTCTCGCACGTTTTAATTGTTCCTCCTGAAAATTTCTATCTGCGAAACATTGCCAGCATTCGATTTGTCACCAAAAATCCGCCCGCAATGTTGATAGTCGCAATCAAAACGGCAATTGCGCCTAAAATTGTTGTTAAATTAAAGTTCGCGCCCGAAAGCTGGAGCATTCCACCAACCAGAATAATTCCGCTGATGGCGTTCGTGACGCTCATCAAAGGCGTGTGAAGCGCGGGTTTGACGTTCCAGACGACTTGCCAGCCGACAAAACAGGCGAGCATAAAAACCGTGAAATGTCCGAGTTTTGAAGTCGGCGCAATCATTCCGATGCCGACCAATGCCGCGCCTGCAAGCGCGAGCCAAACGGGATTAACGCTCGCGTCCGAATCGTGACCGTGCGAGCTGTGACCTGCGGTTTGAGCAACTGCGACTGGCGGCGTGCTGCGCGCCGCAACGCCCGGTTCGGGCGCGGGCGGCGGAGTCGGCGGCGGATACGTGATTTTGCCTTCGTATGCGACAAGCGCGCCGCGAACGACTTGATCTTCTAAATTAACTTGCAGCGCGCCGTTTTCCTTGTCTCGCATTTCCTCCAGGAGCGCAACAATTGTCGAGCTGTATAATTGGCTCGAAAGACTTGCCATCCGGCTCGGCAAATCGGTGTAGCCGATAATCGTCACGCCTTTGTGCGTGACAACCGATCCGGGTTCGGTCATCGCGCAGTTGCCGCCCTGCTCCGCCGCAAGGTCAACAATTACAGAGCCGGGCTTCATACTTTCGACCATTCCGGTCGTAATCAATTTCGGCGCGGGCTTGCCGGGGATCAAAGCGGTCGTGATGATGATGTCAACTTCCATCGCCTGCTGCGCGAACAAAGCCATTTCCGCCTGCAAAAATGCGTCGCTCATCACTTTCGCATAGCCGCCTTTGCCCTCGCCTTCTTCGGCGATGTTGATTTCGAGAAAATCCGCGCCCATACTCTTGACCTGATCGCGCGTCGCCGAACGCGGATCGAAAGCCCGGACGATTGCGCCAAGCGAGCGCGCCGCGCCGATTGCCGAAAGACCGGCGACGCCCGCGCCGATGACGAGAACTTTTGCCGGTTCGACTTTTCCTGCGGCGGTCATTTGCCCGCCGAAAAATCTCGAAAAATAATTTGCCGCCTCGATTACGGCGCGGTAACCGGCGATATTCGCCATCGCGCTCAAAGCGTCCATTTTCTGCGCTCTGGTGATGCGCGGAACAGAATCCATCGCCAAAACGGTCGCGCGGCGCGCCGCAAATTGTTCGAGCAGCCTCGAATTCTGCGCCGCCCAGACGAATCCCACGAGCCAGCCGCCTTCGCGCAGCAACTCGGTTTCGTGAACTCCTAGACTCGCGTTTTGCTCCGGCGGGCGAACTTTCATCACCACGTCCGACGTAGCCCACAATTCTCTGGTGTCTTCGACGATTATCGCTCCGGCTTCGAGGTATGCGCCGTCGCGGGCGTCAATCTCGCGCCCGGCGTTCGATTCTACCGCCACTTCAAAACCGAGTTTTTTTAGCCGCATCACCGTTTGCGGAGTCGCCGCGACCCGGCGCTCGCCGGGATGAATTTCTTTCGGAATTCCGATTCTAGTCATAAATTTTTCAGCAATTTTGCCAGCGCACGTTGAATTGCGCGACATTCAAACCCAAAATGTTTTATTAAGAACGTTTTTTTGAAGCGGTCTCTTTCGCCCGTTATGCTGATTTTCGTCAAGCCTAATATACAAGAGATTTTTGTCCTGTAAACTTTATTTTTAAAATCTCGCTTCAAATGTTTATTTATCCGTCATTCTTCGCCGCTCGACAGTCGGGGCGCAAATTATTAACATTTAACCCGCTTCATTTTCTATTATCTCTGAAATTACAATGGAAGTTTATTACCAACACGTTACCAATGCGGATGACCTTCGTCACATTTGCGAAGAATTTTCCAAACTGCAAGCCGTCGGTCTGGACACCGAAACAACCGACCTCGATCCGTACAAAGGCGAATTGCGTCTGATTCAGCTTGCCGCCGCCGCGGACAATATCAAGCTGATTGACCTCAGAAATTTTCCCGATCCGAAAACGAATCCCGATTTGGATTGCCTGCGCGATTTATTGTTTTCAAACCGCCCAACCAAAGTTCTCCACAACGCCAAATTCGACGCCAAATGGCTGCGGTTTCATCTCGGCGCAGAGCTTGGCGGCGTTTTCGATACGCTTCTCGGCAGCCAGATTATCGCCGCCGGCGAGACCGACCGCCGCCACAATTTAGCCGATGTGACGCAGGAATTTCTCGGCGTTGAATTGGACAAATCCCAGCAGGTCAGCGATTGGAGTGCGGCGGAATTATCAAGCGTTCAACTCGAATACGGGGCGCGAGACGCGGCGATTGTTTTGCCGCTCAGAGAAAAAATGATCGAGCGTTTCAAACAGGACGCGCTTTTGAAGGTAGCGCAGCTCGAATTTGAATGTGTGATGCCGGTCGCAATGCTCGAATTAAACGGAATTAACATTGACCCGGCGCGCTGGCGCGAACAGCTTGCGAAAGTAAAAAAAGATCAGCTCGTCATTGCCGACGAGCTACAGGATTTGCTTGCGGGCGGAATTATGCAAGGCTCTCTGTTCGGTCGCCCGGAAATCAATCTCGATTCGCACACGCAATTAACCGACGCTTTAAAACGCCTCGGCGTGCCGCTTCCCGAAACGACTCGCAACTGGCAGCTAGAGCCTCTGGCAAACGATTATCCGGTCGTCAAAAAACTGATCGAATATCGCACGGTCGCCAAAGCGATTTCGTCTTACGGCGAGAGCTTTCTCGAATACATCAACCCGAAAACCGGCAGAATTCACGCCGATTTCCGACAAATCGGCGCGCCGACGGGCAGATTTAGCTGCAATAATCCCAACATTCAACAGGTTCCGCACGGCGAAGTTTATCGCCGCTGTTTTCGTGCGCCCGAAGGCAGAAAGCTCGTAATTTCCGATTATTCGCAAATCGAACTGAGAATTTTAGCGGACTTTACCGGCGACGAAGGTTTTGTCAGCGCCTTTAATTCGGGTCAGGATTTGCATAAATCCACCGCATCGCAGATTTTCAATGTTCCGATTGATGCCGTAACTTCAGACCAACGCTCTTTTGCCAAACGCATCAATTTCGGCGTGGTTTACGGCATCGGCGCGCAGCGCGTCGCAAATCTGACCGGAATCAGCATTGATGAAGCTCGCTCGTTGTTAAGTCGTTATTTTCAAACTTATCCGCGCCTCGACGCCTGGCTGCGCGACGCCGCCATCAGAGCAACGCGCGAACGGCAAGCCAGAACCGCATCGGGACGCCTTGCGCGTTTTCGTTTTGACCCGGAAGATCGTCAGGCAGTTTCGCTCGCCGAAAGAAACGGCAAAAATACGCCGATCCAAGGCACATCGGCTGATATTTTAAAACGCGCTTTGCGTCTTCTGCACGAAGAATTGCGCGGGACTTCGACTTGTCTGGTAAATATTATTCACGACGAAATCGTCGTCGAAACGGACGCCGCAGACGCCGAAAAAATTGTCGAATGCGTAGAGCGCGCGATGTGTCAGGCGGGCGAGGAATATGTCAAAAAAGTTCCTGTCAAAGTGGAATCGGTCATTGCGGACGAGTGGTTGAAATAGCATCCGCTCTAAACAACAGAATCCGAAGATGCGAAGAAAAATAAATTCACGTTCGATTTGGTGGAAATGAACGTGAATTTATTTTTCTCCGAAAAGAGCGAATTTCAGTTATAATCAAGACGAGAAAATGGCTGGCATCTGACAGCTATTTTTTATTTCCGTATTTCACTTTTCGGAAATTTTCGCTTTGATTGAATCGTAAATAAACGCATTCCAAATTTTCAATCAGACGTTTCACGGCAAAAACAAAAACTTTACTTTAATGGAATTCCTTTTGTTATGTTTATTTAACATAACAAGATAATTTCGCTGTAAAAATCGAGTTTTGAACTATGTTGTCTCGCATCTCCTTAACTGTCTTTGCTTTTTTCTGTCTCACTGTATTGGCTTTAACTTTGAAATTTCCGGTCACCAAAGTTTCGGCTTTGCCGGACGATTTTACAGACGAGTTCGTCACGGACATCAGCGCTCCGACCGGACTTGCTTTCACGCCCGACGGACGATTGCTGATTACGACGCAGACAGGACAATTGCGCATTTATCAAAACGGCAGCTTGCGCTCCACACCAGCCGTTGATCTCAATTCCCGGCTTTGCACCAACAGCGAGCAGGGGCTGCTCGGCGTCGCTGTAGACCCTCAGTTTACGACGAATCGTTTCATTTATTTTTATTACACCTTTAACAACGCCGGGAATTGTGTCAACCGCGTCGCGCGTTTTGTGCTTGCCAATAATAATACGATTAACACGGCGAGCGAGACGATTTTGATTAACAACATTCATTCAACCGGCGGATACCACAACGCGGGCGATTTGCATTTCGGCAAAGACAATTTGCTTTACATTTCCGTCGGCGATGCCGGCTGCGATTATGCGGGAGATTCGGGATGCGCCGGAGAGAACGACGCGGCGCGCGATAAGCACGTTCTCCTGGGGAAAATTCTCCGCATCACGCGCGACGGAGCGATTCCAGCCGGAAATCCATATCAAGGAGCAAACAGCGGACGCTGCAACGTGACCGGCAGCACGACTGTCGGAAATTGGTGTCGGGAAACTTTTGCGAGCGGGCTGCGAAACCCGTTTCGGTTTGCGATGGATCCAAATGCCAGCGGCACCAGATTTTTTATCAACGATGTCGGGCAAGCCTCCTGGGAAGAGATTAACGAAGGAGTTGCGGGCGCCGATTATGGATGGAATACTCGTGAAGGTCACTGCGCCAGGGATTCTATGACCGACTGCGACGAGCCGCCTGCCGGAATGACCAATCCGATTTTCGATTATCCGCACACCGACACTTGCCCCGTGGGAGTTTTGGGAAATGCAATCACCGGCGGCGCGTTTGTGCCAAACGGCATCTGGACGAGCGAATACGACGATTCTTATTTTTTCGGCGAATACGCTTGCGGCAAGCTTTTCCGAATCAAACCGAACGGTGCGGGCGGCTACACGGCGAGCGAATTCAATGCTCTCAGCACAGGCAGCGTGACATCGCTGATTTTCGGACCATATGAAAACACACAGGCACTCTATTACACGAATTATATGGGAGGCGGACAATTGCGCCGGGTTCGTTACACCGGCACGGCAAATCGCAGTCCGGTCGCTTCCGCAACCGCCAATCCGAATTCGGGCGCGCCGCCGCTAAACGTGAGCTTTGATGCTTCTGCAAGCAGCGACGCCGATGGTGATACGCTTTCTTTCTCTTGGAATTTCGGCGACGGAACAACCGGAACCGGCGCTACTCCCACGCATAGCTATGCAGCAAACGGAACTTATAACGCCGTCGTCACCGTCACGGACGGGCGCGGCGGCAGCGATACGGCGACCGTCAGAATTGATGTCGGGAACGCTCCGCCGCAGCCGACAATCAGTTCTCCGACCGCAAACCAGTTATTCCGCGTCGGCGAAACAATCACATTGCAAGGCAGCGCCACCGACACGCAGGACGGAAATCTGCCGAACAGCAGTTTAACCTGGCAGGTTTTGCTGCATCACAACGATCACACGCACCCGTTTTTGCCGCCGACCTCCGGCAACAACATCACTTTCACCGCGCCCGCGCCCGAAGATTTGGCGGCTGCGACTGCCAGTTTTTTGGAAATCCGTTTGACCGCCACCGATTCAACCAATCTGACCACGACCGCGACCAGATATTTTTACCCGCGTAAAGTAAACATCACATTTGCAACCAATCCCGCAGGTTTGAATTTAACCGTTAACGGCACAAATGTGGCGGGCGGAACAACTCTTGTTTCCTGGGACGGCTACGGATTAAATGTCAATGCTGCGACGCAGACAGTAAACGGAAATCAATACGCTTTTCAATCCTGGTCTGACAACGGCGCGCAAACGCACACAATCGCGACTCCCGCGACCGCTAATACTTATACGGCGACTTTTCGGCTTGTCAGCGTTACGGTTTCGGGAACAATCAATTATGCAATTACGCCTTCGGTGGTTGTTCCAGGCGTAAATTTAAATGCAGTTGGAACGCCGCAGCTTTCGGCAACAAGCAACAATTTGGGTTATTATCAAATCTCTGGTTTAACGGCAGGCGGTAATTACACGGTTACGCCATCAAAAACAGGAAACATCAACGGTATTTCTCCTTTTGACGCTACTATGGTGTTGCGTCACGTTGCAGCAAACGGACAGGGACCAAATGCTTTAAACGCAAATCAACGAATTGCAGCAGACACAAACGGCGATGGAAACATCACTCCGTTTGATGCAACGCTGATTCTTCGTTATATAGCTGCCGGGGCACCGAATGCCAACACCGGACAGGTTGGTAATTGGAAGTTTGATCCGGTTCCTCGTCCTTATCAGCCTTTGAACGGTTCTATGTCTAATGAAAATTACACGGCAATTCTGGTTGGAGAAGTAAATGGAAATTGGACGCCGTAAAATACAAAGATGCTTTAAACGGCGGGCGAAATGATGATATAAACTTTGTCGCTGATAACTAAAAGCTTGATTTAGCTTCAAACCATCAATGAGAGCCGCGACATTTTTCGACCGCTCTTTTTCGCAAATAAACTGAAATACTCAGTCTTATATTTGGCTGGTAATTCATATTCATCCTATATATCCAATATCCAAAGCCGCCGGAAATGCGCGGCTCTTTTTTCTTATAATTCAATTTACCTTGACAATCAATCTGCTCAGGAGTAGAAATATCTCCTACTTTTACGAACTTACAAAAAGCTTAAGTCAGTTTCATTTAAAGAGTATGTAATGTTTGGTTTATCTCGCACAATTGACAGAATGATGTGGAAAAAAATGCCTCTTATAAATTTTTTTCTACTAATTATCTGTCCTTTAACTGCCGTTGCTATGGTAGTGCTGGTATTTCCTGAAGGTGGTAAAGCGTTTCTTTTACTCACTTTTCTGTCTTTATTAGTAATATTTTTAATCCGGAAATATTCCCCCGATAGAGACTTTCTTACTAAAGTTTTCCTGATTGGATTGTACCTTAGAATCTCGCTTGGAATACTCATAGAAACTCTTGGTTTATTACTGTTTTTCGGCGGAGATTCAATTTATTATGACGATGCCGGCTATAGCATTCTTCAGTATTGGTCCCAGACTCCAGACTCTTCAGGCGATTTTTCGAAAGTTGCAAATTTTGTTAATTCCCAAAGCTGGGGAATTATGTATTTGACTGCATTTATCTATTTTGTTTTTGGGCGAAGTATATTTATTGACCAGTCAATCTTCTGCGTTATCGGTGCCGACGTATCTCCGATTGTTTATTTTTGTGCCAAACAACTCTACGACAATAAACGAGTTGCAAGAACCTCAGCTTTATTTATTGCCTGTTTTCCTACATTCATCGTTTGGTCATCACTAATATTAAAAGACGGACCAATTCTGTTCCTAATAGTGTTAGCCATCTCGATGGTTATGGTTTTACAAAAAAGATTTAGTTTCCCGGCGATTATTTGCTTAATTCTTTCACTTTCCGCAATATTTTGTCTTCGTTTTTACATCTTTTATGTAGTTGTAGCTAGTGTTTTTTTAGGGCTTATTATAGGAACGAATTTTACCTTCAATTCTCTGGTAAAAAGAGTAATAGCAGTCACTATTTTAGGTTTAGGTCTCATCTATTTTGGCGTTTCGGAAAGGGCTGTAACCAATTTTGAAAAGTTTGCTGATATAGAGAACCTTCAGGCGGTTCGGCAGGACACAGCTCGTAAATTTAATTCCGGTTTTGGTCAGGATTTTGATGTTACCAGCGTGGGGGGAGCAATCTCTGCCCTTCCTGTTGGATTAGTTTACTTACTATTTGCGCCTTTCCCCTGGGAAGTTAATAACTTCAGACAATTAATTACATTACCGGAAGTGCTGGTTTGGTGGTGTTTGATGCCGCTGTTAATCAAAGGTATTTGGTTTACCTTAAAGACTCGTTTACGGAAATCAATCCCGGTCCTGGTCTTCACTTTGATGCTTACCGTCTCGTATGCACTTTTACAAAGTAATGTTGGAACGGCTTACCGCCATCGCACACAAATACAAGTATTTTTGTTTATGTTTATTGCTGTCGGATGGACGTTAACGCAAGAGAAAAGAGAAATTCGATTTGTATGGAGGTTGAATAGATACAGAAGATTTTTCAATAAACCTCCAATTAGAATTAAAGAGAATTGAATTGATTGCGCCGCACAAACACGTTTCGTATCGCTCGTTATTTACGTTAAAAGTGGAGGAAACAAGATGCAAGCTACTGTGACTCAGAACATTGAATCGTTTAAAAAAACAAAAAAGATTCGCTTTTTATTTAAAGCCGCAGCGCAGATATTAAAAGAAAAACGAGGATATGAAATGGCTTATGGGGGTTATTGCGTTTTATTTCGTCCGCCGTCGCCGATCAGGACTGTTGATGATGAGGAATTGCGGGTGATTATTGACAATTTTTGTTCGCAGTATTTATATGGTTTTTTTTATACGAGAGAACAACTTATAAGTAAGTTTGGTGAACAATACGATGTTCAGTCATTGCCCTCTGATTTTGCCGTAGCTCGAATTGAAAGCATTGCCAAAACCGATGATTCTTTAATTATTGGTGAATACGCAGACAATTCAGCTCGAATTGCACATATCACAAAAAACGCATGCACTATTCATAATTTCTACAACCAAATCGCCGGCGTTCGCCACATTCACGCGGTTTATTACTGCCGGATTTCCGGCACTGTTTTTGTTACAACCGGCGACACTTTAAAATTACTAGACCAATGGCAAATAAAAGAAAATGAGCTTGTATATGTCAAAAGAATAAAAAAACGTTTTGCCGGTTACACTGCCATCACCAAAGCAAATGACACTTTTTATTTCGGAACTGACTTTAGCAGCCGCCCTAATTACATCGAAAGTCTGGACAGAAAGAAACATTTCTTTCCTAAAAAAGCTTATTACAAACATTGTCTTACTTTTTATTCTGTTTTAGACCGCTATGTCGCCGCGATAAATACAGCAATGGATGAATTTGGAAAGCAGAAAACGTTGTCAATATTTGATGGGGTTAAAAAAGAATTTATTTTTTGTGAGGAAATGGAAAAAATTATAGAACCGTATAAAGACAATTCCAGCCGACTTTAATCAACGTGAGTTCGAGATAAGAGTTGTTGAAAAATAAAGAGTTAACTCAAAACAGGATTTTCTTTGCGTTCCTTTGCGTCCTTCCCTTTGCATTCTTTGCGGTTAATTCTGCCAATTTTTAAACGCAAAGAACGCAAAGGGATGGACGCAAAGTGCGCAAAGAGTTGATTTTATTAATGTTTCCTTATTTCCTTATCCCGAATTCACGTTAATCAACGTGGAAAAGACACGCCAAGACGTCACTTATTTAATCTTTAACGGCAGAGAGTTGATTGGGTTTGATGAGTACCCTTCAAAAGCGAATTGAATACCGGCGGACTAATAATCAATATGCACATCAACTGTAATACTGATTTTTATACTTTCTCCCCGCAAATAACCGCCAGCCAGGCAAAACGCTTGGCAAAAGCAAAATTTTTTAAAACCAATTCATCCAAACTGCTTATCGCGGAAAACAATTTGCTTTTAAATCCGTTTGATTGTGAATTTAACGATGAGAGCAATGGAGTTGCTATATAAAAAAGTTGATAAGTGACGTTTGAAAAGAACTGCTCGTAAATTTTTTGTTCAGACCACCGCAAATGATTTTTAGGGATTTGAAAAGTAGAATATTGGTGCTTCGATGTTTTCGCCCACAAGCGGAAAGCTTTTGCCACGGGATTTCCCGCTAAATTTTCGACACACGCAAAACGCCCTCCTTTTTTCAAAACTCTTGCGCATTCAGCCAGAGCCGCTTTTCGCTCTGTATATTGGAATGTGCTGTAGGAAAATACGCCATCGAAGCTTTCGTTTTTAAATGGAAGAGCTTCGCCGCTGGCTTGGATAAAATGCGGGGTCGAATAGCGATTACGGGCGTAGCTTAAAAATTCGGGATCAACGTCAATCCCAACAGCCGTTGCTCCGCTTTGAGCAATATATCCGGCAATCTGTCCCTGCCCGCTTCCAACATCGAGAATAAGATTTTCTGCTGTAAGAAATTGTTTAAGGTGATTAACCGCAAGATTCATTGCCGGTACTGTAATTCTTGGAGACCAAATTCTTTCTTGATCTGCCCATTTGTTTAAATCCATTTTCTTGTACCTTTGCCTTAAATGACTTTAGCTGCCATTCAGGCTAAAGCCAAAAATTTTGCCTGCAATCAAAGATTTTTGTTATGTTTGATTTAATAAAACAAAACCGTTCCACCGAAGATCGAGGTTTTCACTATGCTTTCACGAATCGCCGTCGCAACCTTCGCTTTTTGTTTTCTCGCCGCCTTACTTTTATCGTTTAAATTTTCGGTCGCCGATGTGTCGGCTTTGCCGAGCGGTTTTACGGACGAGCTGGTCACGAGCGTCGGCGCTCCGACTGCGCTCGCTTTTACGCCGGACGGTCGCCTGCTGATTACCACGCAGGGCGGACAAGTGCGGGTTTATCAAAACGGCTCGCTGCTCGCAACGCCCGCCGTTGATCTTAGTTCACGGCTTTGCACCAACAGCGAGCGCGGTTTGCTCGGCGTCGCGGTTGATCCGCAATTTACGACGAATCGTTACGTTTATTTTTTCTACACCTTTAACAAAAACAACGTCTGCCCGACCGGACAGCCGACGAACCCCAGCAATCCGGTCAATCGCGTTTCGCGTTTTGTGCTCGGCGATAACAATATTATTAACACGGCGAGCGAAACGATTTTGATTGATAACATTCACTCTCCGAACGGCAACCATAACGGCGGCGATTTGCATTTCGGCAAAGACGGCTTGCTTTACATCTCTGTCGGCGACGGCGGCGCCGATTACGCTGGCAATTCCGGCGGCGCGGGAGCGAACGACGCGGCGCGCGATAAGCACGTTCTTTTGGGCAAAATATTGCGAATCACGCGCGACGGCGCGATTCCTTCGGGAAACCCGTATCAAGGAGCAAACAGCGGACGCTGCAACGCGACGGGCATTACGACAGCCGGCAATTGGTGTCAGGAAACTTTTGCGAGCGGGCTGCGAAATCCTTTTCGCATTGCTTTCGACTCGAACGCTTCCGTTACCAGATTTTTCATCAACGATGTCGGACAAGGCGCCTGGGAAGAAATTGACGAAGGCGTAGCGGGTGCTGATTACGGCTGGAACGTCCGCGAAGGTCACTGCGCCAACGGTTCGACGACCGACTGTGGCGCGCCGCCTGCCGGAATGACCAATCCGATTTTCGATTACCCGCGCGGATGTGTCGCCAATACGGTCAGCGGAAACTCGATTACGGGCGGCGCGTTTGTCCCGAACGGCGTCTGGTCGAGCGAATACGATGACTCTTATCTTTTCGGCGAATACGTTTGCGGCAAGATTTTCCGAATCAAACCAAACGGTACGGGCGGCTACACGGCGAGCGAATTCAACGCTTCAAGCACGGGCAGCGTGACATCGCTGATTTTCGGACCGTATCAATCAACGCAAGCGCTTTATTACACGAATTACACCAACGGCGGACAAGTGCGCCGAATTCGTTACACCGGCACGGCAAACCGCAGTCCGGTCGCTTCCGCGACCGCCAGTCCGACATCCGGCAGCGCGCCGCTCGATGTCACCTTTAACGCTTCCGCGAGCAGCGATGCAGATGGTGATACGCTTTCTTTCTCTTGGAATTTCGGCGACGGAACAACCGGAACCGGCGCGACTCCCACGCATCGTTATCAAACTAACGGAACTTATAACGCCGTCGTCACCGTCACGGACGGGCGCGGCGGCAGCGATACGGCGACCGTCAGAATTGATGTCGGCAACGGCGCGCCAACGCCGACGATTACTTCTCCTACCGCAAACCAGTTATTCCGCGTCGGCGAAACCATAACTCTGACGGGCAGCGCAACCGATCCGCAGGACGGCAATTTGCCTTCAAGCGCGTTGACGTGGGAAGTCCTGCTTCACCACAACAACGATCACACTCACCCGTTTTTGCCGCCGACCTCCGGCAACAACATCACTTTCACCGCGCCCGCGCCCGAAGATTTGGCGGCTGCGACTGCCAGTTTTTTGGAAATCCGTTTGACCGCCACCGATTCAACCAATCTGACCACGACCGC
>DASVTY010000028.1:0-1625 GCA_036387315.1 Pyrinomonadaceae bacterium
TTTGAAAACAAAATTGCTGTCACGCCCGACACGCAGTTTGCAATCGGTTCCGCAACAAAAGCGTTTACGGGTTTGTCTGTAATGATGTCGCAGGACGAAGGCAAATTAAATCTCGACGATTCGCCTAAAAAACATCTTTCTTATTTCAAAATCAACGACCCGGAAATTGATTCTAAAATTACGATTCGCGATCTGCTTTCGCACGGTTCGGGTTTAAATCGCACTGACTTAGCCTGGATTACCGGAAAATTAAGCCGCGAAGACATTATTAAGGTTGCCGGAGAAGCCAAACCGAACGCAAAGTTTCGGGAAAAATTTCAATATCAAAACGTGATGTTCACCGCCGCCGGCGAGATTGTCGCGCAAGTGCAGAAAACGCCCTGGGAAAAGTTTGTCGAAAACAGAATCCTAAAACCGCTCGGAATGACGAACTCGAACATCTCGATTCCCGAAATGGAAAAATCGAAAGATTACTCGTTCGGCTATGAATTTAATTCGGACACCAAAGAAACCATCAAAAAGCCTTTTCGCAATTTTCCGACGATGACGCCAGCCGGAGCGATCAATTCGAGCGCGCGCGATATGGCAAACTGGCTCAAATTTATGCTTAACGGCGGCGCGGTCAACGGCAAGCGACTTGTTTCCGAAACCGCTTTTGCAGAGCTTACCAAACCGCAAATGAAAATCACGCCGAACGGCAAAGTCAATTACGGTTTGGGCTGGTTTTTACAGGAATGGAACGGAATGAAAGTCGTCCAGCACGGCGGCAATATTGACGGTTTTAACGCTCTTGTCGCAATGGTTCCCGAAAAGAAAACGGGTTTTGTTATTCTGACAAACGTTTCGGCGTCACCGCTTCCGGCGCAAATGATGCCGGTTGTCTGGGAAAACTTAATCGGAGTTCCATCCACCCAAGGAGTGGCGCAAAATGCTTCAAATGTCGTCAAACCGGAAGCAGAGGTCGGCAAATATAATTTTAAAGACGCCGGTTTCGACGTTGAAGTCAAAATGCAGGACGGAAAGCTCTTTATGCAAGCTCCCGGTCAGCCGACGATGACGCTCGAAAACATCAGCGGAAGAAAATACAAATTGACGCTCGACGGCAAAACGCTCGATGGCTATGCGATTACCTTCCGCGATGCGGACGCTTATATCGAACAGCCGCAGGGAAATTACACTTTGCCGAGAGTAAAAGCGGACAATGCCGTCGAGAATAAATCTGCGGCAACAGGCGGCGCAAAAGAACTTGTCGGCTCTTATGAATCGGAACAACAGGCAGGTTTAACAGTGGAAGTTTTGGAGAAAGACGGCAAAGTCTGGCTTTCGGTTCCAAGACAACAGCCTTACGAACTGCGCGAAAAAGCAAAAGACGTTTACGCGACTCCGCCGTTGCCCGACGATTTTGCCGTCAGAGCCATACGAGACGCGAGCGGAAAGCTTATAGGCATTGCTTTAATGCAGCCGAACGCGGAAGTTCCGCTCAAAAGAGTAGAAAAAGGCGCGGCAAAAACCGCGGCAAACGTGCCTGCAATGTCGGTTGACGAGCTAATGTCAAAAGTCGTTGACGCGCTCGGCGGCGAAGCAAACTGGCGAAAACTAAACTCAAGAGTCGTTAAATACGAACT
>DASVTY010000029.1:0-17723 GCA_036387315.1 Pyrinomonadaceae bacterium
CGCGCTTCGCGCTCAATGCGGATGTGGACATCCGCGCTCCCAGCAAAAAGGCGAGCTTCACAAAAGCTCGCCTTTAAACCATTTTAAAATGCGGACGAGAGGACTTGAACCTCCACGATGTCACCATCACGGGCTTCTGAGACCCGCGCGTCTGCCAGTTCCGCCACGTCCGCAAAACTGAATGATGATTGTAAGTTTCTCACCCAAAATTGTCAAAAACCGCCTGTTTTAACCGTCATTTTTCGCGATTAAGCTGTAAGCGACGCCAGCCGCAACTCCGCCGAGAGTGTAATAAGCGAAGGTCATCGCCGCGCGCTGCGGAGTCTTCGCCGCGTATCTGCTTCTCAGACCGATTTTATCGGGCAAATAAACCGCTCCGATTCCGGCTGCCGCGCCGAGAATTGTGCCGGTTAAAACGGCGTTTCTTGTGCCGCCTGCTGCGACGAGAGAATAATAAACCGCGTTGCTCGTCAAATCGCCCGTCAGAGCCATCGCATAAAGCTCGTTTTTCGCGGGCGGTTCCGCGCCGAAATACTCGTAAGTTTCGGCAATTGCCTGTTGTCCGAGCAAATCCACGCGCGGCGCTTGATCGGAAAATTGCCGCACGGTTTCGTGAACCAGATTTAAAACAACTGCTCCGAAAAGCCCGCTTGCCAATGCTTTTAACATTAAAATTTCCTTTCCGCTCAAAAACTTTATATTAAATTCTTCGCAAAAAGCCGCCAACATAGTCAAGTTTTTCGCCGATTTGCTATATTTTCTCTAGCCGAAAATGCCGGAAGAAAACGAAAAAATGATTGCAGGTTTACGCGACAGATTCGCCGCAGTTCGCGGCGCAATCGAGCGCGCGGCAGGGCGCAGCGGGCGAGAGCTTAATGAAATTCGGCTTGTCGCCGTTAGCAAAACGCATCCTGCGGACGTTTTAAAAGCTGCAATTGAAGCGGGCGCGACCGACTTCGGCGAAAATCGCGTGCAGGAAGCCGAAGCGAAAATTGTTGAAATCGGGCGCGAAAAGGCGGTTTGGCATTTAATCGGCAATCTACAGGCAAACAAAGCGAGAAAAGCCTCGCGGTTATTTGATTTGATTCATTCGCTCGATTCGATTGATTTGGCGGAAAGGCTCGAACGAATTTGCGCCGAAGAAAACCGCGAAAATTTGGATGTTTTGATTCAAGTTGATCTAGCGGGGGAAACGACAAAATCCGGCGCGCCGGAAAAAGATTTGCCCGCGCTGGTCGAATATCTGCGGCAATGTTCGCATCTAAAATTGAAAGGTTTGATGACGCTGCCGCCGTTTTTTGAAGATGCGGAACAAGCGCGCCCGTTTTTTCGTCGCTTGCGCGAAATCCGCGATGAGATTTTCGGCGAAAAACGGGCGGAGCTTTCAATGGGAATGAGCCACGATTTTGAAATCGCAATCGAAGAAGGCGCGACTATCGTTCGCGTCGGCACGGCGATTTTCGGTGCTAGAGAAAAGTTTTAATTTATGTTTTTTCAGATTTACATTTTACTTCGTTACGCAATTGTCGCGGTTGTTTTGGTTGTCATTACGGCGATGATTGTACGCCTCATTTTTAATTACACAGACCCGAATCCGTTCGGCTCGCTTGGCAAATTTTCTTATTGGCTAAAAAAGAAAACAGATGCAATCGTGCGTCCGGCGGCTGAATTTTTAGGCGCGTTTAGAATTGACGCGCGCATTGCGCCGCTGATTTCGATTTTGGGAGTTTGCGTCGTCGCTTATTTTTCGCTTCAGCTTATCTGGAACGTTTTGTTTATGCTCGACGGCGTGACGGACAGTTTGGCGACAGGCAGATTGGTAGCGCTGATCGGTTATTTGCTTTACGGGCTTTTGGCGATTTATTCGCTGTTAATCGTCGTCAGAATCGTGTTTTCGTGGGTAATGAGTTACACAAATCCGGTTTTGCGATTTTTGATTCGCGTGACAGAACCGATTTTAGGACCTTTCCGTCGAATGATTCCGCCGCTCGGAATGTTTGATATTTCGCCGATAATCGTCTTGTTTTTGCTCGGTTTTCTGCAAACGGCGGTTTTCGCGGTTTTAATCGCTTCGCCAAACAGTTTTTGATGATTCAATTTTCGGAGCAAAACGGCGCAATCGTTTTCACAGCGCGCGTCGTGCCGCGCGCCTCGAAAAGCGAAATTGTCGGTGCGCGCGACGGCGCGTTGAAAATCAGATTAGCCGCGCCGCCGGTTGAAGGCGCGGCTAACGAGGAGTTAATCAAAACTCTGGCGAAATATTTTGATGTGAGCAAAAGCGCGGTCGAAATCGTCAGCGGCGAAACCGCGAAAACAAAACAAATTAGAGTTACAGGCGCAAACGCCGAAAAATTAAGGCAAATTTGAAATTTGAAATTTCAAAATGCTATATTCCAAAAGCCGAAAATGCGATTTTCACAAATTTATTAACAATCAGTTTATTTAAAAAAGGGCAAGATGCAAAAGTCGAAAATTTCGCCTTTCGCCTTTCGCCTTCATCTTTTATTTATGTCCGGTCATAGTAAATGGCACACTATTAAACACAAAAAAGGCGCGCTCGACGCCAAGCGCGGCAAGCTTTTTACTCGTCTGATCAAAGAAATCACGGTTGCCGCGAGAATGGGCGGCGGAAAAGTCGAAGACAACGCGCGCCTGCGGAAAGTCGTCAACGAAGCCAAAGGCGCGAATATGCCGAACGATACGATTGACAAAGCAATCAAACGCGGCACGGGCGAGCTGGAAGGCGTTACTTACGAAGAAATCACATACGAAGGCTACGGCGTAGGCGGCGTCGCCGTGCTGGTCGAAACAATGACCGATAATCGCAATCGAACGGTCGCCGAGCTTCGCCATCTTTTCTCGAAAAACAACGGTAACCTGGGCGAAGCCGGCTCGGTCGCGTGGATGTTCGACAAAAAAGGCTATATTGTCGTTGAAAAGGAAGCGAAATCCGAAGACGAATTGTTTGAACTGGCAATCGAAGCCGGAGCCGACGATTTGCAGGACGAAGGCGACGTTTTTGAAATCTACACCCCGCCGGAAAACTTCGACGCCGTAACCGACGCAGTTAAAAACGCCGGAATCGAACCGCAAGCGGCAGAAATTTCGATGGTTCCGCAAAACTATATCAAGCTCGAAGGCGCGGACGCCAAACAAATGCTCAAGCTCTACGACGCGCTTGACGATCACGACGACGTGCAAAAAGTTTACGCCAATTTTGATATTGACGAATCGGAAATGGAGTAACCGATTTTAAAAGCAAAAGGCTCGATGGAGTAAATTTATGTCAACGCAAAATAACGGCGACTATACGGCTAAATTCGTTAATAACGCGATTTTGCTTTTTATCGGAGGCATCATAGCGATTGCCGCGCTCGGTTTTATCAACGGCTTAATCAATTGGACGGGCATTGTCGCCGTCTTAATTATTATTGCGCTTTTGATCGTTTATCGCGGTCGTTCAAACCGGAAATCAAAATAAAATGAGAGTTCTCGGAATAGACCCAGGCAGCGAAACGCTCGGTTGGGGCGTTATTAAATCCGACGGCAGAATTTATCGCCTTCTGCAATACGGGACTGTCAAATCAAGCCCGCGCGACGCTTTCGCCGACCGCCTTTTGAAAATTGCCGAAGGCGTCGAAGAAATCATCGAGCGTTTTGAACCGGACGCGCTTTCGATTGAAGAAGCGTTTTACGCGGCGAACGTGAAAGTCGCTTTAAAGCTCGGACAGGTGCGCGGCGTCGTGCTTTATCTCGCCGCCAAAAACAAACTCGACATCGGCGAATATGCGCCGCGCCTAATCAAACAAACTGTCGTCGGCTACGGCAACGCCGAAAAACATCAGGTTCAGGAAATGATTCGGATTCTGCTCAAATTGCCGCATGTCCCCGAACCGCACGATGCGGCGGACGCGCTCGCCGCGGCGATTTGTCATTTTCACCACGCCGAATCGAAGCAGCGCCTGCTTGCCGCTCAAGCCAAAATTAAAATTCCGCGTTAAAATTTTGTTTGACTCGACATCAATTTGGGTGTAACGTAGCGGCGAAATTACAAGTTGTAATTAATCCTTTTTTCTCTCGAAAAGGAGACTTCAATGAAGCATTCGCCGAATCGAAGCCGCGTGGGGGCTGCCAGTTTCGCGTTTCTTGCCGCTTTTCTTTTATTCATTTGCGTTGACACCGCAAACGGACAAAAGCGCCGCCCGGTCGTTAATAAAAATCCGACAAAAACTGTCGCCGCAAAACGCGCGTCGCCCGCAATCGCCGTTGTGATTGACGAGCGTTTGTCAGTTTTACGTTTCGAGCCTAGTTTGACTGGGATCCCGCTGCAAAGAATGAGCGCCGGACGCACTATGCAAATAACCGGAAGCCGCCAAACTGGCGACGGTTTGACATTTTATCGCGTCCAATTACCGCCGGCAAAAAGCGGTTGGGTTCAGGCGGAAGCAGTCGTCAGAACAGACCTGAGCGATGAAGATGCCAGACTTTTACGCCTTATTCGCGCCAGCGATGGTTTTGAACAGATTGAACGCGCCGTAATTTTTCTCGAAAATTTTCCGAATTCGACTTTTCGCCCGGCGGTTTTGCTGATGTTGGGAGATTTGGTTGAAAACATCTCGCAAAGACTTTCGCGCGATGCGACGAGGCGTTTCGATGAAGACGAGATGCGCGCCAACACAGCCCCGATTCAAAGTTTTTATCTCAATTACAACGGTTTAGACCGTTATCGGCGGCTCGGAATCGGTTTTGTTTTCAATCAAACATCAAAACAATTTCATTATGACGGCGCGGCTTGGCGCGAAATCGTGCAAAAACACAAACAAAGCTATGAAAGCGCCGAAGCGCAAAAACGTTTGAGCGCTCTGGCGGAAAAAATGAAATAAAAAGTTAATAAAGCTGCGCGGCGATTTGCGCGGCGATGCGAGCGTTGTTTTCTAAAAGCGCGAGATTGGCGGACATCGTTTCGCCGCCGCTTCGCCGCGCCATTTCGGCGAGCAGAAACGGCGTTAGCTCCTTGCCGCGAACTTTCCTGTTTCCGGCTTCACGCATCGAATCCTGCAGAATCGTTTCGATTTTTTCAGCCGCAATCTCAAATTCTGCAGGAACCGGAGCCGTAATTAAAACGGCGTTTTCAAGTCCTAGAGCGTCACGCGCGCGGATAATATCGGCAGCTTCTTTGGCTGTTTCGACTCTGGCGTCGGTTTTCAAATTGCTGGTTCTGGAATAAAAAGCGGGCATCTCATCGGTTTGCCAGCCGACAATGCAGACGCCGTTGGTTTCGAGCCATTCGCGCGTCGCGGGCAAATCCAGAATCGCCTTTGCTCCGGCGCAGACGACGGCAATCGGCGTTTTTGCAAGCTCGGGTAAATCCGCCGAAACGTCTGGTGACGAGCCGCGATGTACGCCGCCGATGCCGCCGGTGGCGAAGACTCTGATTCCGGCTTGATGTGCGAAAAAAGCGGTTGAAGCGACAGTCGTCGCGCCGTTCCATTTGCGCCCGATTGCTGCGGGCAAATCGCGGCGGCTGAGCTTGCGAACCGTTTTCGATTGAGCCAGAAAATTGATTTTTTCGCGTGACAGACCGATTTGCGGAACGCCTTCCAAAACCGCGATTGTCGCGGGAACTGCACCGTTTTCGCGGACTATTTCTTCGAGCGCGAGAGCCGTTTCGAGATTGTTCGGATAAGGCAAGCCGTGAGCGATTACCGTTGATTCGAGCGCGACAATCGGATTGTTTTGCGACAGCGCAAAAGCTACTTCGGGCGAATAAAAGAATAAATCCGAAAGGTTCATCAAAAATTATTTAATCAGCGTGCCGATGCGATTAAAGCGGGGACTTGTCAAACAACCGATAAAGGTGTCGCTTTGGCTTTGATCGCACGACCAATAAACGAACATCGCCCTGCCGATAATTAAATCACGATGAACAAAGCCCCAATAGCGGCTGTCCTCGCTGTTATCGCGGGCGTCGCCCATCATAAAATAGCTGTCCGGCGGAACAACCGAAGGTTTTCCGGCGACGCCGAAATTCATACCTCTTCCGTCAACGACCGAAATCCCTCTTTTTGCCTCTTCCACTTTTTCAGAGTCGTAATAAACCGTGTAAGGCGCATCCGACGGAGCCGGTTCAAATTCTTTGATTGTCAGAGACATTTTTTCGGGATTGCTGCTGCGCGGCGCAACCACATCGCCGATCACACGTCGTTCGGGCAAAAGCTGCCCGTTGATGTAAACCTGATTGTTGCGAAATTCCACAGTATCGCCGGGCAGACCGATTACGCGCTTGATATAGTTGATTTCATACGGTTTGAGATCGCGCGAGCGGTCGGAGGCGGGATTGACGCGGTTTCCCGGATATTTAAAAACCACGATGTCGCCGCGCCGCACTTCGCGCATTGGCAAAAACGGCAACGGCGTGCCCGGTCCGTAAATAAATTTGTTGACGAGAAAATGGTCGCCGATGTAAATCGTGTTTTGCATCGAGCCGGTCGGAACCGTCACCGCCTGGACGATAAAAGTCATACCGAAAAACGCCATAATCAGCGTCACGATAAAAGATTCCAGATATTCTCTGACAACGCTTTTTTTCGGAGCGTTCGGATTCGGTTGAACTGTTTCGGCATTTGCCGGTTCGCTTCCTTCGGTCGGTTCGGCGACGTTGGTTATTTCGGAGCTTTGGCTCATAAAGTAATCGTAAAAAAGTTAGACACGTCAAGCAAGTTTGCTCGTTGTTTTTCTGATTATTAATCTTCCGGCGACTCTAATTTATCGAGCGCCGCTTTTGCCGCCATCATTTCGGCGGTTTTAATCGTCGTCCCGATTCCTTCTTCTCTGCCGCCTTCCCAGACGGCTTCGACAAAAAATGTCCGGCGATGCGGCGGACCTTCCGTGCGAACGACGGCGTAAACCGGAGCGGAGCGTTTTTCTGCTTGCAGGCGCTCCTGGAGCATCGTTTTGTAATCGAGCGAAGCCGTCGGGTCAATATTTTCGATATATTCGGTAAAAAGCTGGCGAACGATCTTCCTCGCTGCCGCGTAACCGCCGTCGAAAAAAACGGCGGCGAAAACGGCTTCGAGCGTGTCGGCTAAAATTGCGGCTTTTTTTCGCCCGCCGGTTCGCTCTTCGCCGCGCCCCAGGCGAATCATCTCGTTTAAACGCAAACTTTCGGCAATTTCCGTGAGCGTCGTCGCGCTCACCAGACGATGTTTCATCAGCGTCAGCTCGCCTTCGCTAGCGTTCGGAAATCTTTCAAACAAAAGCTCCGCGATAATTAAACCTAAAATCGAATCGCCGACAAATTCAAAGGCTTCGTTGTGCAAGTTGCGCACTTCCGATTCGCGCCCGGATTGAGCGCGTTCATGCGCCCACGAGCGATGCGTCAGAGCGCGCTCGATGAATGAGCGGTCGGCGAAATCATAACCGATTCTCTCTTCACACACCAAAATGTAAGATGGCTTCTGCATTCCCAAAATAAAAAGCCGAACGTGAAAGACGCTCGGCTTTTTATTTTAACTTACGACGCGACAATTTGCGTCAGAAAGGCGCTCGCCACCGCTTTAGCGAGAAGGTTTTTTAGGCGTTGTCGCAGGTTTCGCCGCCGGTTTTGCGGCATCGGGTTTTGCGGTCGTCGTATTTGGCGCAGCTCCGGCTGTCCGTTCACGAGTTCCGTTGCCGTTGCCCGAAGCCGCCGCTGCCGCAGATTTGGTTTCGGCTGCCGGTGTTACCGCAGCAGTCGAGCCGGTAGTTGCGCCGGTCGTCGTGGTCGGCGTTTCTTCAATTACCGGAGTGACCGGAGACGCCGGATCAGGCAAGGGTTTTGACGCCGTGGTGGCGACAACTTCGTTAATATTTAAAGGTTGATCTTTAAAGCGAATTTTATACATTTGCTCCAAATCTTTTTTGCGTGTCTCAAGCACTGCCGCCGGGACTTTGGCATCGGATGCCGCTTTGTATGCGCGGGCAAATGCGTCAATCGCGCGATCCATCAGAGCCTTCTGAATTCCCAAATCTCTTTTAAATTCCTCGGTCGGATCGGTCACGTTAGCATATTTGGCTTGGAAATCCTGCACGGCTTTGTTGTACTGCGTGCGATAGTTAAATCCGAGCGCGTAATACGGCTGGAATTTTTTCTTAATGTCCGGTGAATCGTGTTGCAGCGATTTATAAAAATAAGGTACGGCGTCGGCTTCTTTTCCGTTCAGATTATAGAACGTAATAGTTCCGATAATGTAATTCAGCCAACCCAGCGCGTCTTCTTTGCTCTTGTAATCAAATTCAGTCCATTTAACGTCGCCGAAGCTATTGCTTTCAATTTTTTGAATCGCCTGTTTTGCCAACGCAATGGTTTGGTCGTTGTAAGTATTAATCGGCGGATTTGAGGTTGCTACAACGAAGCCGTAATCAACCGGACGGAAATATGGATATGCGTTATTCGGCATCTGCGAGGCAAACTGCTGGCATCCGGCAAAAATATCCGAACCGAATTTTGCTTTGTCAGCCGAGGTTTGCGCTTTTCCCGCCGCCTGTATCGGATCGGCACACAGTTTGGCGACTTTTTGTGCTTTCTCTGCTTCTTGCGTCTGTTTTATTATTACATCCTGTTTGGCAACCCAGTCATTTAAATATTTGACAAAAGCAGCGGCTCCGGTGTCGCTGCTGCATTTAGCTAAATACTCCTTGGCAGCTTGGTAAGCTACATCTCTATTGGTCGTGCGGTTATCCCGAAATTTCTTATCCAGAGCCGCTTGTTCATCTGGATTACACGCACTGGCAGCGGCTGTTGTGGTGTCTTGCGCCGAGACGGTCGAAACAAACGACGGAGCCGCGACAAAGGCGAGCGCGAGCGCGCCGGGCAACAAAAATTTTAACGTTTTTTTCATGACTTGCAATTTCCTTCCTGCACAAATTAGCGTTCGTTTTTTTTGATTTATTATCAATTATTTCCGGCAACTGACGGCTTCCGTCTTATGCTGCAATCAGATGAAAAAATCAGCAAAGTTGGTTGCTAACTTTTTGCGCCGCAACGTCGGGCGGTTGTTTAGCCGCGCAACAAAAGTTTTCCGCGCCGTTAAATATAAACAATGAAATATCACGTAAACATCACAACTCTGTCAAGCCATTTAAACAGAAAAAAGGGAAAAGGCTTCGATTTCCTTTTCCCTTTGTTTTTTCGAATGTAAATTCGGCTTACGGTTTCGGATTGACGACAATTCGCGGGCGGCGCTGTTCCGGGCTTGACGGCTGCGCTTTCGCGGGCGAATTGTTTGTGTTATTTGCCGACGGGGCGGCAGGTTGATTGGCGGGCGGATTTCCGCGCGGGTAAACCTTGTTGATGGATTTGACCTTGTTGCTGTTTGTAACCGAAGGCAAAGGCGGAGCCGCCGTGACATTCGGAATTGTAACGACGCCGCGCGAATCGAATTTACCGGATTTTACGGCTGACTTGCCATTGGTAAAATCGCCGCCTTCGGCGTCGGCTTGCGCTTCTTCGTCAGCGCCTTCCTCGGCGCTGAGCCGTGCGGCAGTTTGCGCATCAATCTTCGGACGCGGCGGCGTGATTACCGGCTGCTGAGTCGCAATCATAGGCTGCTGAGGCGCATTGGCGCGAATCCTTGAGGCAAGCGCCTGATAAACTTTTCCGGCGACTTGCGAAGCCCATTTGCCGCGCTCGGCTTGTCCGCGCGTGACCACGACAACTGCGTATTTCGGATTTTGCACCGGAGCGACCGAAGCGAAAAGTCCGAGCCACGAGCCTTGTCCGATGCACGACCCGGTTTTGCCCGCGATGTTTAAAGAATCATCTTTCGCGCGACGCGCAGTTCCGTAAGCGACTGCTCCCATCATTCCCGGCATCACTCCGCGCAGAGTCGTCTGCGGCAGATTCAGTTGGCGGCGCATTGTCGGGCGGAAAGAAATTTGTTCCTGCTGGTTTCTGACGATGTGTGGTTTTAAAACTTTGCCGCCGTTGGTAATCGCCGAAACTTTGACCGCAAGCTGGAGCGGCGTGACTTCAAAATCATCGCCGTGCGAAGACATCCGGTTCAGAGGAAAACCGCTTTTCGGTTCCGGCAGCTTTCCGGCTGACTCGCCGGGCAGATTGATTCCGGTCGGAGCGCCGAGTCCCAGCTCGCGCGCATAGCTCATCATTTTGTTGTAACCGACCGAGCCGCCGACTTTTTGAAAATAACCGTTGTTTGAATAAGCGAGCGCGTCCGTCAAATCGAGCCGCGAGGGCGCGGTCGTTACTTCGCCGAATTCGTTGATGACTTTTTCGTTGACTCCGGCGACGCCGGTGACGAGTTTGATCGTCGAGCAGGGTTTGAAACCTTTGCGCGCAGCCCACTCCTGATTGACCATCGAAACGACGCGACCGTTTTGCGCGTCCATTACGACGACCGATCCGGCGCGTTCGCCGAGTGCGTTAATCGCGGCGCGGCGGATTTCCATATCTTCGCCGGTCAAATCGTCTTTCAAAATATTGGTTACGGTTTCATCACGAAGACCTTTTTCAAAAGCGCGAGCGCGAGCAATCGCTTCGCGGCGGGCTTGTTCGCGGCGACGCTGTTCGGCTTCGATTGCGGCGCGGCGTTCGGCTTCGCGACGTTCGGCTTCGCGGCGAGCTTCGGCTTCTTTGCGCTCGCGCTCGCGGCGTTCGGCTGCGGCTTCTTTTTTGTTCCCGCGTTTATCGTCCGACTTTTTATCGGCGCGTTTGTCGTCGGATTTTTTATCGTCCTTTTTATCAGATTTTTTGTCAGCCGTGCGGTCAGCTTGTATTTTTTCCGGGCGTTTCTTATCTTTCGATTTTTTATCGTCGGATTTGCTGCGCGCCTCGCGTTCGTCTTTTTTGTTTTTCGAGCGAGCGTCTGCCTGCTTTTTGTCTTTCGAGTTGTTGCGATCTTTCGTGTCGGCGGTTTGTTTGTCGTTTTTGCCTTTGGCAGATTTTTTATCGGATTTGGCATCCGAACGCTTATCCGCTGTTTTGGCAGAGGGTTTAGGCGACGATTTCGATTTTTGCGCGTTTGTCTCGGTTGTCAACAGCCCTAGGGCGATAGAAACCGCGCAGACGAGCGAGAGCAAAGAGAAGCTACGATACATTTGCAGACCTCGTGATTTTGAAATTTTGTTTAAACTGCAATTCCGGCTGCGGGAAGAGCTTGTCTTGTTTGGACAAGTCAATAAACGATGGGCAAAAGTAAAATATTGAAATTTAAATGCCCGACAGCAGCCGAATTTTATTGTTTTCCTTTTTGGAAAGGATTTGGGGCGTAATATTTTTTTTTGAACGGGTCGCCCCAAAACTTGGGCTGAATATAACATCTGAAACTGCAATGTGCAAGTAGTTTTTGCTATGAATACTATAAAAATTTTTGTTGCTTGTTAATTGTCATCTGTTAATCGTTTACAAATAATCATTTAACAACTAACTTTAACTATTTGAGATGAATTTTTTAAACACATTTCGCGGCAGACTCTTACTGGTTTTCGCCGTTTTGCTGCTCGCTACTCTCTGCGTACAATATTATTTAAATATTCAGAACGAACGGGAAAACGGCGAGCGTCGCGAAAGAGTTGAAAAGGCTTTAGTAACCGGGATCACGCTCGGTATTGTCAGCATTTCGTCTAATGATCGTTTAATTCAACTCAAAGAAAAAAGCCCGAATTTTCAGGAATATTCCAATCGAATCGCGGATATTTTCGTGATTGACGATCAATGGCGGGTTTGGGACAGCTTAAACGATCAGTATAATCCGAAAGAATTCGCTGACGGCATAACCAAATATCTCAAATTAGACGAATTGCCCAATTTGCCGCCGCTGCAAGACGATGTGGAATTGAGCGCTGAAGAACGGGCGAAATTTCCGGTCTCAGCGGAAAACGCATCCGGAGATTTCCATAGAGAAACTCATGCTGTTCCGGTGCAAACCGACGAGGGACGTTATATTGTGCTGGTGGTTTTAAGATCGGAGCGCGACGGAGCGATTCAACGCACCGCGCTGCCGCTCGTTTACACGCTCATTGTTTTACTCGCTTCGACATTAGTCGCCGTTTTTCTGGTCTGGCGATTTACGCAGCCGATTAAAAATCTGTCTGACGCGGCACGGCGCGTCGCTCACGGCGATTTGTCGGTTCGCTTAACGGACGCTGACCGAACCGACGAAATCGGCAGACTAGCCGCGCGTTTTAACGAAATGACCGCCAATCTGGAAAAAACGCGCCAGCTCGAACAGCAATTGCAGCAAGCCGAAAAATCGGCGGTCGTCGGTCGCCTCGGTTCGGCAATCGCGCACGAAATTCGCAATCCTTTGAATTACATCAATCTCACGCTCGATCATCTGCGAGCAAAATTCGCGCCCGCCGCGGAACCGGAACGCGAAACTTTCGAGCGTCTGACCTCACAGCTTAAAAAAGAAGTCGGACGAATCAACGGTCAAATCACAGATTTCTTGCGTTATTCGCGCCCGGTCAAATTAAATTTGCAGCCGACCGACATTCGCCGGGTAATCGAAGACTCGATGCGAATCGTTCAAGCGCAAGCCGAAGAGCAAAACGTGACAATTTCCATCATCGAGCGAGAAAACCCGCCGCAAGTTTTCGGCGACTCTGAAAATCTGCGTTCTGTTTTTAACAATCTATTTCTGAATGCCGTGCAGGCGATGTGCGAAGGCGGCGCGCTGAAAGTCACAATTTCAAATGCCGATGACGCCGCGCAAATCGAAGTTGCGGATACGGGCGGCGGAATCCCGCCGGAAAATTTGGACAAAATTTTCGAACCGTATTTTTCCACCAAAGAAACCGGAACCGGTTTGGGACTCGCCATTGTCAAAAAAATTGTCGAAGACCACAACGGCACAATCGAAGTTGCATCAAAATTAAACGAAGGGACAGTTTTTACGGTAATATTGCCGACAGTAAAAAAATAATTTATGCAGAGAAAAAGCATTCTTGTTGTTGACGACGAACGCAGCCAGCGCGAGATTTTGGAGATGATTTTGTCGGATATTTATTGATGCACGTTATCAGCTTAAGGAAATTGAAAGAATTTTGGCGGCGGCACCCTGACGCAGAGGAGCCGCTGCGTCGTTGGTATAAAATTGCGAAAAAAGCAAAATGGCAAAGTTTGGCGGATAATCGTAATGATTTTCCTCACGCGGATTTAGTCGGGGTTTGCACGATTTTTAACATCAAAGGAAATTCGTATCGGTTAATTACGAAAATTTATTATGACGGTCAGCTTGTTCTGACGCGGTTTGTGATGACTCATGCCGAATATGATAAAGGAGAGTGGACAGATGACTGCGAATGTTGACATCCAAAAGTACGGTGCATTGCTGGCTGAAACGCTTCCGGCTGTGATTAGAGATGATACCGAACTCAATAGATTGACCGAAGTGGCTAATCGCTTGGCAACGAAGGGTATTAAAGAAAACGGTTTGAGTTTGGAAGAAAACAGATTGCTGGAGCTTATAGTCAAACTGATTGAAGATTACGAGAGCGAGCATTATCCGATAGAAGATTAATTTTATGACACGCAAATCAATTTTAGTCGTTGATGACGAGCGCAGCCAGCGCGAGATTTTGGAAATGATTTTGTCGGGCGAAGGCTATGATGTAACAACCGCCGTTTCGGGCGAAGCGGCTTTGAAATTTGTCCGGGAACGGCATTTCGATCTTGTTCTGACCGATTTAAAAATGACCGGAATGAGCGGGATTGATTTGCTCGAAGAATTGGTCTCATTCGATAAATCAATTATTGTAATTCTGCTGACGGCGCACGGCACGGTTGATTCGGCTTTTGAGGCGAAAGAATTGGGCGCATTCGCTTATCTGCAAAAGCCTTACGACCGCGAAAAACTGCTCGAAACGGTCGGGCGAGCGTTACAAAATCTGGAAAGGCTCGACACCGAAATCGTTTCCGCGTCGCAGGAAATGGAGCGCGTCAAAAAGCTGATTTTAAAAGTCGCCAAATCAAGCTCGACGGTTTTAATTCGGGGCGAATCCGGCACCGGAAAAGAATTGATTGCGCGCGCGATTCATCAAAACAGCCCGCGTGCGAGCCAGGTTTTTCAAGCGGTCAATTGCGCCGCGATTAACGAAAATCTGCTCGAATCCGAGCTTTTCGGACACGAAAAAGGCTCGTTTACGGGCGCGGTCAACGAGAAAAAAGGCTTGTTTGAAGTCGCCGACGGCGGCACGCTTTTTCTTGATGAAATCGGCGAAATGGACATTTCCTTGCAAGCGAAATTGCTGCGCGCTTTGCAGGAAAAAACGATCCGGCGCGTCGGCGGCACGCGCGAGATAAAAACCGATGTGCGCGTCGTCGCCGCGACAAACCGGGATTTGCGAAAAATGGCGGACGACGGGCGTTTCCGCGAAGATTTGTATTATCGTTTGAATGTTCTGGCGATTGATTTGCAGCCGCTGCGTGAGCGCCGCCCGGACATCCCGGTTTTGATTGATTATTTCCTCAAAAAACACACGCGCGGGAGCGGTCAAAAAATCAAAGGCTTTGCGCCCGACGCTCGCAAAGCTCTGCTCGATTATCATTATCCGGGCAACGTCCGCCAGCTCGAATCTGCAATCGAACGCTCAGTTTTGCTCGCCGAAGGTGAACTTATCACGCTCGACGATTTGCCGCCTGAAGTTGCCTCCGGCGAGCGCCCGACAGCCGTTTTCGCGGACGGTTTCAAGCTCCCGGCGCAGGGACTCAACTGGGAAGAGGTCGAACGCAGCTTGATTCTGCAAGCGATGGAGCGCACCGACAACAACATCACAAAAGCGGCAAAACTGCTCGGTCTGACGTTTCGCACTTTGCAATACCGCCTCGAAAAATTCGGCATCAAACGCGAAGCAGGTGATTCCGAAGAATCGGAAGAATAATTTCAGCTTCGACGAAAGGAAAGAAAAGCGATGGATTGGCTTTCGACTTTGAGTTTGGCGCTCGGTTCGGCTTGGACTTCCGGGATAAATCTTTACGCAACGGTTTTTATTCTCGGACTTTTCCAGAAAATCGGTCTGGCGAAATTGCCCGGCGGTTTGGATGTTCTCGATAACTGGTGGGTTATCGGCATCGCGGCGTTTATTTATTCGATTGAATTTGTCGCCGATAAAGTGCCGTATGTTGACAGCGTTTGGGATGTCGTTCACACATTCATCAGAGTTCCGGCTGGCGCTTTGCTGGCTTACGCGGCAGTCGGCGATTTAGACCAGACGACGCAGATTTTGGCGTTTCTGTTCGGCGGCGGAGTCGCGCTTTCTTCGCACGGAACAAAAGCGACCGCTCGCGCTTTTGCCAATCTTTCGCCCGAACCGGTTTCCAACTGGTTTCTTTCGATTGTCGAAGACATCATCGCTTTTACGGGCGCGATTCTGGCGGTTTTTGCGCCGATTTTAATCGGAATCATCGTTCTGGTTTTTCTCGTGATTTTCTTTATGATTTTGCCGCGCGTCGTGCGGACAATGCGTAGAATGTTTCGCGCCGTCGCCGCTTTTTTCGGAAACGGTAAAAAAGGTTTTGATTCCGTAGCGCGCGAGATTCGATAATTTATTCGTTCAGTGGTAAAAGATGTTCGGAAAGGAACTCATTATGCTGAAAATAAAATTAATCGCCATTTGTTTATACGCATTGTTTTTCGCCGGATGTTCGCAACAACAATCCAATTCAGAAAAATCGGCTGCAACATCAACTCAGCCTATAATACAGAATAGCGAGGTCATCAGTAATACCGCCAGAAACCAGCAAATCTCACTCGAACAAACTGCTAACGCGCAAAACGCTCCGGCTGCGACCGAACGGAAAGTAATTCGCAACGCGAATCTGACGCTGGAAACGAATGCGCCCGAAGAAGCCGGGCGAAAAATTGCGGCAATTGCCGAAGCCAAAGGCGGTTTCGTTGTCAATTCCGAAACCAAAACCTCCGGTGCTAATGAAACAATTCGCACATCGGTTAACGTCACTGTGCGCGTTCCTGCGGCGCAGTTTGAAGCCGCTGTGGCGGAAATTCGGCAAGTTGCCGAGCGAGTCGCGCAGGAAAAGGTTTCCGGTCAGGACGTAACCGAAGAATTTATTGATCTCGAAGCCAGAATCCGCACGCAAAAGGCGCTCGAAGCACAGTTTCTAGAAATAATGAAAGGGGCGCGTTCAGTTGCGGACGCGCTCGAAGTTCAGAAGCAGTTGGCGGAAGTTCGCGGCGAAATCGAAAAAGTCGAAGGCAGACGCAAGTTTTTGGAAAATCAGACGAGCTTTTCGACAATCACCGTCACACTCAACACGCCGACGGTTTTCGCCGCCGCTTCAACCGGATTCGGCGCGCAGCTTTGGCGAGCTTTGGGCGACGGCGTGGATGCGGCTTTGTTTGTCGTTTTGGGTTTGATTCGCGTCTTTTTGGCGATGCTGCCGCTTTTGATTTTATTCGGAATTCCGATTTGGCTCATTGTTCGACATTTTCGCAAAAAATGGCGCCGCGCCCGACTCGCCCAACAAATCGCGCAGGAAGAAAAAAGCTAAACGCAATTTTATGAAGCAAAGTTTATTGATTTTATTTTGTTTGGTTTTGTCGGCTTGCGCCGGAAACGAAAATCCGAGAGGAAATTCTTCAAATCAAACTGCCAATGCGCAAAAAACATCACAGCCGAAACCTGCTGAAGCAATGACGTTTTCAGCCGAAAAAATGCAGATTGAGGCAGGGAATTCGGGCGAAGCCATCTTAAAACTCAAAATTCAACCGCCTTTTCACGTAAACTCAAATCCGCCGAGCGAAGATAATTTAATTCCGACAACAATTGAATTTGAATCGAAAAACGGTTTGACGTTTGAAAAGCCGAACTATCCGGTGGGCGAATTGAAAAAGTTTCAGTTCAGTGAAAAGCCGCTCTTGATTTATGAAGGCGAAATCGAAATTAAATTGCCCGTCAAAGCTGACGCGAAAGCTGCTAAAGGCGAGCAAACCGTCAGCGGCAAATTGCGTTTTCAGCCATGCGATGAGGAAGTTTGTTATCGTCCCCAAACCGTTGACGTTGTTTTGCCAATCGAAATTTCCTGAACAAATTTGTTCGGAACGCTTTCAAAAAGGGAAGAATTCACCATAACTGTAAACTATTAGCCGTCTTGGAAAGAAACAAAAGTTTTCTGCAAAGTAGTTTATAGTGAATAGTTTACAGTTTATAGTTTGCGCTTTTTCATTTTTGAGGTTTACTTGGTTATTATTTTCCGGCGCGCTCAAGCGCAGATTTGGCGAAGCGATATTCGTGGAAATTTTTATTTCCGTTTTCCACAACCCATCGCAAATGCGGCAGCGCCGCTTCGGTTTTTCCCGAAAGCAGCAGATTAATTCCGATATAAGCGCGCGCTTCGGTCATTTTGTCATTGTCGGTGGCGAGCTTGAGTAAATTGTCGGCTGTCATTTTGCCAAGCAGATATTGGATTGCAGGTGCCGCCCAACGTTTTTCGTCGGTATTTTTTGCCGCTGAGATTGAATTTTCGTTGCGGCATTTTGCTTTGCTTCCTTTTGAATTTAACTGCTGCTGTAGCGGACTTTCCATTCGCCGAAACCGTCTTTGTAAAATATTCGACAATTCCGTCTGCAATTTTATACAGGCATTTATTCGTTTCGGTCAAACGAATCGAACGGGTTCTTTGTTTTTAGGTCTTCTTTTTTGTTGGCAATTTTCGCCAGCATCAAACGCCGGAAATTTATCAAAAACGGCTCACGCTTTTGGAAATTTTT
>DASVTY010000030.1:0-17376 GCA_036387315.1 Pyrinomonadaceae bacterium
AAGAGGCTTTGAAAGTCTTGTGGCTCGGACTGCAAAACGCCGGGAAAAACGGACAATGCCAATCCGGAAGTGAAATTCGGCTTTGAATCAACCGACGATTATTTTTGAAGGCAGAATGCCAATTGCAGGCTTGACGGAAAACTCATTTACACAAAAAACTAGAAGCCATCTCAAAAATCATTTTCTCTGCCGCGTTAGCGGCAATCTGAATTTAGCCGTGTCTTTCAAGGCACGGAAAACAATCATCAGGTTTGTGCGTCGCGTCAGCGACGATTGATTGTTTACGATTTATCACGCGTCGCTGATGCGACGCGGAAGACCGTGCGTTAAAACGCACGGCTAAATTCAATCAATCGCTGCGCGATAAAAACTATCGGCTATTTTTGAGATAGCTTCCAATAATCATTATTGGCGCTCAATAAAACGTATCCAGTAATAACGTTGGACGATAAACGGGGCGCGCTTTAGCAAGATAACAAGCGAACGTCAATCCGCTGTGTCCGCAACCGATAACAGTGACAGCGAAATTTTCATTCAAAATACTTTGATATTAATTCCAGTGTTTCAAGCTTTGCCAGATTTCGGGCAAAGGCTTTTTCGTTCCGCGGCAAACGAGAATTTTGTAATTTTCCTCCGCCATTGAGTAAGGATGATTAACTTCTGTTTTTTCCTCGACAGAATTGCAGTTTTTCTCGGCGTCTTCCTTTTTTCCACCTAAAACTATCAAAACCTCGCCCGTGTAGCCGCGATGTCCCCAGAGAAAATAGCTTTGGTGTCCGCTAACAGCTTTCGGCAAGTTGTATTTTGTGCCGAAGAAATCAATCGCGCCCGCTTCGCCGTAATTTGAAGCGTAAATTCCGGCTTTTTCGCGTTCATCGGGCGGCAGCGAATTATAGACGCCCGCCACCTTTTCAACCATTTCCTGCCAGCCGAACTGGTCGCCGTAAATTTGCTGCAAAACGCCTTCGTGCGAAACCTCGGCTTTCGGCGGTTTGAAACCGATTGCCTCTTGATATGCGATTAATTTTTCGACCCGCAAAACCGGTAAAGCAATTGGCAAAGCAAGAGTAGACATACCGATTATCAAAACCGGAAGACCAATTCGGACGAAACGAATCTGACGGAATTTTTCGATAATTTCCTGCCACCAGACTGCGCCCGCTGCAAAAAGCATCGGGTATATCGGCGCGAGATAATAATCTTTCGCTTTTAGGAAAATCATCAGCGCGAGCAGGACGAAATAACAAATTCCGAGAAAACGAAACCGTCTGCCGTTTTTATCAAAGAGAAAATACCAGATGCCAGCCAGCCAGATCGGCAAAGTCGTCGGCAAAAGCATCATTATTTGCGAGCCGATAAATTGAAAGGGGGACAGCACGACGTTTTTGCCAGTTTTCTGAACATTTCGCAAAAGCTCAAGCGTGGCAAAATCGTTTTGAAATTGCCAGACGATGTTCGGCAGAAAAATCAAAAACGCGATTGCGCCGCCGAGCCAGAAATATTTGTTGAGAAAAGCCTTTCGCTCTTTTGTCAGAACTAATCCTGCAATAAGCGCGAAACCGAAAAAGAGCATCGAATGCTTGTTCATCAAACCTAGTCCCGCAAAGACTCCGAACCACAGCCAGTAATGCGGATTTTCGCGTTTTATTGCCAGAACCGCGAAATAAACGCAAAGCATCCAGAAAACAGGTTCGAGCGCGTTCATCGAGAGCAGATTGTCAATCGCCAGATAAATGGGCGCGCACAAAACGCACAGACAAGCGAGAAAAGTCGCAAATCTTTTTCCGCCGAACTCTTTGACCAAAAGCGCAGTCAAAAAGATTTTTACCGCGCCTGCCATCGCAGGAAAAAACCGAATCGCAAACAACGAATCTCCCAAAAACGCGCGGCTCGCTTTCGCTACAAAAGCAACCATCGGCGCGTGGTCCGGGTAACCCCAGGCGAGATGCTCGCCGCACGCCAGGTAATAAAGCTCGTCCCGGAAATAACCATAATTTGAATTGAAAATAAAATGTAAAAGCAGCTTGAAAACTGCGAAATACGCGCCGATAGCTATCGGGCTTAACCAATGATTGTTTTTCGCTTCGCTCATTTTCTTGTTAGGCGACTGGAATAAATAAAGTGCAATAGCGTACCGAGAAAAAGCAGGATATATTGAAGAATAATTTAAAACAAATTTATCAAGGGGCATTTTTTGCTATGAAAAGCGACGAAGGGCAAAGCGTTTCGATTTGGGAAGCGACCGGAGAGATTCAGGAACCGGGCAGTTTGAACACCGATTTGCAAACTGACGTTTGCATTGTCGGCGCGGGAATTTCCGGTTTGACGACCGCTTATATGCTGGCGAAAGCGGGACGAAAAGTCGTCGTGGTTGACGACGGAATAATCACGGGCGGCGAGACTTGCCGGACGACGGCGCATCTTTCAAACGCGATTGACGACCGTTATTACGAACTTGAAAAGCTTCACGGCGAGGAAAAATCCAGACTCGCAGCCGAAAGCCACACGGCGGCGATTGATAAAATCGAGGAAATTTCCCGGCTTGAAGGAATTGATTGCGATTTCTCGCGCGTCAACGGTTTTCTGTTTCCCGCGCCAGACGGCAAAGACGATTTAAACGAAGAATTAAAAGCTGCGCATCGCGCGGGTTTGACCGCTGTCGAACAAATTGAAAGTGCACCGCTTCCGGGTTTTGAAACCGGCGCTACCTTACGTTTTCCGAATCAAGGGCAGTTTCACGTCATTAAATATCTCGCCGGTTTGGTGCAAGTGATTCAGACAAATGGCGGGCAGGTTTTTTCGCAAACAAAAGTGATTGATTGGACGGGCGGTGATGACCCGGAAGTCGAGCTTTTGAGCGGAAACCGGATTCGCGCAAATTCTCTGGTTTTGGCTACAAATTATCCTTTGAAAAGCGGCGTTCATGTCAAACAGGCGGCGTATCGCACTTATGTCGTCGGTTTGAAAATTCCGAAAGGTTCGGTCGAAAAGGCTCTCTTTTGGGACACCGAAGAAATGTATCATTACGTTCGCATTCAGGAAGAAGCCGATTACGACGTTTTGATTTCCGGCGGCGAAGATCATCGCGTCGGGCAAGCCGATGATTTCGAGCAGCGTTACGAGCGTTTAGAACAATGGACGCGCGAGCATTTTCCGGTCGCCGGAGAAACTTTGTTTCGATGGTCGGGCGAGGTTCAGGAATCGGGCGATTATCTCGCCTACATCGGTCGCTGGTCTGTCGGCGAACCGAATGTTTATATGGTCACAGGCGATTCGGGAATGGGAATGACGCACGGAACGATTGCCGGAATGCTGATTTCCGATTTGATTTTAGCGCGGGAAAATCCGTGGACGGAGCTTTACAATCCGTCGCGCGTTTTCACACAGTCTTTAACCGAAACCGCAACCGAGCTTTCGACTACTTTCGCGCAATATAAAGATTGGATTACGAAAGGCGATGTCGAAACGGTCGAAGATTTAAAACCGGGACAGGGAGCTGTCATCAGCAAAGGTTTGCAGAAAATCGCCGCATATCGAGACGAGCAGGGCGCGCTTCATCAGCGTTCCGCCGTTTGCCCGCATATGCATTGCATTGTTAGCTGGAACGGTTCGGAAAAGAGTTGGGATTGCCCGTGTCACGGCTCGCGTTTTGGCATTGACGGTCACGTCATTAATCCTCCGGCGATTGCGCCGCTCGCTGAAATTAGCGAATAGCGCGGTTTATCCGCTAAAATACATTTTGCGCCGTCGAAAGTTGTCTGTAAAAAAAGACAACAATTTTCGGCGGCGCAATTTTTGAAACGAGCAATATTTTTGGCTTTATATTACGAAAATTCTTTTTTAAACCGCCCCCATACGGGCGCTGACGTTGCGGGCGGCGGTTTGGCTTGCGCAGTTTGCTCGCGCGAAGTACGTGAAGGCTTGGTGCCGCTCTCGGCTCTCGCCGGAGATTTGCAGCGTTTGATTCGCGCCAACTCGCCGGAAACAAATTCCGTCGAAGCAGCTTGCCCGCGCTGCGTCAAGCTCTTTGAGCGCGCGAAAGACCAAATCGTCCGCGACGCCGCGATGCAGAAAGACGGCTCGCACGTTCTTTCAACTCCTTTGCGGCTCGACGCCGATTTTTCGTTTACCGGCAAAGGCATTTGCATCGCGTTTCTCGATTCGGGTTTTTACCCCCACGTTGATTTGACTTCGCCGCACAATCGAATCGCCGCTTATCACAGTCTGCTTGCGCCGAGCGGCGACATTGCCTCGCTTTTTCAGCCCGATGTGGCAAGCTGGCACGGAATGATGACTTCGGTGGTTGCCGCCGGAAACGGCTCGCTCTCAAACGGTTTTTATCGCGGACTCGCGCCCGAATCAACCGTCGTTTTAATCAAGCTCGCAAAAAGCGGGCGCATCACATCGCAAAATATCGAAGACGGACTCGAATGGGTTTTGCAGAACCGCGAGAAATATAACGTCCGCGTCGTCAACATTTCGGCGGGGGGCGACGACGAAACGCCTTATCTGCACGATTCTTTGTGTCAAAAAGTTGAAAAAGCGGTTTCGCTCGGAATAACGGTGGTTTGCGCGGTCGGAAACGCCGGACATTTGCCGCATCATCCGGTTTTTCCGCCCGCTGCGAGTCCTTCGGCAATCGCCGTCGGCGGTTTGGACGACCGCAATTCGATCAACCGGGCGCATCGCGGAATGTATCGTTCGAGCTTTGGTCCGACGGTTGACGGTTTTCAAAAACCTGAAATCATTGCTCCTTCGATCTGGGTTCCCGCGCCGATTTTGCCGAACACGCCGACCGCCAAACAAGCCGCTTTGCTCGAAACTCTGGACAAAGCGCGGGACGAAGAATTGCACAACATTATTCGGGCAAATCCCGGAATTGACGAGACTCTGGAAAACGCGCTCGACAGCCCGGCTTATGCGATTCGCCAGGTTATAGCATTAAAAATGCGCGAGGAAAACGTAATCACCCGCCATTACAAATATGTTGACGGCACTTCATTCTCAGCGCCAGTCGTTTCTTCACTCGTCGCTTGTATGCTCGAAGCGAATCCCAAATTAACTCCGCAAGCCGTCAAAAGAATTTTGATTTCCACCGCCGAGCGTTTGCCCGGATACGAAGTTGACCGCCAGGGCTGGGGCGTCGTTGACCCGCGAAAAGCAGTCGAAGCGGCTCTGGCTTTTCAGGCGAAATAGTGCGATTTTAAGCGTTTGAATGATTGAGTTAAATGTTTTTATCAGAGGCAATCAACGAATACATAACTGCGTCGTGAGGGCGATTATGTAATAAAAGGCGGCTGCGCAAAATGCCTTCTTTTTTAGCCCCGGCTTTCTCGGCAACCCGCCGGCTTGCCGCGTTTCCTATAGCGACCAGGATTTCAATTCGATTCAATCCTAAATCCTCAAAACCAAATTCAGCGGCTAAAAGCGTTGCTGCCGTCGCAACGCCGCGACCGTTTTGGCTGCTTCGCACCCAATAACCGAGATTTGCAAAATTGTTCGTGCGCCTGATTTGATTTAAGCTGACTCCGCCCAGAAACAAATTGCTGCCAGCGTCAAAGACTGCAAATTCATATGTGGTCTTTTGATCCCGGGCAGTTTCACTGGACAAAATAAAAGACCGGCTTTCTTCCACAGTATAATTCGGGTGACACCACGGCATCCAGGCAAACATATCGCTCACGGATTCGCGGGCGGCTTCAAAGAGCAAAGGAATGTCGTCGGCACAATAACGCCGAATTTTTACAATTTCATTTGATAATTCAGTTCTCATTCTTTAGCTTTACAAACGCCAAGCGTAATACGACCGGAACATTCAACTGTGAAATTAAAAATCAGTAAAGTGCTGGCATCTGCGCTCTACTGATTACTAATCAATCGTTAGCGATAAAATCAACATCCATTGTTTCTCCCTGAATTAAATGCGTCTGCGTCGGTTGGTTGAAAGTGTGTTTTTTGGAGAAAACGTTAATAATGTAAGTGCCGCCCGCCGCGACATCGGCGAAATGATAATAGCCGAATGAATTGGTAAGAACGGTTCTTTGTTCACCGCTTGCTCCGGTCAGGGCGACTCTGACTCCGCGCAATCCTCTGTCCGCTGCATTCATAACTCGACCGGAAACCGTTACAGAAGCGGCTGTCGGCGTGCGCGCAGGAATGACAAACAACGTGATGCTCTGCGCCGGTAAAGTCGCAGTAATTGTTCCGTTACTGACTGCCGCGTCCGCTAAGCGATTTATTTGATTGGTAACTCCCGTCAATTGCCAAACCTGCGCGGTGCGATAAGACCTAAAATTCGATAAATTGATTGTCGCGGGCGTATTGTTCGCTGTTTTATTGATAACCATTACAGTCAGCGCGCCGTCGGACGTGCGCTGGGCGGCGAAAGCCGAGACGTTATCGGGATTGGGGACAATTGCCGAAACGCTCGTTTCGCCGAAGCCGGAGTTGCTGCCGTCGTAGTTGCGATACATTTTCATTGCTTTAAACGTCGGCGTCGAAGACTCCGGCGTAGTCCAACGCGCTGCCATATCCAAGCCTTCGCGTCCGAAAATGCCGTAAATATCGGCTTGTGCAGTCGCGCCGTTGATGTGATTTTCCGCGCCCCAATTGTATTCGGTCAAACCCGTTATCGTTCCCGGATAATATTGCGCCGTCCAATTTTTCATTCGCGGAATGAGCTGCACTTTATCGTTAATCCAGGTTTCGTCAGTGTAATTCGGGTCCCACAGTGAGCGGGTTGAGCGATTGCGGCGCGCCTGCATCGCAGCGGAAACGTCGTTGCTGAATTCGCCGCCCTGCGGATAATAATGGAGCGTAAAAATGTCGAGCAGACGCACGCCGCGCGTTTGTTCATCGAGTCTGAATTGCTGCAAAAGCCACGCGACATAATCCATATTGCCGTGCGCGGCGCGGTCTGGAAAAGTCCAATTGTGAGACGGCGCGTATTGCTGGTCGTAACCCGAATAAAGAAAACCCGACCAGCCCCATTCTTCCGGTCCGACGATTTTAGCTCCCGGATCAATTGATTTAATCATCGCAGCGTAATCGCGCATTCTGGTAAAAACCTGCTCCATCGTCGCTCCGACCGGCTGGACATCGCGATGCGTCGAATGCCAAAGCGAATGCTCATTATCGAGAATGTAATAACGCAAGCCGCCGCTTGCCGCCGTTCCCCAACGTCCGATGAGATGTTGAATCCAGCCTTGTTGAAACGTAGTAGAATTCAGCACATTGGCATCGTTCGGATTGTTGCCGACAACCGGATTGCCCGCGCCGTTCGGACAATATTGCGATGCGTTGCCTGCCGCGCAAACGCCGTTTCCGGCGTCTTGAAAATACTGCCAATCGCGGTCGGTTTGCGCGCCGTATTTTGAAATCGAATAGCTCGACAGCTTTTCGCGGTTTGCGCCGACCTTTGCAATCCAATCAATAATCGGCACGGTCAACATCGGTTCGGCGTTTGCCGCCCGCGAATTTTGAATGAACGTATCGCCGACTTCGCCCGGCGTATTGGCAAAAGGAATGCTTTGAAAATACCAATCGTTGCCGCGATTATCTGCGTTTTGCTGCCAGTTGTAACGGCTCGTGTTGTTGCCGCCAGAACGATTTAAAGGCGCGTTCAATTCGGCGAGCTGCGCCGTCGTTGCGTGCGCGACGCCGTAAATTTGCGGGTTTATCGAACGGCGGTTAAGCGCGGCGTTGACGGTAATCGTGACGGTCTGCGGCGGAGGCGGAGTTCCGCCGACGAGCCTGATGTCGTCAACATAAAAAACCGGCTGCGTCGTGCCGCTTGTGTCCTGAATCCAAAAGCCGTCGAAATTCGGCGTCGAGCCGACACCGAGCGCGGCGAGCGAAATCGTTATTTGCTGCCACGAATTTGCTGCAAGCGGCTGTAAAGCGACTGTCGTTTGCGGCGTTCCGCCGATTGTCGCCTGCACTTGCAAACGCTGCCCGCCGCTAGCGCCGCCGTGAATCCAAAAAACGAGATTTGTAAAATTGTCGCTTTGCTGCGCATCGTGATGCAGATAAAGAGCTTGCCACGCGGCGGCGTTGACGCTGATTGAAGCCGAACTGTCGTGAACCGGATTTGAATTGTTAAAATTCACCGTCGCCCAGCTATAGTTCTGCCAATTGTTTTGCAGCGAGTCTGTGTAAATTATTTGATCAGTTTGCGCTCCGGCTGTTGTGCTGAGCAAACAAACTATGCAAAAAAGAGCGGTGAAAAACGAAGAAATTAAACGAGGCGAAAGAAAGGATTGCATTGCTATTCTCCAATAATCCGAGAGTTATTTTTATGTCGGTGAGGTTTTTCCGAAAATATGCGGACAGATTCTGTCTCGATTTTCAAAATAAATTTTACAACAATCAATCGTTTTCCGGCATTAAAAATGTAAAAAAATATTTGCAAACGTTTTCGACTTGCGGCGCGCAAGAGGTGAAAAAAGAGGAACGGATTAATAATTTCAACCTTTTTCTTTTTGCTTAAACTCGGCTAATATTGTGGCATTCTCAAGCTCCAAAAAATAAAAATATGATGAATCAAAACTCGACACGCTTTTATCTGCTGCTCTGCTTATTGACCTTTGCGCCGCTTTTCGTTTTCGGACAAGCGAGCGGCGCGGATTTAGCCGCAAAGCTGGCGGAAATTGACGCTTACGCTGAAAAAGCTCAAAAAGATTGGAACGTGCCCGGTCTCGCCGTCGCGATTGTCAAAGACGACCGGGTTGTTTTCGCCAAAGGCTATGGCGTGCGCGAGCTTGGCAAACCGGAAAAAGTGGACGAAAACACGATTTTCGCCATCGCTTCAAACTCAAAGGCGTTTACGACCGCCGCGCTCGCCATTCTGGTTGACGAAAAGAAAATCAAATGGGACGACAAAGTTTCGCAATATCTGCCTGAATTTCAAATGTCCGACGCTTATGTAACGCGCGAATTAACGATTCGTGATTTGGTTTCGCACCGCAGCGGACTCGGAACTTTCAGCGGCGATCTGCTCTGGTACGAATCGAACTTTTCGACCGATGAAATCTTGCGCCGAGTGCGTTTTCTCAAACCGACTTCCAGCTTTCGCTCGGCTTACGGTTATCAAAATCTAATGTTCGCCGCCGCCGGGCGAATCGCCGAAAAAGTTTCCGGCAAATCGTGGAGCGAATTTGTTCGGGAAAGAATTCTCGCGCCGCTCGGAATGAACAATACGAAAACGAGCATCAAAGAATTTCGACCGGGCGACAACATCGCAATGCCGCACAACGAATCGGGCGGCGCTCGGCTTCGGGTGATTCATTACGGAAACGTTGACGGTGCGGCTGCCGCCGCAGCTTTAAATTCATCGGTCGCGGATGTTGCGAAATGGCTCAGGCTTCAACTTGGACGCGGAAAATTCGAGGGCAAACAGATTTTCAGTCCGCAGCAATCGTGGACGATGTGGCAGCAATATCTGGCGATTCCGATTGGCGAAATGAGTTGGAAAAACAATCCGACGCGGCATTTTTACGGCTATGGTTTGGGCTGGTTTTTAAACGATTATCAAGGTCGCAAAGTCGTCTCGCACGGCGGCGGGCTGGACGGAATGATTTCGCAAACGGCAATGATGCCGGAAGAAAATCTCGGCTTAGTTGTGCTGACAAACAGCGAAACGCCTGTGAACAATATTATGCAAAACAAGATTTTCGATGTTTTTGTGAACGCCCCGAAACGCGATTGGAGCACCGAAGCCCTGGAACGAACTAAACAAGGAAAAGTCACTCAAGCTGAAGAAGATAAAAAAGTTTTGGCTTCGCGCACGGCGAATACAAAACCGACTCTGGCTTTAAAAGATTACGCCGGAACGTATTCGAGCCAGCTCGGCGACGCGATTATCGCCGAAGAAAACGGCAAGCTTGTCCTGCGCTTTCCGCACGCGGCGAATCTGACGGCGGATTTAACGCATTGGCATTTCGACACTTTTGAAATCAAATGGCGACCGACGACTGCTTATAATTTCCCGCGCGGTTTCGTCGTTTTCACGATTGACCAAAACGGCAAAACCGATGAGTTGAAAATCAATCAGCCGAACAATGATTTCTGGTTTTACGAATACGAACTGCGCCGGGTCGCGGATAAAAAATAGACTTATTCGTCAACCGGCTTTCAGCAAACGGCGAGTTCTGATGACAATTTCCAATTGATTTTCAGGCTCGCCGCTTGTTTTAAACAAACTGCCGCCCGAACCGACAAAAAAATAAGAATTGACGATTATCGTCAATTCTTATTAAAAAATAAGCGGAATTATTCGTTCAAACCGATTATTAATTTTGCGACAATCTTTCGATAACGCCGTAGCTTGCCAGCAATGCCTCGTCCAATTTTTCCGGCTGATTGCCGCCGCCTTCAGCCATATCTGGTTTACCGCCGCCGCGCCCGCCGACGATTGGCGCGATTTCTTTGATAATCTGTCCGGCGGGAATTTTATTTTTAACGTCTTCGGACGAGCGCACAATAAACGAAACTTTCGCATCGTCTTTGCGCCCCAAAACGACGACGCCGGATTTTAATTTCGACAACAAAGTGTCGGACAAATTTCGCATTGCAGAAGAATCGAGACCTTCGACAGCTTTTGCCAGAACCTTGACGCCGTTTATTTCGCGCGCCTCGTCGCCGTTTGCCGAACCGTTTCCGATTGCGCCGGTGGCAATCTTCATTTTCAAATCTTCGACTTCGCGTCGCGTGCGTTTTAATTCTTCCTGAAGGCGTTCGATTGCCATCGGCAATTGGTCGCGCTGCGTCCGCAAAACGCCGAGAGATTTTTCGATTAGTTTTTCGTCTTCGCGGAAACGCTCGAAAGCGTCAAAGCCCGTAATTGCGCGGATTCGACGCACGCCCGACGCAATCGCTTCGTCCGCAACGATTTTAAACGAGCCGATGTCGCCGGTCGCGCGAACGTGAGTTCCGCCGCATAATTCTTTGGAAAAAGCGCCTTCGCCAACCCGCAAAACGCGCACGGTCGAGCCGTATTTTTCCCCGAACAAAGCCATCGCTCCCGTCTGCATCGCTTCTTCGATTGACATCAAATCGGTGTTCACCGCGTCGTTTTTCAAAATCTCGCGGTTAACGATTGTTTCGATTTCCTTGACTTCGCTTTCGGTCAGTGCTTGATAATGCGTGAAATCAAAACGCAGATAATTCGGCGCGACAACCGAACCGGCTTGTTTGACGTGCGTTCCCAAAACCTCGCGCAAAGCGGCGTGAACCAGATGCGTCGCCGTGTGATTCCGCCGCGTCGCATCACGTTTTTCAGCGTCAACCTGCGCTGTTACGATGTCGCCGACTTTCACCGAGCCGCGCTCGACTTTTGATTTGTGCAAAATAATTCCGCCCATCGGGGCGAAACAATCGAGAACACGCGCCCGAAAGTCAGTACCGAGAGCGGTAGCGACCGGGTTTTGCGAGATTACCCGGTCGCTACCGCTCCCGGTACTGGCAAGAATTCCCGTGTCGCCGACTTGCCCGCCCGATTCGGCGTAAAAAGGCGTTTCGTTCAAAACAATCAAACCTTCATCGCCTTCGTTCAAAACTTCGACGCGCTCATCGACTTTAATCAAAGCAACAACTTTCGCGTTTTCAACTGTTGTCACCTCATAACCGCGAAACTCGCTCGAATCAATCGTTTCGGCAAGTCCGGCGTAAAGCGGATTGATTTTTTCTTTCTGCTGTGTTTTGCCAATGCCACTTTGTTGTTGAAGTTCTTTTATTTCATTAGCAATAAAATCGTTAAATTCATCAGAGGTTGGAAATGGTTTATCAAGTGGCATCAGATTATGGAATGCTTCCAATTTTCTTATTACTGCCACATACATTAGGTCAACTGGTACACCATAAGTGTCATAAAGTTTAGCTAATCTCTTTATAGGAATTACTATTCCTTCTTGAATTAAAAATTCCCTCAATAATTCATTAAGCTTCTGCAAACCAACTGTTAAAGTATTTCCAAAACGTTCTTCTTCAAGCCGCACCATTTTGCCGATAAAATCCCGCTGTGCTTCGAGTTCGGGATAAGCATCTTTCATCCGGTCAATGACGAAATCGCAGACTTTATTGAAAAACAAATCGGAAAATCCGAGATGCTCGTGTCCCTGATAAATGGCGCGCCGCATAATTTTTCGTAGAACGTAGTTGCGACCTTCATTTCCGGGCAAGATTCCGTCGGCAATGGCAAACGCTGTCGCGCGGGCGTGGTCGGCTACGACGCGCATTGCAAAACCTTCGGTTGTTTCGTATTCGTAATGCCTATCTGCAAGTCCAGCCGTATATTGGATAATCGGCAAAACCAAATCGGTATCATAATTGGTTTTGACGCCCTGTAAGACTGCGGCGAAACGCTCCAAACCGCCGCCCGTGTCAACTGAGGGCGCGGGAAGCGGGGTTAAATCGAATTGCGTGAATTTGCCGCTCGCATCTTTTTCGCCGATTCCCATTCGGTTAAACTGCATAAACACGAGATTCCAGATTTCCATCGTCGTGTCGCCGTCATCAGCGTTAACCAAATCGGCACGATTCTTTTCAGGATTTTCCGGCTCGTCGCCCATGTAATAATGAATTTCCGAACACGGTCCGCAAGGTCCTTCGTCGCCCATTTGCCAGAAATTGTCTTTGCGCCCGAACGGCAAGACTCTTTCAGGTGCTGCTCCAACTTCAATCCATAATTGGCGCGCTTCCTCGTCAGCCGGAACTTCATCGTCGCCGCCGAAATATGAAAACCAAAGGCGTTGTGGCTCCAGCTTCAATTCGTTGACCAGAAAATCCCAGGCAAGGCGAATCGCATCGCGTTTGAAATAATCGCCGAACGAGAAATTTCCCAACATCTCGAAAAACGTGTGATGCCGGGCGGTTTTCCCTACTTCGTCCAAATCGTTATGTTTGCCCCCGGCGCGAATGCATTTTTGGCTCGATGTGGCGCGCGTGTAATCGCGTTTTTCGTTGCCGAGGAAAACGTCTTTGAATTGATTCATTCCCGCGTTTGTAAACAGCAAAGTCGGGTCGTTTGCCGGTAAGAGCGGCGCAGAATGGACGATTTTGTGTCCGTTGCGCTCAAAATATTCTAAAAATTTGCGTCTGATTTCGTGTCCGTTCATCTATGGTTAAAATCACTGAATCACACCGATTATCAAAGGGCTGCTTTGATTAGTTTTTTGAAACACTTCATTTACTCGATGGTACTCGGTGTGAGCAAGTGATAGATACATTTTTAGATACATACTAAAAAAAAGCAAAAGGAGGCTGATTTCTCGCTTTTTTAGTTTTGCTGTATAGTGCCGCGCATGGCGTTAATAAGCTGTCCGAATTGCGGAAAAGAAATTTCAAAAACAGCAAAAGCATATTCAAATTGGATTCTGTTTATTGCTTTGCTGCTCTGCGGCAGCTTTGCTCATGCGCAAGACAATTCGCTGTTTCTCAAACGCGAAGTCAAACTCAAAGAAGAAACTTACGGTTATCGGGTTTATCTGCCGAAAGATCGTAATCCGAAAAAGAAATTGCCCGTTATGCTCTATTTGCACAACAACGGAGCGAACGGCACGGACAACGAAAAACAAATCAATAATTTTGATAAGTTTATCAATCTCCAGCCTAAATTATTTAATTTTATCATTGTCTTTCCGCAAGCACGTCCCAATTCTTTTTGGATTGGGACGCAAACGGAGCAAGCCGTCAAAGCTCTCGACCAGACGATTGCGGAATTTAACGCCGATGCGCAAAGGGTATATCTGGCGGGACATTCGCTCGGCGGTTACGGAACCTGGACATCTGCTGTTTTGCATCCCCAAAAGTTTGCTGCGCTCGTTCCGGTAGCGGGTGGAATTGTGCCGCCGTTCGAGCTGCCGCCGGTTGCAAAACTGCTTTTTCCCAAACAGATAGCTGACATTTTGAATGCGCCGAATCCGTATGACGAGCTTGCCAAAAAAATTGGCGGCACTCCGGTATGGGTCTTTCACGGCGCAGATGATGAATCTATTTCTGTCAAAGAATCGAGAAATATAGTTGCGGCTCTGAAGCAGAATGGCAGTAAAAACGTCAATTACACGGAGTATCCAAAGACCGACCACAATGATGCTTTGCTAAAAGCTTTTTCAGACCCTGAACTTTATAAATGGCTGAGCAGGCAAAAGCTAAAGAAATAAAGGGGCATCGAACAAGTTTTTAAAAAAGAGTGAGCCGTTAAACTCACTCTTTTGCTATCTGTAATTAATTTAGACGCAATCACGTACTTTGATTAAAGAAGATAGAAAACTCGTTTTACATTAAGCCGAGCCTAACAAATTATTGCAGCAGACAACTACTACACAGCCGAAGGTCATGAAGTTAAACGACACCCGGAAGCTTCAATTTGATTAAATTTGACTTTGGGAGAAGGGAGATTGATTTCTCCCTTTTTTAGTTTTGTTGTATAGTGCCGCGCATGGCGTTAATAATAATCATTGTTGGGCGCTATCTATATCGAAAGGCGGTGAATCTATGAATAACATCAGATTTACAGTATTGCCATTCATCTTGTTGTGCTTCCTGATCGTCGCTTCCGGTCAAGAAATTTCTCAACGTCGAACTCCTGCCGATAACTCTGCAAATGATATTCGGCAAATTGATTTTAAGAATTTCACGTTCACAAGACAGAAAGGCGAGGAAGCGATACAGTTTCGCGATGGCAAGTATGTCGGCGATGGCAATCACAAATACGACCTGATGAGAATCGCTTACGGCGATCTTACGGGCGACGGAAATGAGGAAGCTATTGTTCTCTTGAGAGGACGGAATACCCCCGCCAGCCGCATTCTTGACGAGGTATTTATTTACGGTCTGAAAAATAAGAGAGCCGCTTTACTTACAAATTTTGAAGGCAGGAAACGCGGCGATTACATTCTTAGTATAGGCAGTCTTGGAAGCAATTTCAGAGTTGAAAATAATATTCTCATTATTGACCAGGCTGTTGCCCTCGAAGACGATAATGATTATATTCCAACACGATTTTACACAATCAAATATCGTTTGAACGGCAAGCGGATGATAGAGATAGAGAGAACAGAACTAAAGTCAATTCCTGAAAATATGAGAGAGATCGGTTAAAAAGCATAAAGTAAAGACGGTTGTTTATATTAAAGTCTTGCCCAACAAATCATCGGTCGCGAGGCGCAATCAGCCGCTTTATTAAACTTTAAGAAGCCAGCGCCCGCGTCAATTCAAACGTTATTCCGCTTTGTCAAACTTGTCTAACTATGGAGATAAGATGAAGAAGAAGCTTTTAGGGATTTTAGGATTTGTTCTGGCGTATGTTCTTATCGGCGCTCTGCTCGACAAGGTTATCTTCCCTGAAGCGGAACCCGGCGCGGAGTATTATCCACGCGAAGGTCAGGTGTTTGTCAGCAAGAGCGAAGGTTTCCACCAGACTATTCTTAAACGCGAGAACGGTCTTGTTTGGATGGAACTAATGCTGGAGCCTTATGCGCCGGGACCGCCGGAGCATATCCATACTTATCTTCCCGAAAATTTCATCGTCGCCGAAGGAACATTGAGCCTTCTCGTCAATGGCGAAAAGAAACTCCTGCGCCCGGGCGAGTCGTTGCTGGTAAATCCCGGGACTCCGCACAAGCCTTTCAATGAGACAAATTCCCGTGTTGTCGTCAAACCTCCTCTAACCCCTGAATACGCGCTGCCCGAACAGTTCACAGTCTTTCTGACGCAGGCATACGGTTTCTTCGACGAATCGGAGTCCAACAGTCAACCTCCGAAGGTTTTGCTGCAAATGTCGCGTTTCAGCCCTAAGTACGAACTCTGGCTCGCCAACCCGCCGGTTCTCATTCAGAGGATTGTGTTCTTCGTAATCGGTCCAACGGCGCGGCTGCTTGGCTATCGTACCTATTATGAAAAGTATAAGCCCGGCAAGTAGCCGGCTAATTTCTTAAATTCAATGTGTTTTCGCACCCACGTTAACTCTATTTATGTTTAAGTTCGTATGAGCAGCAGAATAACGATTGCCCAAAGTGAGCGGGAAATTTTAGATTGTTATCCGGTGATGGCTGAGCTGCGTCCGCATATTCAACAGGACGAGTTTATACCAATGGTTAAAAGGCTGGCTGAAATTGCAGGTTTTCAGTTAGCTTATTTAACCGATGGCGAAATCAAAGCCGTCGCCGGATTTAGAATTTCAGAATGGCTGGCTGGCGGCAAATACCTCGAAATTGAAGACCTCGCGGCGAAAAGCGGCGAACGGTCGAAAGGTTACGGCGGCGACTTGTTTGATTGGCTGGTGGAATATGCCAAAGAAAATAACTGTCAGCAAGTGCGGCTTGTTTCGCATGTGAGCAGGCTCGACGCGCACCGTTTTTACCTGCGAAAAGGAATGAATCTCGAAGCGCATTATTTTTCGATGAACCTTAAATGAAGGCGAATTTAGAAATAAGCGACTTGTTATTACTACGCAGCTTCAAACGATTCAATGGACATGAGCGCGAAACAGCTAGCGACCTCGCGTCCGTTGACCTGTTGGACGGCGCGTTATTTGAAAATACATCGCTTTTGCTTTGCGTTTCTAAACATTAGTAAAAGGCGATACTGAAAGGCATTACGCGGCTTCAATTACATAAACGTGGTCTGGATGGGTGTAGCCATTGAACATGACTTCCTTTTCGTACCGCATACCGAGTTTTTCAGCTATCCGAACAGATGCCGTATTAGCCGGATCAATCATGGCAATTAATCGCTTGATGCCGAGTGTGCCAAAGGCAAAGTCGCGCACGGCACTTGCAGCTTCGGTGGCATATCCCTGTCCCCAGCTTGATCGCGCCAAGCGATAACCAATCTCAATTTCCGGCTGCCCGCTCACATCCGGAAAGAAGAATAAGCCGCAATATCCGATAACGCCTCTCTCTCGCCGCTCAACAACGGCATAGGGTCCAAAACCCCATGTTGCATAGTAGTGTTCCAAACAAGTTCGTAGCCAGGAACGCACCCATTCTTCCGTCTGCACGCCATCGCCAAAGCGCATCACGTCCGCATCGCCAAAGACTCTATACATTGGCTTGCTATCCAGAATATGAAAGTGTCTTAAAAATAATCGTTCTGTTTCCAGCACTAACATATATGTTGTTTATGGTTAGCCGCCCAACGATTGAGGTGACGTGAGGGCGAAACCGCTACCACGCAAACTCCGGGAAACCAACGACCATTTTTAACAACGTCGCTGTTTCGCCCTCACGTCCATTGAACTGTTCGATGCGGGTTTAATCTTCACTCGCAACTTTGAAGTGTGGGTTCTCGATGATACCAAAGACGTTTCCAAACGGGTCTGTCACCGTCGCTACGCGAACGCCGCTGCCGACATCATTCACATCGCTATGTTTCTTCGCG
>DASVTY010000031.1:0-6578 GCA_036387315.1 Pyrinomonadaceae bacterium
GCCAGCCAATCCGTGAATCATTCCGACGATGAGCGCGCGCGGGCTGAACGAAAAATTGTGATGCGTATGCGGTTCATCAACCGCGCCGCGTTCGTGCAGATGCGCGTGAACGCGACCCCCGTGTTCGTGCGTGTGAAATTGCAGATTTGCGCCAAAGAGCAGCTTTCGCAAAACATTCAGCCCCAAAAGAACGAGCATCGCGCCGACGCAGAATTCGAGCATTCGTTCGGTTTGTTCCGAGATTTGAAAATCGAGAATCAGAACGAAAATTCCCGCGATGAAAAGCGAAATCGTATGTCCCAAACCCCAAACGCCGCCGATTATCGCCGAACTCCACAAAGATTTGCGTTCGGTGACAATTGTTGACACGGCTGCCAGATGATCCGATTCGACGGCGTGTTTTAAACCGAGCAGAAAACCCAGAGTCAAAACTCCGGCGGCTGAAGTTGAAGCAAATGCGAGCAAAAATTCGTTCATAGAAGATGTAAAAGTATCACGCCAGCGAGTTATAGCAAATCACCGCGCCGACGCAGGCGACGACAAGCGCGCTCAAGACCGGCAGCGCTTTGACCAGACGATTATTGCCGAGCGCGGGATTGTCGAAAATTTTCCCGACGTACAGAAAAATTAGTCCGACAGCGGTTAAAGTCGCCGCCAGACCGAGACTGAATGCGATGGTCAAAATCAGCCCGTAGCCAACTCGACCGAGCGAAATCGCCGACAGCATCAAAACCAGCGCCGACGGACAGGGAAGCAGACCGCCGGAAATCCCGAGCGCCAGCAAATTGCCCCACGTAATTTGTTCGGGCGGAAGATGCGAATGGTAATGAACGCCGTCGTGGGTGTGCATCAATTCGTTTTCTTCGTGCGAATGAAAATTTGTGCCGTCGTGCGTATGCGATTCGTCGCCGTGTTCGTGGTGATGATGCGCGGTTGTTGCGTAACCCAAAGCCGAGAGCAAGCGGTCTTTAAAAAGCGAAACGCCGATGAAAAAGACGAGCAAACCCGAAACGAAATTTAAAAACGGCATTATTCGTTCGGGCAAGATGTAGTTTGACGCGAAAAGCGTGATTAGACCGAGCGCGAAAACGCCGAGCGTATGCGTAATAGTCACGGTCAAACCGAGAAAAACGGCGTGTTTGAAAGTTCCGCGCGAACCGACCAGATATGCGCCGACCACCGTTTTACCGTGTCCCGGAGACATCGCGTGGAACGCTCCCAGACCGAACGCGAGCAGCAAACCGAACAACACAATCGAGGGCGTGATTTCGGGAATATTAATTAATTCCGCGAGTTTATCTTTCGGCGCGGGCGCAGATGCGGTTTGTCCGTCGCGGTTTTTGAGAGCCGCAGCGTTTTCCGGCGGCGCGCCGCCCGTAAAAGAAAATTCCGCGCGTTGTTCGGCGAGCGGAGCGTTTAATAAATCCTGCGGATAATCGCGCAGCTCGTTGGAAAGACTGTTGGCAAACACCGTGCTGTCGAAAACATTGATGCCTTCCCCGCGCGCAACGACGATTTCGTTCCAGCCGACGCGCTCGGCGTAATTTTTGTTTTCAAACGAAACTCGATTTGTTGAGTTTGCCGCCGCAAAATCTCCGATTAGATTCCACTCGATGCGCAAAGTCGGCAAATTGCCTTCGCCGCTCGGTGTCGAAATGTTTTTCGATTCGGCGCGCAGCCCGATTGGTTGATTTGTGATTGAAAGATTCAGATTTGCCAGATAAACGGGCGTTAAGGTTTCGACGTAATTGTCTAATTCCGCCCGCGAAAGCTCGCCGTTTCGGTCGGCGTCAATTTTCTGCGATTCCTGAAATGTCGGAATTTCTGCCAAATTTAAAACCTGCCGGACGCGAATCCGGTTTTTCTCGATTTCCAGACGCGAAAACTGGTTGACGCTGAAATTACCGAGCGGATGCGCTTCGGCAATCCCGGCGAAAACGGAAACGACGAGAATAGCAAAAATGAAAATCTGTTTACGCATTCCGGTTCAGTTCTGTCAATCCTTGTCTGGCTTTCTCGGCTTGCAGAAAATCGAAAGCCGGATTTGTTTCGAGCGCTTTTTTCAAAAAATCGGCGGCGGCTTTTTTATTTCCCAGCGCTTTTTCAATCATTCCGGCGTGGTAAAAAATACGCGCGTCTTTGGTTTTTAGCCGCATCGCGTCCGCGATTGCTTTTTTCGCGGCGACGAAATCGCCTTTTTTATACAAACACCAAGCCAAAACGTCAGCCGTATAAATATCACGGCGCGTTTCGCTCTCGCGTCGGGCGATTTGGAGCGCTTCGTCAAGTTTTGTGTCGCGGTCAGCCCAGAGCTGTGCGAGCGTTCTTTGTTCCGTGTTGCCTAGTTTTTGCTCGATAAATACTGCTAAATCATATTGTTTTTGGGCTTCTTCCGAGTTGCCGGTTCGGGTGTAAATGTCGCCGAGCGAAATTGCCGTGTCCGTTAGCGGGACGCGGTTTTGTGCATTGGTTAAAAATTTAATCGCCGTTTCAAAATCATTGTTTGCCGCTCGCGCGCGACCTTTTCCGGCAAGCGCGAGGTGATAATCGGGAAACGCCTGCAAAGCGGCGTCGTAATATTTTTCGGCTTCGGCATATTTTCCGATTTTAAAATATTCTTCGCCGAGATGCGCCAAACACCAGGCGCGCGATTCTTTGTCGCTGGCGGCGGCAATCTGTGCGGCGGTTTCCATTGCTTTAATCGCTCCGGCGGAATCGCCGTGCAGCGAGCGCAAATAGGAAACGCGCGCGTAAGATTCGAGATTCGGCTTTAAATCAACCATTTGCTGCGCGGCTTTGACGGCTTCCGCGTAATTTCCAAGCTCGACGTTGGCATCTGTCAAAACTCCGTAAACAAAAGCGTCTTGCGGATTTGTTTGCCGCAACTGATTTCCCATTTCGAGCGCGTCTGCGAAACGGTGAAACGCGAGCAGCAAAGTCGCTTTCAGTCGAAGCGCATCCGCGTTTTGCGGTTCAAGCTCAAGCGCGCGTGCGTTGGCTGCTTCGGCTTTGGAATTTAAGCTGAAATCGCCGTTTTCTCGCGCCGTTTGAATGTAAGCAGAGGTCAATTGATTGTAACCGCTCGCTGATGACGGATTTTTTTCAATTAATTTTTGCGCCGCTTCAACGCGGGGATTGAGTGAATTGGCGATTGCCGCTTTTTCGGTTTTCTCTGCGCTCGGCTGCGATTCCGAACCGCTGGCGGAAATCTGTTTTTGCGTGCTGCACGCGCCGCCGAGAATAATCAGCAACGTTAAACCTGTTACGGCGGGGAAGGTTTTTGAAAAGGATTGAAAGTTTCGCATTCTTTTTGGATTTTGATTGAGACAGATCAAGCGGCAATGCCGCTTGATCTGTCTCGTTAGCTGCGTTGAAAACGATTACTTCTTAGAACCGTAGTCTTTCAGAAGATTACCGTTGTCATCCACGATTGGGGGGATGCCGCCTTCTTCGGTTGATTGCGCCGGAGAATTAGCCGGTCGCGGCTGATTTCCCTGATTCGGCGAAGCAAGATATGGAAAGCGGTTCAAGAATGGCAGTTCATTCATACTAACGCCGTCGCCGACGGTATTGTTCGGCGCCACATTAAACGCCGGTTGAAATGGCGTGCCGCCTAAAACGGCGCGAAGCGCAATGTCAACCACGTCGTCTTGCGGACGACGTCCGTTCGGGAAACCGGCAACGTCGCCGCCGAGCAAGCCCAAACGATTAATGCTTGCAATCGGCGTTATCGGAATTGCTACATTTAAACGTAAATATTCGTGCGGCGTGCCGTCGGATAAAAACGTCGTGTAATTCGGTCCCGTAACCGCATTAACCGGAATTCCGGTGGCGAAAATCTGCACCAAATCGTTGCGCGGCGCGGGCGGAATATTGATGTTTATGTTGCTGAATACGCTCAAAGCGGTGCGAATCAGTTTCGGCAATTCCGGGTCGAGAACAAACGGCGCGGCAATCGCGTCGCCCGAAGGCGGAAGCGAATTAAAAGCGTCTTTCAAACCGAGCGGAATTACGACTTCGTTGACGAGCGGATTTCCGAGACGCGAAATCTGACGGAACGGTCCTTCGTTAATGCGCTGACCGTTCGGCTGAATAACCTGCGTCGAGCGGCGGCTGGCGGTTGACCAGATGCCGACGACTGCGTCCGAAGCCGTCGGACCGGTCGGAATGGCGCGCGAGCGCGTCAAATCCTGAATCGGAACTTCGATAGCGATGGTTTTGATGTTCAACGTGCGAAGCGTATCAACACCGCCGCTCGCCCCGAGCGAGCGGAAATTGAAAGCGTCGAAAACGCCGCCGACATCAATAAAGAAACCTTCGTCGCGTTGTCCGGCGAAAACGCGCCCGCCGCTGCCCATATTGAAAACTGCGGGCTGTCCTAAATTCGCTTCGTAGTTCGGCGTCACGCGCGGTCCGATGTTATCCGGCGGGACTATGAAACCCGAACCGAGAACTCTGCCGCGTCTGCCCGAAAGACGATCAATGCGCGTCACCGTATAAGTCTGCACTTCGTTGTAATCCGGGTCGGTCAGAGTGCTAATCACACCGTTTTCATTAACGGCGTTCATTCCTAAAACGGTGTTCGGATTAACAATTCTGGTGTTGAATTGGAATTGATAAGTAATATCCTCGACTCCGTCGCCGGTATTGTCTATTTTGATTTCATACAACACGGTCGGGTCGAACAAATAGAAATGCGGTCCGCCCGACGGGTCTTGAAACGGAATAAAGTTAGTCAGAATCGTCACAAAACCTTCGCGTCCCGCTTCCAGACTGCGAAAAGCGTAAACGTCGGTGTTGTCTGCGGGTCGGTCAAAACTGGTTAACGGCGCTTCGCGGTGGCTCGATGCCATCACGGGCAAAATCGAAACGGCGAATACGAGCGATAAAACCAGAATATTTCGCGCTAAATTAAAACAAATAGATTTTCTCTGCATCTTTTTCTTCCTCCTTGTCGGCGGGAACGGCGGATTTCCTGTTTTCGCCGTTCCCGCTTTTCACTGCATTAGTGTGTGTCGTAATTTGCAACCGGATAATCCTGGTTGTTTCCGTAACGAATGGAGACAAACGCATTATTCGAGCTTTGCAGAACGAAGAAATTGCCGCTCTGCGGATCAAACGTCGCAATGTCGGTACTGCCGTCGCCATCATAATCGCCCTGCGCGGTAAGCTGCGGTTTCACGCCGAATTGAACGCTGCGCACCGTATTATTCGAGCTTTGCAGAATAAACCAGGTGAGAAACGTTCCCTGACGCACAACAGCAAAGTCGTATCTGCCGTCGCCGTCATAATCGCCCGGCACGACTAAATCGCTGCCCAAACCGAATTGTTGAGCGCGGTCGCCGCCGCCGGAACTTGGTCGAACAAAGAATATCCCTTGTCCGCCCGGCAAGGTGCGGAACACGGCGAGATCGAATCTGCCGTCGCCGTCATAATCGCCCGGTGCGACAACGTCCGTATCCAGCCCGAATTGTTCGCCGCGGAAGCTGCGGTTTGAACTGTTTAGGATATACCAGAACAACTGTCCGTTCTGACGGCGAACAACCGCCAAATCGGTTCTCCCGTCGCCGTCATAATCGCGCACTACCGGCTCGTCCGTTCCGAAACCGAATTGTTCGGAGCGAATCGTGCCCGTCGAGCTTTGCAAAATATAGAAAAAGCCGTTGGTCGTGCGGAAAACGGCAATATCGGTGCGGTTGTCGCCGTCGTAATCGCCCGGCACCTGAATGTCAGTTCCGGCGATACCGAAAGGCTGAATAATTGAAGCTCCGTCGGAGCTGCGGCGAATAAAGAAAGTGTTTGTGGGCGTACGGAAAACGGCGGGATCGGTGCGATTGTCGCCGTCGTAATCAAGCACGGTTTTGATTCTATTGCCGCCGCCCTGAGTATTGGCGAGAGCAACGGCAAATCCGTTTAAAGTAAGGCTTCCATCACCGATATTGCCGACCAGGGATGCCGCGCCGGTTGTCAAATCTATACGGTAGAGACGAGATACATTGTTGATCGTCAGAGCTGCAAATGCGGTTCCGTCCTGAGCAATATCAAAACCGTTGGCAGTGGATGCCTGCGTTCCGAACGGTCCGATGGGAACAAGCGTCCCGTTGTTCGGCGGATTTTGAACGAAGAGCATTCCGAAATTGACCGGGTCAATAACGTAAAGCGTTGTTGACGGTGCGCCGACGAAGTTGTTTGTGTAAGCCGCCGCCGAAACCGCAGGCGTTCCCGGATTAAGCGGACCGTCGGTCGCCGTTAAAGTTCCGTTATCAGGATTGAGCCGCAAGTTTTGACCCGTATTCGACACGACGCGAATCCGGTCAACTGTCGGATTAAAATCAAAACCGAAACTGCTGCCCGCCAGTGAAAAAGCTCCGGCAGCGCCGACCTGAGTCGCGACGCGTGTAGTCAGGTTGATGGTGTAAAGTCGGCTTGAGCTTCCAAGCGCGTAAAGCTGCCCGTTTGCCGGGCGAAAATCAATTCCTACGATATTTTCGCCGGGCTGCAAGCCCGTAATAGCGCCGATACTCGTAATGTTATTCGGCGTTTCCGTATCAAAACGAATGAGCTGGTTCGTTGTGGTA
>DASVTY010000032.1:0-8985 GCA_036387315.1 Pyrinomonadaceae bacterium
TTGAGCATTGCGCATTTTTGATTTTTAGCCGAAGAATTAAAAAATAACAATGCTCAATCCACTTAGCTTCGCAGCCTTTTCACCTAGAGCAGATTTCAGTTAATTGAGGCACAAAACAGAAGCCCGCGCGTCAACAAGGGCGGATTTATTCGGCAATTGAATCCGCCCTTGCTGACGCGCGGGCTTCTGTTTGTATTGCATAATTCTGAAATTAGCTCTAAATACTTATTGTTCCGATTCGGCGGCGTTTGAGTCTCTATCTTCGGCGGCAAGACGCAGTCGTAGAAGATTGATTCGTTTTTCGTCGGCTCGCAGAATCTCGACATCAATACCCCGAAATTGGAATTTCTCGCCTTCTTTCGGGACGTAGCCGATTTCGGAAATGACAAAACCAGCGATTGTGTTGAAATCGTCGTCTTCGGCAAACTCGATGTCGAACAGGCGTTCGATTTTATCAATCTCGACCGAGCCAAAGCAGTCGAAATATGACTTGTCCTCGCCTTCGATGATTTCGATAATTTCTCCCTGATCGGTGTCTTCGTCTTCGATTTCGCCGACGAGTTCTTCGAGAATGTCTTCGACCGTCACGAGTCCGGCGACGCCTCCGTATTCGTCAACGATAATCGCCATCTGAACGCGCACCATCTGCATTTCTTTTAAAAGCTCGGCGACCGGCTTTGTTTCCGGGACGAATCTAACCTCTCGAATCAGATTCGGCGAGTTTTCAATCGTGATTTCTTCTTTGTCTTCCGCCCAGAATTGCAAAAGATCGCGGACGTAGATCATTCCCTCGATGTTATCAATTTGCTCGCGGTAAACCGGCAGGCGCGAATATTTCGATTCGATAATCCGGTCACGCGCTTCTCTGACCGTTGCATCAAGCGGGAGAGCCTCGATTTCAGTGCGCGGCGTCATCACTTCATCGGCGGTCGTGTCGCCGAAATCTACGATGGTTTCGATCAGTTCACGTTCGCGTTCTTCGATTATTCCTTCGGCTTCTCCGGCTTCGATCAGCGTTTGCAGAGAATCGTTTTCATTTTCGTCATTCTCGGCTTCTTCTTCCGGCGTTTGCGGAGCGACGGTGATTTCGATTGGTGATTTCTCGCGTCCTAAATTTCCCAAAGGGTCTGCCAGAGCGCCGAAAATGCGGTAAAACGGACGCACGACGGGCAGCAAAGCGAGCGCGAATCTTTCGGGATGTTTTCCGGTGATAAATCGCGGGACGAATTGCCGGAAAAGAACCGACAAAACGAGCGAAACGAGAAGCGCAGCAAGAAAAACCTCGGCGCGTTGATCATCAGTAGGGAAAAAGCGAAACGCGATGAGAGTTATTAAAACCGTGAAAATAATCAGCAAAACCTGAATCGCCGCCGACAGCGCGAAACGAAAACGCGGGCGATTTTCCAGAATCTCGCGCAGGAATTCGGTGTTGACGCGCTCGTTTTCTTCGGATTCGCTCGTCAATCGGCGCAAGCTCAAATCGCTGAGCTGGGCGAAAGCCATATCAACCGTCGCCAAAAATGCCAGCAAAAACAGCAGCAAAACCGCAACGGCTATCTCAATCTCCATACTTTAACGAATTGTAAATGGTAAATGGTAAATGGTAAATCTTTAATCCGCCGAGAGCAGCCGGGCAGCGTCTTTTTCTATCAACCAGAACAAATTTCCGCCGCGCGGGTTTACATTTTGCGCCGGAAATTTCTGCGGCTCAAATTCGCCTTCCAAAACCGTTTTTAGCATTTCGGCTTTTTCCGCGCCGCCGACTAGAAAAATGATGTTTGCCGCGTTGTTGATAAGAGGAAACGTCAACGTCAGTCGAAATGAATCAAGTTTTTTTACCCAATTTGCGACCGCGAGCTTTTGCATTTCAATCAAAGCCGAAGTCTCGGGAAACAGCGAAGCCGTGTGTCCGTCCGCGCCCATTCCGAGCAAAATTAAATCAAAACGCGGCAATTCGGTTTTGAAAAAATCGGTTAAAGTTTTTTCGTAATCCAATGCGATTTCTTCGGCGTTTTGCCATTCGGCGCGCCACCGATAGACATTTTCCGGCGGAATTTCCAAAGGCTTAAATAAATTTTCGCGCGCCATCCGATAATTGCTTTCCGCAGAATTTGGTTCGACGTGCCGTTCGTCGCCAAAAAAGAAAAACGTTTTTGTCCAATCAATCTGCAAACGAAACTCTTGGCGCGATAAAATTTGAAACAACAATTTCGGCGTCGAACCGCCGGATAGGGCAACCGTAAAACGATTGTTCCGCTCGATTGTTTCGTTGCCGATTCGGACAAACATTTCAGCCGCCGCGCGGCTCAAAGCCTGCAAATTCTCTGAAATAAAAATATTATGCGGCATTTTCCGAACTCTCTGTCAGCAAAGCATTTAATTATTCAAAAACGGCTCGAAATTAATTTACTCTGCGAAAGGAGCTATGCTAACATCCTGCGCCTAAACTAGCTATTCGCCCTCAAGATCAACCAAATTCAATTGCTCGGCAAAGCCGATCTTAACCGAACCGGCTCGCTCGCCGACAGATTCGCGCGAAATGACGCGCGCACCATCGTCAAGCTCCTCGTCGCGCAAGGCTTTTTGCAGGAAGAGAAAAAAGGCGAAACGAGCGAAACAGGTGAAATGATGTTTTATTTTTAAACGTACGTGAACCCGAAAATAAGAAAAATTGAACCGCCGAGACACAGAGACGCCGAGATAAGAAAAAAGAAGTAAAAAGAATTATTTTCTCCTTTTTCTTCTCGGCGTCTCTGCGTCTCGGCGGTGAAATAATCCTGAGATTAATCTCAGTTTAATCAACCGTGTTTTTCCATTTTCGCCCGTCTCGTTCGAGCAACTCGTCGGCTTCGCGCGGTCCCCAGGCTCCGGCTTCGTAATTTGGAAACGAGCGCGCCGGAATCGCGTGCCAAACGTCGAGAACAGGCGAAACGATTCCCCAGCTCGCTTCGACCATATCGGCGCGCTGAAAAAGCGTCGCGTCGCCGATCATACAATCGTACAAAAGGCGTTCATAGCCCGTCGAAATATGTTCGCCGAAATGGTCTAAATAATTAAAATCCATATCAACCGCGCCCATATTGACAATCGGACCGGGAATTTTCGCTCCGAAATGCAGAGTAATTCCTTCGTCGGGCTGAATGTGGACGACGATTCTATTTGTCGTCAGACGTTCAATCGGCGTGTTGCGGAACAGCACGAAAGGCGCGCGTTTAAATTGAATCACGATCTCCGAATGCCGCGCCGGAAGCCGTTTTCCGGTGCGGACATAAAATGGCACGTCAGCCCAGCGCCAATTGTCAATTGTCAGTTTCAGCGCCGCGAAAGTTTCAGTGTTTGAATCGGGCGGAACCTGCGCTTCGCTGCGATAAGCGGAAACAGCTTTGTCGTCAATCTTCCCCGCGCCGTATTGCCCGCGCACGGTTTTGCTCAAAACGTCTTCGGGCGTGAACGGCTGAATCGCGTGCAAAACTTTTGTCTGCTCGTCGCGCACTTCGTCGGCTTCAAACGAAACCGGCGGCTCCATCGCCGTCAGCGTGACAAGCTGGAAAATATGATTCGGAATCATATCGCGCAAAGCCCCGGCGGTGTCGTAATAACCGCCGCGCGTTTCGACGCCGAGTTTTTCGGCGACCGTGATTTGAACGGAATCAACAAAATTGCGATTCCAGATCGGCTCGAAAATGCTGTTGCCGAAACGGAAAACCAGGATGTTTTGCACTGTTTCTTTGCCGAGATAATGATCAATGCGGTAAATTTGCCGCTCTTTTAAAATTTTTAATAGCTCGCGGTTTAAGGTTACGGCTGATTCGAGATCGCGTCCGAACGGTTTTTCAAAAACAAACCGTCGCCAATTACCGTTTTCCTCTTTGCCCAAGCCGTTTTTTGAAATTTTTTGGGTAACGTTGGCGAAAAGCTGCGGCGGCGTGGCGAGATAATAAAAAAAGTTTTCGGGAATTTGGAGCGTTTGGCAAACCTCGGCTAGCATCGCTTTCAAATCTTTGAAAAGTTTTTTGTCATCGTCGAAATCGCCGCCCGTATAAAATGTGCGGTCGCAAAACCAATCGAGCAGCTTTTTGTCGCTGTCTTTGCCGACAAATTCGTGCAAATCGCCGTTGATTTTGCCGCGAAAATCTTCGCTCGTCATTTCCTGCCGACCGACGCCGACGACCGCAAAATTTTCGGGCAAAAATCCCTGTTTCGCCAGATTGTAAAGCGCCGGAAACAACTTGCGCTTCGTCAAATCGCCGGTCGCGCCGAAAATCACCATCACGCACGGTTCGGCTCGCTTTTGTGTTTGTTTTTCCGCTTCGTTCATTTAGAAAAGTTTAAACCGCCGAGACGCGGAGACGCAGAGAAAACAAAATAAAAGGAGAAACGAAGTATATCTCAAACTTCTTTCTGAAAAACTCCGCGTCTCCGCGTCTCGGCGGTGAAATTAAATCCGAAGTTTATCACGAAGTTTTAGCTCCAAGCGGTTCATTTCGCCTTTATCGGCTTCGTGGTCGTAACCGCTGAGATGCAAAATTCCGTGCAAAATTAGCTGTTTGATTTCCGTGTCGAGAGAAAGATTGTTTTCTTCAGCTTGTCGCGCGGCTTGTTCGAGCGAAATCACGATGTCTCCCAAATTGTTTTCCGATTCTTCAAATTCGTCCGGTTCGTTCGGAAACGAAAGGACATCGGTTGTCGAGCTTTTGCCGCGAAACATTCGATTCAGTTCAGTCATTTTTCTGTCCGAGACAAAAGCCACGGTGCAGCTTTTACCACGCGCTTCTTTAACGGCGTCAACAGCTTTTTCGGCAAATTCCTGAAAGCTTTCCGGCTTGATCTTAACTTTGCGCTGGCGATTGATAATTTCTGTCATCGTTTTCTGATGCCGGATTATACGAGCATTCGGGCGGAAACAAAAATTAACTCGTTGCCGTTTCACGCTTTTCCCCAATAATTTTGCCGGAAAACGACAAAGCTTTTTTGCCCGGTAAAAAAAAACGGAAATTTTTGGGCTGTTTCGATTCTTTTTTCCGCCTTATTGATTGAAAGCGAAATTTGGATTTAGGAGATGAAGATTATGAAGTTTTGTCAGAATTGCAAACAACAAAATGCTACGGAAGCCCAGTTTTGCCGTTTTTGCGCCGCGCCGCTCGCGCAGGGAGCGCAAAATCAAGCCAATTTTCAACAGCAGCAATGGAATCAGGGATTCCAAGGCAATCAACCGCAAGGTTTTGCGCAGCCTTCCGCAGGATCGAGCGGTCGCGCAATCGCTTCATTAATGTTGACGATTTGCGGTTTGCTGCTCTGCTGCGCGCTGACGAGCGTTCCGGGCGCGATTTTAGGCTGGATGGAAGTAAGCGCAATCAAGCAAGGTCGCTCATCGCCGAGCGGAATGATGATGGCGCAAATCGGTTTATGGGGCGGCGTAGTGATTTCGGTTCTCACTGTTCTTTTCTACGGCTTTAATTTACTGGCGCTGATGAGCAGCGGCGCGATGTATTACTAAGCCGATAAATTCTCGGTTAATAGAAATCGGCACGGAGTTTTAATTATGAATAACGCCATCAACAATATGAGAGTTTGCCCGAACGGACATCAATCGAGAGACGCGGCAGCCAGATTTTGCATCACTTGCGGTACGCCGCTCGCGGCTGCCGCCGCGCCGCAGCCGGTTTTAGCCGGAAATTTTGAAAGGCAGCCGGTTAATCAATATTCGCCGCAAAACGGCGCGAATTATCCGCCGCAGAACTTTAATCAAAATCCGCCGCCTGCAAATTTTTATCCGCCGCAGCCGAATTTTAATCAATATCCGGCGCAGCCCGTAAATCAGAATTTTCAGCCACAGGTTTATTCGCAGCCGGTTTGCCGGACTTGCGGCGGCGACGGTCGCGGGCTGGCGGAGAAAATGTTGATTTGCCCGGAATGCCGCTGGCTGCGCCCGCTCGCGCCGGGTTATTCGATTGACTGCGCGGCTTTTCAATGGGCGGAAGACGGCAAAGCAATGTCCGCGCTGCGCTCGATCACGCCGCTAACTGCGGCGGCGGAAAGTATCTCGAACAAAGTCGGTCGTCGCTGGATCGAATCGGCTTTTAACGCAGTCGCTTTGAGCGAAAAGCAGTTGCCGGATATTTATTTCCCGGCAGTGAGAGCCGCCCGTATTTTGGGAATGACAAAAATGCCGGACGTTTACGTTTCGGGCGATTGTCTTTGGGATTGCCACACTTACGGCAGCGATGACAACGCTTTCATTATTATCGGCTCGGCTTTGGCGACCAATTTTCGCGGGCTTGATCTGCTGTTCGTGCTGGCGCGCGAAATGGGACACGCACGCGCCGGTCACGCGCTCTGGAAAAGCGTGATTCGCTTTCTGGTCGGCGAACAAAGCCATCGCAAAGGCGTTTTTTCAAACGGAATTCTCGGAGCTTTAAACCCGTCGGCTTTAATCGAGGGCGCGGTCGAAGTTCCGCTGCTCGCTTGGGCGCGCCAAGCCGAAATCACCGCCGACCGCGCCGGTTTGCTCACAGTCGGAAGCGAAGAAGTCGCGCGCCGCGTTCTTTTAACGTGGTCTTTGAAATCAGCGTTTTTGTGCAAACGAATCAACATCGCCGCGTGGCTCGAACAACAGGCGACAGCCGACGATTCGATGGTGAGGCTTTCCGAGCTTGCCACATCTTCGACGCCGTACATCACGCGCCGACTTTCTTTAATGACGCAGTTCGCCGCCAGCCCAGAACTCCAGCGTTGGAGAAACGTGATCAATCAATCCGCGCCTTTGCCGCAACCGCAGCCGAAAACCGCCGCGCAAAATCAATTGCCGAAACCGGATCAAACTACGCCGACAAATCAAAACGGCGCAAACGAGCCGAAAAAAGCGACGACTGCCGCGAGCAATGAAATAAAAATGAAATGCGCCGCCTGCTCCGCGCCGATGCGAATGCCGCGAACAATATTTGCCGGAAAAGCCCAAGTCAATGTTCGCTGCCCGAACCAGAAATGCGAAAAAATCTCGACTTTGAAAATCAAACAAAATCCCGTTCAGCCGGAAGCAATGCCGAATAAAAAAGAAAGGAATTTAATGTGCGAAAATGACTGAAACAACAATTATTACCGAAAATCTGACGGACGGAACGACTGCCGTTATTGAAATAACCACGCTTGAGGCGGACGCTTCGGTTATCGAAGACGTGATTGAGGCTTTGAACGACGACGGCGATGTCGTTTTTGAAGCCGCTCAAGACGGCGATCCTATCGAAGCCGAAGGTGATGCGACGGAATTGACAATTGATGATTTTGAACTCGCCAGCGACCCGATTGCTGCGGAGGTTTTCAGCGACGGCGAATTCCATCTCGCGAGCGACGATATTGCTGCCGAAGTCTTTAATAATGGCGAGTTTCATCTTGCCAGCGACGAAATCGCCGCGGAGGTTTTCGGCGGTACTGCTGTCGGAACGGCTTTTGAAGAGACAGCGCAAACATCGAGTTTTGAATATGCCGCGCCTGATGCAGCCACTTCTTCGACTGTTGATGAAGCTGCCGATTCTGCGACGCTTGAAACTCAGGCGCACGTCGAAGCCGCCGCTGAAGCGCAGGCAGCCGCCGATGAATTTGTCGCGGCGGGCGATTATGCGGCGGCGGCTGAAGCCCGCGAAGTTGCCGAAAACGAGGCTTGGGCGGCTGGCGACCAATACATTTTGCACGTCAGCGATTCAACCGATTTGGAATACGGCGCTTACCAACAGGAAAACGCCGAATATTTCGAGCAGCAACAGGCTCTGCACGCGCAGCAGGGCGATTACGAAGCCGCCCGCGAAGACGCGAGCAACGCCGCTTACGCAACTGCGAATGCCGATTGGAATGCAGGCGGCGCAGATCACACAGGACAAGCCGATGCGGAATATTTTCAAATGGGTTTAGCGGTTTCAGAGGAGCAAACGGCTGATTATTTTGCCCAGTCCGCCGAACAAGCCGCCGTTGCGGGCGATTATGAAAACGCCGAATATTTCGCCGATCTAGCCGCCGACCATCAGGAGACGGCGGATTATCACGGAGATTTGGGCGAACACGGCGGAGAAATCGGTGTTTATGACAACACTTCCGTGGTCGAAACCGGCGGAAGCTACGAAGCTGCCGATTATTCTTCGTCTTACGATTATTCGGCGACCGATACTGCAACGGAATAACGAAAAACTGAAAACAATTTCTCCTGAGAAATTCTCACATTTTGCGGGCGGTCAAGCGACCGCCCTTTTTTATGATTCAATAACAAGTTATCGAAAAAGTTTAATACTCTGTAATTAAAGTTTCTTGCCTTATTTGTCGCGTGAGCGACGATTTGAATTTAGCCGTGCGTTTCAACGCACGGTAAACTGTTGAGACGATGCGCGTCGCGTCAGCGACGCTTGAAAACTTATTTTCAGTTGTCGCTGACGCGACACAAAACGCTTCACACGCTTTCCGTGCGTTGAAACGCACGGCTAAATTCACTGAATCGCTGACGCGATGAAAATGTAAAATAACTTTAATTACAGAGTATTAAATAACGATTTTACCGACTGCTCTTTTTTACTTTTCGACGGTCGCTTTGATCTTTTCAAGCCATTTGCGATCAAATTCCGGGAGAGATTTTTTTTCAGCGAGCTGTTGAAGGATTTTTACGACTTGCACGTAATTCGCTTTCGCGTTTTGCTCGTGAGCCTGCCTTTTTTCTCCGGCAGCGTTTTTCGCCATTTCGTTGTAAATTTCGGCTCTGAAATCGTAAATCAGAGCTTGATTTCTGAGCGATGTCAGACCGCTCGGATCAACTTGCATAAGCTCGATGTAAATGCGCTCGGATTTTTCGAGTTCGGCGAATGCGCCCGAGTAATCTTTTTGTTTGGCTCTCGCTTCAGCCAAACGCATCAACGCCGCTCCTAGGTCGTATTTCGTGCCGCCGCTTTTCGGGTCGCTTTCGAGCCGCCGCCCTAATTCCGAGACTGATTTTTCCAGATATGAAAC
>DASVTY010000033.1:0-36215 GCA_036387315.1 Pyrinomonadaceae bacterium
TAACCTAATCCATCGAACATTTCTTGCTGTTCAATTACCGGCAATTGAGCGGCATCACTGATCAAGTCACCGCTCAAAGTGCCGGAAATCCTCCATTTAGGGTTCGGTCTACCGGAAAAAAGATCTGCCTCCACCTCTGCACTACGCGATGGAGCTGCCGATAATTTTGAGTCGTCAGACCTAATATTAGACATGGTTTTACAATTGTCCACGCTCAGGCAAGTCAGCGCTATAATGGTCGCCCACTTAAGAAATCCTGCCGCCTCGGTGTTAAATAATCCGAACACTTTTGCCCGCATAAAAGAATCCGCAAAAGTCAGTGTAACCACCTCGATCACACGATTTTGGATCAGTGATTATGACACCGCTGTTGTCAACATTTTTCGCAGCCGTTTGACCCGGTTTATGCCCCCAGAATCCGGCTTTTTGCTTCCGATACCAATGATAGTCGAATCCCGGGTCAACTACTAACGCCACTAGTCTTCTGGGATACTCTTTCTCAGACAAACATTCGCAGCGTTTCCGCAGCCCATCGCATATTGCCGCCTTAGCTACGCTGGTGCAGGTCAGCGAATGCGAGCACCCGGTCGCTCGACCCGGTTGCGCGAAAGTGTTTGTCCGCCAGTTCCTGGCATAATTGTAGCAGTTATTGTTGCGGCGCACATTCGGGTCGCTGTTCCAGAAGGCGGGGTTAAAGCGACTCTCTTCATATTGACAATTGCGGCATTCCTCATCAACGACAGTCACGCGAATACCCCTTGATGATTGTCTGGGTGGCGGAAAGATTTTTGGCGGCTTTAGCTCATAAGCATGAAGTTTTTCAAGCAGGTGTTTCTGAAGTTTTTGATCAATGGGTGTCACCGCGTGTTCCGGCAGAGTGATGGCTTTGTATTTAGTCATCTCCTCGATGACTCGCCCGGCAATTTCAACGCCCTTTTTATGATCCTTGCCCGCACCGTTTGTTATGCTGAAAGTTGCCGGCAGCTCCAAATCAGTGCTGTCTTCATCACTAAACAGCTCAAAGGTGAGTCCTCGAAACCCAAGCCCCTGAAATCCTGAATCGACATCTGTAATAATCTGGCGCTCTTTTCGGATTGCCGCCAATAAATCGCGTCCTTTTTCCTCATTGTCAATAATCCACGTCGGATTATTGCGACCAGAGAATATATCAACTGTTACTCGAAACATATTTGAATCTCCTCCCTACGTCTTACGTTTTATTTTGGCTCCAGAGTAGCAAACTTGGGCATTAATATAGTTGTCTCAGTTGATGTCCAATGGGAGCGTTTATCATTCTCCGTCAAGAAAGAATGATTCGAATTCAGGCGCAGCGTTTTTCATTGCCTTAATACTCAATTGATTAAACTGTATTTTGTTCCTTTTTCGAGTTTTCAACTCTTATTAATTAACGCACCGAAAAGGAATGAAAACTATCATCAGTCGAATTATTTTTTCAGGTTTTTTAAGCGCTTTTCAGCAAAATCAAAGATAAGCTGAATTCATATTTCAAAACTCATCTCAAAATCAAAATTTCAAAACTAAATTCATTTGCTTAGTTTTGGGACACTTTTAAATCACACTTTCTTTTCGAAAAAAACAATTATTTTTCAGCACCGCATTATCAGGACACGACAAAATCCCTGCTTAATTTCTTCTTACGGCAAACTTCGCTATACTTCTCTTTTGTTCGATTGCCGGTTTTGGCAACAAACAGAGGTTTTCAGCGCATCCTAACCGCGTCAATTCCAGTTGCGCGCTCGCGTCGAGCGCAGAATTTATTCCAAAAGCATTTATGAAAAAGTTATTCGGTCTTTTTTCTTTGATTTTTATTTTAAGCGGTCTGGCGTTTGCCCAAAATCCGCAGCCGACGCCCACGCCGCCCGTTCGTAGAGATTCGGATATTATTGCCGCTCCCGATGTTTTCGAGGTGCGGCTTCCGATTACGGTTTTGGACAAAAAGAAAAAGCCGGTTCAGGGCTTAACCAAAAACGATTTTCAAATTATTGAAAACGGCAGACCGCAGGAAATAACGTTTTTTAGCGACGAGCGCGATAATCCGCCGGTTTGGGTCGGCGTTTTGATGGACACCTCGCCTTCGACCGCCGGGAAAATGAAGTTTTCAAAAGAAGCGGCGCGTAATTTTATTTTTACAGTCACCAGACTTCGCAAAGACAAAGCTGCGTTTCTCACTTTTGACCACGAAATTAAATTGCGGCAGGATTTCACAGACAAGCTCGATTTGCTCGACAGAGCGGTTGAAAAGGTAAAAGAAACCGGCAATCAAACCGCGCTTTATGACGCCATCTGGCAGTTCTGCGACGAAAAGCTGCGCGACGCCAAAGGTCGCCGCGTTTTAGTCGTCATCACAGACGGCGAAGACACTTTCAGCCGCGCCGATCTGGCGGATGCGATTGATATTGCACAGCGAACGGAAACGACGATTTTTGCGATTTCGACGAAAGCCGGTTTTTTGGGAACCGTGCCTGGCGTCGAAGCCGGAACAGTCAAAGACAGCGGCGATAAAGAACTTGACCGTTTATCATCGGAAACCGGCGGACAGGCGTTTTACACCGGCGATATGCTCGCGCTCGAAAAGGCTTTCGGCGCGATTTCAAAAGAGCTGCAAACGCAGTACATCATCACCTACAAACCGGAAAATCAGAACTACGACGGCGCGCTTCGCAAAGTCGAAGTCAAGCTCGGCGGAAAAGCCGGTGATTACAAAGTTCGCACCAAGACGGGCTACCGCGCCGTCCGCGACCGAATCAGGTAAAGTATGAATGAGGAACGATGAATGAGGAACGAAACGCATTTGCTTTTAATTCATCATTCATCGTTCCTCATTCATCGTTTCAAATAATGCGCTTGAACAAAATCTTTTTATTCCTGCTGGTTGGTTTGTTTTCGACAACCTCAATTTTTGCACAGCAAACCAAGCCGTCTCCAACTCCGCCACCTGCGGAAGAGCCTGCAATTGAAGACGATGAGCCGCTGCGAGTGGAAGCCGATTTGGTCAATATTCTCTTCACCGCCGCCGACAAAGATCGCCGTTTTCTGACGAATTTAGCCAAAGACGACATCCGCATTTTTGAAGACGGCAAACAGCAGCAGATTTTTACTTTTCAAAGACAAGTTGATTTGCCGCTCAGCCTGGCGATTTTGATTGATACGAGCGTTTCGCAGGAGCGCACTTTGCCGGACGAAAAAGCGGCGGCGGCGGCGTTTCTCGAAGATGTCGTCAGACCGGGAAAAGACGAAGTGGCGATTTTGACGTTTACCGGCGAAACAACACTCGAACAAGGTTTTACAAATAATCTCGCCCGCATCCGGCGCGCAGTAGAAAAAGTCGAATTTTTGCCTCCGGTTAATTACGCGGGCGGCGGAGTAACCTTCGGCAGTCCGGCAGGCGGAAAAAACACCGGACAGCGCGCCGCGCAATCAACCGCCGTGTGGAATGCAATTTGGGTGACGGCGGATGAAGTGATGCGCGAAACGAAAAACGAAACGCGCCGCGCCATCATTTTGCTTTCCGATGGACACGACAACAACAGCAGCAAGCGCCTTGAACAAGCCGTTGATATGGCTTTGAAAGTTGATTCGGTGGTTTATTCAATCGGTATCGGCGACGATTATATGCAGGGCGTCAACCAAAACACGCTCCGCCAAATCGCCGACCGAACCGGCGGGCGCGCCTTTTTCCCGCGCGACGAAACGGATTTGCAGCGCGCTTTCGACCAAATTCAAAACGAGCTGCGCTCGCAATATCTGATCGCATACGAACCGTCAAACTCGAAGAAAGACGGCTCATATCGCCGAATCGAAATTCAGGTGGCAAATCCGGTTCTCGAAAAACAACGGGTTAAATTAACACACCGCCAAGGCTATTTCGCCGAATCTGAAAATAAAAAGTAATTCATTTGGAGTGGAAAATTCTAAACGGATAACGGAAAATTAAAACGATTTTCCGTTATCCGTTTTTTATTATGTCCGAATATGAATTTGTCACGATTTGGCGAATAGAAGCCCCGATTGAAGATTAATGTTTTGTCGAGTGTTACAACAGTTTTCTCAAATTAGACTCTGATTTTTTTATCCGTTTGTATAAATTACTAAAAAACTTTCTTATCTCAGGTGTAACGAAACACGATTTATTGACATAAGTAAGTGGAAGGGAAATTCTGCTTGACTAGTTTGAGCCTGTTTAATGGTGATTGTTTAAGTCTCGCAAACAGACTAATAAATTGCGAGATTATGGCAGTTCCATCATTTCCCTTTTATCATTCTAGTATTCTAAGGAGAAAAAAAGGTGTCTACAAAAAGTTTGTTGTTTGTCAGGAATGATATTCGGCTACATCGCGGCGACGGCGGCGACGAAGTTGCTTCATTACAAGAGTTTCTTTCTTCGCTCGGTTATTTGGCATTGCCGGATGTTGAGCAGAATAAATTTACGGTTAATGCCAATTTGCTTGATCTTTCAACAGCTCCGCAAGCTAAACACGGCAATTTTGACGATGCGACAGCCGAAGCGCTATTGGAGTATCAAAAGTTTCACGGTTTACCGCTAACAGCCGTGCTCGATAAAGCAACGTTAAAATCTATCAGACAGCGGCGATGTGGTTATCCGGACGTTCGCATACTCCGGCACGAAATCGGCAATCCATGGAACAAAACAGCTTTGACTTACGGATTTAGGAACTATACCAGCGATATGGTACAAGACCGCATCCGTTCATCCTTTTCAATCGCATCCAATTTGTGGGTTGCAGCCCTATCCGGCGTCACCAATCTAACATTTTCAAGAGTAGATCCGGCGACCGCGAACACGGATATTCCTATTCGCTTTGGGACACACGACGGCGCGGGGGGCGAAGTTGCAGTCGCGACGATTCCCGGCGCCACACCTTACAACCAAACCCCCGTTCTTTTTGACGACGCGGAAACCTGGACGGATGTGTTACCGACTATGTCTCACACGACCGATCTGGTAACTTTTATGGCTCACGAACTGGGGCACTGTTTGGGGCTGGATCACATTAACGTCCAGGGAGCTTTAATGAATGAAAGAACAATTGACGGGCAGAGAACGCTTGCTCAGGTTGATATTAACGCAATCCGAGCCGTTTACGCGCCCCAGGACGGAGGTTTTATTGCCAAAATTATGGGACAGTTTAAAACAGATAAATCCGAAGATGCGGCGGAATCTAATACCGTCATCAAGGAAGGCGATGTCATTCAAGAGCCTGAAGGATTTAGGTTTGCCCCAGAATATAATTCAAGCGAACGCAAGCGACTGACCAGAATTCCACCTCAAGCGGCGCAAACGCCCGAATCCAGAGAGATAGATTTAGCTCCGTATGCCGGACAAAAAATTCGCGTGAGAGGTCTCCATAATCATTCCGATTGGGTTTACAGTGCTCAAGTTGTTGCCGAGTAAAGAGCAATTGCCAAATTAAAAACAATATAAGTTATTTGCAAAAAGCAAAGAAACCAACTTGGGCAATATTGAAGAGAACTGTACTGATGTGCAGCGTAATGAGAGAAGTTCCAAAATAAGTTTTTTTGCGCCCTTTGCGGTTAGGCTGTTTTTCTTAACGCGAAGGGCGCAAAAAACGAGTCCTCAAATTTTATTTTTTCCAACCCCGCAGCTCGTAATATTTATCACGCGGCTCGCCCGTCCAACCGTTGATTCCCTGTTTCGGCAGCCACCAGAAATGAATGATGACGAGCGGAACAAGCGTTGCCGCAAGTGAAACGTAAAACCAGAATCTGCCGAAAAAATAAGCGATTGAAGTGTAAATGACGATGCCGAGCGCGTGTTTGCCCAATATTCGCCAGCGCGGCGTCATCTCTTCAAAATGTCCGAAGAGAATTTGCCCGACGAGCAAAAGAACAGCGACGATTGCAATCTCAAACCACATTTTTACCTGTTCGTATTCGGGCGCGGCTGCGCCGCCGGGCGCGGAAAAACGACCGGACTTTTATTTCCGGCATTATCAACCGTGCGGACGCCGAAAAAGTAATTGTCTTTTGACATTTCTTTCATCGTGAAATTTGTGACGTTGCCGACAGATTGTGAATTTGTCCAGAACGGCTGATTCGTTTCGCGCCAGACGATTTCATAACCCGCCAAATCCGCGTCTTTGTTCGCGTCCCATTTTAAATCGGTGTCGTTGGTCAAACGTCCGGTGACAATTCCGACGTTTTTCGGTTTCGCCGGAGCGAGCGCGAGCGCGGCGAGGCTGGCGGCGTTGACGCGAGCGACATTGGCGACGTAACCGAAATCAACAAATTCGGGCGTGTCGCCGTAAAACACACCGTTTTCCGTGCGGACGTTTTGATGTTGATGCGTGTAATCTTCGTTCGGCTCGGTAAATCGAACGGCGGCAAACCCGCGTTCGAGAAACGGAATGTGATCGCCGCCGCGACCGTAACGGTCACGACGATAAATTACGTTGACGCGAAAACGCGGCGAATAAACATCGCCGATTTCTTTGATAAACCTTCCCAATTGGCGCGAAGCCGAATCGTTTTCGCCGCCGACGCTGCGCCGCGTATTGGCTTCCTGTTCGGTCTCGTTTGTCGGAACGCCTTCGGCGAATACGCGCACGGTTTGGCGCGTCGGAGAATTTTTGTAGCTCGTCACGCCGCCGATAATGTCGTTCGTAAACATCGCTTCAATGTTCATTCCCTTTTGTTTGGCTTGTTCGGCGAAATAAGCCGCGCCCAGAAGCCCTTGTTCTTCGCCCGGAACTGCCATGAAAATGATTGTCGCGTCGAATTTCCGCTTACTCATTACACGCGCCATTTCGACTACAGCCGCAGTGCCGGAAGCGTCATCATTTGCGCCCGGCGCGTCGCATTTGGCGTCGGTCGGCGAAGTACACATCGAATCGTAATGCCCGGAAACGACATAAATTCTTTCCGGGTCGGTCGTGCCGCGCAAGGTTGCGACGACGTTTGTTAAATTCGTCGGTTCGGGAACGCGATTGGCTTTCGGCTGCAAAAAGGTTTGTTTTTCAACCGTCAAACAATTGCCGCAATCTGCGCTGATTTTCTGAAACTCGGCAAACAAATAATCGCGAGCCGCCCCGATTCCGCGCGTCGGATTGTCCTGTTCCGAAAGCGTGTTGCGCGTGCCGAACGAAACCAGTTTGCGAATCGTATTTTCGACGTTTTTCGCGTTGATTTCGGCAACGATTTTCTGAATTTCCGAATTCGGTTTCGCTTGTTTTTGTGAAAAAGCGACCGATGCAGTTAGAAACGACAAACAAAAAGCGGCGAATAAAGTTTTCATTAATTAAACTCCAAAGTGTTTACAACAAAAAAAGGCTTTGCGCCGTTATTTTCGCGCAAAGCCCCGAATTTGGCAAAAGGTCTTTTTATCTCGTCGTCAGCAAATTGTACGCCGTTAAGCGATTTCCGTTTGCCGAATAAAGCAGTCCGGCGACTTCATCCGTAATAAAACGCGCGTCCGGTTCATTTAAACGAATTTGGCGCTGCGGATTTCCGTTCGTTATGTTAACTCCGACCAGACCTTTTCCGCCGTCCGGCAGTTCGGTATAAAAATACATAAAATTTCCGCGCAGCTCGGCGAGGCGCTTGCGCCGCGAAAGATAATCGGCGAGCCGGTTCGCGAGATTTGCCGGGTCTAAACGGTCGAGCAATCTTTCCTGAATATCTTCGCGCGAAGGTGCTGAAAGTGTGATTGTCGGACGCGGATAATTCGGAATATTTTGGCGATTTGAATTGCGGATGGCATTCAAATTTCCGATTCTCGAAGCAATTCCGTAAGTCCGAATTCGGTCGGAAACGTAATTGCGAGCGGCGTTTGTCGCCAGACTGGTTAAATCGAAATTGCCGATTCTTGATCTGACGCCCGACCAGCGCAATCCCAAAACCGAACGCGCCAAATTTGCGCCGCGAACAGCGTTAAAGCCGAAATTCATCCATCCGCCATAACGAAAATAAAGCGCCGTCGCGCGCAGAGCGATTGAGCCAATGCGCGACAAAACGGAGCGTCCGGGAGCTTCATATTTTTGACGCCACAAAACAAAATTATCCATCTTTTTTGAACTGCGTCCGCCCCAATTTGAAATTTCGACTGATGAATCAAAAGCCGCAATTTCTTCTCTGCCGCCGACAATTATTTGTCCGGGTTCATTAATTAACAGAAACTGCGCGTCTTTAATGTTGTGTTCAAATTTTCCAACTCGTTTGCCGTTTTTTGCGTCAATCGCCGTCAAATCATCTTTGTCCGCAAACAAAATCGTGTTTGCGTCAGAAAAGACAAAATTCGTCAAACCTTTATCCGCGCCCTTGTAGCGCCAGAGAGTCTTGCCGGTTTTGCGGTCGAGAGCCGAAACGCCGTTTGAGCCTTTGGAAATGATTTCTCCGTCTTTGATTCGGGTAAACTGCCCGCCGGTGCGAACGTACAAAACATCGCCGATGAGAAACATTTCGGGCGCGACGCCCAAATCTTTTGCTTCCCACTCGACTTCGCCGTTTGAGCGGCGCACGGCGCGAATCTTTCCGCGCCCGGAAGTATAAATAAATTCGTCATCAAACATCGGATCGGCTTCGGTCAGTGCCAAACCGTCAACATTTACGTCAAATTCTTCGCGCTCTCGCTCGCGCCCCGTGCGCGCTTCAAAAGAAGTTGCGCCTTCGTAAAAGAGAAAAACCCGCTCGTCCAAAATCATCGGCGCTCGATAATTATCGAGCGTAAAAGCCGTTTCGCCTGATTCTCGAAACTCGGCAGGCATCATTTCGATTTCGCCGCCCAAATCTCTTTTCCAGAGCAAATCGCCCGTTTGCAAATCGAAAACCGCAATTTCCGGCTCGCGTTTGAGAATTTCTCCGGCGCTGCCGCGCGGGTTTTTAATTAAAACGGCGCAAAGCAGATTTTGACTCGGTTCGACCGCGAGCTGCATCACATCGCCTTTGATTTTATCGCTCGTCCAAATCGCCGCCCCCGATAATAAATCGAGCGCGGCGACGCGCGTTTTTTTGCCTTCGTCCAAAGAAAGCAAAATCAAATCCGTTCCCGGAACGGGTGTGACCGCAGTTTCATTGATATTCCCGACGTTTCTGCGCCAGATTGTTTCACCCGTGTTCCCATCGAGCGCGTACAGCGAACGCTCGGTCGCGGCGATTAAAACGCCGAAATCAGTGGTTTGATAAAACCGGACGCGCCCGTCGAGCCTCGCGTCCCAATTGGCAAAGGCGTTTGAAACGAATAAAAAAACAAGTAAAAACGACAAAGCGACGATTGATTTCATAAACTTTAAAACAAAAACGAGGCGACCGAATCTGTTTGATTCAGTTTACCCCGTTTTTCTTTGTTCGAGCTTTAAAAATTATCGGATTCGATAGGCTTTTCCCTGCCAGACGATTATTACGGTTTCGCCTCTAAAACTATCAGCGATAGAACGCAAACCGCCGTCTAGTTTTTTATATTCGTCCGAACCGCGCGTAACCATAACGGTTATTTGCCCGTTGTAAGCGTTGTCGCGCCAAACGCCGTCGAGATTTTGAAAAGTTCTGTTTCCAATGGTGCGCGCCGCGATTGGCTTTTTGAGTTCTGAACCAGCCGGATTTGTCTGCTTTCTAAGATTAAGCGATTCGGCAGTTTCCTGTTCTTGGTCGGCTGGTTTTTTCTGCGCGTCTGAATTGTTTGGAGGTGGGGCGGCAAGCGCGACCGCTTTTTCAGGAGAAGATTTAGCAGCAGCGGTCGGCGTCGGCGCGGGAGATGCAGAGACAGCAGTTCCGGCTACGTTGGCGTTTGAAACGCTCGTCGAACGAGTTGATTCTTTTACAGCTCCCGGTTCTTTTCTCGCAATTTCGCCGGAGTTTGATTGTTGACCGCGCGTCGCCCTCACTGAAGGCGGCAAACCCTGGTTCGGCGATTGTTCGGCATTTTGATTTGTGTTTTCAGCAACATTCGCGTTTTCCAATTCGGTGAAATTCGTCGCCACATCCTGTAGAACTTCCGGCGTGCTTTCAACGGTTGGCTCGGGTTGTACGGGCGGCGTTCGTTCGCGGCGTCGTTTTTGTTCGGCTTTTACTTCGTCTTCGATTTCAATTTGCGCGACCTGCGGAGCTTGCTTTTCCTGCCGCGATTGCAGCGCGACGAAAGCGAAAACGCCGACAAATAAAACGGTCAAAGCCGCAGCCGCATAACCCAAATTCGGGAGCGCAAACCAGCGGGCAAAACGTTCGCTCCACGTCGGCTGGGTTGGAGAAGCCGCTTTTGTCTCAACTATTTCGGATTCTTCCGCTTCCTGAATCGAGGCGAAATTAACAAGAATTTGACGACAATCCGAACAATCAGCCAGATGCGCGGTGAAACGGGCGCGTGTCGTGTCGGGCAGAGCGTTCTCCGCGAAAGCGGAAAGCGAATCGGCGTCTAAATGCGCGGCGTTTTCCGGCAACACTTCGCCCGCTTTTCGCAACGCGACGCGGCGCAAAAGAGATTCAAATGTGTTGTCGAATTCGTGCTGCATTTTGCTCGTTGGGGAACGCTTTTAAGAATTTGCCACTCCAAGAACGCTCGTCATTTAATTTTCTTGCACCTTTGGTACGGATGCGATTAACTTTTCTAAGTTTGTATCGAGCTTTTCACCCGCCTCCGCCAGATTTCGCTCGATTTCATCGCGCGTCCAGCCTTTTTCCCGTTCCAAAATTTTTTCCACGCGCTTTCGTAAATCAGTGTGGATTCTCGTCAAACGGCGGCTTGCCGTCGCTTCGTGAAAGCCCAAAACCGCGCCCGCTTGTTTCAGCCGCAAGCCGTCGAAATAATAAAGCTTAATTAAAAGCCGGTCTTCCGCATCAAGCTCGCCGAGCGCTGTAATCAAAGATTCTTCGACCGTCCGAGCGGCTTCGCGCGAAGCGTAAGACTGTTCGGGATTTTCCGTATGAGCGAAAACGGTTCGCTCGTCGCCTTCGTTTTCGTGCGCCAGATTTTCAAATTCGCGCGGCTCTTCGATTTGCACCATCCGCGCCTGTTTTCGATGCGCGTCAATCGCCAATTGCGAAACCACGGCTCGCAGCCAGCCCGCAAGACTTCCGCGCCCGGAATAATAACCGAGCTTTCCCGAAGGTTTTCCGCTCTTATCCGTTTTCAAACCGTGCAATTCTGCCCAAATGCTTTGCGCCAAATCTTCTGCCGCATCTGCGTTTGAAGTGACGGAACGCGCCGCTGATTTGACCGAGCCGCCGAAATTTGTGAACAAATCCTGCCAAGCCGCATCATCGCCGCGCTCGCACGCCTGCACCAGACACAAATCGTCAATGTGCAAAGACTCCACGAATTCTCGAATTTTCTGCTCGCTCGCTTCGGGCGCGTCGCGCAGCAGATATTTTTCGAGCGTTGCCGCAATTCGCGGCTGTAAATCGGCAACGGTTAAATTACGCGGATTGAGCGCGCGATTGACAAGTCGCGCCAAGGCGTCTTGCGCAATTTCGCGTTGTTCAGCGGAGAGAGCCACAGAATTTACTGTTTTTGAAACAATGTTCATCCAGCAAAATCGAACAGCGCGAATTTTATCACTAAACTCATTTTTAAGACACCCGCATTGCAAATCGCAAATCCGAAATTTAAAATCGAGTCGTGCTTCGCATAACCGAAATTTTCCGCTCGATTCAAGGCGAATCAACTCACGCCGGACGCGCTTGTTCGTTCATCAGATTAACCGGCTGCCCGATGCGTTGCCGATGGTGCGATTCCGTCTATACTTTCACCGGCGGCGAGCGGATGACGGCTGACGAAATTCTCGCGCAAGTCCGCGCTTTCAATGTTCCGCTCATCGAAATCACGGGCGGCGAACCGCTTGTCCAGAAAGCGGTTTTTCCTTTGATTGAAAAACTTTGCGATGAAAATTTTGAAGTTTTAATCGAAACGGGCGGTTACGTTTCGACCGAAATGGTTGACGTGCGCGCTAAAATTATTTTGGACGTAAAATGTCCGGCGTCGGGCGAAGCCGAGCGAAATTACTGGGCAAATCTGGAACGCCTGAGAGCCGACAAGGACGAAATTAAATTCGTCGTTGCCGACCGGAACGATTTGGAATTTGCCCGGCAAGTTATTGAAAAATATGATTTGGAAGAGCGCGCCAAAGCTGTTTTGATTTCGCCGGTTTGGAACGAAATGGATTTGATTGAAACGGCAAATTGGGTTGCAGAGAGCAAACTGAAAAACATCAGGATGCAGTTGCAGCTTCACAAATATATTTGGGGTGCCGATGTTCACGGAGTTTGAAATGCAGTCCGAAGTCCGAAGTCCGAAGTCCAATGTCGCCGTTTGTCTGGTTTCCGGCGGAATGGATTCGTGCGTGACGGCTGCGATTGCTAACGAAGAAAACGACGAACTGGCTTTTTTGCACGTTTCTTACGGACAGCTTACCGAACGGCGAGAGCGGCAGGCTTTTGAAGCGATTGCCGAATTTTACAACGTCAGGAAAAAGCTCGCGGTTTCGATTGAACATTTGGCGCGCATCGGCGGTTCGTCTTTGACGGACATAGAAATGAAAGTCACGGAGGCGGATTTAGAGTCAAAAGCGATTCCGACTTCGTATGTTCCGTTTCGCAACGCTCATTTGCTGGCGATTGCTGCAAGCTGGGCTGAAGTTTCTGAGGCGAATCGAATTTACATCGGCGCGGTCGCGGAAGATTCGAGCGGTTATCCCGATTGCAGACCCGAATTTTATGCGGCGTTTCAGAAAACAATCGAAGTCGGAACAAAACCCGAAACAATCATCGAAATTCGGACGCCGGTTATTGATTTGAAAAAATCGGAAATCGTGCGACGCGGAGTTGAATTAAACGCGCCTTTGCATTTAACCTGGTCTTGTTATCAAAACGCGGAAAAGGCTTGCGGGCGCTGCGATTCATGCGCTTTGCGGCTGCGCGGATTTAGAGAAGCCGGATTGCGTGATCCTGTTGTTTATGAAGAAAAATTTTTACAACTTTTTGAAGTTTGAGGTCATCACAAAGGGCAATCTCGCGTTATAATATCCACGCAGTTAATCGTTAAAACAATTTGAAGGAGAGTTTTATGAAGCGGAATTTCTTTTTAGTTTCTTTTCTTGCGGCAATGGTGTTTGGTTCGAGCAGCCTCATTGCCTTTGCCCAACAAACGCCCCCGAAAAAACCGGCAACTCCTGATGAAGAATGCGCCGAATTAATGAAATTATCGGATGAGCGGAAAGGTAAATTTACTGCCGAACAAAAGAAAGCATATGATGAAGCCGTCAGCGAGTGTAAAAAAAGAGCTGACGTAGCGTCTCAAAATGCCAAGGTCCAAAATGAGGATAAGCTGATCGCCGCCACAATCAAAGAAGGCAACGCGGCTTTTAGCTCAAAAAACTACGATTTGGCGATTGCTAAATTCGACGAAGGCTACAACATTAACCAAACGTATATTGGCAGCGCGCCGGTTTTCTTAAACAACAAAGCGACCGCTCTCAGTTCGCGGGCTTCCGAAAGGTTAAAAGCAGCCATCGCCAATAATAACGACAAAGCGATGAAAGAGCAGGCGAAACAAGATTGGCTGAATTCATATGAAGCAGCCAGCAAGTCTTTGCAGCTCACGAAAAATCCGCCGGCAGGTGCCTCTCCCGAAGAACAGAAAACGGCTCAACAAAATAAATACGATGCTCTCGTCAGAATGACACAGGCTTTACGTTTGCTGACACTTAACAAACTCGACACGTCGAAAAGTGCCGAAATTAAATTGGCTTATCAAGAATATCTGACGGTCGAAACCGATCCAGCCAAGAAAACAGTCGGTCAAATGCAGTATGCCGATTTGCTCCGTGAAACCGGAGAATGTGAAAGCGCGGCGGCGGAATATCAGAAAATTTTAGCCGAAAAAGCAGACGACGCGGACGCGCTCGCTGGTGCCGGTTTGTGCTTGTTCAATAACGGCGTGGCTTCCGATAACAAAGACCTGATGCAGCAAGGAATGAACACGCTGACGCGGTTTGTCGAAGTCGCTCCCGATACTCACAAACTTAAAGAAAGCGTAAAAAGCGCTATCGAATATTTAAAAACCGAGCAAAAGATTGCTCCGCAAAAAGGCGGCAAGTCTGCTGCTCCGGCTAGAAAACGTGGGTAATTGAAATTTAGAAAAACAAAAAAAGACCGCTTTCACTTTAGAAAGCGGTCTTTTTTTGTTTCTTTTGACCGAAAACTCGTCAAAACTTTAATTTCAAATTTCATCTTGACAGATTAAACGACAAAACGATACGATAATTGCAAAACGGTGTTAAAGCCGTTTTACCAATGCATACCTCAATCAAGTTTGTCGGCTTATCCAAAAAAGGATGCTTTTAAAGTTCGTCAACAAATCCCCAGCAAAGCGAACGTTAATTAAATGTCAGCTAAATTAGGTGAAATACTTGTCCGCGAGAACCTGCTTACGCCCGCCCAACTGCGTGAAGCATTAGAATATCAGCGCGAGCACGGCGGCAGGCTCGGCTATAATCTCGTCAAATTGGGATTATTAAACGATGATGTGATTACTGCGGTTTTGTCGCGGCAGTACGGCGTTCCGTCGGTTAATCTCGATCTTTTCGAGATTGATACGTCCGTTATCAATCTCATTTCGCACGAAGTGGTTCATAAATATTCGGTTTTACCGGTTTCCAGAGTCGGCGCAACGCTGACCTTGGCGATGGCTGACCCGACGAACGTTTTTGCGATGGACGACATTAAATTTATGACCGGCTTAAACATCGAGCCGGTCGTCGTCTCCGAGGCATCCGTGCAGGAAGCGATTGCCAAATATTACAGTCCGACCAGAGAGATTGAAGTGGTCGGTATGCCCGGTTTTGACACTTCGATTTTTGAGCGTTTTGACGCTCAGACGATTGGCAAAAACGGCAATGGAAACGGCACTAAAAGAGGATTTGCGCCCGAATCGGAAAAATTGGGGCAGGATGATTTATCGGTTTCGCTCGATGAATTTGAATTCGACGCTCCGCCGGAAGGCGAGCTTGAAGTTCTAAATACAGACGACGAAATTGACCTCGCGCAGCTTTCCAAATCGAGCGAAGACGCGCCCGTAGTTCGTCTCGTCAATGTTTTGCTGGTTGATTCTTTGCGGCGCGGCGCGTCCGACATTCACATCGAGCCTTACGAAAAAGATTTTCGCATTCGTTTCCGCATTGACGGCGTGCTTTACGACGTGATGCATCCGCCTATAAAGATGCGCGACGCTTTGACCTCACGCCTCAAAATTATGTCAAAGCTCGATATTGCGGAAAAACGCTTGCCGCAGGACGGGCGCATCAAGATTAAAGTTAAGGTTGACAACAAATCGCGCGAACTGGATTTCCGCGTTTCCACGCTGCCAACGTTGTTCGGCGAAAAAGTCGTGTTGCGTCTTTTGGATAAAGAAAAGCTGATGCTCGATATGACCAAGCTCGGTTTTGAAGAGGAGAGCTTAGTAAAATTCAAGCGCAACATTTCCAAACCTTATGGAATGGTCTTGGTTACGGGACCGACCGGTTCCGGTAAAACGAACACGCTTTATTCCGCTCTGCAAGCCCTAAATACGAATGAAACGAATATTATGACGGCGGAAGACCCGGTCGAATTTAACTTGCCGGGAATCAACCAAGTGCAGATGAAAGAGCAAATCGGATTGAATTTCGCCGCCGCTTTGCGCTCATTCCTGCGCCAGGACCCGAACATCATTCTCGTCGGCGAAATCCGCGATTTTGAAACGGCTGAAATTGCCATCAAAGCTGCCTTGACCGGGCACATGGTTTTATCTACTCTGCATACTAATGATGCTCCTTCGACCGTATCGCGTCTGATGAATATGGGTATCGAGCCGTTTTTGGTGGCAACCAGCGTCAACTTGATTCAAGCGCAGCGCTTGATTCGTCGAATCTGTACCAACTGCAAAGAAGAACATTCCGTCCCGGTCGAAGCGATGCTCGAAGTAGGATTTCCGAGCGGAGAAGCCGAAAAAGTTAAAACCTTCAAAGGTCGCGGCTGCGACAAATGCAACGGCACCGGATATAAAGGTCGAGTCGGTCTCTACGAAGTTTTGGAAATGACCGACGATTTGCGCGAGCTGATTTTAATCGGCGCTTCGGCGCTCGAACTCAGAAAAAAAGCGATTGACACGGGAATGATAACTCTGCGTCAATCCGGTTTGGAAAAAATTCGCACCGGAATGACGACTTTGGAAGAAGTAGTCAGAGAAACGGTTAGTTAGTTTTAATAAGGAGATTTTTATGAAGCGAGCAATGGCTCTGTTCCTCGTAATGGTATTTTCAATCGGCGTAATGCTGCCTTTCACGACTGATTGGTCGGAAGCTGCGAAATCGAAAATACATAAAAAGAAGAAAAAGAAAATTAAGAAATACTCGAAAGCGTGGTGGAAAATGTATCGCGCGAAAAAACGCCGCGCCCGACTTCTCGCCGCGCGCCGTCGCGCTTTAGCCAAACGCCGTGCGGTAGCTGCCGCCAATGCGCGAAATAATCCCGCCGTCGCACAGCCGGAAGTCGCTGCAACCGGACGCGGCAAATCAAACGCTGAAAAAGTCGCCGCCGCCAGACCTGCGCCGGTTCTCGGAAAAGACGCTCCCGTCGCAGCCGGAGGCAGCGATTTGGAATTTCGCGTCGCCGACCAAAACGGTCAGCAAATCGGCTCGGCTCAACTTTCCGTAATCGGCGTTGCAATGCCGCAAAACGAAGACGGCGCGACTGAAAAAACCCGCAAACAAATGCTCGCCGGAGTTCCCGTCAGCGCGCTGCGCCGCACGGTGATTGACCGGATGATCAAAGAAAACGGCTGGATCGTCAACGATTATCAACGCTTAGTTGACGGCAGAAGAGTTTTCGTCGTTGTCGCCCAAAGCTCTACGGGCGGCACAACGCAATCGCGCCAATTCTATTTCACCGAAGTTGACGGTCGCATTTACAGCCTCGCCACAAACGCGCCCTCGGATTATTCGGACAAAGTCGCCGCCGACTCGGAAAAACTTCTGCGCGCAATGTCAACCAACACCAATCGTCCAATCCAAACCGCAGACCTTCGCTAAAATCGAGGATGAAGGATGAAGGATGAAGGATGAATTTAAAACAAATTCATTTTTTCACCCTTCATCCTTCCGCCTTCATCCTTTAGAACGTGCTCCACGAACAACATTCTGTTGGGCAGCAAATCTCCCTGCCCGATTTACTGAGAAAAATGACCGATTTGGGAGGCTCCGATTTGCATTTAACGACAAATTCGGCGCCGCAGGTTCGCGTTCACGGTCATTTGCAGCCGCTTCCCGGCTATGCAGCGATGACGGCAGCCGAGACGAAACAGCTCGCTTATTCGGTTTTGACCGACGCGCAAAAACATCGTTTTGAAGAAGCTCTGGAACTCGACTTTTCGTTCGGTTTAAAAGGAATGTCGCGTTTTCGCGCCAATCTTTTCAACCAAAAAGGCGCAGTCGGCGCTGTTTTTCGCGCGATTCCCTACGAAATCAAAGGTTTTGAAAATCTCGGATTGCCGCCCGTCGTCAAAGATTTGTGCAATAAACCGCGCGGTTTGATTCTCGTTACCGGACCCACAGGTTCAGGTAAGTCAACGACTCTTGCCGCAATGATTGACAAAATCAATCAAGAGCGGCGCGAACACATTCTGACGATTGAAGATCCGATTGAGTTTCTGCATCCGCACAAAAACTGTGTCGTCAACCAGCGCGAAGTCCACTCCGACACGCACGGTTTTGCCCCCGCTTTGAAATCCGCTCTTCGCCAGGACCCGGACGTAGTTCTGGTCGGCGAAATGCGCGATCTCGAAACAATCGAAATGGCTCTGCGAATCGCGGAAACCGGGCACTTAACATTTGCCACGCTGCACACGAACTCCGCAGCTTCGACGATTAACCGTATCATTGACGTATTCCCTTCAGCGCAGCAATCGCAGATTCGCACGCAGTTGTCGCTCGTTCTCGAAGGCATTCTTTGTCAAGCGCTCCTGCCGAAACCCGACGGAGCGGGACGCGCAATGGCGCTCGAAATTCTGATTCCGAACGCCGCTATCCGCAACCTGATCCGCGAAGACAAAATTCACCAGATTTATTCGATGATGCAAACCGGACAGGACAAATACGGAATGCAGACGTTTAATCAATCGCTGGCCACACTGCATCATAAACGCCTCATTTCGCTCGATACGGCAATGGCTCGCTCGTCAAACACCGACGAATTAAAGACTTTAATCGAGCGCGGCGCAGGTCTCAACAGCAACTACGCCGGACAAGGGCGCCCGCAAATCACTCCAAACGGCGCACCAAACGGCGGCAACGGAAGTCCTTATGCGCAAGGTCGTCCCATCGGCTCACGCCCGCCGACTCGTTAAGCGAACGGTTCAAAGTTCAAGGTTTAAAGTTCAAAGTTGTAATTGAACGTCAGAACCGGCTTTGAACCTCAGACTCCCAGCTTTAAACCTTGAACTTTGAACCTTGAACTCTTGTAATTATGCCCACATACGCTTTTAAAGGTCGCAATCGTTTGAACGAAATGGTTTCAGGCGAACGCGAAGCCGCCAGCCAGGACGCTTTGCGTCATCTTCTCCGCCGCGAGCAAATCATAATGACCTCGGCTTCGGAAAAAGGCAACGCGGTCAATTTACCGAAAGTACGAAAAAAGAAAAAAGTAAAATCCAAAGAGCTGGCAATTTTCACCCGTCAGTTTTCGGTGATGATTGACGCCGGTCTGCCGCTCGTCCAATGTATCGAGATTCTCGCCGGACAACAGCAAAACGGCTTTTTCAGAGAAGTTTTGAATCAAGTCCGGCAGGATGTCGAGGAAGGCGCGACGCTCGCCACCGCGCTCGCTAAACACCCGAAAGTTTTCGACAATCTTTATACGAATATGGTCGAAGCTGGCGAAACCGGCGGTGTGCTGGACATTATTTTGCAGCGTTTGGCGACTTTAATCGAAAAGATGGTCAAATTGAAGCGCAGCATCATTTCGGCTTCGATTTACCCGACCGCAGTTGTTTTGGTAGCGATTGCGGCGGTTACGATTATTATGATCGTCGTCATTCCGCAGTTCGAGCAAATCTTTATGGGCTTGCTCGGACCCGGCAAACAGCTTCCTTTGCCGACCAGAATCGTGATGGCAATCAGCGGTTTTCTCGCGGGCTGGGGCGGTTTAACCTTGCTGGCGACCATTGTCGGCGCGGCGACCGGAACTTTTTACTATTACAAAACTCCGAAAGGACGCTGGCAGATTGACGCCTTGCTGCTGAGATTGCCCATTTTCGGAGGGATTTTGCGTAAAATCGCCGTCGCGCGTTTTTCCAGAATTCTCTCCACGCTGCTCTCGTCGGGCGTTCCGATTATGCAGTCTCTGGAAATCACCGCCCGCACAGCCGGCAACGTCATAGTCGAAGACGCGATTTTAAAAGTGCGCGCCGGTGTCGAACGCGGCGAAAGCTTTGTCGAACCGCTCAGAGCGACCCAGGTTTTCCCAGATATGGTTGCGCAAATGATCGGCGTCGGCGAACAAACCGGCGCTCTTGACGCGATGCTCGGCAAAATCGCCGATTTCTACGAAGAAGAAGTTGACGCAGCAATTGCCGATTTGCTGGCGATGATCGAACCGGCTTTGATTGCGTTTCTCGGCATAACCATCGGCTCGATTGTTATCTCGATGTATTTGCCGTTGTTTATGCTCATCGGAGAGCTTGCCAGCGCAGGAAAATAAAGCAAATACAAAATGGGAACTGCAAATTCGCATTTTCTACACAAAAGATTTCCGTACCGGACTTAAATTATTTCTTCCCTAAACAGTCAAACCAATAGGGCACTGAGAAACGCGTTCGGGGAAATCGTCTCTGCTCCCGGCTCGCAGTCCACGAATGATTATTCACCGACAAATACCGTCGAAGACGACAAATGGCGTTTAATCGCAATCAGAGTTTCACGCCCTAATTTGAATATCCGAACGCGCAAAGGCTACAACGCGCCGAAAGCGAATAAAGAAGTTTGAGAATTTAATTAACTTACGTAGGATATACACGTAATTAATTCTACTTAATTCATTCGACATTCTACTATGATATTTTCAAAAAAGTGGCACAATGATCCGATAAATGCTTATCTTTATTTAGTGTCGCTCCACTAACGCTCGGCGCAGGCAATCGTTTGCCACTTTTTATATTACTGTACCAATAGTCATATTTACTTCCCGCCATGGTTGTTCCGCCTGGCTCAAAGGCAACTCCTTCATTCGGTGTTAATGTCAATCCTTCGAAGTAATAATAATAATTACCATATATACGATCTTCACGGTCTTCAGGGGGAACATTAAAGTCCCCGCCAAGAAAAATATCAACGCCACCGCATTGTTTTTGTATTAAATTCAAAGCTTTCGGAATCTGCGTCATAAATGTACTTCGCGCGACCTCAAACGTATACATATTATGAACAAAACCGACAACTATCGATTGTTTACTTTTATTTGTGATTTGGACATAAACTATACCACGGCTGTCGGCATTGCAATCATTCGGAAGATTGCTAATCCACCTATTCGTAAGCGGATTCGGAGCAACATCCAAAACCGTCTCGACACCTCCTCCGCCGGCGCGGACATAAGTGCGTCCAATCTGGTTGATAATCATGTCGGGATGCACGCCGATAGCGACAAATTCGGGGAGGGTAGCAATTGTTTGTCCTGCGGCAACCATTATCAAAGCAGGGTCATTATTGTTTCCGACAGGTTTGTCAATTAAACGGTTTATAAAACTCTGTATCTGCTCCGGGGCAGTTGCAGTTGCCTTAATTTCAGTAAAACCGGCTACCAGAATTATCTTATCCGAACCAGCTCTGGCTTCATTAAGGACTTGACGATAACCTTCATTTCTGACATCGGCACCGCCGCCAAAATTTAACATATTTTGATGAAAGAGATACGCCATAATGATTTCCTTATAGATCACGCTTTTATACGCAAATAATAATGTAAACCGCCCTGCGGCTTTGCCTGTCAAAACCGCAGAGAAGCTCGATGTTGATAAAGTGAGACAAGGCGTTAAATCGCTATTGTTGTTTTAACAGCGAGGTGAATATGATTTAACGCCTCGCCGTTCTATTTTTTAGCGGGGCGTTTAGCTCTTTCCTTCGCCGGGCTTTTACTCTTTTCCCCGATTGCGCGATTGCCGTCCATTTGTTCCAGCCACCACTTCTTTGTTTCCTCGGACATCGGCTTCAGTTGTTTGGTCGGCGGTAAATCGCTTGGATTGTATTCCTGCACGACGGACGGCAGGAGGAGAGAGACGATAGACGCTATCGGTGCATAAGTTGGAGTAGTGCCGCTAGCGTCTAAAATGTTTATCGTATCGCAAATCTGCCATCTCAGAATCATCAGCGCCGTCGTTTCGGTTTCGCTTCTTGTCAGCGTGCTTGACTCATAGTTGGTATTTTGTTCCGAAACGGTGAGGCTGTGCATTGACGTGGATGATTGACTTAGACTTGCCGAGACCGAAGCCGAAATCGGTCCCCATCCTGCTGACGCGCTCGAAGATATGGACGATGATACGGTAATTTGGTCTGAAGTGGTTTGCGTCATACCGCTTGTTGTGGATGAGCCGACCGTTCTCGTCTGACCTGTCGCAATAGTGTATGATTCGGGCATTCTTTGCCAGGACTGTTCCCGCGTTATCGGGTTTCCGTTGGAAGCTTTTCCCTGCCCGACGACGACACTCGGTGAATTCGGCGGGATAATAATGTCTTTCGTGGGCTGCGGTATCGGACCGATGTCGTTTTGGTCGCTTATCAAATCAGCGGTAATATTAGTGAAGGGCTCTACCGGCAATGCCAGAACACAGACAAAAGCTCCGGTTGCACTACTTGAAATAACAACGAACATGCCTGCATTCGGCATGGGAATTTTATATAAGCTAGAAGCTCCAGGAAGCATACTGCCAATAGGCACCAACTGTCCGGTATCAGTAACAAATGACATTGAAATAGGAATGTACAAATGATTCGTAATTTGCCACCCAAATGGTGATACATCGCCGGACGGCGATTTCAGCGTTCCGGCGAGAGCTTCGGCGTAATGCAGTTTCATTTTTTTCTCCTTTTGATGTGAAGCGCGGGCGTAGTAATCCTTACTGCGACGCGCGTCGCTGTTTAGGTGTTTTTATGGATTAATGTTATAGGGCTTTATTATCTTTATCACCACCTATAGCCTCATGGGGTTAAGTCAGGTTTTAAGTGTTCGCGGGAGTATATACGGTAATCTGCATTGACAGGCGCGGACAATTTTAAACACGGGTAATTTCCCTACAGTTTCCTGCTTACAAGTTATGTTTTTATTTCGGTAAATTAATATCCGAAACAAAATTTTATTCTTTTAACCAGTGTGGTGCACTGTATATTAAACCAATATTACTGTCAATATGTCAGGCGACATTTAATAAAATGGCGAGCCGTAAAGCTCGCCATTTTATTTTTATCTGAAAGAATTTACCTTGTCGTTTGTTTAAGCATCGCCTCGCGTTTGGCTTTAAACTCGGTTCCCGGCTTCCATTCGGGATAATTCGCTGTTTGCGAGACGCGATAACCGACCGTCAAAAGCAGTTGCGCGTCTTCGACCGCGCCCGCCAAATCCCAATCGGGTTTTACTTCGTCCGACGGCTTATGATAATCGCGCGCGGTATATTCGTCGCGTTTTTGCTGCGAATAACCGGCGGGCTTGCCGATAAAATCTTCGCCCGAATCAACATACAATGCCGGAACGCCTTGTTTGGCAAACTCGAAATGATCCGAGCGGTAAAAGAAGCCTTTTTCCGGTTCGGGATCGGGTTTCAAAATGCGTTTTTGTTCACCGGCGGCTTGTTTTAAAACATCGTCAAGCGTCGAATTTCCGAAACCGACGACAACCAGATCGCTGGTTCTTCCCCACTGATTAACACCGTCCATATTGATGTTGGCGACGGTTTTGGCAAGCGGGTAAATCGGATTTGTCGCGTAGTATTTCGCGCCGAGCAAGCCTTTTTCTTCGGCGGTGACGGCGAGAAATATTATCGAACGCTTCGGCGCCGGAGTCATTTTCGTAAACGCTTCGGCGATTTCAATCATCGCCGCCGTGCCGGAAGCATTGTCGAGCGCGCCGTTGTAAATCTGGTCGCCTTTTGCGTTCGCATCGCGCCCCAAATGATCCCAATGCGCCGAATAAACGACGTATTCGTTTTTCATTTGCGGGTCCGAGCCTTCCAATTTGGCGATAACGTTTTGCGAATCAATCTGGCGCAGAGTATTTTTCAATTCAAAATTCGCTTTGGCGTTTAATGCAACGGGTTTGAAATTTTTGTTCGTTGCGCTCTTTTTCAGAGCGTCGAAATTCTGACCGCCCGCTGCAAACAATTCTTTCGCGCGGTCGAGCCGAATCCACGATTCGACGCCGACTCGCCCCATATTTTTATCCGCCTGCGTGATGTCGAAATTCTCGCGTCCCCAGCTTCCCGAAACGACTTCGTAAGGATAACCGGCAGGCTCTGTTTCGTGAACGATGATGCACGCCGCCGCGCCTTTTTCCGAAGCGATTTCGTATTTGTAAGTCCAGCGCCCGTAATAAGTCATCGCGCGACCTTTAAACATTTTATCGTCGAGCTTTGCCGGATTGTTCGGGTCGGGAACAGCCGGATCGTTAATCAGCATCACGACGGTTTTGCCGCGCACGTCAACGCCTTTGTAATCGTCCCAGCCGTATTCCGGCGCGACAACTCCGTAGCCGACGAAAACAATATCGGAATTTTCAACCTTGACTTCCGGCACATAGCGGCGCGAAACGGCGACGTATTCGTCGGGGAAATTCAGGTTCATCGTCCTGCCGCCCGCCGTAAAAGACGCTTTCGGCTGCGCGGTAAAACCGGCGAGCGGAACTTTTTGGACATAACTGCCGTCGGTGTTTCCCGGTTTGAGTCCTAATTTCTTGAACTCGGAAACGAGATAATTAACGGTCAATTCTTCGCCGCGCGTTCCCGGACCGCGACCTTCAAATTCGTCGGACGCGAGCGTTTTCGTATGACGCAAAATATCGGCGCTCGTAATGCTGCCGAGCGCTCGTCTGAGCGAAGTTTCCGTTTGCGCGGCGAGTGAAATCGCCAGCGCAAACAAACACAAAGCGGTGAAAAAGATTGATGTTTTTTTCATAAATTTATTCGGCTGCTGCTTTTCTAAACTGATTTCAAATTTTATCATTAAACCGTAATTTGTTTTAAAACCGAGATGAAAACCATTTACCGCCGCCGCTTCCTTCTCGAAGATTTGCCTGCGCCTTTGACGCGCGCTTCGGAACATCTGCAATTTTTCGACAATTATTTAACCGAAACCAGATTGCTGTTGCGGCAAATCCGCACGCCGAAAACCAGACTCTGGGAGCGGAAATTCGTGCAGGAATTTCCGGTTGAAGCGTCGGATTTATCAAAATTGAATTGCGCTGAAATAGATTTGAGCGAATACGAATACGAAGTTTTGTCGGTTTTCGAGGGCAACGAACTGCGTTACAACCGCTATTTTTACGAGCTTGAAAATGGAAAGCTCGTAATTGATATGATTCTCAACCGCGAGCTGTGGAATCTGATTTTGGCGAGCGCAGAGTTCGAAATCGAAGCCAAAATGCGATTATTCTCGCCGCCTGATTTTGCTGCGCGTGAAATTACGCAGGATGAGTTTTTTCTTCCGCAGAATCTGACTAACTCAACGCTCGAAGACGTTAAAAAACATCTCGAAACAATCTAGTTTTCTGCTTCGATTTTCCGGCGAGATTCAGCGACGGTTTCGTCAAATAATTTTTCCAAATCGGCGTTGACGCCGCGCAGTCCGGCGTTGACGACGCGCTCGCCCCACGCGAGATATTCTAGTTTTCGCTGTTTGCTCCAATCGGCGGGCGGATCAACTGCGATTTCCCGAATATTGCTGGTTTTGTCGGACAGCTTGACCTGTTTCGCTTCCGGCGAAAGATGCGGCGCGTGTTCAACCTGTTTTTCTTTGCGTTCGGCTTTCGGCAAATTTTTGTCGTCGGTCACTTCCATCACAATTTTGCTGACGCGCTCACCGAATTTATCGGCGATTTCTTCTTTTGTTGTTTTTGTATCTTCAATCGTATCGTGCAAAACGGCGGCGAGCAAAATGTTGACGTCTTCGATTTTTCCGACACGAACAAGCTGTTCCGTGACTTCAATCAGATGATTAATGTAAGGCGGTTCGTGCGCGCCTTTGCGTCGTTGGTCGCGGTGTTTATCAGCCGAAAATTTTAAAGCGGCGAGCAGTTTGGTTAAATTGTCCTGTTTCATATCAAAAATTATTCAATAGCGACGCTTTGATTTTTAACGACACGAGTAAAAACATCTTCTGATTGCCGATTTTCTCGAACGAGCGTCCCCTTAAACTCTCCGAACGGGCTTTTAACATAAAATCTGGCGCACTCAAAACAAATCTCGATTTCTACCATTTTGCCTTGATGCTCTGCACGTACACTGTGATGCGGAATATAACAAACTGCTGGCGGCTCATCGGTCGCGGCATCGCTGTAAAACGCTTCTAAAATCTCCTTTTTAAGATTTTCATCTGAGACTCTTGCAATTCGATTCGGCTCGAAATACATTCCTTCATCTCTGCCGTCTTGCCCTAAATCTTCAGCTAAAATTTCAAACTTTTCGGCTTTTTCCAAAACTTCGCGGACTTGCGGCGGCAAAGAATAGTTCAGATATTTTTTCCGTTTTGAAGATAATTTCACATCTACGGAAATTGGTTTCAAAAGGCGTTTTGTTTCGAGCGACTTTTGCGCCGTTAGCGTTGGGTTCGGCGCCTCGGTATTTATTTCGGAAGCCGTTTCGACTTTCGAGCAATTTACCAGAGTTAGACAAATTGAGATTAAAATCAAAAATCGCAGCATAACTACAACGCACTAGGACTTTTATCTAACAACTGTTTGACCAAACCGCAATAAAGCTGAACCGAATCGCTCAACTCTTGTTTCGAGACAAATTCGTCTTTCGTGTGTGCGACGAGAATCGAGCCTGCGCCGAGAAGCAGCGGCGTTCCCCAATTGGAAAGATTTGGAATGTCGGTCGTAAAACGCACGACTTTTTGCCGGAAGCCTTCGACTGACTGCATTTTGATGGGCGGAACGACCGACGCGATTTCGATTTCGGCGCGATTGTTTACGACTCTTTCTAAAATTCGCTGAATCGGCGGAAAGGGCGTTGTCAGGCGAATATGAATACCGGCTTCGGCAAACGGCGGAATGACGTTTGTTTTCAAACCGCCCGCGATTGTGCCGATATTGCAGGTCGTTTCGCCGAAAAACTCGTCCGATGGAAACTCGGTTTCCCGGATGTCCTGCAAAACGTCGAGCAGTTTTTCGATTGCCGATTCGCCCATCTCAGGGTAAGCCGAATGCGCGGCTTTGCCTTTTGTCCGCAAAAACACGCGCAGAGAGCCTTTTGAACCAATTCCAAGCTCGTTGTCGGTCGGCTCGCCGTTAATCATAAATTGACATTTCGCGGCAATCGGATGTTTGTTCGCGGCTTGCGCCCCCTTGCTCGATTGCTCTTCGTCAACCGTAAACAGCAAACCGATGTCGAAAACGTTTTCCTGCAAAAGCTGTTCGGCGGCGGTGATTTGCGCGGCGATAATTCCTTTGGCGTCGCACGCTCCGCGCCCGTAAATATTTTCCTCGTCTTCGGTGGGCATAATAAACGGCGGCACGGTATCCATATGCGTCGAAAGAAAAACGCGCGGATTGTCCGACGCCCACGCGATCACATTCCTGCGTCCGTCAACGACTTCCTGCATTTCGACCGCGTAGCCGAGAGATTTTAAATAATCGCCAAGAAACGCGCCGACGGCTTGTTCTTCGCCGGAAACGGACGGAATTTTTATTAATTCCTGAGTTAGCTCAAATAAATTCAGCATCGCTTTTCAAAACTAACGTCGCGGCACTTGTTCACCGATTGTCGAAACGACGACCGAGCTGGATAAACCCAATCCCGACAACCTGCCCGCCATCATCACCAGCGTTTCGCCTTTTTCGACAACTCCGGCTTCGAGCAGAGTTTCTTCGCCTTTTTTGAGCATTGCTTCGGTTGATTCGCCCGGAGTTTGCGAAAAAGGCTCGACGCCCCAGACGAGCGCGAGCGATGTACAGGCGTTCGGGTCGGTCGTCAGAGCGAAAATCTGCTGTTCGGGGCGAACCGATGAAAGACGGCGCGCCATATGACCGGATTCGGTGAAAACCGCGATTTTCGCTATTTTCAATTCTTCGGCGGCAATCGAGGCGGCTTTGCAGAGCGCTCGGCTTGTTCTGCCGGTGACTTCGCCGGTAAATTTTAAGATTTTGCGCGAACCCGTCGGGTTTCCTTCTTCTGCGGTTTCGATAATGCGGCACATCGTCCGCACGGATTGAACCGGGTATTTTCCGCTCGCGGTCTCCGCCGACAACATCACTGCGTCGCTTCCGTCCCAGATTGCGTTTGCCACGTCCGAGGCTTCGGCGCGCGTCGGGCGCGGTTCTTCAATCATTGATTGGAGCATCTGCGTCGCCGTAATCACGAATTTTTCCGCCGCGATTGATTCTTCGATAATTCGTTTTTGATAAACCGGAACAAGCTCTGTGCTGGTTTCAACTCCGAGATCGCCGCGCGCGACCATTACGCCGTCCGACGCTTGAATGATTTCTTTGAGATTCAAAATCGCCTCTGCCTTTTCGATTTTCGCCACCAGACGCGCCCGCCCGCCCAGTTCTTTGATTAATTCTTTCGCTTCGATACAGTCTTCGGCTTTGCGGACAAAAGAGAGCGCAACGTAATCGGCGTTTTGCTCAATCGCAAATTTCAAATCGTCACGATCTTTCTTCGTTAAAGAAGGAATCGGCAGCGGCGTGTTCGGTAAATTTATTCCTTTACGCTCTTTTAAAAATCCGCCATTGATGACTCGCGTCACAACATCCTGCTCGGTAGTGCTTTCAATGCACAGCTCAATTGCTCCGTCGTCGAGCAAAACCGTTGCGCCCGGCTGAACGAGCTTCGGCAAATCTTTATAATTGGTTGAAACTTCCATTTGATTGCCTTCGATTTCGCGCGAAGTGATGACAAAGGTCGCCCCGTTTTCGAGCAAGACGGGCGAAGCGTTCTGCAAAATCCCGGTGCGTAATTTCGGACCCGAAAGGTCAACCAAAACGGCAAGCGGGCGTTTAAGTTTTTCCGCCGCCTCGCGCGCGCGTTTGATAGTTTCGACGTGTTCGGGTTGAGTTCCGTGCGACATATTAATTCGGACGGCGTTTAAACCAGCCGCAATCATCGCTTCCAAAATATCCGGCTCGCGCGAAGCCGGTCCTAAAGTGGCTAAAATTTTTGCTCGTCTCATAAGTCAATCAATTTTGTGTAAGGCAAAATACTAACATCTCGCTCTCCGGTCTGGATGAAAATTCGGTTCAAATTCACTGAGCTTTAACAAATAATTCATTACAGTGGCGATGAAAGTCGAATGCGACCATGTGAGCGGCGACACCGAAACCGGCTCGCCCGTCAGCGGATTAACCTGTTCAGCCAGAACGCCCGACGGCGCGGCTCTTTCAACCGTCCATTCGAGTATTTCCAGCGCGCCGCGCAAATCTTCTTTTTTTTGCGCCACAGCGATTCGATAATCCGCCAGCCAGAGCGTGCAGATAAACCAGGGATTTCCGGCAATATTCTCCACATTATCGGAAATTTTCATATAACCGTCGTTTTCGTAACGCGCGACTCCGCCGATTTCGGTTTGAGTCCATAAACGCTGTTCGACGGCGCGCATCGTGTTCTGCACCATTTCGTCCTGTGCCGAAAGCGCGCCGAAATAAAACGTCCCGAAAAGCGAAGCGTCAATCGTCGTATCCGCGTAAAAACCGCCGTTTCCGTCGGGCATCAGAGCGCGGATGAATCTTCTGAGCGACGGGCTGTAAAGATGCTCGCGCATTGCGATGACGATTTCGCCGGCGACGGTTTCATATTTTGCCGCTTGCTTTTGATCGCCGAAAAGCGCGGCGAAATTTGCCGCCGCGTGCAGACCGCCGACGACCGACGCGCAGGTGAAAGTGTGAATCCCGCGCCGGTCTTCCCATAAATTCCACGAAGGATTCGGCAATTTCAGATTTTCATCCCGAAACTCGCACATAAAATCCGCCGATTTTAAAATCAGCGAGCGATAATGTTTTCGGACAAATTCAATATCACGAAATTCGTCGTAATGCTGCCACAAAGCCCATAAAACGAGCGCGGTTTCGTCTTCCTGAATCGGAAGCTGCGGTTTACTCGCAAACGAATCCCATGCCGGGTGCCAGCCCGAAGCGAGTGAGCCGTCAGGGTTGTATTTCTGAGCAAAATATCCTTTTTCGTGAATGATTTTGCCGCACAAATCGAAAAACGAGCGCGTCAGAATCGAATAGCCAGCCAAATCCAGTGCATAAGCGACGAGCGCGCCGTCGCGCGTCCAGAGATAACTGTAATGATCGGTCGCGCGCAGCGCCACATCCGAATCGTTCGCCGCCAAAATTGCTCCGCCGTTATCAATCTGCGTCCGAACTATCAACAGCGAGCGTTTGAACAGCTCGACCATTTCCGGCGACAAATCGTTGAAATTAATTTCGTTTTTGTTGACCCACGCGCGCCAATAATTCTCGGTTTCCGCAAGAACGCGGCGCGGAGTGTTTCGTTGAACGATTTCGTTTAAATCGCAAACTTCCTTTTGCGATTCGCCCGCGCAAATCCAGTAAAAAACCTCTTCAGTTGCGGCGGGCGCAAGAACGAGCCGGGCGCCGATTGTCGAATCAACCGAGCCTTCCGTAACTGACGCCTGACTCAAAAAACCGTCCTCGGCGTCGCGCCAGGTTCCCTCGCTGCCCGGAACGCCTTTGCGCCCGGTGGCAAACATCTCGAAAGCGGGCGCGGTGTTCACCAAAAAATAACGGTTGGCTTTGTAATGAATGAGCGCGCGGGTTTCCGGTTCATAAAACGCCGTGTTGCCGACCGCGTTTTCGGAAATATAGAAATCGTGATGCAGAAAAAGGCGCACGTCGCGCTCGCGTCCGAACAAGTTCCTGACACGAATCCGGCGCAGAAAAATGTTTTCACGGCTGTCAACCGTATCGCTGCAAACGATTTCGAGTCCTAGTTTTTCATTTCTGAGCCGAACGTCCGTCACCAGAGTTTCGGGCAGATAGCGCAATTCGCGCTGCCAATCATCATCTGAAATCCACGAAAATTCGCCGTCCGTCCAAACGCCGAAACGACAGGCGTGACCTTCGGTGTGATTTTCCTGCCCGACGCGCGGAAAATAGATGTCGCGGATTTGATAAAACGAGTCGAACGTTACGAGCAAAGAGCCGTTTCCAACGGGAATATCTCTCATTAAATTATTGGTTTTTTAATGCCTGTGAAACCGCAGCGTCAATTCCTTCTTTTATTTCGGGCGTAAAACCGACAAATTGTTCGACGAGCTGACCGTCGCGATCAAAAACGAGAGTTTGCGGAATACGGGTGTCGCCCTGAAAATAAAAATCCGTCAATCCCGGTTCGGGATAACCGAGGCGATAAGAAATTTGCAGTCTTTCGACGAATTCAGGAATTTTCGGTTTATCGTCATCTCCGCCGACATTCAGCCCGACAATTTGCAAGCCTTCCGATTCGTAACGTCGTTTCAAATCGTTAAAATGCGGAATGCCTTCGATGCACGGCGGGCAATACGTCGCCCAAAAATCCAAAATGACGGCTTTGCCGCGATAATCCGCGAGCGTCTGCTGCTGTCCGTCAATCAAGCGCCAGCCAAGATTGTTCGTATCAACGTCATTCATTGTCGGTTTTGAGGTTTTGGGCATTTGATTGTTCGGCATCCGCGCCCGCGCGAGCTTTTCCGATTCGCTCATACAAGCAGTTAAAATCAGACAAACAAGGAAAACGAATGATAATTTGAAACTATGTTTTGCGAGAATCATATTTAATTCGACATTGTACACAACCGTTTTGTGAAAGTTGAAATTTGAAATTTATCAGCTACGAAATTACTAAATTGCTGGGAGCGCGGATGTCGACATCCGCACGTTTGTCGCTAGACAAACGAATTGCACGATGGTTTTTCGCGCTCTCGCGCTCATTGCGGATGTGGACATCCGCGCTCCCAGCTTAAATTTAGCCCGTTGTACAATTTTTCTTTTGATGAGCTTTTATCCGCCGAAAATCAACGAACGATTTCTTGAAACGGCAAACGCCGGGAAAATCGAATCGCCGGATGCAATCGGAACGAGCGGTTCGTTTCTCTGCGGTGCGGCTCTGAAATTGTTTTTGCAAATCGAAGAAGGAAAAATTGTCGCCGCAAAATTTCAAGCTGCCGGATGCGGTTTTCTGTTTGCGGCGGCTGACACGCTGTGCGAGGAAATCGGAAACAAAGAATTTGCGGAAATCGGAAAAGCCGTCCGCGCCAAACAGAATTTGTTTACCGCTGATTTTGAAAATCAATTCCCTGTTCACAGAACGCATTGTCTCGAATTGTCTCTGGATGCTTTGCGCGCGGCGATTAACGATTATCGCGCCGCTCGGCTCGAAAGCTGGAACGGCGACGAGGCTTTGATTTGCACTTGTTTCGGCGTTTCCGAAACGACTATTGAAACGGCGATTGTTAAAAACGGGTTGACGAGCGTTGAAGAAGTGACCGAAAATTGCAATGCGGGCGGAGGCTGCGGCTCGTGTCAACCGTTGATTTTAGAGATTTTAGACGATGTTTGGCGCACGTCAATATGAAAAACTTTTATCAGACAAATTTGAGCGTGTTATAATCAAGGACAGAATTTATTTTTTAATGAAAGGATATTTTTTTAACCAACTCCCTTTTTTGATTTAGCAATGGACGAACCTGCCAGTACAATCTTACTTTTTGCGGCTGAAACGGCAACGCAAGCCGCGCCCGAATCCTGGGTTTGGATTACCATCAAGCTTGTTTCCATTTTAGTTCTGGTTGCCATCAACGGATTTTTCGTCGCTGCGGAATTCGCATTTGTCGGCGTTCGCCGCTCGCGCATCGAAGCGCTTGCCGCCGAAGGCAGCGCGAGCGCAGAACGTCTTTTAAATCTGCTCGATAACTTGAGCGCTTATCTCTCCGCGTCGCAGCTCGGTATTACGGTCGCTTCGCTCGCGCTCGGTATGCTCGGCGAACCGGCTGTTGCGGCTTTAATCGAACCGTCGCTGACGCGGGCTGGATTATCTTCGGCAACAATTCATTTAGTCTCGATTGTTATCGCAATTAGTGCCGTGACGATTCTTCATATCGTTTTGGGCGAACAAGCACCGAAAATGTTCGGTTTGCAGTTAGCCGAGCGCGTCGCTTTAGCCACCGCGCTGCCGATGCGGATTTTCTATAAAATCTTCAAGCCGTTTATTCATGCTCTCGATTGGGCGAGCGCAAAAACTGTAAATGCTTTCGGGCTGCACGCTACGAGCGAACACGCTTCGATTTACACCGAAGAAGAAATCCGGCAGTTGATTGATATGTCGCGCAAAAGCGGTCATGTCAATAAAGAAGAACAGCGGCTAATCAACAAAGTTTTTGAGTTTTCGGAAACAACCGTCCGCGAAGCGATGATTCCGCGCACTCAGATTGCCGCGATAACCGACAAATGCTCGCTCGAAGAAATCGCGCGCGCTTTTGAGCAGCACGGTTATTCGCGCCTGCCGGTTTACCGCGAATCGCTCGATAACGTCGCCGGGTTTATTCACAGTAAAGACGTGATGCCGTTTTTGCTTAAGACGGATGAGTTTTCGCTCGACAAAGTTTTGCAGACTCCGCTTTATATTGTTGATTCGGCGCGCTTGGAAGACGTTTTGCGGCAAATGCAGACGGCGAAATCTCACTTCGGTTTTGTCGTTGACGAACACGGCGGCGTCGAAGGCATAATCACGCTCGAAGACCTTCTGGAAGAAATCGTCGGCGATATTTCCGACGAACATGACGAAGAAGTCAACGAGCAAATTGCCGAGCTTGGCAACGACAAATATTTGCTCGACGGCGGTCTGGCGGTTAAAGATTTGAACAAACGGCTCGGCTTGCACGTCCCGGAATCGGACGCTTACACGACAATCGCCGGATTTTTAATGTCAGAAGCCGGGCAGGTTTTACAGGCTGGCGAAAACGTGCGTTTTAACGGTCACATTTTCCACATCGAAAAAGTTGACCGCCGCCGGATTTTGCAGGTTCGCCTGGAAAAAGTCGTCGAAGACGAAACCGTTCAGGAAGCGACAGCCTGAAAGAATTTGTGATAAATTCAACAATTAATTAAACGCAGAGACGCAGAGACGCTGAGTAAATAAAATTATTAAGCATCCTGCGTTCTTTCTTTTATTCTCTGTTTCTCGGCGTCTCAGCGTTGTAAATCTTGTAAATAAATATCGGAGAAAAATTTAATATGAGTTTGATTGAAAGCGTGACGGCGCGCGAGATTCTGGATTCGCGCGGTAATCCGACGGTTGAAGCTGAAGTTGTTTTGGAATCGGGCGAAACCGGGCGCGCCGCCGTGCCTTCGGGCGCTTCGACCGGCGAACACGAAGCCGTCGAATTGCGCGACGGCGACGATGACAGATATTTGGGCAAAGGCGTTCAGCAAGCGGTCGAAAACGTCAACGAAAAAATTTCCTACGAGCTGGAAGCGATGGACGCGCTCGATCAGAATTTGATTGACGAAGCTCTTCTCGCTCTGGACGGAACGTCTAACAAATCAAATCTCGGCGCAAACGCTTTGTTAGCCGTCAGCCTGGCAACCGCGCGGGCGGCAGCAGCTTATTTGGAAATGCCGCTTTATCGTTATCTCGGTGGCGTCAACGCGAAAACTCTGCCCGTGCCGATGATGAATATTTTGAATGGCGGCGCGCACGCAGACAACAATGTAGATTTTCAGGAATTTATGGTGATGCCGGTCGGAGCGGAAGATTTTTCGCACGCGCTGCAAATCGGCGCGGAGATTTTTCATAATCTCAAAAAAGTTCTGAAATCGCGCGGATACGCGACAGGAGTCGGCGACGAGGGCGGTTTTGCGCCGAATCTGAAATCTAACGAAGAAGCGATTGAAACGATTTTGGAAGCAATCGAAGCCGCAGGGTACACGGCGGGCGAAGACCTGATGCTCGCGCTCGACCCGGCGGCGAGCGAGTTTTACGACGGCTCGAATTATGTTTTCAAAAAATCGGACAAACGTGTTCTGTCGTCTGACGAAATGATTGCTTATTGGACGGATTGGGTGAACAAATACCCGATCATCTCAATTGAAGACGGGCTAGCGGAAAGCGATTGGGACGGTTGGCAGAAAATCACACAGCAATTGGGCAAAAGACTTCAGCTTGTCGGCGATGATTTGTTTGTGACGAACGTCGAGTTTTTGCAAAAAGGAATTGATACGGGCGCGGCGAATTCGATTTTGATTAAAGTCAATCAAATCGGCACGCTGACCGAAACGCTCGATACGATTGAATTGGCGAAAACCAACAATATGACGTGTGTTATCTCGCATCGTTCGGGTGAAACCGAAGATCATTTCATTGCAGATTTAGCCGTCGCTACGAACGCCGGACAAATCAAAACCGGCTCGCTCTCGCGTTCGGACAGGATTGCAAAATACAATCAATTGCTCAGAATCGAAGAAGATTTGGGAAGCGCCGCAAAATATTTAGGTCGCAAAGCGTTTTATCAAATTAAAGGTTAAAGTTTTGCAAAAAACGGCGTATGGTAATTGATTATGATTTTAATCGCCGGTACAAAATTCCACGTTTCAGGTTCGGAGAAAACTGCCGAGCAACATCGCTGCGACCGCTGCGGCTTTTCCGGGCAATTTATCAGAAAAAGCGGCAGGAACTACATCACGCTGTTTTTTGTTTTGCCTGTGATCCCAATCGGCAAATCTAAAAATATGCTTGAATGCCCGAACTGCAAAACTCGCTATCAAGCCGGTTAGTTAAAGAAAATTACAAATTTGGTAAACAAAAAGGCAAACATCTGCGTTTGCCTTTTTTATTATCATTGGGTTTATGAGCAACCAAAGCGGCGAAACGAACAAATACACGAATGGTTGGTTCGAGATTTTTATTGTCGTTTTTACTTTGCTGCCTTTTCTGATTCTGGCTTGTTTCTATTCGCAATTGCCCGACCGCGTGCCTTTGTTTATGAATTTACGAGGCGAAGTCGAAGTCTGGACGGATAAAAATCTGCTATCGGTTTTCCGCGTCCCGTTGATGGCGGTCGTCACGCAAATCTTTTGTTTGCTGATGCGGCAGGAGTCGCTGCGCGACAAAACGATTTTGCCCGGAAATGTCCCGGAAGAACTTACGGCTTTACAGGAAAAAGCCGCTTTGCTGAATGTCGGTTTGTGGGATTGGTTTCGCGTCGTGGTCGCTATTAAAGTCAGCGGGGCTTCGATTTTTGATGTGTTTTTAGGTTTTGAATCGCTGCGGATTTTAACCAAAACAGCATTTGTGTTGTCCGGCGTCGCCGCGCTAAGTTCAATTGTCGCCGCGCTGGTTTACGGTTATCGCTGGTTTAGAGTGAAAAGCGAGATCAAAACAAAATTTGGAGATTTGAAATCTCAGACGCAGATTGAAACCAAAAAATCTTACGGCATTTTTTATTTCAATCCGGCGGATTCGGCGATGTTTCACAGCAAATACATTTTGAATTTCGGCAATAAACGGACATACGTTTTTATCGCTTGCATTGTCGTTTATCCATTATTAGTCTTTGCTCCGATTTTAAAGTAAAAAAATGAAAATCTTAATTATTGGCGGAACAAAGTTTTTAGGTCGCCATTTGGTGATGGCGGCTCTGGCTCGTAATCAAGAAGTTACGCTTTTCAATCGCGGCAAACATTCTGCGGCTCGAATGCCCGAAGTCGAACAGATTCACGGTGACCGGAACAGCGATTTGGACAAGCTCAAAAACCGGAATTGGGATGCGGTAATTGACACCTGCGGATATTTGCCGCAAACCGTTAAAGCGTCAGTCGAAGCATTGAAAGATGCGGTCGAAAATTACGTTTTCGTTTCGAGCGTTTCGGCTTACGCGAATTTTAGCCAGCCGAATTATGACGAATCCGCGCCGCTTGCCCGATTAACTGAAGAACAGCAGAAAAAAGTTGCCGGAATTGATCCGAAAGGCGAATTGACCGGGCAAATTCTCGGCGCG
>DASVTY010000034.1:0-18945 GCA_036387315.1 Pyrinomonadaceae bacterium
TCATCGCTTACTCCTTGACGCCTAATTTTTCTCGCAGCAGCTTCATTCCGCGATGCAGATTAACGCGAACCGAATCGGGCGCAAGTCCCGTTTGTTCCGCAATTTCCTGCCCGGTCATTCCTTCGACCAAACGCAAAACCAGCGTTTCCTTGTAAGTTTCGGGCAGCGAACGAATCGCCGCCAGAATTTCGCGCGCTTCGGTTTGCGGAGTATCGTACCGGCTTAAATCTTCCGAAAGCTCTTCGGTCGGTTTTGCCTGACGATAAAATTCCGTCGCGCGGTTCCGTGCAATCATCCCAAGCCACGCGCCTACGGCGTTTCGGTCGCGAAGATTGTGCAGATTTTTATAAGCGGAAAGAAAAACTTCCTGCGCTATGTCGTCAACTTCGTCACGCGGGACGCGCGCCAGAATAATTCCGTGAACCAGCGGCGCAAACATTCGATAAAGTTCATTAAAAGCCTCTTGTTCGCCCGCGCAGGCTCTTTCGACCAGCCTCGCCTCCGGCTTCGGCTTTTCGGGCGCAGCCAGGGCTGATGCGGCGGCTGCTTCCGGTCTGGTAAAAAAGAGTATGTTGCCTGTCATTTCGGTTTCGGAATTCGATTTGTAACGGATTATCGAGATTGGCTTTTAATGTGTTGCCGTTAGTAAAGACGAATATGAACAAAAAATGTTAACAGAGATTTGAAATAATTTTCTTTCTTCTCAAACGGAAATCTTCCAGTTTGTTAATTTCTTATGTTTTTTTGCGTACAGACTCTTGAAAAATTGTGAGATTAGAATCAAAGTGAAAGATATAAAGTCGCGCAAAAGCGGGTGTGTTTTCTCCTTTTTATCCCATTTTGCGTGACTTTATCCTGCTTAATTAACGAGGGAAATCAACTTATATGAAATTAACCGAAGCTCGCGGAATACTGATGGCAATCGGAGGAGCGGAAGAAAGAACGCCCGAAAGTCCGATCTTAAAAGAATTCGTTCGCCTCGCCGGTGGAAAAAGGGCGAACATTGTGGTGATGACCGTGGCGACCGACAGCCCGGAAGAGGTCGGTGCGGAATATATTGAAGTTTTTGAAAAAATCGGCGTTAAAACAGTGCAGGCGGTTGACGTTTCGAGCCGCGCTGATGCAATAGCTGAAGAAAACATAAAAGCTGTTCGTGAATCGAGCGGTTTATTCTTTACCGGCGGCGATCAGCTTCATATTACCAGCTTGATTGGCGGAACCGAGCTGCAAAAAGCGATTCACGAAATCTACGAAAAAGGCGTAATTATCGGCGGAACCAGCGCGGGCGCGGCGATGATGTCGAATTCGATGATCTTACAAGGCGACGGCGAAGAAGCGCCAAAGTTGGGTGCGGTCGAGATGGGACCGGGAATGGATTTAATTGTCGGTTGTATGATTGACACGCATTTTTCGCAGCGCGGCAGACACGGGCGGCTTTTAACAGCGGTCGCGCATTATCCGCAGGATATGGGCATCGGGCTTGACGAAAATACGGCAATGATTGTTGATAAAGGCGAGATGCGCGTAATGGGAACGGGCGCGGTCACCATTATTGATGCGGGCGGAATGACTTATGCGAACACGCCTTATGTTGAAAAAGGACAAAATCTCGCTTTGGCTGATGTCAGAGTTCACGTTGTCTGCGAGGGCGAAAAATTCAATCTTTCGGAACGCCAAATGATCATTCCGAAAGAAGCCCAGCATAAAGCCAAGCGCGCCGGAGCAAACGAAAACAGTAAACAAGCCAAAGAATAATGCGTTTTCTTTCCGTAACTTTGTGGTCTTATTGTCGGCAGCGGCTCTTAGATTAATTCGTGTTCGTACAACAAGCTTCGGTTATATTCCATCAAAAAAGAAGTTAAAAGCGAATTGGTCGAAAGCATCGGATAAGTCCGATGCTTTTTTTACCTCATTTAAGAAAATGAATTTAAGAATTTTATTGTTGATTGCAGCGACATCTCTTTTTGCTTCCTGTGCGAATATCGAATCGGTCAGCCAAAAGAACGGAGCAGCGGAAACCGTAAACAAATCTCAAGAAGCGAATTCTGCGACTATCTCGGAAAATCAGACGGCAGCTTCCAAACATTCACTCGACGTTTCTGATCCGCATATGAAAATGACCGAGCTGCGCGAATCAAAACCCGGCGACAAAGAACATGTCGAAGCAACAGCCTCCAAAGCGCGAAATGCAATTGAGAAATATAAGGATTATCGCGCTGCGCTGCGTGACGGTTTCGAGATTTTGCTGCCCGGTGTGCCGCAGAAAATGTACCATTTCAACAAGCTGGCTTATTATGCGGAAGCCGAAAGTCAATTTAATCCTGAACATCCGACTTCGTTGTTATATGAAAAAACCGGAGATAGTTATCGTTTGATCGGAGTGATGTACACCGCGCCCGCAAATTATACCGAAGCGGAGCTAGACGAGCGCGTGCCTTTGAGCGTCACGCAATGGCACCAGCACATTAATATTTGTTTGCCGAAAGGCGCGAATCTTTTAAACGGCTTAATCGGTCAGGGCGACAAATTCGGTTTGGAAGGTTCGATAACGACAAAGGAGCAGTGCGAAAAAGAGGGCGGACAATTCCTGCCGCGTCTGCTCGGATGGATGGTTCATCTTTATCCGTATGAACAGACAACCGAAGCGATGTGGTCTGTCGAAAGGCAGATGCCGAGCAACTCGCATCATTTGCATTAAAGAGAGCGTTTTTGAATTTCACTGATGAAGAAAAATCAGGCTTGGTTTTTACAAACCAGCCTGATTTTTATTTGGCAATTAACCATTGCACTGATTCTCTCACTATTTCGGGCGGAATCGTGTGCGGACCTTCAAATTCTTTGTAAAGAACGTCATATCCGCCGCGTTTTAGCTGCGGAACAATTCGGCGGCTGCAACGCTCAATCGGCAGCACGCGGTCTTCGGTTCCGTGCGAGATATAAAAGCGCGGTTTTCCGGCTTGCCCGGTTGGAGCCATAAAGCCGGGAGAAAAGGCAAGAACGTGGCTGAAAAGCTCGCCGTTGATTATTCCGAGCGAGAGCGCGTATGAAGCGCCGTCGGAAAATCCGCCGATGGCGAGACGCGATTTATCAACCGCGCACCGCTCAAAAGTGTGTTCGAGCGACTGATCTATAAATTTGACATCGGCACCGTACTCGTCGGCAATTACATCCCAGGTTGAAAGCTGTGATTTGGGCGAGAGAATGATGATGCCCGCTTCATCGGCGATATTCTGAAGAAGGCTCAATCCGTGCTGAGCGTTGCCGCCGGCGCCGTGGAACATCAGAGCAAGCGGAGCGGGATTTTTCGGATTGTAAGTTTTCGGCACATAAAGCAAAGCGTCACGTTTCTTCTCAATCGCTAGAGAATGCTGCCCGGCTTTTAAGGCTTCCTTTGCCGGATTTGAAGGACGACTGAGAAGTCGCCCTTCCTGCGAGGCTTTTGAATCTTTTATCTGTGAGCTATTTTCCGTCATAACCTTTTCCAACTCGGTCTCAAGCGGATTAGAGCGGCAGCCCACAATAACAGCCGAAATCGCTCCGTAACCGAAGAGTTCGAGCAGTTTTCGGCGTGTTATTGTTTGGCTTCTCAGACTAATTTCCTTGCGTCCTTTGCCGTTTAGCATTGCTCTTTGTAATCAATGATAAAAGCTCAGGAAACCAAATCGGCTTTCTTGGCTTTCAATTTAACAAAAGGCTTTTCAAAATTTGGCACGACGATTTGTCGGGTTTTCTTTCTTCTGCCCGCAAGAGGCTCGCGCCAATTCCAGTGGCTCATCATCGGCAAAAAGTTTTTGAGCGTTTTGTCGAGGGGACCTTGAAATCTGTAAGCCGGAATATCTTTTGAAGTAATCACGCCGCGCGCGAGCGCCTCAAAGATTTCGCTCAGTTCCGACGGATTTCTTTTCTTGGTTTCGCAATCGAGCCAGAAAATGCCTTGCGGGTCAATGTTGCAGTTGGCTTTTGTCACGAGCGAACACCAATCGGTCGAATCAATAAACGGATACCAGCAGAAACCTTTAAAAGGAATGTTGCGGGGCTTTAATTGCTCTTCGAGCGTTTCACATTGCTCGACCATAAATTTGAGCCACGAAATTCGGTCTGAAATAAAGCCTCTGATGTTGGTTTCGGTGAGCATCACCGGCAAATTGAAACGGTTGACATAATCGGTCGCCACGCTGACAAAACCTTCGGGAAAAAGATGCGGATAAACCCGACCGTTTTTGTTCCATTCAAGCTCAGAGTGCGAGTAATAATCCAAGCCGAGAACGTCAATCCGTGCCGGATTTTCGACAAACCACCGCAGCCGTTTTTCATCTCCTCCGTTTTCAACCAGATAACGGTAAAGCGAGTGTTCCTCGTTAACGTTTCCTAAAACGAGGTCGGGCACTAAAAACCGCATTTCGTTCATAAACGCGGCAAAAGGCTCGGATTTGGCGTCCAAAGCGCGATGCTGCTCGGAGGCGTCAACGTGAACGAGCTGAACTTCGGGATTTCTCTCAACCAGCATTCGGCTGATGCGATTGGTAACTTCGCAAACATTCAGAATCATCGGAACGAAATTCCGGTGACCGCGTTTGTACGGATACCAAACGCCTTCTTTCCCGCAAAACCAGGTCGTCACAAACGGCTCGTTGACGATTGTATAATGATTAATGTGCGGATAACGCTCGGCGAGCGCTTCGACAAAACGAAAATACGAATCAACGAAATTCGGATTGGCAAAACCGCCCGTCAGCCACCCGGGAAAGCTCGTGTGATGCAGCGGGTCAATGATCGGCTCAATTCCCAAGTCGTTCATACACCGCAAGGCGTTGTCCATCCAACGCCAATCGTATTTGCCGCGCTCGCGCTCGATGCTGTGCCACGGAGCCGAATATCTCATCAACTCCAGCCCCATCGAACCTGCGAGCTGCAAATCTTCACGATAACGTTCGGTGTGTCCGGTCAATTCCAGAACGTCTTTTTCAGACCCGAAAATATGTGTGCTTTCAAAACCGCTTAAAAATCTCAAGCAAAACCTCCTGCTTTGAACAAAAAATAAAATCCGTAAAAACAGAAACCTGTTTTCACGGCTTGCGCAACTTTCTTAATGAAGCGAATCTTAACTTTAACATTAAAAAAACTACTAAGTCTGTACTGTTCCATTCATTTCTCGATTTTCTGCCGATCTTAACCGGTTATAAAATAATTAATCGGTTAAAAAATTACGGCAAAGGCTTTCCTCCCGTAACGCCGACGACTTCGCCGCTGATATAGCTCGATTCCTGTGAAGCCAAAAACACAAAAAGCGGCGCAAGCTCGGCTGGCTGCGCGGGGCGTCCAATCGGCGTGTCCTCTCCGAACGTTTTCACCTTTTCGTCGGGCATTGTCGCCGGAATGAGCGGTGTCCAAACGGGACCCGGCGCGACAACATTGACTCGCACGCCTTTTTGAAGAGCTTCCTGACTAAGAGCTTTTGAAAAAGTAACGATTGCCCCTTTAGTCGAAGCATAAGCGAGCAAATTCGGAGATGGATTGTATGCCTGAATCGAAGCAACATTGATAATCGTGCTGCCAGCTTCCATTCTCGGCAGCGCGGCTTTGCACAAATAAAACATCGCGTAAATGTTGGTTTTAAAAGTATGGTCGAATTCTTCAGACGACAATTCGGTGATACTCTCGTGTGTCATCTGAAAAGCTGCGTTATTAACCAAAATGTCGAGCTTGCCGAATTCCTGAAACGCGCGTTCGACGATTTCGAGGCAATGACTTTCATCTGAAATATCACCCGGAATCAAAACCGCGCGGCGACCGGCTGCGCCGACAATCCGCATCGTTTCGCGCGCATCCTCTTCCTCGTTTAAATAAGAAATCACCACGTCCGCACCTTCGCGCGCAAACGCGAGCGCAACTGCGCGACCGATTCCGCTGTCGCCTCCGGTAATAATTGCGGTTTTACCCAACAAACGGCTTGTGCCGCGATAGCTCGCATCGCCGTAATCGGGCGCGGGCGTCATCTCGGCTTCGCTTCCGGGCGGCGTCTGCGGCTGTTCGGGAAACGGCGGTTTCGGTTCAATCTCTCGCGGATTTTCAGACATAAAAAACAACCTTTACAAAAAATAAATTTCAGCGGCAAAACGCGCGAACAAACAATCGGAAACGAGCAATTCCGCCTCGTTTTTCTTTCGTTAGCCTGACTGATTGTTATTATTGAAACATAATCAACCAATCAGTTATGTAGGATAATGAACAGAACATTTCGGGGTTTTAGAATAAAATTGCTTTTTTAGAATAAAAAATGAAAGGCGCAAATGGATAAGAGATGATTCTAAAAAGCACCAAAAATATCCAGACGGCTCAAGCTCAAGACTCACTCGAAAAGATTTTTAAACCTCAACTGCAAGTCGAGAAAACCAAGCAGATGTTGAATGAAGTTCTCAGATGCGCCAATGAAGATTTGGGAAATGTTACAAACCGCAAAGCCAGAACTCTGCTCGAAACGACAATTGCGCTGGCGCTGGGCTTGATCAAAGCCTTTGAGCATTATGAAAATTTTTGGAAGCAGAGAGATAAGCGAAAAGCTCTTAAACGTTTGAATTAGAGGGAATAAGGAATGAGCATTGTAATCAGTACCGCGAACGGTAGTGAGCGGGTTTGTTAATTGACCCGCTCACTACCGTTCCCGGTACTGACTGATGATTTTAAGTTCTGTTGCTGCCTTCCCGAAATTTTTCTTGAAAAGCCAGTCTGCCGTTTTTGAAAAGCCGTTTTCCGCCCGCAATAACGTCTTTGATTTCGAGCGATTCCTTTCGCAAAACCAGAACGTCGGCATCTTTTCCGGCTTCGAGAACGCCTTTATTTTCGAGCTTCAAAGCCGCCGCCGTATTCGCCGTGACAATCGGCAAAACCTGTTCGAGCGCGAATTTATGTTCGATAACGCAAGAGCGAATCTGTTCAAAAAGCGTGCGCGGGCTGCTGATCGAAGCGTCGGACGAAGCTGTCAGTTTTTTCAAATCGCCGCCGTTTTCGAGATAAAACTTGAACCATTTCGCCAAATCCTCTTCGACCGTATCAATATCAACAAACGAGCCGCGTTTTGCCAGAGCGATTGCTTCTTTCATCAATTCTTCGCTGCGTTCGATGTGCGTCGGGTAAAGACTTTCGGCTGGCGTCTCAAATTCGTCAATCAAAATGTTTAAAATCTTGAGGCGGTTTTCTTCATTGCCGACGTGAAAATGAGTCAAACCGCATTTTCTCGCCAGCATTCCGCCATTCCGCGCATCCGAAGCAAGCCGCGCAAGCTCATGCGGTTCTGGATCGGTCGAACGTTTGTCGGAAATGGCGATTTCGCCCGCGCCGATGATTTCTTCGATAAACATTATGTCGTTTTTGATTGAATCTGAAAGAGTTGTAGGCGGAACATTGTAACCGCCCGTCCAGACGAATGCCGACAGACCTTCTTCTTTCAACCCCTTTGCTTTGGCGAGTAATCCTGGCAGCGTTTTCATCGTCGTGTCAACGCCGAGACAGCCCACGACGGTCGTAATTCCGGCTGTAATTAATTCGCTCGCGGTAATTGCGGGCGTTTGCGAAGCAAAGCCTTCTTCGCCGCTGCCTCCGAGCAGATGTTCGTGCGGGTCAATCAAACCCGGAACGACGACGCATTCCGAAGCGTCAATCACATCAACCGAAACGTGCAGAGTTTCAAGCGCCTGACGGTCGAGACGCCCGATTTTAAGGATTTTTCCGGCGGCGATTAAAACCGAGTTTTCACCGCGCTTTTCCGGCGCGTAAATCTCGCCGTGTTCGATTAAGGTCAACATATTAAAACTCTGTGTTATCTCTGTGACTTCTCATTGCGTTCTCTGTGGTGAAAATGTTTTTAACACAGAGCGCACAGAGAAGGCACAGAGAACACGAAGATTTGCAGAAATCAGCTCGAAGCCATTGCCATAGAATCTTCAAAATTTAAAACCGGCGCGGCTTCATACTTTTGCAAAACTTCCAAAACCGGCGCGAGCTTGTCGTAAAAAAGCACGATGACCTGGTTTTCTTTGATTTCTTTTAGCTCCTGCTCAAACGCTTCGACTTCATCGTAAACAATCGAACAATGACGGTCAGGCGATTCCTGACTGACAATCTGGCAGAGCAGATTGGCGATTTCGCCGCGTTTTCGACCGCGCGTGTCGTGATCCTCTTTGATGATAATTCGATGAAAGCCGCGCGCTGCGACTCGTCCGGCTTCTTCAGCTACCGAGTTGTCGCGGTCGCCGGGAACACCAATGATTCCCGTCACGGTTTTACCTTGCCAATTCGCCGCCATCCGGCAAACCGCCGCAAACGCTTCGGGATTGTGACCGTAATCAATCAAAACGTAGCCCGCGCCGATTTTATAGAGATTTGTTCTGCCCGGATTATTGGCGTCGGCTTGAAAACGTGCGAGCGATTCTGCGATTCTTTCACTTTCCAGTCCGTACGCGCGACAAGCCGCCATCGCTGACATAACATTAGCGACTTGAAATTCGGCTGTTCCGTTCATTGTTGCCGGAATTTTTAAAACGTCAGCAACGGCGCGAAATTTGCCGTTTACAGCTTCGATAATTTGGTTTTCGCGCACGAAATAAGCGGTTTTGCCTTCTGACAGATGTTTTTGCAAAACCGGATTCTGTTCGTTCATCGAGAAATAAACGATTTGTTTTTCAACTCGTTTGATTGCTTTCTTTTCGGGTAATTTGGCGAGCAATTCGTCCTCGGCGTTTAAAATGAGCGTTCCATCTTTTCTGACTCGTTCGGCGATGAGCGATTTTATCCAGAGCAAATCTTCGACGGATTCGATTCCGTCCTGCCCCAAATGATCGGCGCTGATGTTGGTCATCACCGCAACGTCAGACCAATCGTAACCGAGACCGCGTTTGACGATTCCGCCGCGCGCCGTTTCCAAAACGGCGACCTCGACGGCTTTATCGCCCAAAACGGTTTTCGCCGAAACAGGTCCGGTCGTGTCACCTTCGACAATCATCTCGCCGTTCAGGTAAATTCCGTCGGTGGTTGTCATTCCAATCATTAAATTCTGCTCTTGCAGAACGTGAGCAATCATTCTCGTGACGGTGGTTTTACCATTGGTTCCGGTGATTGTAATGATCGGAATTCTTGGGCTTTTTCCTGTTGGATAAAGCATTTCAACGATTGCGCCGCCGACATCGCGCGGCGTGCCTTTTGACGGGTGGACGTGCATCCGAAGTCCCGGTGCTGCGTTGAGTTCAATCACTCCGCCTTTTTCTTTCGGAATTGGAGCGGCGATGTTTTCAACTACGAGATCAACGCCGCAAATGTCGAGATTGATAACTCGGGCGGCGCGTTCGCAGAGACTTTTAATTGTCGGGTGAACTTCGTCCGTGACATCTTCGGCGGTTCCGCCCGTTGAAAGATTCATTCCGGCGCACAGGTTGACTCGTTCTCCGGCTTCGGGAACGTCAGTCATTTGCCAGCCTTCTTTGCGCATCGCTTTGAGCAAAATCGGGTCAACTTTGATTTTGGTCAAAGGCTTTTCGTGACCTTCACCGCGCAAAGGGTTTTTGTTTTCAAGGTCAATCAATTCGGCGACAGTGTGTTCGCCGTCGCCGAGAACGTGGCAGGGAACGCGCTCGCTGGCGGCAATCATTTTTCCGTTGATGACGAGAACGCGATAATTTCGCCCTTCAAAACGCTCTTCGACCAGAACTTCACGCGAATATTCCTGCGCGATGTGGAAAGCGTCTATCACTTCCTGCGGTTCGGTGAGATTGAGCGACACGCCTTTGCCTTGTCGCCCGTTTAACGGTTTGACGACAACCGGAGCGCCGAGATATTCGAGAGCAGCGACCGCTTCGTCTTCGTTAACTACAATTTCGCCGCGCGGAACCGGAATCGAGAATTTATCGAGCCGCTGTTTGGTTTCGTCTTTATCACCCGCAATTTCAACCGCGATGTTGCTCGTTTCATCGGTCATTGCCGATTGAACGAAATGCAGATTTTTGCCGTAACCGAGCTGGACGAGACTGTATTCGTTTTCGCGCGACCACGGAATTCCGCGCATCTCGGCGGCGTCAACAATCGCCCGTGCGCTCGGTCCAAGCTCGTAATCTGCGGCGATTTGTTTGGCTTCTTCGATTTTGTCTTCAATCGAAAAAGTTTCGCCTTTAAGGAGAGCTGAAACCAGCGCAACCGCCATTTTCAGCAGATATTTTGTCGCTTCTTCGGCTTTGTATTCGACGACGACGTTATAAACGCCGGGCGCTCCGGCATAGCGAGTTTTGCCGTGATTGGAGCCGATTCCGGTGAGAGTCATTAATTCAATTGCAGCGTGTTCGACGATGTGACCGAAATAAGTGCCTTCTTCAAGGCGTTCGATAAAACCGCCCTCGTAACCTTTGCTGCAAAAATGTTCGGCGAATCCGGGCAGCAATTCGATTAACCGTTCGTTAAAACCTGAAAATTCCCGACTCTCTTTTTCGGTTAAATCTTCCAGATTGAGCCGCATTAAAATAACCGGCTGATGGCTGTAAACATTTGCTCCGGCGATTGTCCGTATGTTTTCAATTCTCATAATTAATTTCAAACAAAGTGATTTTTTACAAAAAAAGAAAAAGCATTAAGCGGCGAGGGCAAAACAAACAGGGAAAAAGGGCTAAAGTTTGCTTTCCAATTCCGATTAATGCTTTCTCACTTCAAAAAACCCAGAGGTCAAAAAGTTACCGGCGCAATGGCAGCTTACGCATAAAGACCACCGGTTAACAAAATATATTGCGATTTTACAAAGCGGAGAACTGCTCGTATGTATCAAACAATACCGAATCAATATAATATTCGTGTTAAATTGTTCGATATAAAACAAAAGACGTATTTGTTTTCCGTTGCAAACGATACAGAACAGAATTATATTATGTCAGCACGCGCCAGGGGCAATAATGAGCTAAGGAGTAATTAAATGCTTGCATCTCCCGTCACAATAACAAGAAGTCAGGCGAGAAACCGGATTTTAAACTCACTACCATTTAATGAATTTGAAAAAATCAAACCGGATTTAAAATCAGTTAAATTAAAGCACGGCGAGGTTATTTACCAGCCGAACGAACCTATTAAATACGTTTATTTCCCCGAAGACTGCATTATTTCGACCGTAACGGTTTTTGACGACGGAACGAGCATCGAAAACGGAATTATCGGAAATGAAGGGCTTCTCGGAGTTGCGCCCGCGCTTTCTTCGATGACGACTCCGCGCGAAGCTACCGTGCAAACAACCGGCGAGTGTCTGCGAATTCCGAGCGATAAATTCCGCGAGGCTTTTGAAACAAACTCGATTTTGAGACACTTGTCGCTCAGCTACATTTTCGCTTTCTTCGAGCAGGTCGCTCAAGCCGGAGCCTGCAACAAACATCACACCGTTTATGCGCGAATGGCTCGCTGGCTGTTAATGTTGAGCGACCGAATTGACGGCGACGAACTGCAAATTACGCAGGACGGAATGGCGCAAATGCTCGGCGTGCATCGTCCAGGCATCACGCTCGCCGCGATCAATCTGAAAGACGAAGGATTGATTAATTATCGCCGCGGCACGATTACGATTTGCGACCGCGAGCGGCTCGAAAAAGCTGCCTGCGAATGTTATGGCACGATCAGGCGCGCTTACAATCAATATGTTTCAATTCTCGAATTGCAGCAATTGAACGAACAACTCGAAACTGCAAACTTGAAATTTGCGGCGGAAATGGAACGCCGCCAAAACATTCAAAGAACTACGCAGCAGCGTGTCACCAGATTGCGCGGCGTGGTCTCAGACATCAGTAAATGGCGCAAATCACAAGTGATTTGCGCCCGCTGTGAAAGAGTCAGCGAGGAAGGCGGCGAATGGGCGCAAGTTAACGAACACACTTTGCAATCAGTAAAGAATAATCATTCAAAGGTTGTAACCTGTCCTCCTTGCGAAGATAATGTCAGACAGAAACCGAAAGTCGAAACTCTTGAAAAGAGGAGAACTAAAAAGCGCAGTTAATGCCGCAAAGGAGCCAAACGGTTTGTTGATTCTACTCGTTCCTTTCGGTCGTCTGCGATTTGACAAGCCGAACGTTTTCCATTAACAACTAATCAATGGCTAAACGAGATATTATCGTTATCGGAGCTTCGGCGGGTGGTTATGAGGCTCTGAAAATTTTAGTAAGCGGTTTGCCGGCAAATTTGCCGGCATCCGTTTTTGTGGTCTGGCATATGGCGCCGGAAATCCGCGAAAGCGTCTTGCCATACGCTCTCCAAAAAGCCGGAAAACTTCCCGCTAAACAAGCCGTTGACGGCGAGGCGATCAAAACCGGACAAATCTACGTCGCGCCGCCAGATTTTCATCTTTTGCTTGAAACTGATCGGATTCGCGTGACGAAAGGTCCGAAAGAAAACCGTTTTCGACCGGCGGTTGACCCGCTGTTTCGTTCCGCCGCTTACAATTTCGGCTCGCGCGTGGTCGGCGTTGTGCTTTCGGGCGCGCTCGATGACGGAACCGCCGGTTTGTGGACTATTAAATATCGCGGCGGCACGGCAATCGTGCAAGACCCGCTTGATGCCGAGTTTCCTTCGATGCCTAAAAGCGCGATGCGCGAAGTAAAGGTTGATTTCTGCGAGCCGGTCGAGGAAATTGCCGGAATCTTAGCTCGTTTGGTAAATGAATCGGCTGGTGAAAACATACAAATTGATATGAACGAGAATGAAAAGGTAAAAATCGAAATCGGCATTGCGGCTGAAGACGGCGCATATGAACGAGGCGTTTTCAATTTAGGCGATTTGTCGCCGTTTACCTGCCCGGATTGTCACGGCGTTTTATTGAAATTAAAAGACGGCAAACTCGTCCGCTTTCGCTGCCACACGGGACACGCTTTTTCAGCCGACAGTTTGCTGACGACTCTCACCGAAAACGTCGAAGATTCGATCTGGAATGCGGTGCGCGCGATGGAAGAAAATATGATGCTGCTCAAGCATCTGGGCAATCATTTGGCTGAAACAGGACAAAAAGAGCTTTCAGAATCATATTTTATCAAGGCGCAGGAAGCCGAAAACCGGATTGATATAATGAGACAAGCCGCGATGCGGCACGAAAAACTCAACACCGAAAAAATATTGCAGGAATCTGCGACGGAGTGATTGATAAAGGTTTTCACCATTATTTTCTACACAATTCAAGGTATTTGAATTTTCGTTTCCAGTTGCCAAAGGCGACAAATATTAAAGCCCAGCGAGAATCGCTGGGGTACAGATAAATTAAACGCGCCGACGTGAAAGCGTCGAACAACCGATACGTTGAATGTTGCTCGCCTTCAGCGAGGGGTTTTCTTTTTCACATTGTTCCTAGCGATTCTCGCTAGGCTATAATGTTGGTCGCCTTAGGCGACAAAAATCTTGAATCGTTTGAGACTTTGGAATTTATCTAACAGCATTGTTTTCAATCGCCAAAGGCGATAAATATTAAAGCCCAGCGAGAATCGCTGGGTATGATCCGCAATGTCAACCCGTCGCTGAAAGCGACGAACAAAAATGCCGCAATCGTTATTCAAAATTCTGGTTCATATCGTCTTTTCGACGAAAAATCGAGCCGATTTGATAACGCCTGAAATCGAAAATCCCCTGTTTAGCTATATTCACGGAATCGTCGAAAATAACGGCTCAAAATTAATTGCGGCAGGCGGTACGGCAAATCATATTCATTTGCTTGTTTCTCTGGGAAAGAGAATTGATATACCGGAATTGATTGGTGATATCAAGCGCGACAGCTCCGTTTGGATTAAACAACAGGATGCAGGTTTCGGTAATTTTTATTGGCAGAAAGGTTATGGGGCATTTTCCGTCGGACAATCGCAGGTCGAAACCGTTGTACGTTATATCAACAGACAAAAAGAACATCACAAAAAGCAGGATTTCAAAGCGGAGTTCCGTGCGTTGCTAAAGAAATACGAGATTGAATACGACGAGCGATATGTTTGGGATTGAATTAGTTTACTTATTATTAACCAACCGGAGATTATTGAAAGTCGCCAAAGGCGACAAATATTAAAGCCTATGGTGAAACCATAGGTCAGAGCAAAAACAACAATCCGACGCTGTAGGCGTCGAACAAATGCGGCGTTTATTGTTGCTCGCCTTCAGCGAGCGGCGTATTCGTTCCCGTCTAACCCAGCGATTCTCGCTGGGCTTTAATATTGGTCGCCTTTGGCGACTGAAAGCAACAATTTCAACTATTTTTGATTCTGTAGACAACATTAATTAAAACCTTCTGATTCTTTCGCGGCTATGGAATTTAGCCGTTGGTTAGAATCTGCGGATTTTTGTACGATTCCATATAGAATTATAAAATTTAAAGTCGTAAACTCACACAAGAGTCCATAATTTAGAAAGAATTTACGATGGATAGTTCCGAGGCTCCAAAGCGAGGGGCGCAGTCTCTTACACACAAAAAATCGAAAAAGGATTTTTTAACGGTTGGAATCGGCGCTTCGGCTGGCGGTGTTAAGGCGTTAAAAGAATTTTTCTCGAAAATGCCTCCCGACAGCGGGATGGCGTTTGCCGTCGTGCTTCACCTTTCGCAAACTCACGAAAGCAATCTGGCGGCGATTTTGGGGCGCGAAACAAAAATGCCGGTAGTTCAAGTTACCGAAGCCGTCAAAGTCGAGCCGAATCACGTTTATGTAATTCCGCCCGCCAAAGGGCTGGAAATGATTGATGGCATAGTTCGCGTGACGAAACCGCAGCGTTCGCGCGGAGCGCGCGTCGTTATTGACCGCTTTTTCCGCACGCTTGCCGATGCTTACGGCGCGAGCGCGGTCGGCATCGTTTTGAGCGGAACAGGCGAGGACGGAACGCTCGGACTCAAAAAAATCAAAGAGGCAAACGGCTTTGCGATTGTTCAGGAACCGAAGGATGCTGAATACGACCAGATGCCGATCAACGCATTGGAAACCGGGTTGGTTGATTGGGTTTTGCCGATTGAGCAAATGCCGGAAAAGCTGCTTGGATTGCGGAAAAGAAGCGAAGAATTGCGGCTGACCGAAGCAGACGACGGCGTAATCGCGCCGGAACTAAACGACCTCACTTCTTTGCGCGAGATTCTCGCCGTTTTGCGGGTTCGCACCGGACACGATTTTTCACAATACAAACACCCGACTTTGCTTCGCCGAATCGCGCGTCATTTGCAGATTCACGAGCTTGAGAATATGCAGGCATACGTCAAGCTGCTCCGCGAGCGACCGGAAGAAGTTGATTTCCTGCTGGCAAATCTGCTGATTAACGTCACGAATTTTTTCCGTAACCCGAATTCGTTTGACGTTTTGGAAAGCGACATCGTTCCGCGAATGTTTGCGGGAAAAACGGCAAACGACCAGATTCGCGTGTGGGTTTCGGCGTGCGCTACGGGCGAAGAAGCGTATTCGATTGGGATGCTGCTCTGCGAATACGCCTCGCGCTTTGACGATGTTCCGAAAATCCAGATTTTCGCTTCGGACGTTGACGAAGAAGCGATTGCCTTTGCGCGCGAAGGGCTTTACGGCGAAACATCTTGCGAGCAAGATGTTTCGCCCACCCGCTTGCGCCGATTTTTTACCAAAGAAGGCAATTCCTTCCGCGTCAAAAAATCTTTGCGCGAGATGATTCTGTTCGCGCCGCACAACATTTTGCGCGACCCGCCTTTTTCCAAGCTCGATTTAATTTCCTGCCGCAATCTGTTGATTTATCTCAATCGCGAAGCGCAGGAAAGAGTGATGAGCTTGTTTCATTTCGCTTTGCAGCCGAACGGTTTTTTGTTTTTGGGTTCAAGCGAATCGGCGGAAAATCTGCCTTTGCTGTTTTCGCCTTACGACAAAAAACAGCGACTTTATCTGCGCCGCCCGACAAATCCGATTGACCACACGGCACTGGCGCTTCCGCTTCACGACCGATGGCTTCAGGAAAAAGCGCCGACGGCGGAAGTTTCAAACGGAGCGCACGGGCGAGCGTATTCGTTTAACGAGCTTCATTTTCGACTGCTCGAAAAATACGCGCCGCCGAGCCTGCTCGTTAACGAAGACCACGAAATCGTTCATTTGACCGAAAACGTCGGACGTTTTCTGCAGTTCGTCGGGGGCGAGCCGTCCAGCAATTTGCTCAAAGTCGTGCATCCCGCTTTGCGAGCCGATTTGCGAGCCGCGCTGTACACGGCGAAACAGGACAACAAAACGGCGGAAACGCGCCCGATTCGCGCAGAAATCGCGGGCAAAAAATGTTTTGTTAACGTCAGGGTTCAGCCGGTTGACGCGCAGGATGCGGGCGGCAGTTTTATGCTCATCATTTTCGAGGAAAGCAAAACTGCTGAAAACGCCCCATTTGCCGATTCCGAATTGACTTCGATAAATTTCGGCGGAAATCAGGCGATGGAAGTTATCGTCCGCCGTCTCGAAGAAGAATTGAACCGCACCAAAAGCCGCCTTCGTTCGACCATCGAGCAGCACGAAACTTCAGTCGAAGAACTCAAGGCTTCAAACGAAGAATTGATGTCAATAAACGAGGAATTGCGTTCGGCGACCGAAGAACTCGAAACGAGCAAGGAAGAGCTGCAATCAGTCAACGAAGAATTAACCACCGTTAACTTTGAGCTAGGCGAAAAAATTGAAGAAGTCAGCCGGGGACATTCCGATTTGCAAAATCTGATTTACTCGACCGACATCGGCACTATTTTTCTCGACCGCAGCTTGCAAATCAAACGCTTTACGCCGAGTGCGCAGGAAATTTTCAACATCCTTCCGTCCGACGCCGGGCGACGGATTGACGATCTGACAAACAAGCTTGATTACGCAAATTTGACTGAAGATGCGATGCAGATTCTCCGCAATCTTCGCCCCATCGAACGCGAAGTCAAAAGCCGAAAAGGGCGTTATTATCTGGCGCGTCTGCTGCCGTACCGCACCGCCGACGACAAAATTGACGGCGTTGTTTTGACGTTTCTCGACATCTCAGAGCGCAAACAGTCGGAAAAATCCATCCGATTTCAGGCGCATCTGCTCGATGCGGTCGAGCAATCGGTAATTGCTACGGATTTAAGCGGAGTTGTTCTTTTTTGGAATCGGTTTGCCGAAAAGCTATTTGGATGGACGGCGGAAGAAGCGTTGGGTCGCAATATAATGGAATTGACGACGCCCAAAGTATTGGCAGGTCAAGCCGAAGATATAATGTCTCAACTGCGGCAGGGCAAAAGCTGGAACGGAGAATTCAACGTGCAGCGACGCGACGGAACGACTTTTCCGGCGCAAGTGTTTAACTCGCCAATCACTGACGACCACGGAACATTAATCGGAGTTGTCGGAGTTTCCGTGGACATCACCGCACGCAAACAGGCGGAACAGGCTTTACTCGAATCGGAAGAGCGTCTGCGCTTGATAATGGACAGCGCCGAAGATTACGCCATTATGACGCTCGACAGCGAAGGGCATTACACAGCCTGGAACACGGGCGCGAAAAACGTGTTCGGCTTTTCGGAGGAAGAAGCTCTCGGACGACACAGCGAAATTATTTTCACGCTCGAAGACCGCGCTAACGGCGAGCATCTCAAAGAATTGGAAACGGCGCGCCGCGAAGGACGCGCCGCAGACGAGCGTTTTCACATTCGCAAAGACGGAACGCGCTTTTACGTTTCCGGCGTGATGATGCGGCTGCACGGCGGCAACGAACGATATTCTTTTGCCAAAATCGCCCGCGATTTGACCGAACGTCAGCAAATGGAAGAAACCCTGCGCGAAGGCGACCGCCGCAAAGACGAATTTCTGGCGACTCTGGCGCACGAACTCAGAAATCCGCTCGCGCCGATTCGCACCGCGCTCGAAATTATGCGGCGCGGGAATGATAAAGAAAAAGGACAACACGCGCGCGAAATCATCGAACGTCAAACCAGTCAACTTGTTCATTTAGTTGATGATTTGCTCGACATCTCGCGCATCACGCAGGACAAAATCAAGCTCCGTAAAGAACGCGTTGACATTGCCGATTCGGTCTCGGCGGCGGTCGAAACGGTTCAGCCATTTATTGAAAATCTGCGTCACCGACTCGATGTGCGATTGCCGGACGCGCCCGTTTTCGTCGAAGCCGACCCGACACGTTTGTCGCAAATCATTTTAAATTTGCTGCATAATTCGGCGAAATACACCGAACCCGGCGGGCATATTCTGCTCATCGCCGCGCGCGAGGGCGACGAAGCCGTGATTCGAGTCCGCGACAACGGTATCGGCATCCAATTTGAACTGCTGCCTGACATTTTCGATATGTTCACGCAAACCGTAATCAGCGAAAAACGCGGACAAGGCGGGCTTGGAATCGGTTTGAGTCTCGTCAAAAAACTCGTCGAAATGCACGGCGGACGCGTCCAAGCGAACAGCGAAGGCGAAGGCAAGGGAAGCGAGTTCATCGTCCGTCTGCCGCTCGCCGCCGAGCAAAAACCGGAAAAGAAACAAAAAAAGCAAGAGATTGAAAACCCCGGAACACCAAGCAAGGCGAGTCGCATTCTCGTCGTTGACGACAACACCGACGCTGCAAATATGCTCGAAATTTTTCTCTCGATGGAAAATCACGAAGTCCGAACTGCTTTCAACGGACACGATGCGATTCAAGCAGCCGCCGAATTCAAGCCTGACACGGTAATTCTGGACATCGGTTTGCCGGATATTGACGGCTACGAAGTGGCGAAACGTCTGCGGCAGAGTTCGCCGGACATTTGCTTAATAGCTCTTTCCGGCTGGGGACAGGACGAAGACCGACGCCGCTCAAACGAAGCCGGTTTCAATCATCATCTCGTTAAACCGGTTAATATCGAAGAATTGAAAAAGTTCTTATGTTTGTAACCGGAGCAAATTTCAGACAACTGAAGTAACAGTCAGTACCGCGAACGGTAGTGAGCGGGTTTGTTAACAAACCCGCTCACTACCGTTCGCG
>DASVTY010000035.1:0-40040 GCA_036387315.1 Pyrinomonadaceae bacterium
ATGGATGAAGCCTGTAAATACGGCATCGCCGACGGAATCCAAGCTCTTAAGGTAGTTCGCCAGCACGCGGCGGAATGGAATGTTTCGCCAGATAGAATCGGTTTTATGGGTTTTTCGGCGGGAGGGATGGTAGCAAGCGGAGCTTTGCTTCAGCAGGATGTCGCAGCTCGCCCGAACTTTGTCGCGCCGATTTACGGCGCACCGTTCGGCAAGATGCCGGAAATCCCTGCGAAACTGCCGCCGATTTTTATGGCGTGGGCGCAGGACGACGATTTAGCAAGCCCTGCGATTAATAGATTTTATGATGCGTTAAAAACTGCCGGTCACAAACCCGAAGTTCACATTTTTAGCAGCGGCGGTCACGGTTTCGGCATAAAAAAGCAAGGCACGAGCAGCGACCACTGGATTGACGAGTTCTATTACTGGCTCGAAGCTCAAGGGTTGACCAAGCAGGCAATAAAATCCAATCCGTAAACGATTTTTGGGGAAATAATGTTAGAAAAATTCGTCCTCTGGCGACGACTGGATATACCGGGACACGAATTTGCACGGCTGTTTTTCGATAATTTCTGCTGGCACTTGAACGGAACGGCGATTTTTGTTCAAGACAAAAAGCCTTGTCGTCTAGATTACCGGCTAAAATGCAATTACGAATGGGAGACTTTATCGGGGCGAGTTTCGGGCTGGGTTGGAGAAAAGGAAATCGAAATTGAAATATCAGTTGAGCAGAATCGGCGTTGGCGGATAAACGGTCAAGAATGCGCTCAAGCGGCTGATTGCATTGACCTCGATTTAAATTTCAGCCCGCTCACCAATACGCTTCCGATTCGTCGCTTAAATCTTAATATCGGAGAGAAAGCCGAAGTCCGGGCGGCGTGGCTCAAGTTTCCGAGCTTTCAAATCGTGTCGCTCGAACAAAGCTATTACCGAATTGACGCGATGACTTATCGTTACGAAAGTGCCGGAGGAAGATTCGTCGCCAATCTCAAAGTCAACGAAACAGGCTTTGTTACAAGCTATCCGAATTTTTGGCAAATCGAATGTTAGGCGTTATTGTCAGCAAGAGGCGAGAAGAAAAAATGAAAATCCAAAATTAAAAGTCTTTGAGCCGCACAATTAGTAAAAAAAAAGGATGAAAAAATCAGACATAAACCCGATGCCCGATTATTACGACCGCTACATTAATCTTGTGGCTGATGTCGAACTCGCAAAGGCTTTCGACGACAGTATCAGGCAGTTGGATGATTTAGACGCGAATCTTTTGGAGAAAATAAGCGATAACGAAAACGCTACGGGTAAATGGACGGCGAAAGAAATCTTGCAGCACGTTATTGATTGGGAGCGGATTTTGTCTTACCGCGCTTTATTGTTTGCCAGACGCGAAGGTTCAATTCCGCAGAGCGTTGACCAGGACCGTATGGCAGCAAACATGAATGCCGAAAAGCGTTCGATTGATGGTTTGATTGCGGAATTAAAAGCCGTCCGCAATGCTTCCAAAGCGCTGTTTGATAGTTTTGACGAAGAAACGCTGCTCGACAGGGGAACAAACTGGAAACACGAAATATCAATTCTGGCTTTAGGGTTTGCCATTATCGGGCATCAGATTCATCATCTTAAAATTATCGAAGAGAATTATCTTCAGCCGCCTGTCAAAAATAGTTTGAATTTAGATTCCTAAAGCTGATTATGCCCGTCTATAGAAAAATAAATCTGGCTCGAACTGATGAAGAAATTCAAAACTGTTATCCGGTAATGGCTGAACTTAGACCGCAGATCGCTTCAGACTTTGAACAAATCAAATCAGTTTCGCACGTCGAAAGAATTTCGGCGCACCGATTTTACCTGAACAAACGAATGATTATCGAAGCGCATTATTTTTCGCTTTCCCTGAAATAAAAAGCTGCGGTGTCCGGTCAGCTCAACAATTTTCGCATATCGCCGCTCGATACCGAATTTTTTGTCCACTCGAAGCTGCCTTTATTTATCATTTCCAATCCGGCGCGAATCATATTGCTTAATGCTGAGCGCGCCAATGCTCCGCCGACGCTGATGCGTTTCGCGCCCGCGTCGGCAAGCTCAGCGACGGTCGCATCTTTGATAGACGGCGCGCGAACATTAACCGGTTTATTTAACGCGCCCGTTACCATCCGAACTTCTTCAATTGTTTTAAGAGCGGGCGCGTAAAGAACGTCTGCGCCCGCCGCTTCAAACGCTTGCAGCCGGCGAATCGTATCATCGAGATCATTTCTGCCGTGAAGCAGATTTTCGGCTCTGGCAGTCAGCGTAAAAGGAAAATCAAGCGAGTGCGCCGCTTCCGCAGCGGCGTGAACGCGCTCGACCGCTAAATCGAATGCATAAATCGGATTTGCCGGATTCTTTGTGTAATCTTCGATTGAACAGCCGACCACGCCAGCCTGCGCCGCCAGCAGAATTGTCGCCGCAGCTTTTTCCGGTTCGTCGGCAAAACAATTTTCCAAATCCGCACTGACGGGCAAATCTGTTGAAGCGCAGAGAAGGCGGCAGTGTTCGATTGTTTCGTCGAGAGAAGCCTCTCCGTCAATGCGTCCGAGAGTTTGAGCAAAACCGCCGCTCGTCGTCGCCAGCGCTTCAAATCCCAAACCCGAAAGCAGCCGCGCCGAACCCGAATCCCAGGGATTAGGAATAACGAATGCGCCCGCCCGTTCGTGCAGTGCCTTGAATGCTTTTGCCTTTTCCGTTTGAGTAATCATAATTTGCTTTTTAATTTCGATTTACGCCTTAACGTTTAAACAACTGACTTACCTTTATTCTCTCAAATGAATTGAGCTAAATAATTATTTTAAAAGAAAATCAGAATCTAACAAGTGCCAATTTTCAACCCACTTTCAAGACCACTCTATTGTTGAGGTTCCGGGTTAAAGTCTTAACTTCTCGAATTGGTCTAACCTTAAAAGGCAAAATTGGCACTTGTTCGGATAGCATTTTCCATTAAAATAACTAAATCAATCCGCTAATCAATCAATTCAAAATCAAAAGCATTAATCAAGTTTCTTTAAAGCGCAGATGAAGAAGCACAGCCGGAAAGTGTGTATAAAGTTCCGGGTATTTGATTGGCGGCAATTTAATTGGGAGACAAGAAAATGGTTGGATTACAAAAAGCAGTTATTTGGACTCTTCTGGTATTTTCCGCATTATGCGCGACGGCAATTGCTCAAAATACAACTTCGCCGTTAATCATTGGCGATACTTTTACGATTGATTCCAAAATTCTAAGTGAGAGAAGAGTCATTAATGTTTATCTGCCGCCCGGCTATAAGGAATCTCCAAACTCCCGCGTTCCGGTTCTCTATATGCCTGACGGAGGCATTGCGGAAGATTTTCTGCACGTAGCGGGTCTTGTTCAGGTATCGGTCGGCAACGAAACGATGCGCCCGTTTTTGCTGGTCGGAATTGAAAATACAGAACGGCGGCGCGATATGACCGGTCCGACCGAAAATGAGAAGGATAAAAAAATTGCCAAGCGTGTCGGCGGCTCTGCCCCGTTTAGAAAGTTCATTCGCAATGAGTTGATGCCGCAAATAAAAACGCGCTATCGCACGACCGACGAAACGGCGATTGTCGGCGAGTCGCTTGCCGGTTTGTTTGTAGTCGAGACTTTTCTGCTTGAACCCGATTTATTTGATACCTATATCGCCTTTGATCCAAGCCTTTATTGGAACAATCAAAAACTGGTTAATGATGCCGCCGAGCGTTTGCGAGCGAATCCGAAACTGAATAAGACGTTTTATTTTGCCAATAGCAGCGACGCGGTTGAAGGAGTCGCGCAGAAATTTGCGGATGTTCTCGGCAAAAATGCGCCTGCCGGTGTTCAATGGCATTTCGAGAAAATGCCGGACGAAAAACATTCGACCATTTATCACCCAGCCGCACTCAAAGCTTTTCGGACTTTGTTTAAACCGCCGGTTAAAAAATAGCCGGGAAAGCGACATTTTTATTCCGAAAATAAAATGGTGTTTGAAGTCAGGGATTTATTTTTAAAACGAATTTTCCAATACTTTGGCTAATTGCCTGACTCCATTTTTGATTTGTTTTTCATTGACTGCCGTGTAGCCTAGAATCAAACCGCCGCGCTGCCATTTTGTGAGTGAATGCGCGGAAAGGGCTGCCGTTTTAATGCCGGACAAAGCGGCTTGTTTGGCGATGTGTTTATCATCAACGCCGTCGGGCAGCCAGCCGATGACGTGCATTCCCGAAGTCGAATTTTTAACATCGAGTTTGCCCGCCAGGTGCTTTTCAATCTCCGATACTAGAATTTCTTGTCTCTCTTCATATAAACGGCGCATTCGGCGGATATGTCGCCCGAAATGTCCTTCCGCGATAAATTCGGCAAGCGTCGCCTGGTCAATTAAAGGAGATTGCGAGCCGGAAAGCGAACGAGCCGCCGTAAACGTCTCGATCAAATCAGGCGGCACAACCACACAGCCGAGCCTGAGAGCCGGAAAAAGAGTTTTGCTGAACGTCCCGATATAAAGAACGCGCCCGTCGCGGTCGAGTCCCTGCAAAGATGGAAGCGGGCGACCTTCGTAGCGAAATTCGCTGTCGTAATCGTCTTCGACAATCCAGCAGTCGTTTTTTTTCGCCCATTCGAGCAAGTGCAAGCGACGCGCTAAACTCATCGTTGCTCCAAGCGGGAATTGGTGTGACGGCGTAACGTAGGCGAGGCGCGCATTGCGGCTTTGCCTTAAAACCGCATTCAAGTTGAAACCTTCTTCATCAACCGGAACGGGAACAAATTTAGCGTCAAAAGTTTGCAGTATCTGTTTTGCGCCGAAATAGCCCGGATTTTCAATTAAAACTTTCGACCTCGGCTCGATAAAAATCCTGCCGATTAAATCCAGCGCCTGCTGCGCTCCGCCGGTGATAATAACCTGTTCCGGCGCGCAGACCACGCCCCGAACCGATTTCAGATGCGCCGATATTGCTTCGCGCAGAGGAGTAAAGCCAGACGGTTGACCGTAGCCGAACGCTTCACGCTCAAGCGTTCGATATTTTTTGTTCGCTACTTTTATCCAGACATCGAACGGGAATTGGTCTATCGCCGGAAGCCCGTGCTGGAAAGGAACGGGCGGTGTAGTCTGGTTAAACTGTAAAATCGTGCGATTTTCGCGCAGAATGTTTTTTCCGTATCTTGAAAGTATTAGCTGACGACCCGAATTTTTTGCACCGCTTTTTTGCCCCTTGACGGGCGCAGTTTGCAGAAATTCTTCGGGCAGATGCCGCGCGACGAAAGTTCCCGCGCCCGTTTTCCCTTCGAGATAGCCTTCCGCCAGAAGCTGGTCAAAAGCGTTAAGAACAGTCATTCTCGACACGCCTAATTGCTTTGCGAGATGGCGCGAAGCGGGCAACTGTTTCCCCGAATAAAATTCGCCGGTCAAGATCGAACGCCGAATTGTTTCGTAAATCTGGCGATAAAGCGGAACTTTGGATTTTACGTCGAGAATTATAAAAGGCGGATGCGGCATATCCGATGATTATAAATTGGTCTATGCATATTGTCTAAAACCGGCTCTTGTTCAGGAGCCGATTTTATTTACTCTGTTCTATAAGAAAAAGAAGTTTCACTCAGAAGAATAACGACGGGAAGAGATAAAGTCGCTTTGAAGTTGAATCTCGCCTTCCGATTTTACGGCGAAATTTGCCCGAACCATTTCATCGGGTCGTCTTTCGGTTACAGCCGTTTTGCCGTTTAACATTCGCGGAAGACCAGAAGTGGTTTTAATCAAATGCCGAGAAACTTGTCCCGCCGACCATTTTTCCTTGCCCGGTTTATTGTTGAATTGCTTTTGGTCAAATGATGAAAGAAGATTTACAATTCCGTAAAAACAGTGTCGAATTCCGCTTGAATTTCTTTCGTTTGCCTTATTTCGTTCCGCATATAAACTTTAAATGTCTGTTACCAAGAGGATTTTGCGACTAAAAGCGATTTATAATTTCCCCTGTGCGCGTAAGCCAGAAACAGAATTCCGAGAAAAAGCGGTATCGCAATCGGCAAACCGCTCGGCATTAAAAAGATGTTGATTAATAAAATATTGAGCGCAATCGGAAATATTAAAACAACCGCTAAAGACACGAATCTGCCCGAAATGAAAGCCAAACCGCAAAGAAATTCAAAGACTTTTGCGACGGGCATAATATAGCCCGAAGCTGCAATTCCATCCATAAAAGTTTTGATGTTGCCGGTTAAATCGGGCTGCGGAACGAGATTTAGAAAATAAGTTACCGATGAAAAAAGAAACATCAATCCGATTAACGTACGAACGATAATTACTGCGGTTTTCATAATGTTTGTTTTTACTAAATTTTGGCACCAAGCCCGTCTAAAGGTAACGGGTAACGTGAATAACAAAGTAGATGTTTCGCCCTCACGTCCATTGATTTATTGGGCGCGTGTTTATTTTCACCACACCCAACTTCTCCGACCGTCAAATTTGTTTTCAATGAAGTTTCCGCGCGCTTTCTACGAAGCGATTATGGTTAATCATTTTTTGGTTTGTAACTCAAAACAGTTTTGCCGCCGGGATAGAGCTTGCATTCTATGGGTGAAAATTTCTGTATTCTGTCAAGCGAATTAAAAATAGTCATACCGCTCGCGATAGCTGTCGGATTTATAATAAGATGATACTCGTCAATAAGCCCTTCTTTTATTAGTGATGAAACAAAACCTGCACCGCCAAAAACAATAATGTCTTTACCGTTTTGTTTTTTTAAGTCGGCAATCTCTTCTGCAAGATTTCCTTTTGCCAAAGTGGTGTTGTTCCATGTTGACTCGTCAAGTGTTTTGGTAAAAACAACTTTTGGCATATCAACTATTTTTTTCGCAAATGGGGGGGCAGGATTCATTTCCACTGCATTCTCCCAATGCTTTATAAAGCCGTCTGCCAGTTTTCTGCCAAGTAACATGGTGTCTGAAGAATCAAAATGAGAATTGATAAACTGCAAAAACTCGTCATCAGGATTCCAGGTCATCCAGTCATTTTCTCCATTTGGTCCGGCAACATATCCGTTTATGGTCATTTGCATTGATAATTTTACTTTTCTCATTTTTTTATCCTCCCCAACCTTTGTAAAAGTTTGCTTTATCACAAGAATATTTTATTGATGAGGCATTTTGCCGAAATCCATATACAGCACGTTCCAGCGATGCCCGTCCAAATCGGCGAAACCGCAGCCATACATCCAGCCCTGTTTTTCTCCGGGTTCGCCGAAGATTCTGCCGCCCGCTTCAAACGCTTTTCTTGCCAATTCATCTACTTCTTCACGAGTTTCAACGCCTATCGAAATCAAAACTTCCGTACCTTTTCCGGTGTCGGCGATTTCGTTTTGAGTAAAGCCTCTAAAGGTTTTTTCGGGAAAAAGCAGCACGTTAAATTTATCTTCTCCGACGACGAAGCAAGCCGAGTGCTCGCTGTTTCCGTGTTCAGTGTCGAAAGAAAAACCGAGCTTGCGAAAGAATTCTTTCGATTTATTTAAATCTTTGACCGGCAGATTGAGCCAAACTGTTTTTATCATTGTTATCTCTCCTTATTTAAAAAGTTTTTATTTGCCGTCGAAATTAACCATCCACAGAATGCCGAATTTATCGCTGCACATTCCGAAATACTCGCTCCAAAAAGTTTTGGCGAGCGGCATCGTAACTTTGCCGTCCGTTGAAAGCCCGTTGAAAATCCTTTCTGTTTCTTCTCGGCTGTCGGTGCTGATGGAAATGGAAAAATTATTGCCGGGTTTTATCTCGTGCCGCATAAATTCCGGGGTGTCGGCGCCCATCAAAGTGTTGCCGTTGCCGATTGGCAGCGCGACGTGCATAATTTTCGCTTTTTCGCTTTCCGAAACCTCGCCGAAACCGGACTGGTCGGGCATATCGCTGTAACGCAGAAAAGTACAGAATTCACCGCCGAAAACTGATTTGTAAAAATTAAACGCTTCTTCCGTTTTTCCCTCTGAATGCAAATAAATATTGATTATCGCCATTGTTTTTGATCTCCTTTAATTTATGTTTCACGAATAAGACAATTTCTTATCGTCTTTACACTATACCTGCGGAGATGAGATAATGCGCGGTGTATAAATGACATTTTTAAGGGCTGTTTGCGACAAAATTTTCGATTTATTTTAATTTATGAAACACGTTTCGATACTCGTGCCGGAAGCGGCGGTTTTAGCGGCGATTGACGACCCGCGCCACGTTTTTTCACAGGTCAACAGCTTTTACAAACAAGCCGGAAACTTTGCGGTTTTCGATATAAAATTCGTCGGCTTGAAAAGAGAAGTCAAACTCCACGACAGCGCGTTCACCGTCCACGCGGATTTTCTATTGGACGAAGTAGAAAAGACTGATTTAATTTTCATACCGGCGTTTGTCGGCGATTTGAAAGCCGCCGTCGAAATGAATAAGGATTTTATCCCCTGGCTCATCAAACAGCGTGAAAAGGGCGCTGAAATCGTCAGTCTTTGCGTCGGCGCGTTTCTACTGGCAAAGACCGGGCTGCTCGACGGAAAACAATGCTCGACGCACTGGCGGGCGGCTGATGAATTCAGACGAACATTTCCCGGCGTTGATCTGGTAACGGACAAAATAATCACCGAAGAAAACGGCATTTATACGAGCGGCGGCGCGACTTCTTACTATAATTTGCTGATTTATTTAGTTGAAAAATTCACAAATCGGGAAACGGCGATTCGCACCGCCAAAGTCTTTGCCATAGATTTCGAGCGCGACAGTCAGTCCTCTTTCATTATCTTTAAGGGACAAAATCAACATTCGGACGAAGAAGTAAAAAAAGCACAGGATTTTATCCAAAATAACTTGCAGAATAAAATCACGATTGACGAATTATCTTCACAAGTCGCGCTTGGTCGCCGCAGTCTGGAACGCAGATTCAAGGAAGCGACCAACAACACCGTGGCTGAATACGTTCAGCGAGTAAAAGTAGAAGCCGCGAAAAAGCGGTTTGAAACCAGCCGCACAAGTATTACCGATGTGATGTATCATGTAGGTTATTCGGATACAAAGGCTTTCCGAAGCGTGTTTAAAAAAATCACTGGAATGACTCCGATTGATTACCGGAAAAAATACAACAAAGATTTGTAATCTTCACTTATTCGGGAAACTGACTGGAATTTACTTCCGGCAGATTTTACAATTATTAATTCTCCTATAATTGAAAGGCTGTCTTTTCAGACAGCAATTACGATTACTCTGCTTTAAAATTCATCACTTTGATTTGCGGTCGTTTTATAAAACTGTTTCCCAAAACTATTTTGAAACATATAAATCGGGAAACTGTTTGCGCAGGTTTTCCAGTTTTGGCTTGTCATTGATGACGATATACGCATCATCGGGATGTTTAGCCATATAATCCTGATGATCGTCTCCGGCTTGATTAAATTTATCGAGCGCGATGATTTGAGTGACGATTGGACGTGCAAAAGTTTTTGCCTTTGTTAATTCCGCGACATAATTTTCGGCAAGCCGTTTTTGCTCGTCGCTAGCGTAAAAAATTGCTGAACGATATTCCGTTCCGACATCTGGTCCTTGCCGATTGAGTTCGGTTGGGTCGTGCGCCACCAAAAAGAAAATTTTGAGTAGCTGTTCGTAAGTGATTTTGGACGGATCATAAGTGACTTTTACGGCTTCGGCGTATCTGTTTTTAGTCTCTTTCACCATGTCGTTATCAGCCATTGTTGCCCTTGCGTACGAGAATCCGCTGGTTACGTCGCTGACTCCTTTAACGTGTTCAAAAACGGCTTCCACACCCCAAAAACAGCCTCCCGCAAAAACGGCGTTCTGTTCGTCTTTGGCAGTCGCCTGCGGTGCCGGACTTGAAACTGGTTTTGAGGCTGCGATGCCGTCCGCGTTCGGCTGCGCGGAAATAGTTTTTACGGGATTATTTACGCCGCCGCAGGCTGCCAGCATAACTCCTCCCAAAATTAGAACCGAAAGAAATCTAAAAGAATGAATCAACATAAATAATCTCCTTTCAAAACAATAGCAGAACTGGTTTTCTGCCGGTTTCAAAATCTATATGACTATCATTAAACTTGTTTTCCGCATAGTTATGACTATAGATGTTTTCACATTGAATTACCTTTGTGTTATTCCGCTTAAACGCACTATTTTCTCAAATAATCAGAGCGGTCGCGCGCCAATATATAGCGTCCCTGCTAGTAAAAATCGCGACTTCAAAACCGTTTCATTCGTTCATTCAATAATAGACATTAAATGATAGACATTAAATAAAACGAATAAAGAGCCAATGTGAGAAATATCAAACAGTCCAATTGTGAAAAAACAGCAGACGAGAAATTTCTCATGCGCCTTCATTTAGCGTTCTGATTGTAATGTCTGCGACCGCATTAATATTTAACCGTTGAAAAACAGTTGGGCGGTTACATCGCATTCGCCCGAAAACAATTTAAAGATTCAAAATCGGTATTATCAAAAATACAATAATTGGATATTGTTTTAACGCCATTACCGGACATTATAAAAATAACATCGAACATTTCGATAAATTTAATTCAATGGATTTGCGATTATGCAGTTTTATAATTCTGGTAGTACCGAAGATATTTTAAAACAAAATCAACTCGAAGCCCTCAAATCGCTGTCATTACTTCTCGTCAGGGAAATCAATTCATTAGATGAGACGCAGACGGCGCTCGAAAAGCAAATCGAAAGCGAAAAGCCGATTTGCCTGCTCAAGGAAATTGAGCGTTTTGAAGCCAATATGATTCGCTGCGCGCTGATTCGCTCAATGGGAAAACAAAATAAAGCCGCCGCGCTGCTCGGACTGAAAGTCACGACGCTGAATATGAAAATTAAACGTTACAAAATTGATTTGAGCAAAATGGTTTGAGATTTAAGTATTACAACCGTTGCCGATTGATGCCGGAAACTCCTAATCCGGCAGGGGGCTACGCTCATCCGGCAACTCCTCCCTTCCCCGTCTGATCGCCAGTCTGGAAAAATTTAAAGTTATTTGCCTGCGATTTAATCTCCAAAACAGGTGTAAAAAGTAAGACGCTTTAAATATTCTCAGGTCTGATTTTATCGGGCGATTCTCAATATAAACATAATAAAAACCAAGCTCGTGAAGAAAAACCAACGTGTTGATTTTGCTCGAAAAACAGATTTATCCAAATTTTTAGATTTTGCCCGAAATAGCTTGAGCAAATCTAAAAATCTGGCTTTTTAGTTTCTCAGACCACTCCCGAAATTCTCCTGCAAATCAATATAAGCCAGTAAAAATCGGCGTTTTGCGATACAAGGAGGAACGTCTTTTGCATTTTTAAAGGCGGGACTATGAATCGGCAAATTTTATTTTTCAAGGCTTTGAAGTTTATTCAACGAAATGAATTTCGGTTTTTTAGCCGTTATGAATTGCCGGACGCAAACCGTTTCATAAGTTCCCGAATTCGCATTTCTGCGCCGGATACATCAAGTCGCTTGAAGCGGCTAATTCATCGCCTTGGAAAAAATAAAATAAGGAGCAAAAATGAAAAGTAAATTTAGATTGATAATGCTGCTGTCGTTGATCGTTTGTTTGCCCGCGCTCACAGTGTTCGGGCAGGAAACGACAGGTAGCATCGAGGGAACTGTTAAGGATTCGACCGGCGCGGTCGTGCCTAACGTCTCGATAACGATTACCAGTGCTAAAGGAGCAGCGAGCGGCACGACGACAACCGGTATAACTACCGGATTCAGACGCACGATTACGACCGACAATGACGGTTTTTTCCGCGTACTGCAAATTCCGCCCGGCGCATATGATGTAATCACAGCCGCCACGAGCGGATTTGGAGAGGCGAGATATGAAAACGTCACCGTCGCAATCGGGCAAAACACGCAGTTGGATGTAACCGTAAATCCGGGAACGACGGCGACGACGGTTGATGTTTCCGTTTCTGACGCGCCGCCGGTTGATACAACAAATAATGCTATTTCGACCAGCATTAATGCCCAAAAAATTGAATTAGTTCCGAAAGGCGTTGATTTTACGAGCGTCTTAAAAACCGTTCCGGGAGTTCGACAGGAAGCAATGTCGGGCGGTTTTTCAGTAGACGGCGCTTCAGGCTCGGAAAACGTTTTTGTGATAGACGGTCAGGAAGTCACCAATTTCCGCACCGGAACTTTGAACCGCAATAATGCCATTCCGACGCAGTTCGTGCAGGAAGTGCAGGTGAAATCGAGCGGTTTCGATGCCGAATTCGGCGGCGCGACCGGCGGCGTCATCAGCGTCGTGACCAAAGGCGGCAGCAATGATTTTCGCGGCGAATTCGGGATGCAGTTCGGCACGCCGAAATTCAGCGGCAATCCGCGTCCTATTCTGCAACGCTTCACGAGCGGATCGGGTGCCGGCTTCGTGCAGCCGACCGAGTATATCAACCCGCCGAAAGTCGGCGGATTAAATAATTTTCCGACGGCTAATCTGGGCGGTCCAATTATCAAAAATAAACTCTTCTTTTTCGGAAGCTACACGCCGCAGATATTCGATGTCCAAACAACCACTAATTTCTTTAGCAACGCTCCGGCGGCAACCAGAACACTGACGGCGACCGAAACATTCCGGTTAAAGCGCACATATGAATATGCCTTTGCGCGTCTGGACGCAACGCCGTTTAATAATCTGCGTTTGAGCGGCACATACACCTGGAATCCGATTGTTGACCAGGGCGCAATCCCGTTTGCAACCTTTGGCGTCGGCTCATCTCCACCGTCGTTTGGCGGCGTCATTCCCTCGGTAAATTACGGGGGGGCGGTCGGGAGTTTGACCGGGCGGGCATTGACCGACCGTCAGGGCGGTCGCCAAAACTCCAATAACGTAACTTTTCAGGGAGTTTACACGCCTACCAGCAATCTGGTTTTAAGTGGGCGCTTTTCGCGCGGTTTTTTGAATGAAAAATTGGGCAATTATGCAGTTCCGCCCGGAATTAGAATAAACTGCATTTTCGGTTCGACTACTTCCAATCCGATTGCGGGGGCTTGTCCGCAGGGTCTTTTAACATCACCTAATACGGAAACGATTAGAGACGTTTCAATTCGCACAAATTACGAAGGCGACGCCACTTATATTCTCAACAATTTCGGCGGCAGACACGAACTCAAAGGCGGTTATCAACGCTTCAAAATCTTTAACGACGCAGCTCGCGGTTATTCGACCAAGGGCAGAATTGATTTTGAATACGGAGTTTCGATCAGCGATGCCGGTGCCACCGGTGTTGTCTCGACACCGGGCGCTATCGGCACAGGCATTCTCATCCGCGTCGGCACGTTGGGAGTAGCTCAAAATCTTAATCAATCTTTTTATTTTCAAGATAAATACCAGCCTTTTAATCGTTTGACGATTAATGCCGGCGTTCGTTTTGAAAAAGAGGATTTGCCTTCATTTAACGGTTTTGCGCCGCCGATTAATTTTGGCTGGAGCGATAAAATCGCACCGCGCCTCGGTTTTGCTTACGACATTTTCGGAGACGGCAAGACTAAACTTTTCGCCAGCTACGGGCGATTCTACGACCGTCTGAAATTCGAGCTGCCGCGCGGTTCGTTCGGCGGCGAAGTTTTCTACCAGGATTTCTTTGAAATTTTCCCTGGCGAAACATACACGCAATTTACGCTTCAGAATATCGTCGGCGGGTTTACCGGGCGGAGCGTCTGCCCATCCACCGGATTTATTACCGGCGGCGCGCGCAGTCGTTGCCAACAGAACCTGCGAGTCGCTTCGAACGACCCGGAGACATCAATTTTTGAAGGCGGCAAGGTAGACCCTAATCTGAAACCTTTCCGTCAAACGGAATTTACCGTTGGTGCGGAACGGCAGCTTAGCCGCGATTACGTTTTCCGCGCGCGTTATACATTCAAGAATGTCGACACCGCGGTCGAAGATGCCGGTATCAGAAACGCACAGGACAGCGAAGCCTATATCATCGGAAATCCGGGGTCGGGCTTGCACCTCGACTTTTTGAAACAGCTCGGCTACGCCAAATCAATCGAACCGCAACGTCGGTACGATGGCGCCGAATTCGTCGTGGAAAAACGTTTGTCGAATAACTATTATTTCAACGTCAATTACACTTACAGCCGTTTATACGGTAACTATTCGGGACTTGCGAGTTCGGACGAAGCCGGGCGCACTTCGCCGGGCGTAAATCGTTTCTTCGATTTACCGTATATCGGATTTACCGCCACCGGCGAACCCGATAACGGGCGTTTGGAAACGGATCGTCCGCATGTCTTTAACGCTTACGGCGCTTATATTCTCGACTGGGGAGGAAGCAAAACCAATTCGACCGAATTGTCTGCTTTCCAAACCGTTACATCCGGCACGCCGCAAACGACGAGATTCTATGTCGTTTCAAACATTACGCCGACAATCTTTACGAAACGCGGCGATTTGGGGCGAACGCCGACATTCAGCCAGACGGATTTCAATATCACTCATCGCTATCGTTTCGGTCGGGACAATCGCTTTACTTTAGCGGGTGACTTGAATATTCTCAACCTCTTCGACCAAGACACCGTAACGGGACTTTTTACCGCTATTTCAACGCCGCAAAGCGTTATTACGGGTCCGACCTTCGGTTTCCCGGATAATGCAGCAACGTTTACCAACGCTTTGACTTCCGGGTCTTTGCTTACTCAAATAAACAATTATTTGAATGGAACGCCAACTGTTCTTAACCGGAAGGATTCGCGTTACAAACAACCAAACGCTTTTCAAGAGCCGCGCTCGGTTCGTTTCGGTTTTCGGCTTCTCTTCTAATTAGAAGAATCAGCTCAATGGCTTTGAACTCGTCTAAGTTAAACTTAGACGAGTTCTTTTTTGATTCTGCATTTATACCGGGAAAATGAGCTTCTTAACGAATGAAAAAGGCGAGGTCAGAAATTACCGATAAAAAACATCAACTCGCATAGCAGATAATCCTTCAAAGGGTTCAGCACTATCTTTAATATTATAAATGGGCTGCTAAGAAAAACTTAAAGTGGCACTTGTTTGCATTTCGTTTCTCTTTATCATCGTTTTATCAATTGAAAACGAAAGAAGCGAAAGTCTTTAGCCAAAACGAGAAACTAACCCGCTCTCGCTGGTGCTGATTTGTCAGTCCTTTGCTGTGCGGTCGCCGTCAAGCGTGTCATTTGATTTTTATTTATAGGAAATTCTTTTTATGCTAACCAAACAAATTCGCGGGATTAAAATGGGCTATGAAGATACGGACGGTGAAGGTGTTCCGCTTGTTTTCATTCACGGGCATCCGTTCGACCGTTCCATGTGGCGCGAGCAGATGGCATTTTTTAATTCGAAATATCGAACTATCGCGCCGGATTTGCGAGGTTACGGTGAAAGCGAAGCCGTCGCTGATAAGACGATGCTCGAAGAGTTTGCCCGCGACGTTGCGGCGCTGCTCGATGAATTAAAAGCGGATAACATCGTTTTGTGCGGTCTTTCAATGGGCGGGCAGATTTTGTTCGAGTTTTACAGGTTGTTCGCGCCGCGAGTTCGCGCGCTCGTTCTCGCCGACACCTTCGCCCAACTTGACGACGCGGAGCGAAAACAAGCGCGTTACGATATGGCAGAACGGCTTTTGCGCGACGGAATGGATGATTACGCGGAAGAGGTTTTGCCGAAAATGATTGCGCCGGAAACTATCGAAGAGCAGCCCGAAGTCACCGCGTATGTGCTTTCGATGATGCGCGGCACGTCGCCTAAAGGCGCGGCAGCCGCCTTGCGCGGTCGAGCCGAGCGACCTGATTACACGCCTCTGCTTTCGGAGATAAATGTTCCGACGCTCATCGTCGTCGGAAGCTGCGACGAATTTACGCCAATTGCGGACGCCGAATTTATGCGCGGTAGGATTCGCGGCTCAAAAATGGCGGTGATTGAAGGCGCGGGGCATCTGCCGAATCTGGAAAATCCGATAGAGTTTAACCGAGTCGTAGAAGAATTTCTGAAGACGCTTGAATAAACAACGGGAAAAAACTGCTGTCTTCGCTTTCGTTTGAAATAAAAAATAAAATTCGGATTTTTCGCCGCGTTTGATTTCGCGAGATGCTAAAAACCGTTGTTTGCTTTACGCCTAAAAGAAGCAAATTACTGATTTATGTCCCGCCCGGATTCAAGTTCCTTCAGCGACTCATTTAGATCGCTTTTCTGATTAACCGGAGCGATTGCGAGCGCCGCTCTGATTTCCTTTTTTGCGTCATCGAATCTGCCCTGCGCGCTGTACATCCGAGCAAGTCCTTCATGCACGAACCACTTGTCCGGATGTTTTTTAGCGTTTTCGCGGAAAATTGCGAACGCCTCATCGCTGCGTTTTGCAGCGAGCAGCTCGCGGGCGAATTGATGAACTTGAAGGGGCGTGCCGAGGTCTAACGCTTTTTTCTGTACAGCGGCGGCTTCGCTCTGGCGATTGAGCGCGGTTAAGACTTTCGACTTCGTTATTTCGTTCTCAAAACGGTCTTCATTTTCGATTGACTTTTCTGCATACGCCAGCGCGTCATTGAGGTCAATTTTTTCCGCGAGCAGATAATTAGCCGCATCGTTCCAGCTTATCCAGGTATAGCGTGAAAGCGTGCGAAACTGTTTCCTGAGGCTCGCTCGTACCGCTTCGCGGACATCTACCGCAACCGTGAAAGGAACTTCGATTTTCTCCCATTTCAGCGCAACTGTTGCTCGATTTGGTTGGAGGTCGTCAAATTCAAAGGTAAGCGCGTTATGCACGTCCGCTGGTTTGGGCTTCACGTTTACGCGGAGTGCGTCTTCCGCCTGGTCATAGGTGAAAGAACCCCAGGATGTTGAATTCTTCGAGAAAATGATAGTCCATTCACCGTCGTTCGGGATTGTGTGCAATCCGTAAGTTCCTCGTTCAAGCGGCTTGCCTTGGATTATTACCGGGTCGCTGAACGAAATCGTCGTGTTGGTATTTGCGCCCGTTCGCCACACCTTGCCGTAGGGAACCAAGCCGCCCCAAATCTTCCGCTCATTTACGAGCGGTCGGGAATACTTGATTGTAATAGTGGTAACTCCAATTCTTTGTGTAACTTCTGCGTATTGGCTGCGTAGCGGCAGGTCAAGCACTAACGATTGTGCCTGGGCTGCGCTAAACGCGGCTGTCACTATTAGGCAGAATAAAAATAGCTGAAAAACTGCTTTATACATAGGATAATATTCTCCGCTATGGATCAATCGATTCGCGCTTCTACTATCTTTGCGGGCTTGCATAATCGATGAGAATTTTCGTGGTTTTTACCGGATTATTCTTTCACGCGCGTGTCTGTCGCAACCCAGTTCACTTCCCAGGTTTTGCCGCCGTCGTCTGAGAAAGCCTGTTCGAAACGGCAGGAATTCGGAGTGATGTCAGAGATAACGAATCGAACGAAGATGGCTCGTCCGTTTAATGTTTCCTGATTGTAAAACTCGCCGCGCCCGTTTTTGAACTCGCCGATTGTCGGCGCAGCCATCACGCCGCCTTTGATGTTGGCAAAATTAAGACTCCACTGGCGAGATTCGGGATTGTATAAACGCAGACTCAAGGCTTTGATATTGCCCGCCGACCCGGAAACATCGAGTTCCACCAGATTGGCGTTTCCATCCCATACCTTCCTGACAACCGTAGTTCCTTCATATTCGACCCATTTAGTCGAGCCGGTTAAAGGATTCAGCAGACGCTTTAAGCTCGTTTTCCAAGTTCCGATTTCAAAATCGAAATCACGTTGTCCGTCCCGCGATGAGTTTGAAATTTGAGGTGTATTTTTTGATGCGTCTGCTTTTTGCTGGGCGATTGCGCCACAGGGCAATAAAATAACTGCCAGAATACCAGCCAGCAACTGAAACGAAGTCTTTGATAAAATTGTTTTTTTCATAACCAATTGTTTTGAATTGCCTCGCTAACCTTCCTATTTTTTCTGTAGCAAAAAGGATTTCTCAGTCGGATAAATGACGAGCGTGTTTTTAATCGTTACCAGATCAGCCCACTCGCTTTTTATTTCATCATTCATTTTGGAATCAACTTCCTTCAGCTTGTTTTGGTATTCCAATTCATTTTTATAAAAAGTTATCTGAACCAGAAGGTTTTTATCCTGAAAAACGGGCAAACCCGTAAAGTCATTCTGAGTCGTTTCGCTCGTCCAGAATGATGCGTTTTCTATTTTTGAAGCGTTTAAAATCGCGGTGTATTTCTTTTTGAAAAAATCTATCAACTTATCTCGCTTCGTATTTGAAGTATAAAAATCGACAACGGCAATGCCTTTCTCCTGCCCAAACCAATTAGTATTAAAACTCGATTCAGCTTCGGTTGAGCTGTCCTTTAAATTTAACGGCTTTAAAAGATAAACATTGTCATTATTCAGAAGCATCGAATTGGCTTCGCTTTTATGCTGCTTCCAGGCAGGAGAGCCGAAATAAAAATCATTTAAGAATTTATATCTGGCAGGCATATCACGAAAACCGCGAATCCAAAAGAAATTATCGTCCGCGCCTTTTATCCTGTACTGACCCAAAATATATCCGCCAAGTATGTTTTGCGATTGAACGAAGTTTTCTTCAAACAAATTGATAAATTCATCACGCCGTCCGTGCCTGACGAAGTAATTACGCAGTTCGAGGACTTTAATATTTTGATTGGCGTTTAGATTTGGCACGGTATTTTTTGGTTGAGAAAATGATGTAATCGGAATAACGGCGACTATCAGAAATAACAGTATGTATTTCAGGGTATTCATAGGATTAATTTGTAGTTCATCGTCTTTGGAAATTAGAACGCCCATTACTGAAATTCAGCCGTGCGTTTGCTGAAAGCCATATTTTAGAAGACAAAACATACAAGTAATTTCTTAAAGTGATGATTAAATTATGAATTATTTTACAGCTAATCGGACTTCCGACAAGTGCCAATTTCAAACAAAAGCAGCATACCGCTTTAATGTATTAGTTAGGGAAATGGGAAGAATTCCATTTGTAGCACTGTTAAATATCAGACTGGGGATGAAACGGCTTGGGACAAACTATTTTTCAATGCAAATCCGTTGATGCGGAGCAAAAACACTAATGCCGTAATGAACTGGATTTATATTCCCAATCAAAATATAGGTCGTTCCCTCTATATGATTACGTAATTACCGGTAATGCGGAACATTTGACTACTGATGGAATTCAACAAATAAGAATCTGTTACGATTCTTGTTGCTTCCCTGCTCTTTTTTCATTATATTCTCGGACGTAACTTCTTCTCGCTCGAAAGGATTTTTCGTTCATGTATGTTATCGCCATAGCCAATCAAAAGGGCGGTGTCGGGAAAACAACCTTAACCCGCGAACTTGCCGCCTGCTGTGCCATCCGCGGCTATCAAACCCTGATTATTGATTGTGATCCTCAGAAGAATCAGACAACTTCATGGCTCGATATGGACGCCTATGAAGCCACTTTATCGCATGTTTTAATTGAACCCGAAGCTGATAAGTTTGGGAAGCGCGCTCAACTGCTTCCACTCGGGGATGTAATTATCGAAACGAATCTTCAAAACCTTGATTTGGTGCCGGCTGACATTCGCCTTGCAAGGTTTGAGCTGCAGCCCGATTATTTAACTCTCCGATTGCGCGGTCAGCTCGAAATTATTCGCCATCAATACGATCTTGTTTTTCTCGATTGTCCGCCACAACTCGGCAAGCTTCTCAACGCGGCACTCTATTCTGCAAATTACGTGCTCATCCCCTGCAAAGCGGATCCGATGACGCTTGAAGGGCTCGCCGATTTGATTTACACATTGGATAGGGTTAAAGAAAACGCCAATCCCAATTTGGAAATCTTAGGGGCAGTGATGACTCTTTATAAACCTCAAAGAGGAGTCTCGGCAGAAGCGCGTGAAGCGGTTGAGGAAGCCAGTGATTTGATTAAATACGTCTTTGATACGAATCTTCATGATTATGCTAAATTTGTCGAAGCTCCGACCAAACACTTGCCGGTCGTTTTGTATGCTCCGAATCATGCGGCTGCCGATCAGCTCGAATCATTGACCGAAGAGGTACTTGAGAGGTTGAAATTGACCAGAAATAAAATTGCTGCTGTTAAATAATTATGAGTGAAAAGCCCAAGAAAACGCCGAAAGCTTCCCTTCTCCGCGAGGTTGCGCCGAAAAAGAAGCATGGTTTATCTGTTCCGCGGATAAAATATCCGCATGAAGATTATTTAAAACTTGTCGAAGAATCACCATCTGAATATATTACAAATCAAGAACCTAACTTGCCTGGCTCTGGTACAACTGGTATATCCGGTATATCCGGTATATCCGGTATATCCAGTACAACCTCGTTCTCAGAAAACGCCAATATTATAAATAAGGAGATCAGCCTACAAAACCAATCAATCAATGAGCCTATTCCAATCGGTAAAACGAGAGTAATCAAGAACGCAGAAAAGCCTATAACTGAACTACAGCCGATATCTCCTGTAAGTAATTTCACCAAAACCCCCAATTCGGTAACAAAAGTAATCCAGGCGCAGGGTATGTTTCGGGGAAAATCAAAACAGATTTATGATTTTCTCTGGTCGGTTTCTCGCGGTTCCATTAACCCGAAACGAGTAGTACGAAAAACACATGGAGAAATAAAAGCAGGTGCCGGTCTTGGTTCTCGAAATACGGTGCTTGACGGTTTAAAGCATCTTTCGACTATTGGTCTCGTTAAAATCATCTCATCTGTCGGTGTAAACGACGGAAATGAATACGAAATCTTCACCCCCGAAGAACTTGGTATAACCGGTACTACTGGTATAACCGGTTATACCGGAACAACTGGTTTAACCGGGATATCGCAAAATCTGGAAGTACCGGTACAACCAGATTCTGGTACAACTGGGACAATTCAAACAATTGAAGATAAAGGCACTTACATCAACGCTAAGACTTTAATTAAGACTAAAGAAGAGAAGAGAATTGATGATGAGCCTGCGGCAGCATTAAACGGATTTTCTGAAAAAATCAATGATGTATTCAAACAACTAATAGGAAGGGAATTGAAGGAATCTGATGCCGAAGCTTTAACTGCAATCGGGGAATTACTAGCAGCAGAAATTCTCGAAGCCGCAGGAAGAACAAAAGTAGTTTCAGATGTCGCCAAATTCTCGCTAACTCATTTACGTCGCCGATTGGGAGTACGAACAATCAAAGTAGAGACCCCTTCGGAAAAAGAAACGGGGAAGGGAATAGCTTCTTCAGCAAAACCAACAAAACGAGAGATCCAACTCACAGACGATGAAATCCAGGAATGCCCCGATTGTCAGGGACGCCTTCTAATCTACCCGGCAGGACCCTCTAAAGGAGCAGTGATGTGCAAACACCTTCCACTAATCAAAGCCAAACAAGCGGAAACAGAGAAAGCAGAGGAAAAGAAATAAATGTTTAAGGGATATTCAAATACTATTTAATTATGAGTCCGATAACACAGACGCCAGCCAAGATTTTCAACACACCAAGAAAATTAATTTATTACCTCAATATCAATTAAATTAATAGAAAATTAATCTTCGAGATATTTGTGAAGCCGCTCTTCAAGGAATATTTTGAGATCGTCAATGCTTTTGACCGTTTCGTTAGCAATAGCTTTTCCGTTTTGTTTGATAACTACTGATGGCAAATTTTCGGCAGCCAGAATATTTATTTGATAATTTTTATCTTTGATCAGACCACTAAAGCTTAGATGGGCTGAGTCCGAATCAACCAATGAGAGGCGATTCATTTTCATGATATGGATGGTATCAACTCGTTCGTAAGAGGTCATCATAGCGGGTGAATTTTAACACAAGATTATTTTGGTGATTTTCTTTGGAGAGAAAGCACAACTGGCAGGAACATTTTTACAAGTAATTTTGTCGGAGAAAAATCAGGAATTTTCTCAAATCAGAGGCACAAGATATTGTACTTTGCCTCCAAAGTTCAGAGCCTTGCTAAACAACCCGCTTTAAACCTCAATAAACGTAAGGAAAACGCCTGTTACATAAATTACATTATCGGACTCAGAAAGGCTTTCTGCAGGCTGTTTTCGTACAATTGAAGGAGCGCAGACTTTCTGCCGGATGCGTTCATACCTGTCTTCGGCGAGAAAACAAGGCAAAAGTCTGCTCGCAGCCATTGAACAAGCCCTCAAAGGCAAGCCAATCGCTTTGACTACCTGAATAGTTACTGGTTCTATCCTGCGTTGAGCCTTTGCCGTCCATTATTTGTACCGGAGCTAATCTTGAATTAATGTGGGAATTAGAACAAATATCACTTATAAAGCCCCGAAGCAAACTTGTCACCACCGTTAGAATTCTTTCAAAAATGGTGCCTCAGCGGAGCTGTTGCTAACTTGACTCCGCTGAGGGTCCGCAATTATCTCTGCTCATCTGAAAACCAATTAGCAACAAAGCAAAGCCAACCGCTCGATTTTAACCGCTTTATTCTTTCGCCTCGAGCTGAACCAGACCCTCAAGCCTAGATTATAACGGCAAGCCTTAGAGACAACTTTTTCAATTCCTTTGCCGCAATCGCGGAAAACCTGTTCGCCTTGACAGGTTTCAAGCACGAACCCTTCAAATCTGCCGAAGCAATCGTATAGGATTAAGGTAACTGTGCCTGTTGCCTCATGCACGTCTCCCCCTAGCTCGGGAAGACGGTCAGGGCGTCCTTCGCCGGTTGGCGAGGGCTGCGCGTCGTCGGGATTTCCGCCCATTCCTTTCACGCGATCCTCTATCTCGCTCAGGTATCTGGTCCAGACCGCGTGCCAGCGGTTGGTTGCCGGGATTGACTCGCCAATGTGCCGCAGAACCGAAAGCTTCCGAATTTCCAAAGGAAGAATTTCAACCGCCGTTTGGACCGGGATTGTCATCTGAAAACTGCCGATAATTCGTCGCGGGTAGCCGCTCACCTGATGCGCCGTAATGGTAAATTTTTGCCCTTTGACGACAGTAGGCGGCAACTCTATTGAAAGCAGTCCAGGAATATTCAGAGCGCGGGGACCGGGAATCGGAATGTAGGTGACATCTCCGACCTTGCAGATCAGCGAATTGTCTTCGCGGGCGGCAAGCACCGGCGGTCCGTTACGGAAAGCCGCCGCCGCAATTACCTGTTTTAGGTCAACATCCGGTATGTAAATGCTCGCCCGGCTCTCGCGCGGCAGATTGTGCCAGCGGATCATCAGCTCGTCATTTTCAACTCGCGGTCGAGTCACTGACGCCGCGACCAGCGGTCGAGTTTCGCGATCGGCAAACATCTCATCGGAATCTTGCAGATGTTGCTGTTCGTCTAGCCGTACGGCACCAAGAGCCGATTTCTCGCGAGTAACGGCACCGGGCAAAGCCGATTGCGGTTGGATCTGCCTTGGCTGCGGCACGTCCTGAAAAAGTCCAAAAGCTTGCGGCACACGGATTGGCACTTTCGAAGGCTTGATCTCAAAAGTGGACTGCACGGTGTGCGTAGCCGCAGAACCGGGATTATCGGAATTGACGACAATCAAATTGCGTTGCGACAGATTATCGTGCGATCCGGGCGTCGCGCCGACCGGGATCAGATCGAGCGGATAATGAATCTCAGCCGCCAGACAGCAATGATGATTGCGAACAAGCTGCTGAATGCTGAGAAGCTCTCCGCCGAACGGACCGCCCATGCCATTATGAGGCGGGTGAAGCGGAAACCTCGCAGTCGGCTGGTTGAAATCGAGCCAGCATCCAAAATAAGTCGCGACTTCGACCGAGCCGTTTCCCGCTAGGTCTTTGACGTTCGCTGCATCGGGCTGCGTTCGCATATCGGCTTGTCGCGCCTCAGCAAAAAACGGAATCGAGACGATTTCGCCTCCCGCCAATCCGAGCAGCGGGGCAGCCGCGCCGCCATCACCCTGCCGCGGATAAGTTGCGGCGTCATAGGTCAGCCCGGTTGCTGCTGTGGTAAAAAGCCGAAAGAAAACTTTAACGTCATCGGCATTGATCGTTGCAGGGGCGCGGAATCTGACCTTGGCTACGGCAAAATTGAAGATCGGCTGTCCGCCGACGTGACTGGCAAGTTCGAGCGAACTCGCCTCCTGTTCCTGCGGAAGATCAAAAAACGGATGGTCTTCGTCGGTCGGAGTGGCATTGAATTGCGCCAGCAAAGCCTGAATAAAATTGATTGAAGAGCCGTCGCCCGAATTATGCGTGATTCCGGCGCGAGTCATACCGGGGCGCATTGTGAAAACCCGCAGATCGGTGCTCAGCCAGTGAACCTGACCGTCTCGCAGATAAGGATTGGGATTTTTGCTGAGCAACAGCGTTGCCTGTTCAGCGTTTCCTCCGTGCCGCACGGTCAAAGTGATGTTCTGAGCCGGATCAGCCGCCGGTATTTCATTAAACGACTGCTGACTATCGAAGCGAATATTGAAGACGAATGTAACTCGCTGCGCGATGTCGGCGGGAATAGTGTCGTCCTCATATTCGATGGTGTTGAGCTGCGCACTCATTCCCGGTACCGCCGAACCATTGGGTCTGGTAAAAGTAATGCCGGGCGTTTGCGGCGGACTGCCGACCTCGCTCGGCAGAAATCCTTCGAGGACAACATAGAGCGCGTTGGTAAAGATCGCGGGAGTGCCGAGCGCCTGGACTTCGTGGGCGGAAAAGGTGCTGCGGTCGGTAATCAGCAGCAGCCGTTGTGGACAGATGCGGATGAAACCAGCTTGCCGGCAAGGTTGCCCGCTGCCGTCAATGATCCAGAGCAGATAATACCCCGGAGGCGCTATCCGGCTGTTCGGGGGCGAGGTTACGCGCAGGCGATTGTTTTCGAGCAAACTGAAGGCGAGTCCCACGTAACGCTGATCGCCGTCAAAAGCGTGAGTGACGGAGCCGCAGCGAGTAATGGCGACGCGCCGGATCTGAGCGGCTTGGGGAGAAGCAATCTCGAAAACCTGATTGTAACCGGCGCTGGGCGGAACGTTTGACAGCTGCGGGCGGTTCGGAGCAGTGTCGTAACCGGGCTTGAAAACTTCGATCCTCAGCTCGCCGACCGAAGAAGGATCGCCTGGAGCCGCATTTTTACTGGAGCCTGCGACCCAGACGCGTCCGTTGGGCAAAAGCAGCGCGGTCGAGTGATAATTGCGAACGGCGTTCGCCGCCTCAACCGTCGTCCAACTTTCGGCGGCGGTGAATTGACCGGTGTTCCAGTCGATGCCGGGCGAGTAAATCTCCCCTTCTTTGACTGCAGCGGCATCGGACGACCCGCCGTTGATGCCGCCGGAAACAAACACCTCGCCGGTCGGAAGAAGAACCGAGCAGGCGAAACGGCGCTGCTTGCCAGCAGCCGAGCCGGTGCGAGCAGCGGTATTTTGCCACCCGGGGCTCGCCTGCGAGAGATCAATCTTTTTGGCGTTTGTGTCTCCACAGATCATCACCCGCGCTTTGTAACCATCAGTTGGCAGCAGCGGGAGCAGAACCGAAGGAAAATCCCAGCTGCTGTCGTAAAGACCGCCACCCGCCGAAGGGATCGTGGAGCCGACGGTTTGTCCCGTAAACGGGTTATAAATTCGGCACGCACCACTAACGGGGCTGACGAAGAATACGTTGCCGTCGGGTAACAGGTGAAAACGAGGGTAATATCGGCTTCGAACGCCTTCGTCGAGACGTTCCGCGGTTAAGAGTAACCAGGTGTCGCTGCCCGGCGAGTATCGCTCGGGGGTGTCATTGTTATGACGGCTATCGGTTTCAAACGGGTGACCCGCCACTGAGAGAACTTCGCCGTTAGCCAGCGTCACCAGAGTCGGGTACCAGCGTCCGCCGCCTGCGGAGCGTCCCGGCTCGAAATTAAAATCACGAACCCGGCGCCAAGTGCGCGCGCGTGGGAGATATGTCCAGCACCCGTGCTCTCCTAAAAAGTTTAGACCATGACCGTGCCCTTCGTGGTCGCCGCCCCACTCCTTTGTTCCTCCTCCGACCAGCAGGCGTCCGTCTGCAAGATAAGCGTGACCGCTACAGAAAACGTCCGTGTCGGGCGAGCCGATGGTTTCGATCAGCGGACTTCCCGCCAGATTAAAAAGCCGTGTATTGTTGAGATCGGCGGGATTACCGCTTTGATTTTGGGCGGCGTTATGTTCGCTCCCGCCAAACATTAGGACTTGGTTGGTCGGGAGCAATGAGGCGTGAATCGCCAGAATCTCTGAATTGTTGCTGATAATTTCCCATGGCATAAACAGATTTCTCCTTCGCTTTCTTTGACTACAAATAAGAATTTCAGAACCGGTAAGATCAACAGAATGAAAATATTACCGATAGCCGGCTGCTAGAATTAAGTTTGTACGAGCGCCAAACAAAATACTTTCTTGAATTCGACTGTATTTTGATAATTCGCCACTTCTTAAACGGTAACTGGCGAAAAGCGGATCGCCGAAGCTAAAATGATTGAATCTCGTTCGATGCTGGATAATCGGACTTATTCTTTGTCCATCCGTTGTTTGCAAGACAGGCATTATTACTCAGAATTAAAACACCAAGTGATCTTGTCTCAGCGGCATTAAATTAAAGCGGAAGGCATTACGGCACATTGAAATTGATCCCGCCGCTAATAATATCGAAACTGCGGATATTATCAGTGAATATCCGTTATTGAGGCGAAAATTAAAGGCATTGATATAGTTGCCTCATCTAATGTTTGTCGCCGGTTGATCTCTTTTCGTAAAAAGAGATCATGATTTAAATTTCGGCGCAAATCTTCTTCGCTACATTAAGTATCAATCGAGTCGTCTGTATTGCTTTTTTTGCAATTTTTAGCTCTCATTCACTAACGCACCAAAAAAAGCAGAAAACTATCATTATGCGAATATTTTTTTAGGAGTTTTTATATGTTATTCGAGGAGAAAAGGTTGGCAGGATTAAAGGATGATAGCGTAACTTGTGAATCTAGTACATTAATTCAAAAGTTAGTTAAATTATCTGATATAACATCGTAAAAGATAGTTTCTAAGCTTCCTCTTTGTCATGACTTCATGAGTGTCCTTAACTAGATGAATTGTTTTGAGCGAATGTCAAAAGGATTTATCTCTATTATCCAACAAAAGTCTTTATTGCGAATATCTGATTTGATTAATTCTGATTAATCTCATACTGGACTTGTCGTTTCACTTATAGTAATCATATTCTATAATGAAACACTATTCTCAGGGCGTCAGATATTAGCAAATAAATGTCCCGTAATAAAAAAATTAAGAGAAGTAGAGAAGCGCTCAAATAAAAGTATTAATAACGAAAAGCGCGAACGGACAAGATGACAACAGTCAAATAGGTTTGTCAAGGATTAGAAAAATAATTCCTTTTAAAGATATTGATTATATAGTCACTTGGATAAAATCAAATAGCAGACTAAATAATTTGCAATAACTTGTGTTTGAAAATCTCACGGGAAATCCGTCAATTGTGTATATGATCCTTTCGCCCACAGCAGAGCAGCGCTCTTGAAATTATTGTTCAGCTTGTTGTTTTGCTCTGAAGCGGCGCACTTTCGCTACGTTGCCGCAATCCTGCATCACGCACCATTGCCGGGTGCGATTGCGGCTCGTGTCCAGAAACAGCCAGTTACAGACATCATTTACGCAATGACGGATTCTCGTCAAATCTCCGCTGATAAGCAAATTCGTCGCCGATTCGGAGATTTGCCAGAGCATCCGGTCGAGCACACCCGCGCGGTCAATCCATTCAAAGGCAAAACCGTTTTTTGCCGCTACCAATCTTTGATGGCGGCGAGCAATGCTTAATTCGCGGTTCAGTTTTTCCAAATCTTCCACCTCCGGCTGCCAGCCTTCCGCCACCGATTTGAAAAGGCGATAAATGCTTTCCCGAAGATTTACGGCTCTTTTTAAAACTGCGTTCGCTGCCGACGAATCATCTTCCGCAGCCCGCAGAAGGTTTTTCGCTTCCTTTTCGCCAAACAATCCGGCTTTCAAACTCCAACCGATTAAATCAGCGTAACTCTCCAGCTTGTCGGATGGATATGCCTCGTAATAATCACGCCCGTTTTTATTATTCGGGCTGCTCGTTCTGCCGTTCACGGTATTGACAAAATCGAGACCGAGATTGCCGCCGATAAATTTGAATTTGCTTGTATTTATGTCTAAAGGCATATTATTTTCGTCCCGCAATAATTTTAAATGCTTACTTGTAACTCTCAAATCAAGTTTGACAGGTTACCTTAAAGCCGTCTAACATGTAACTTTCAACATTGATTTAGAGAGTTACCTTTACCATCTAAGATAACATGAATCAAACAACAATGATTGAAGTTTTACAAGCGAGTGCGCCTTTGCCGGAATTGGCTGAAAAACTTCGACTGTTTGGGCAATTTGTCGGCAGTTGGGATGTGGAAGTCATCAATTACAATGCGGACAAAAGCAGTCAAACGGTCGAAGCCGAATGGCATTTCGGCTGGGTTTTGGAAGGACGCGCGGTTCAGGATGTGTGGATTGCTCCGAAACGGAGTCTGCGCATCGCCGGAGATAACGCTCCCGGCGATTACGGCGCGACGCTGCGATTTTACGACGCGAAAATTGACGCCTGGCGTTCGACCTGGATCGGACCGGTCAAAGGTTACGTCATTCCCTTTATCGCCCGTCAAATAGGCGATGAAATTGTTTTGGAAGGCAAACCAGACACGGGAACTGAAATGAAATGGATTTTTTCGGAAATCACAAAAGAATCGTTTCGGTGGCGCTTCGTTCAATCAAGCGATGGTTGGGCAAACGAGAATAAAGTTCAGGAAATGTTTTGTCGGCGGACGAGGTAATTTCTGCTTTGACTTGAGAGAAAAAAATGTCGGAAATCAAAGAAATCATCGAGGAATTAAAAAATATTCACGACGGAAATGCTTGGCACGGCGCATCGCTTAAAGATGCTTTGAATGGAATTACTTGCGAGCAAGCGGCAGCACATCCTTTAAAGCAGGCACACAGCATTTGGGAAATCGTCGCGCACATTGCCGGCTGGGAAGACGTTTTCCGGCGCCGTTTGGAAGGGCAGATGATCCGCGAGCCGGAAGCAGGAGATTTTCCGCTTACCGTTGATTTAAGCGAAACGGCGTGGAATGAAACGCTTGAAACGCTGTATAGAACGCACAGTGAGTTACTTCTCACAATCGAAAAGCTGTCCGATTCTGATTTGGAGAGAACAATTACGGGTAAGGATTATTCGTATGGCTTTTTATTGCGGAAAACGATTGCTCACAAAGTTTATCATACGGGACAAATCGCTTTTTTAAAGAATAGCTTTCTGTGAAACGGCAAAATTCATTCGCTGTCTTTTATAGCTTAACTATGCCGGGAAATTTGAGCGGCGAAATTCTCGTTTAAGGAGAATAATATGATTGCAAGAGTCTGGCACGGGGCGACCGATGCAGGCAAAGCGGATGAATATGTAGATTATCTTAACGAAACCGGAATGTCCGATTACCGCGCGACGAAAGGGAATCGAGGTGCTCATATCCTGCGAAAAATCGAGGGCGACACGGCGCATTTCTATACTTTGACCTTTTGGGACTCGTTCGACTCGATTAAAGAATTTGCGGGCGAAGATTACGAACGAGCCAAATATTATCCTCAAGACGAAAAGTTTTTGCTTGAGTTCGAGCCTACTGTCCGGCATTTTGAAGTTTTCGGCTAAAGTCCAAGCGAAGAAATTTATGTAAGCGAATTTCAAATTCAACCCTTCATTCAAACGAGTCTCTGCAAAACCGTAAATAATTTTTCAATGTCTCGCTCGTCATTGTAAAGATACGGAGCAATCCTAAGCGCGTCGCCGCGAATGCTGACGTAAATTTTCTCTCGTGCCAATCGCTCGCCGAGTTCGATGGAGGCACCGTTTGGCAGCCGTATTCCAATCAGATGTCCGACTCTATCTTGCGGCGGCGCAACCGAGCAGCCCAATTTTATCGCTTTTTCCGCAATCGAATTCGTCAGCGCGGAAAGCGTTTGCTGAATTCGTCCGACACCCCATTCGTTGATTTGCCGGAGCGCGGCAATCGCCATTGGCACTAATACAAAGTTAGAAAACTCGCCCATATCGAATCGTCTCGCGCCCGGCTCAAACTCATCCGTGTAATCGTTCAAACGCGAAAACCTTTCGCTTGCCCGCCGATTCATCCACGAATATTCAATCGGCTTTCCCGTTTCCTGCCATTTCTGGGCGACATACATAAAACAAAGCGAGTAAGGACAGAGAAGCCATTTATAACCGGTCGAAACCAGAAAATCAGGCTGCACTTTTGCGAGGTCGAGCGGGTACGCGCCTAAAGATTGACTCGCGTCGACGACGAACATCGCTCCCACCGAGCGCGCCTTCTCGCCTACTCGTTCGAGGTCAACAAGGCTTCCGTCGGTCCAATGACAATTCGGCACCGATACAACAGCGGTATTGTCATTAATAGCTTCGAGAATCTCCTGCGTCCAAGTCTCGCCGTCGTCGCCTTTTTGGACTAGAATGATGCTCGCGCCGCGCTCCTTTGCAAGCTCTTTCCAGGCGTAGTAATTTGAGGGAAATTCATTATCGAGTAAAACGATTGATTGCCCGCGTTCAACCCGCGCGTTTGCGGCGGCGGCGGCAATTCCGTAACTGGCTGAGGGAATGACGGCGATTGATTCCTTTTCCGAGCCGATAATTTTGGCTGCAAGCTCCCGCAAGGTTTTCGCGTCCGTAAACCATTGTTCCGAGGTAATGCGCCACGGCGCGGCTTTCGTTTTAACTGACTCGAATCCGGCGGCTGTCCCGGAACGCAACTGCGGCGAGATGGAAGCACAGTTTAAGTAGGTAATATCCTCTGGAATTTCGAACAAATCGCGTTGCGAAGGAATCATAGATTCATCAGTGTTTATAATTTCGGTCATAATTCGACTACAATCTCCTGGTTTATTAGCGGCGGACGGTTAGGGCTTTGCCGCATCCTTTCTGTCCGATTGCTTATAAACGCTTGCCTCTCAAACGCTGCCTTCTTTTTCGACGACCAGAATTCGAGCTTCTCCAAGCGGATGAGCGACGTGCTCGCAGCCTATTTCGGCAAAGAAAATGTCGCCCGCGTCGAGCCGGATTCTTTTTTCATCGCCGTTTTCGCGGTAGCGCATTTCCACCGCGCCGTCTAAAACGGCAAAAACTTCTTCGCCATCGTTGACGTGCCATTTATAGGGTTTGTCTGTCCAATGCAGTCGCGTCGTCACGCCGTTTATATTAGCAATATCAATTGCTCCCCAAGCCTTGTCCGCTTTGAAATCTTTACCTTTGACCGTTCTCATTTTTTTTTGAATCTCGCTTACCGGCTTTTTTAATGAATATTAATTCATAACCCTCTATTTCCACATTGACGGTTACAAATGCAAACTTTATTCTAAATTTGAAGTAATCGAAAATCAAATGTTTGCGATTGCATCAAATTTATATTATCGAATTAAATTTTATTGGAGACCGCCTTAAATACAAGTGCCGGTTTTAGGCATTATTAATAGACCGGTTTTTACCGACGGCGTTTAAGATAATTTGAGCTGAGAAAACAATGACGGTCTTTTTTTTGATTTTTATATTTTGGGGTTTATTATTCGGAACATCGAAACTCGGGTTAAATCCAATTAAAACGGTCAAAGACAACGCCCGAATTGCGACCGGGCTGACCTTTGTCTTCACTGGCGCGACGCATTTTCTGATTCCCGCCAAATATCTGGAAATGATGCCGCCGTTTATTCCCGCGCCGCTTTTGATGGTTTACCTGAGCGGCTTTTTTGAAATTCTGGGCGGCATCGGATTGATTGTTCCGGCGACAAAACGCCCGGCGGCTTACGCTTTAGCCGCGTTATTAATTACGGTCTTCCCGGCGAATGTTTATGTCGCCGTGAGTAACGTGCAGCTCGGCGGCTTTATGAATTATTCATTTTACCAATGGCTGCGGTTGCCGCTGCAAATAGTGTTGATCGGTTGGGTTGTATGGTGCGTGAGTAAGGCAGTTGCAAATAAACGAAACAGATAAATAATGAAAAGATCATTCCTTTGGATTTCAGTAAAAAGCCGCAATTCTTTTTTTAAGTAAAAACGGACTTTCTTTTTTCTCGAAAAGTGGCTATTGCGAAAAAACCGGCTATTCATAAAATCAAAATATCACCGAAGCCGTGAACTGAAAAAACCTTTGCGGTTCGGGTAAATCTTTCGAGGGAAATAATGAATCAATATTTAATTGATACTTTTCGCTTTAACGACTGGGCAAACAAACTGACTTTGGAAGCGATGCGTCGAATGCCGGACAATAAAGAATCCGTTAATCTGTTCAGCCATATTATCAGGGCGCAGGATAAATGGATGCGGCGCATCGAGCAAGACCCGGCGGAAACTGAAATCAAATGGTTCGATGCGGCTTTCCCGGCTGAAGAATTGAACGCGCGCTGGGACGCGAGCTTAAATGATTGGCTGAAATTTTTGTCAGGCTTAAAGGATGAAGATTTGAACGAGGAAATCCGTTTTGCGCCGATGCCCGACGAACCCGAAGGCGTAAATCTGCTGCGCGACGTGGTGCTTCAGCTCAATTACCATTCTATCCTTCACCGTGCGCAGATTTGCTTGCGACTTTACGACCAAAAAATCGAGCCGCCGCACGTCGATTATATTTATTACGTTCAGGAAGGATAAAAATTTATTCGAGGCATAGTGAAAACAACCGCATTCTTATGACGTTTGTCGCGGTGGTGTTTCACAATTTATGCTCTGAAATCTCTGCGGCTCTCTGTGACTTCTTCGTGAACTCTGTGGTGATTTTTTTCAAGCGAAATTTCACCACAGAGTTCACGGAGAAGTCACAGAGAGTTAACACAGAGCATACAATTTGATACAACACCGTTTGTCGTTATGCTTCCGGCTTGGGTATTTCAAATGCCGGATGAGCCTGAGAAGGGTTGTTGACTTTTGATCTTCGCCCGTTTTCCGTCATTCGGCATGGAAATAAACGCCATCGAATTTATAATTACAATTTAAACTTAGTCAAAATAGAAAGCGCCGTTAAAAGTTGATTCGGGAGCAAACGGCGGCACAGCGCAAACCGCTCTTGCCGCCGTCGGCGAATGGTTTTCTCCGCATCAAGTCGTTTTGATTTCGCGCCATTTCCGTCAAAATTTCGGCGAGTTTTGCGATTCCGCCTCGTATCTGTTTTTCGTCAAATGCGGCATAACCGAATACTAAGCCCTTACGCGGATATTCGTTGATGCAGTGGTCGGAAATTGCCGACAGTCTGATATTTTCCGCCGCAGCTTTTCGCGCCGCATCGCGGTCATCGAAATTGTCCGGCAGCCAGCCGACAAGGTGCATTCCGGCATCGTCCGGCTTCATCTCAACCAACCCTTTTAAGTTTCGCCGCACTTCCTCAATCAAAATCTTCTGTCTTTCCTCGTAAAGCGTTCTCATCCGCCGGATGTGGCGAGCAAAATGACCTTCGGCGATAAACTCTGCTAAAATTGCCTGTTCAATCAAGGGTGAATGCGCTCCGCTGAGCATTCGTGCGGCAGTAAAAACGTCCACCAAATCCGGCGGAACCACCAGGCAGCCGAGCTTTAAAGATGGGAAAATCGTTTTGCTGAAAGTTCCGACATACAACACGCGACCGTTCCGGTCGAGTCCCTGCAAAGACGCCAGCGGATGACCCGCATAGCGGTATTCGCTGTCATAATCGTCTTCGATTATCCACGCGTCTGTTGCGCGCGCCGTTTCAATCAGCGAAAGACGGCGCGTGACGCTCATCGTCACGCCGAGCGGATACTGATGCGAAGGCGTCACGTAAATCAGCTTCGGATTTTTGCTCTGTTCCCACCCCGCCTTAATATTCAATCCGTCTTCGTCTACCGGAACGGGAATTAGTTTTGCCCTCGAAAGCGCGAGCAAACTGCGGGCGCTCGTATAACCCGGATCTTCGATCCAAACTTCGTCATTCGGTTCCAGGAAAACCGCACTGATTAAAGCGAGAGCCTGCTGCGCTCCGGCGGTAATGATAACTTGCCCGGGTTCGCAATTGACGCCGCGAGCGGATTTCAAATGCGCGGCAACGCTCGCGCGCAACGGTTGAAAACCGGCTAAATCGCCTTCAACGAGGGTGGTCGGAGGCGCGTGCCGATTCCAGCGCGACGCAATACGCGCCCAAATCTCAAAGGGGAATGAATCAATCGCCGTCAGCCCGTTTTGAAAAGGCACGAATTTGTTCGCCGAATGCTCGCGCAAAAGGTCGCCCAAGCCTCGCGCCATTTGACTGCCTTGTCTGGATAAATTCAACTCGCGCGAAAAGGCGGCGGGCTTCACGGTTCTTATTTTCGGAGCCTGCAAAAGCTCTTCTGGCAAATCCTGAGAGACAAACGTTCCCGCGCCGATTTTGCCTTCGAGATAACCTTCGGCGAAAAGCTGGTCATAAGCGTTGACGATTGTCATTCTTGATACGCCGAGCTGCGCGGCGAGCGTCCGCGAAGCCGGAACGCGCGATTTTGGCGGAAGTTCGCCGGAAAGAATCGCCTGTCGCATTTTTTCGTAAATCTGGCGGTGCATCGGGACACCGGACGCGGTTCTATCGGACAGGGAAACAAACGGGAACGCAGATGTTTGCTTTTTCATATTTATTGATGGCTTATTGAATTGGCATAGTAAAAATCGCTGTTTAAAGATTACGATTGATACCAATTACTAAACGATTAAATTCAAAATTTAGAATAATATACAAATCTGTAACCGTCAATCTCATATTAGAGAGTTACGACACAGTTTTAATGGACTATAAAAAAATCTTCGAAATGGTACTTGAATGTATGCCATTTACAATTATTATTGATTTTATATTTAATGCGGGAGTTCTTTATTATTGTGAGCGAACAATTAGCCGTAACCGGCAAAACCAAATTGCGCCGCATTCCTAAACGCGGCTCATACGACATTGAGACAATCTATAAAATCCTGGACGAAGGTTTCATCGCCCACGTCGGTTTTAAAGGCGCGGACGGGCAAACTTTCGTCATTCCAACCGGCTACGCCAGACGCGGCGGTGAGCTTTTGATTCACGGATCAAGCGCGAGCCGGATGATGCGAGCGATGGCGGAAGAAATCGAAGTTTGCGTGACCGTGACTTTGATTGACGGTCTGGTTTTGGCGCGCTCGGCGTTTCACCATTCGATGAATTATCGCTCGGTCGTCGCTTTCGGCGCAGCGAAAATCATCAAAGATGAAAACGAAAAAATCGAAGCCCTTCGCCTCTTTACCGAACACATTGTTCCCGGTCGCTGGCGGGAGGTTCGACTTCCGACAACAAATGAATTAAAAGCAACAACGGTTTTATCTCTGGCTCTGACGCAAGCGTCGGCGAAAATACGCACGGGCTATCCGGTTGACGATTCTGAAGACTACGCGCTCGACGTTTGGGCGGGCGTGATTCCGCTTGAAATAAAAGCCGGCAAACCATTGCCGGATCCGCAGATGAATCAGGAAATTACTCCGGCGCATTACATATCCGATTATCAACGTCGATAGCTGCGCGAACTTAATAAAAACCGAATTTATTTTATGAATACCGGCAGATTTAGATTATGAACAAAAAAATAAAAAACTTTGGGTTTTTGCTTTTCCCCGATTTGGAAGAACTCGATTTAGTTGGACCGTGGGAGATATTTTCCCTTTGGCGCGACCAAACCGGAGAGCCGGAAAATTGTTTGACCGTTAGCGAAACGGGCGGAACGGTGCGCTGCAAGAAAGGCTTGCGTATAGTTGCGGATACGGATTTTGCAAGCTGTCCGCAGTTTGACGCGCTGCTCATTCCGGGCGGCGACGGGCGAAAATCGGCTGCGAAAAACGAGAAACTTTTGCAGTTTGTCAGAGAGCAAGCCGCAAACGCGCAAGCCGTTTTATCTGTTTGCTCCGGCGCATTTATTTTGCAGGCGGCAGGCTTACTAAACGGTTTGCGCGCGACGACGCATTGGAGCGTCGCGCAGGCATTATGCGAGACCGGTGTTGAAACCGTTGAAGAGCGTTTTGTGTGCAATGACGGCAACAAAATTTGGACTGCCGCCGGAGTATCAGCCGGAATTGATATGGCGCTCGCCTTCGTCTCGCATCGAGCTGGCGAAGAAGCCGCAGGATGTGTACAGCTCGAAGCCGAGTATTATCCTTCGCAGCGAATTTATGGCGACGCGAAGGTAAGAAATCAAGTGCCAAAGTATATAAAAGACGAAGCGGCTAAAGCGACATTATATTTATGCAGGCAAACGAACTGTTAATCTTGAATTTGCAAGAGGTCAGGCTACGAAGCACCGAGACCTTGAATTTCTCGTCATCTCGCAGCCGCCGACCCACGGCGACCGAACTGTTGTTGAATTTGCCGAAGAGAGAAAATTTTAGAGCAACGAAGGTTGGGTTGAAAGCGGCGCTACAAAAACATTTTAAACTGTAGCCCGCCGACTGCAATTTAAAGATAGCTGAATGGAAAACCTCGCCTGCCTTCTTTGATTTTACCGTACCAGCGGCAGAGCGGGTAGAGAACGATTAATCCGGCAAGCCATGTCGCGTAAACCACCCACAACGGAAATCCCGCGTCCGGCGGAGCGTCGGTAGATGAATTCGGGAAATTCAGGAAATAAAAGCCGATGCTTTTACTTGCCAAAAGGCTCAGCAGAATCCCGAAAAGGTGCGCGACAAACATTTGCAGAATGAAGTAGAAAAGCGGCACGCGTCCGAACGTGATCAATATGCGGCTCAAAAAGTCGTTTTTGCCTTGCTCGTCTGGAGCGTTTGGAGCGTTTATTTTATCAGTCAAGGACAGAATCATCAGCGCCGGTCCAAGCGTCATCAGCAGAAACAGCAAGGACGCAGGATACTTTGTCGTATTAAGAAACGAAAGAACGGTAAATAGCGGGCTTGGCTGCGCAGTCCAGATTTCCGGGTCGCCGTAGAGATTCGTCGCGCGAATCATCACGAAAAGAGCTGTCAGTATGAGTCCGAGTTTGAGCAGAAATTTTCGGCGGCGCTCCGCTTCCCAAGTATAAACCACGCCGAGCACGTAGCCGGCAGCCATTACACCGACCCAGGGAATTAAAGGATATGCGACAAACATTTTTACATTCGGCGCGAGCGGCACGAATCCCGGCTGGTGCAGGAACATCCACAACTTTTGCAAGGCGTCCGGCGCGGGCATTCCAGCCATCGAGACGGCGGGCGGAACAGTGAATCGGTCTAACAAATTGTGCAGGGCAATCGCGGCGATTCCGAGAGCGGCAACGACGCGAGCCGGCAAGCGGATGAGCGCGGCGAGAACGATCATCGAAACGCCGAAAATCCAAATCACTTCCGCCAGACCGAAAAAGCTGTAATCAAAATTGAAAAACAAACTGAATCTGACGAGGGTAAATTCCAGCACAATCAGCCACAGCCCGCGCGTGAGCAAAAATTTCGATAATTCAGCCGTAGATTTGCCGCGCATTTTTTGCAGATAAATGCTCGTTCCGGCGAGAAAAACAAATGTCGGCGCGCAGAAATGCGTAATCCAGCGCGTAAAGAACAATGCGACGTTCGTTTTGGTTAAATCGGTCGGGGTGAAACGAAAAGCGTCCGCGTGAACGTATTCGCGCGTATGGTCTATCAGCATTATGACCATTACCAGTCCGCGCAGGAAATCTACGGAATCAATACGGCGATAAATTTTTTCAACAATTTGCGACATAAATTTTTGAAATATACCAGAGCTTAAAATCAATTCAAGAGCCAATTTCTAATCAGGACTCTAGTCCGATTTGATGAAATGAAGTTAACCGGAATGTTCCTTTCAAAGAATTATCAATCGCCTTTGTCAATTGGACTGCAACCTTACTTGAAAATTGGCACTTGTGTCATTCCTCAACTCTTTTAGAATTGGAAATTTGCCGGCAGTTTCGTTAACTGCGACTTTGTTAACGCGGTTTTTCGTTTTTCTCACGTTGCGTACGGCTGATTTTGTCCCGCGTTACCTCACCCGATATGCTCGCGTAAAAGAATGGAGATTGCTATGAAAATTGAACATATTCCGGTTGCCAAAGCGGAAATGCTGATTCGCAAAGCGGTCGCCGAAGTGTTTGAGGCTTTTATTGACCCTGCCTTCACATCCGGATTCTGGTTCACGAAAGGCAGCGGGAGGTTAGATTCCGCCAAGCAGATTCGATGGGATTGGGAAATGTTCGGGGTTTCCGCAGAAGTCAGCGTTAAAGCAATCGAGGCGAATAAACGAATACTCATCGAATGGTCATCGTCGGGCGGCGATCCGACGGCGGTCGAATGGCTTTTTTCTCCCCGAGCGGGCGACACGACATCCGTTACGATTACGGAATCCGGCTTTAGCGGAGATGGCGATGAAGTCGTCCGAAAAGCCCTTAATTCGCAAGCAGGTTTTACGTTTTTGCTAAGCGGACTAAAGGCATTTCTTGAACACAATATCGAGTTGAATCTCTCGGCGGATCATGCTCCCGATAATATCAAGAAGAATTGAAAGAATTTACGGAAATAAAAATAAAAACGCGGCTGGTGATTTTTTGAGGAGATAAGTATGAACTTATTCGGATTTCTGACAGTTTTATTTATGCTCGGGACTGTTTACCAGGTTTCGGCGCAGGAGACTAAAATAAAGTGGTTCGGACACGCGGCTTTTTCGATTACGACGCCGAAAGGCAAAGTTTTATTGATTGACCCGTGGCTCAATAATCCTTTGAACCCGGAAGCCAAAGACGGCAAAAACTCTTTAACCGCCGTTCCGAAAGTTGACTACATTCTTCTCACGCACGGACACCGCGATCACTTGGGCGACGCGGTTGAGATTGCGAAAAAGACCGGTGCGGCTTTGATTTGCAACCCGGAGCTTGCCGGAAACTTAGTCAAGCTGGCTGACTTTCCCGAAAAGCAGGCTCAGACGGACGCGATTATGGGCATCGGCGGCGAAATAAACATCGCCGACGGCGAAGTAATCGTAGCGATGACGCCGGCTGTTCATTCGAGCAGTGTTTTTAATCCGAAGGCAAGCGCGACCGAAGCCGAACGTGCTTACGGCGGAAATCCGGCTGGCTTCGTTGTGATAATCAAAGACGGTCCGACCATTTATCATTCGGGCGACACGGCGTATTTCAAAGATATGGAAACCATCGGCGAGCAATACAAGGTTGATGTAGCGCTCCTTAACATCGGTGGACATTTCGGAATGGAGCCGCGAATGGCTGCAAAAGCCGCGCAATCGGTGGGCGGACGTCTGGCGATTCCGCAGCATTACGCAACTTTTCCGGGCATCAGCGCGAACGCCGACGGTTTCGCCGCCGAACTTAAACGGCTGAAAATACCTTCTTACGAAATGAAACCGGGCGAGACGATTACCTATCGCGGCAAGCAAATGCTGAAAAAATAAAGTTACGGCTAATTCGGGTTTTAGTTGCTGTTTTTTAAAAGTAAGAAACCGAAGGCGAATCAAACGTCAAAAATATGAAACGAGAAACAGAGAATATGATACGAAACGCAGTATATACCTTGGGCGCTATCGCCTTTACGTTTCTGATGGCTTGTTCAGCCAATTCGCAGCAAGTCGTTAATATTTGGTCGGGTGCGCCTCCGGGAACGGAGAATTGGACGCAGAAGGAAAAAGTTATCGAAAATACACCGGTCGGAACAGTGGTTTTGAATGTTGTCACTCCGACTCTGACAGCTTACCTGCCCGAGAAAAGCAAGGCGACCGGAACGGGCGTCATTATTGCTCCGGGCGGGTATTGCGTGGCGCTGGCTATCAGTCAGGAAGGCGACGCGGCGCGCTGGCTGCAAAGCAAAGGCATAGCCGCTTTCGTTCTTAAATACCGGATTATAGAAAAAAAAGAAGAAGGCGCGCCGAAGAATATTAACATGGATGAAGCCTGTAAATACGGCATCGCCGACGGAATCCAAGCTCTTAAGGTAGTTCGCCAGCACGCGGCGGAATGGAATGTTTCGCCAGATAGAATCGGTTTTATGGGTTTTTCGGCGGGAGGGATGGTAGCAAGCGGA
>DASVTY010000036.1:0-20311 GCA_036387315.1 Pyrinomonadaceae bacterium
AAACAACCCAACGCATTTTTCAAAGTACAGATTAACGACACCGAGCATATGGTGTTGGCACAAATCTCCGGCAAAATGCGTAAAAATCGGATTCGTATTTTAATCGGAGACCGAGTTGAAATTGAAATGTCGCCTTATGATTTATCAAGAGGACGGATTACTTATCGTCATAAATAACCGCAATGTATTTTCAATGAAAAATAGTTGATTTTAATGAAAAAAGGAAACAAATGATTTATAGAATTTACAAAGAAACCGGACGTATCGGAACAGGAATGGAAAAAATTAATGTGTCATTTAACGAAATGAAAGATGTAAAAAGCATTATCGGAAACCAAACCTCTCTGGCAGCCTTCGATAATGAGACAAATACTATTCACATTTATAATGATAAAATAGTTGACGTATTAAGCATTCTTCAGAAATTCAAAAATCATTGTGATCTCCCTAATAAACACCAATTTAACATTCTTCATAAATAAAGAAATTTATTATTTAGTAAGTTTCCCCGTAAAATCACATCAATCACTATTCTTAAATATGTATTATGTTTGATTTAAATGAAGCGCGCGAAATCGCCCGAAGAGAAGTAGAAAAAATTATTGAAGCTGACCGGGAACTGAGTAAATCAGAGGTCGAAGAAGTGCGCTTGGAACGTGAGAATGAGCTGGTCTGGACTTTTACCGCTGATATTCCAAAACTGATAAATGAAGGCTGGTCGCCCGGCGCAATTACAGTTCTCATTGATAAAAACGACGGGAATGTTTTGACGGAAGAACAACAAACAAACTTTCATAAAAATTGCGAAAATAAGCGTCGCAGAGCCGGCTTTATAAAGCAAAAGTAAACATTTGCTAGGTAAGAGCATAGTGATTAAATATTTTCACATTCACCCTATATCGCGCATCTGAAACATATCTCATATTTGACATATATCATAATTTAATTTAAACTTAAAAAGAATCGAGCTTAGCTCACTCCCTTTTCAGCTTCTCTGGAAATTAGCCGGATTATCTGAAGTCAATGGCTCAATTATCCGGGAGCTATTAATGTTTACACACCATGTCAGGATGCCTCTCAAAGCCGGAGCATATACAGCACTACCCTAAAAATCAGTGAACTGAAAGAAAGCAAAACTTGCTTCTTTCATAACTCTTTTAAAGCCGGAAGTTCAGACGGAATTAAGATCCGCCTTTAGGTTATTTACACTTAAATGAATTGGGGGAAAAGAAAGAAGATGGTTGATAAAATGAAGTCGCAAAATGTGAATGCAATTCGGTTTCTGCTTTCTTACAGCAGAATGCGTATTAGCGTGATGCTCGGTATTCGCAAAACTTCTTATCCGTTAAATATCAAATGGTGGTGGCAGCACCAGGATTATTTAAAACTTGGAGATGTTTACATTAACTAAAGAGACAATAAAAGGACAATTTAATTATGAGCTTAACAAACGGTATTGATGCAAACGAAATATCACGACTAAAGATCGCCAATTCTGTAATTCGCGTAATTCAAAATAACAATAATCGAGAAGCGCAGCGATACAACAACCAGCAATGGGAAACGTTGACGAAAGCGGATGTCGGTTTATTAATTTTAAATCGTCATGCAAAACCCTGGTTGACCGAACATTGCGAAACGCTTGTCGGGCAATATGAAGAAGATAAAGCAGAGCAGCAGTACAAAGAAAAAGCTGAGTCAATCAAACGCGCCAATGAATGGCAGCATATAGCCGATTTTAAGTATGGCAAATTAGAAGTGCGCGTTCTTGAATTTAAAGCTTCACCCGGACGTAAAGTACAGTTGCTTAATAAAGATAAGTGGCAGGATTGCACAGAACAAGACATTCGAGCAATTCGCAGCATTTCACCGTTTAACGAATTATTGATTCAGCACTTTGATAGCTTTGCCGGTAAATCCATGTAGAACCTAAGGATAATATGAAACACTTCGACAATCCTGCGGCATTTGTTCTGTCGCTGATAATCTTTGCATCATCAGCGACAAGTTGTAGCGCAATTGTTAATTCTACGAACACCGAAAGACCTGAAGCCGTCATGCAGAATAGCTCCGGTACTGTTGTGCAAACCGGGCGTATGGCTTCTGCACGGGCGACTCACGCAGCCACGTTGCTTTCTAACGGTAAAGTCTTAGTTACGGGCGGCATGGAGCGCAACGACGTTTATACAAACAGTGCTGAGCTTTACGACCCCGCAACCGGAGCGTTTGCTGCCGCTGGTAATATGAGCCAAAGCCGCGCCGGTCACTCTGCCACTCGGTTGTCTGACGGAAAGGTTCTCATTGCCGGGGGTTCTAATACAGAATGGCTTGCAAGTGCCGAGCTATACAATCCCACAACTGGCGCGTTTACTCCGACGGGCAGTATGTCCATCAGGCGCGGCGGTTTCACCGCAACCTTGCTGCCTAACGGCAAGGTGCTGATTGCCGGCGGCTATAACGATAGTTTGCAGGCGAGCGCAGAAATCTACGACCCGGCTACGGGGCGATTCACTCCTACCGGCAGCATGAGCGCGGGACGAAGCGCGCATACGGCGACTCTTTTATCAAATGGGAAAGTATTGATTACCGGCGGCGGCGCTGGGCGAAATGTTCTTGCCAGCGCAGAATTTTACGACCCGGCAACGGGCGCATTCACATCTACCGGCAACATGACTATGGTTCATCATAAACACGCAGCGACATTGCTTCCGAACGGCAGCGTGCTTATCATGGGCGGCTCGGACAATCGTGATTGGCGAGGACGTTATGCTAACGCAGAGATTTATAATGCAGCCACAGGTACTTTCACTGCTGTCAGCAACATGAATACTACCCGTTTCAAACATCGAGACTCGGTAGCTCTATTGAATAACGGCACTGTGTTCGTCACGGGCGGTAAAGAATATGCAGAGATATACAATCCTGTGAAGAACAGTTTTGATATAGTCAACGGTCGGATGGACGGCGCACGGTTTTACTCAACAGCAACATTGTTGTCGGATGGAAGAGTACTGGTAATAGGCGGCTACGATAATAATATTGCGGCGAGCGCAAAAGCGTGGCTTTACGAGCCTCAAACAACAGCCGCGATCTAACAAATCAAGTGAATTCGAATAAAACAAAAGGCGAATTAAAAAACTCGCCTTTTGTTTTATTGTTTATTTATGAATCTTATAGATATAGATTCTACTCTACAGATTCATTGGAATTGAATTAGTTATCGTGTTCGGCGTGTTTCATCCGTTCCAAGCTCATCAACATCAACGTCTGTGCGGCGAACTGTGTCGCGCACGGTTTCCTGTCGCTCGGTAACCTCTTTGCCGATATTTACTTCTTCAATTACGCGCGCTTGTTTTGAAACAACGGGCTGCTCGGCTCTCTCCGTAATTTCAATCGTGCCTTCTTTGAAAGCGCCCATATCGCCTTCGCCAACCGGACGGTCAACCGGGCGGCGTTCGACCTTGACGTGTTCTTCGCGCAGATTCACGGTTTCTTCAACAGGTCTTTCCTCGACGTGAGTTCGAACTCTGACGCCGCCCTGTTCGACTTCGCGCTTGCCGACCTGAAGCTGTTCTTCGGTGACCGGAATCACGGTTTCGCCTTGATTAGCGGTTCGATTATAACTCTCGGTTTCCGTGCCGGTCGAAGCAAAATTTTTGCCTGTAGCGGTTGCGGCGCTGGCTTGATAACCGGTATTAGCCGTCGCCGACGTTGTTTGATTTGTAAAATTGCCCGAAGAGTAAACATTCGCGCCGCCGCAATTCGTCCATTCGCGTTCAAAAAACGAGGCGTCTTCGCTTGAGCGTGGCGTCACGCCGAGAACCGTTCCGCCGGATTTGATGCCTGTTTCATATTCCTGAGCAGTGTCTTCGGGGATACCGGAGCCAACCAACGCGCCGATTAATCCGCCTGTAATCCCGCCCGCACCGGCGCCGACCAAAGCTCCGGCAATCGGTCCGGCAATAAGTAATCCCAATCCGGGAAGCGCAACCGAAGTTCCGATTGCGGCTATCGCGCCGATGATTGCGCCGACCGTACCGCCGATTCCCGCGCCTGTGCCGGTTCCTTCCAAAGCCTTGCTGCCAAGCTCGGTATTACCGCCATCGCTACCTTCAGAGTAGTGTTTTTGTCTGGTTTCATCCGACATCATCACGTTAACGTCGTCTTTATCGTACCCTCTGCTGCTGATTGCGCGATAAGCGCATTCCGCGCTGTCTCTATCTCGAAATAATGCCGTTACAATTGGTGAATTACCTGTGTTTGATTGATTTGCCATAATGTTTCCTCTCTCCTTTTTCTAAAATAAAAATTTACAACGAACAATGCAGCACGATTGTTAAGCTGCGTTGCCGTGTGTATGAATTGCATTCTTATATCTGCAATTCAGAAGTAACTGCAATAAGCGCTCCTAAGTTTGAAATATGCTTATTGCTTTTGAAAGCGTTTAGACTCTCAGCCGGAGATTCTTCACGCTTTTATCCTGTAATGGACAGCATTTTTAGCTGTTTGCGCCTGAACGACGTTCAGGTTCTTCGGGAGAAATTTCTTCAAATTCCACTTGCTCGCGTCGCAATGTGACTTCCTGCGGTTTGCGCGTTTCAAATTTACGACGCCGGATGCGTACTTCTTCTCGCAGCATCAAGCGCTTTTCGGTAACGATAACTTCTTCGACCAGCGGCACTACGATCACGTCGCCTTCATAGCGAATCGCCGGAGCAGTTTCAATCATCTGGTTAATCGGAATACGCTCAACGTCAACTTCCTCTGCTTGAATCGGCTGGTCAACAACTTCCGTTCGTTCGACGACACGCTTGTGAACGCGAACTCCACCCGTCACCACGCTCTGCCTTTCGACGTGCAATTCTTCGGCGAGAACCGGAACCACAAGCTGTTCTTCAATGTTTCTCGGCGTATTTTCCGTTGCCGTCGTTTGTTGCCCTGCCCCCGCGCTTTGCTGCAAATCAGCGCCGCTAGCAAACTGCCGTGCAGTGCCGAATTCATCAAAACTTTTTTCGAGAAGATAACCGCCGGCTTGCGATGCAACGATTTCGCTTGCCGGAACTAAAACGCCTGTTCCGTTCTCCAAACGCACAAGAAATTGACCGTTTCGCTTGACTTGCTCCGGCGTTCCCGCCACATCAAGCAAGCCTCGTCTGCCGTTTCGATCAATTACCAGCGAATCGTTTTGCTGTTGCATATTCATAATTTCGTCACTCCTGCCTTGCCTGATAACTCTCTTGCCGATTAACGCGATAAACCGGCATTAAAGATAAATACTTTCACTAAACAGATTTTTCGTTTGTACGATTCCGCGCAAAAGTTTAAAGCGGCAGCTTGCAGCCTTTCAAATGTCCATCTTAAAAAGAGCTGCGCGTATTGAGACCAAAGCACAAGTTTCTGCGCGTTATTAATTGGGAATTGCTTTAACTTTTCGAGGCTTCAAATGTCGGTTCAAGAAATCAGCCTGCCCGCGAGCAGTAACAAATTGTCAACAACGGCGACGCATCGCCGGCTCGGCATAATCGGAATGATTTGCGCGCCCGGTCTTTATTTTGCGTCGTATTTTTATTCGCAAAATCTTGACCAGCCTAATCCGAATCAGATTTTTGTCAGCTTTCTCGGCGTGCTTTATCTTTGCGGCGCATTGGCGAGCGCTATTGCGATGCGCCAAATGCGCGTGACCGGAAACGGATTCGGCGCAAAGGTTTTGTTTGCGGTGCAAATCGTCGGTCTTTTTTTTGCGATGATGTTTGACGTGATTGAATACGCGGCACCAAGCCTGAAACAAACTTGGCTTTTTTTCGTTACCGATATGGCGTATCCGTTTAGCCACGTTTTAATGATCGTCGTCGGCATCGCAATAGTTCGTGCGGGCGTGTGGAGCGGTTGGCGTAGAGTTCCGGCTTTTTTAATAGGTTTTGCGCTGCCTTTATTTTTCGCGGCAAGCGCTGTATTCGGTCGAGAAAACACCGGCTGGATTTTTATCGGTTCGGTTACTTTGGGATTTTTTGCGCTCGGGTTAGCGGTTTTCAATGCAAACCAAAAGGAGATTAATTAATGATTTCTATCTCAAAAGCAGTTCTTTTAAAAGCTGCTGTTTTTATTCTTTTTGTGTCCTCTGTAATGCAGGTTTTTGGGCAGACAATCGGCAAACCGATAAAACTCCCCGCCCGTTACGACGCGCATCGGTTTTATGTAGAGCCGATTACGGCGGACGGCGCAAAGCTCAATTTCTTTACCGATACCGGCGGCGGTTTGTTCGTTTTTGCGGATGTCGTTGAAAAATTAAAAATTCCGGTCGAATCAGTCCCGGGTGACGGCGGGCGAAAAATGGAAACAATCGCTTTGCCGAAATTTAAAGCCGGAGCCGAGATTGTCGCGCCGCTCGGCTCGCCAAACGAAAGACTTTTCGTCGCGCCGATCTCACAAAGAATGCCGCTCGCACAGGATTGGTCTGGAATGCTCGGACAGCAATGGTTTGCCGGGCGAGTTTGGACTTTTGATTATCCGAAACAACAATTGCTGCTTCGCGCCGCCGGAGACGTTCCCTCAGTCAAATCGGAACACCGCGCGCCGCTCGGTTTTAAAACAAACGATTCCGGCAAGCGCATCCTGAATTTTCCGCGCATCGCGGTCAAGATTGACGGCGAAACGCTCGATTTGTTATTCGACACCGGCGCGTCAACCGAATTGACCGAAGCAGCGTTGAAAACCTTGAACGACAAACAACCGGCAGTTCGCGCGACGAGCTTTATTACAACGAGCGTCTTTGAAAAATGGCGCAAAGCGCATCCCGATTGGCGCGTCATCGAAGCGGCTGAAAATCGAAGCGGAGCCGCGATGATCGAAGTCCCGGACATCGAAATCGGCGGCTATCGAACCGGCGCGGTCTGGTTTACGGTCAGAGCGGACAAGAATTTTCACGAATATATGTCGCAATGGATGGACAAGCGAATCGAAGGCGCAATCGGCGGAAACGCTCTCAGGCATTTTCGCATTACGGTTGATTATCCGAACGCCGTCGCCGCGTTTGAGAAATAAAAAGGAGAAACCGGGAGAAATGAAAAAGATAAATTTATTGCCGCTTGTCGCAATCGCAATTTTATGTTCGGCTTTCAGCGTTTTCGCGTAAAAGGAGCCGGAAATTATGAGCTATAAAGATTACGGGAAAATCCGTCATAATCGCCCGTACATTCTTGAGTTCAAAAAGGACAAAGGCGAGCTGATTTATTTCGGCGCGGGACATTTCTACAGCTACGACGACCCGCAGGCGGCAGAGCTTGAAAAACGTTTTGCCGAATTTAAACCGACGGTTATTTTAAACGAAAGCGGCACGCCGCCCGCTGCCGGAACCGCCAAAGAAGCAGTCGAAAAATACGGCGAGCCGGGATTGCTTAGTTTTCTGGCGAAAAAACACAACATTCCGATTAAATCCTTAGACCCGCCGCGATTGGAAGAAATGAAATACATTCTCGGAACAAAGCGCTGGACGCTCGAACAGGTTTTTCTGTTTTACGTTTTGCGCCGCGTGCCGGAAAACAACAAAAAAACAAATCCGAAAAAGCCCGAAGAACTGGTCGAAGAAGCGCTTCGCGGAGCGGCGAAAATGCCCGGTTTTGACAGTTTGCCGAAAACAATCGCCGAATTTGACGCCGTTGCCAAAAAGAATCTGCCGCAGGTCGCCGATTGGCGCAAGATTGAGCAAAAGATTTTTGATCCGAACCCGGATTTGGGCAATTTCACCAACGACATCGCCGACGCTTCTGTCAACTATCGAGGGCGTTTTATGGTCAAAACCTTAGCGGCAGAAGTCGAAAAAGGCGAGAGAGTTTTCGCCGTCATCGGCGCGAGCCACGTCGTCAAACAGGAAAAAGCGCTGAAAAATATCTTCAATCAAACGAAACAGACGGTTGCCGGAAACGATTAAGATTCCGCGTCAATAAATTCATCAAACAAACAAAACGGGCGGGACCTGTTCCTGCCCGTTTTTGTTTGCGCGCATCGCCATTTATGGCGTTAAATAAATGTTTGAAAGGCGGTGATGGCAGATGAATCCATTACGACGAAAACCGAATGAAGAAAATCAACCGATGACCGAAGCCGAAATTGAACGAATTATGCGCGAAAATGGAATTGAGCCTTTTAACGTGGACGAAGGCATCGGCGAAGGCAAAGATTTATGGACTGACGAAGAGTTTGAAAATTTTCAAATCTGGCTCCGCGAGTTTAGAAAACAAGGAACATACAAATCGAAAATTGATTGATGGCGCGAGTTATTGACACAAACGTTTTCTCATATTTTCTCAAGGAAGATACTCGCGCCGATCTTTACCTTCCGCATATTACCAATCAATTTTTGATCGTTTCATTTATGACGGTGGCTGAAATCGAAGTATGGGCGCTGCGGGCAAATTGGGGAATCAAACGCAATGCCAAGTTTGAAAAAACGCTGCGGCGCTATTTTGTGCAAGGCGCGTCAAGACAAGTTTATCGTTTATGGGCAAAAGTCATTGACGAGGGAAGAAAAAGCGGCGCAAATATCGAACAAGCCGACGCTTGGATTGCCGCGACCGCACTTTATTTCAACATTCCGCTCGTTACGCATAACAGAACCGATTTTCAATCCGTTAACGGTTTGCAGGTCATCAGCGAGCAGTAGCGATTAATTACCAATTCAAAAAAAAACGGGTGTGGCTTGTCCTAGCCCGTTTTTTTGTTTATAAATAGCCGACATTAGTTTATGAATTTATTTGAAACATATCTCACCGACCTCGAAGCTATTTACCGCACCGGCGCAAGCACGAAGGAAACGTCTTTTTATCCGGCAATCAACACGCTTTTTGACGGTTTGGGAAAAACTTTGAAACCGCGCGTGCGATGCGTGTTGACGCTCAAAAATCAGGGAGCGGGAATGCCGGACGGCGGATTTTTTACGGCTTCCCAATTACAACGCGGCGACAATCAGCCGCAATCGGGACAGCCGCCCGAACGCGGCGCAATCGAAATCAAAGGTTTTGCGGACGATGTGCAAAAGATTGCCGATAGCGAACAAGTCAGAAAATATCTCGCCAAATACGGTCTGGTTTTGGTGACAAACTATCGAGACTTTTTGCTGGTAGCGCAGGAAAACGGCGAGATAAAAGAGCTTGAACGCTATACTCTCGCTGAAAGTCAGGCGAAATTCTGGGCGAGAGCCGCAGACAAACGAGCGTTTGCAGCCGAACACGAAGCGCGTTTTCTCGAATATCTCAAGCGCGTGATGCAGCAAACGCGCCGCTTTCCAATCCGCAGGAAGTCGCGTGGTTTCTGGCTTCTTACGCCCGCGACGCCAAAGCCAGGATTGAGACGGTTGATTTTCCCGCTTTAAAGAAGCTGCGCGAAGCTCTCGAAGAAGCTCTCGGCATTCGTTTTGAAGGCGAGCGCGGCGAAAACTTTTTTCATTCGACTTTGATTCAAACGCTTTTTTACGGCGTCTTTTCCGCGTGGGTTTTATGGCACAAGGAAAATCCGCCGCGCACGAATGATTTTCGCTGGCGCGAAGCCGGATTTTATCTAGGCGTTCCGGTGATTCAGGTTTTGTTTGACGAAATCGCCAAACCCGGCAATCTGCGAAATCTCGATCTGGTCGAAGTGCTGGATTGGACGGGGAATGTTTTAAATCGAATTGTGCGGCAAGAGTTTTTCGCGCGTTTTGACGAAGGTCAAGCCGTGCAGTATTTTTACGAGCCGTTTTTGCAGCAGTTTGATCCCGAACTCCGCAAACAACTCGGTGTCTGGTACACGCCGCAGGAAATCGTCAAATATATGGTCGCCCGCGTTGACACGGTTTTAAAGGAAGAATTAAATCTCGCAGACGGTCTGGCTGATCCAAATGTTTATGTGCTCGACCCGTGCTGCGGAACGGGCGCTTATCTGGTCGAAGTCTTAAACCACATTCATCAAACGCTCGAACAGCGAGGCGAAGGCGCGCTTGCCGCAGAGGATTTGAAAAAAGCCGCGACCGAGAGAGTTTTCGGTTTCGAGATTTTGCCCGCGCCGTTTGTCGTCGCGCATTTGCAGCTTGGGTTATTGCTCAACAATCTCGGCGCAAACATCGAGGAAGGCGAGCGCGTCGGCGTTTATCTAACCAACGCACTGACGGGCTGGGAGCCTGCCAAAGAACCGAAAACGCATTTGCTATTTCCCGAAATGGAAGCCGAACGCGATCAGGCGGAAACAATCAAACGCGAAACGCCGATTCTGGTCATCATCGGCAATCCGCCTTACAATGCTTTCGCCGGAACATCGCCCGCCGAAGAACAGGGACTCGTCGAACCTTACAAAGCGGGTTTGATTAAGAAATGGGGCATCAAGAAATTTAATCTCGATGAATTATACGTCCGCTTTTTCCGTCTCGCGGAACGTCGCATTGCCGAAATGGGCGCGCGCAAAGGCGTCGTTTGCTACATCTCGAATTTCTCTTATTTGCGTGATCCTTCGTTTGTCGTGATGCGCGAAAAGTTTTTACGCGAGTTTGATTTGCTCTGGTTCGACAGCTTAAACGGCGATAGTCGGGAAACCGGAAAAGTAACGCCCGAAGGCAAACCAGACCCAAGCGTTTTTTCAACCGAATACAACCGCGAAGGAATCCGCGTCGGCACGGCAATCGGTTTGATGGTCAGAAAAGAACAACGCGACGAACAACCAACCGTCCGTTTCCGTCAATTCTGGGGCGTCAACAAACGCGAAGAATTGTTATCGAGTGTAGAGGAAAACGGCGACGCGGGACATCTTGTTAGGCGACTTGATCCGAATTGGGGAGTTGAGAAATCAACCGAAAGCGAAAGCGTTTTTGATTATCAAAACGTTTCGCCGCAGCCGGAAAGCCGCTTTTCGTTTTATTCATCTGATGTAAAAACAAATTATTTTCAATGGGCATTATTAACAGAGTTGTGTGAAGAAAAGCCTGCTTACGGTCACATGGAAACGAGAGGTCTTTCTTTAATTTCAATGGATGAGGCAAAACTGCGGGAGCGAGTTCAGAAGTTTTTCGATGCAACAGTTTCCAATCAAGAAATGGAGAAAGTATCCCCTGAATTAATGGCTAAATACTCCCGATATTATGGTCACGTTGATAGAGCTAAAATTCAACAAAAAATGAAATATGCGGACGAACACATTAGAAAATTCTACTTTAAACCTTTTGACTCAAGATTCAGTTATGCCGATGCACAACGTCCGCTTTGGTCTGAGCCAAGTACAGCTCTTACTAAACACGCATGGAAAGGAAATTCTTTTTTGATTTCCAGAGTTTCAGGAGTTCGAGAACCTGAAGGAACACCGATGTATTTTGCTACAAGCATTTTTGAACGCGATGTGATTTCAGGTCACGCTAGAGCAATTCCTTTACAAATAAACATAGCTTATGTGTTAGACAAAAAATCCACTTTAGACTTTGGTTTTTCGGAAAATATAACGAAAGCAAATTTCTCGGAAAAAGCGCGGGCGTATTTGGCGGCGATTGGCGTTGAAAATGTGGACGCATCGGCGGAAAAGGCTGGTTTGATTTGGATGCACGCGCTCGCCGTCGGTTACGCGCCGCTGTATCTCGAAGAAAACGCCGACGGAATCCGTGCGGATTTTCCGCGCGTGCCTTTGCCCGCTGAAATAGAAGTTTTGCAGACCTCTGCTTCACTGGGAAAAGAAGTCGCCGCGCTGCTCGATACCGAAAATCCTGTTGTCGGCGTCACTGCCGGAAATCTGCTCGCGCCGTTTGCCCGCATCGGCGTTCCGGCGAAAACTGACGGGACTAATCTGCAAGCCGCAGATTACGAGGTGCGCGCCAATTGGGGCTACGGCGGCAGAGACGGCGCGGTGACTATGCCGGGCAAAGGCAAAACAATCGTCCGCGATTATTCCGCGCAGGAAACCGAAGCAATCGAGCAAGCCGCCGCGCGTTTGGGCTACACGCCGGAACAAATTCTCGCTTGTCTCGGTGCGCAGGCGGTTGACGTTTATCTGAACGACGCGGCTTTCTGGCGCTGCGTCCCGCAAAGAGTTTGGGAATACACGATTGGCGGTTATCAGGTAATGAAAAAATGGCTCTCATATCGCGAATTTGCCGTTTTGGGCAGAGCCTTAACTGCCGACGAAGTGCGCGAAGTGATGAATATGGCGCGCCGACTGACCGCTCTGGTTTTGCTTGAGCCAAAACTAAACGAAAATTACGCGGCGTGCAAAAATAACAGTTACGAATGGAATAAGGTTTAGAGCGCGCCTGAGAAGTCCGCAAAGCGGACATTGTGAAAATAGCCCAGCGATTTATCGCTGGGCTATTTTCGTTAATTCCCTCATGGGACAATAAAAATGCTTTTCAAAGTTATTCTAAAAGAAAAAAGGCGAAACCGATTGAAAGTTTCGCCTTTTTCAATTTGTGTTCCGTATTTCGTTTAGGCGGTAAACGAGGTACCGCATCCGCAGCCGCCGGTGGCGTTCGGGTTTTCAAAGGTAAAGCCCGAACCCATCATATTTGAGGTGTAATCAACTTTGACGCCGTTTAGATATTGCGCCGAAAACATATCAACAAAAAGGCGCACGCCTTCTTTGTCTAAAATAAAATCGCCCTGGCGAGATTCTTCTTCGATGTTGAGGCTGTACTGAAAACCCGAACAGCCGCCCGGCACGACGCGGACGCGCAAACCGGCGGTTTCGGGCAAATCTTCTTCGCCAGCCAAAAATCCTTTAATTTCTTCTGCAGCCTGGCTCGTTAAAATAAGGTCAAAAGCCGGTGCGGCAACTGTTGGTGTCATTTTTTATTCGTCTCCTAAAAATCTATATTTAATTGCTACGATTTCAGTCAGTTATTGAATCCTGACTTTAAAGTAAATTTTACCGTTTTCACAAACAAATAACAAGATTACAAAAACCAGTAAGCAAAAATAAGCAGCAGCATATTTAAACCCGCAACCATTCCGGCGCAAATCCAAACCAGCCAAACCTTGTCTGCCTTTGTGCGGTAAGTATATGTTGACATCAGATTTGATTCAAACTGCGGCGTTTCTTCAAAATCAGGTTTTCTCAGACGAAAGATGCTGTAAATCGCCACAAATACGAACCAGAACGGAAGGCTAAAGAAAATGCCCGCAAACTTTCCCAAGTTAAGCAGCAAATCAACCGATGTTGAAAATGCCGAATGAAACAACAGCAAAAACAGCCAAATTGCCACGTTTCCAACCGCGCCGATTGCAATCAGCCAATGCCAGAGACTTTTGCTTTCCTTAATTTCAACCTTGCTTACTGCATTTGTGACAAGTCTCTCGCCTACGGCACTTGGTCTGTAATAATCAAAAGTTGCCTTTGCTTTTTCAGCCTTTTCGGCTGCTTTTCGGTAATCCATTATTGAATTTTGAGCCTGAAGTTTAGTTAATCAGCAATTAGAAATTAACTCCCCTTTCGCGAAATAACAAGGTCTGGTTTCATAGCTTCGATGGAAACATGGCGCGCGACGTTTTCCGCCATTTCGCGGAACGATTTGGCTTGCGGCGAACCGGGCTGCGAGATGACGACCGGAACGCCTGAGTCTCCGGCTTCGCGCACTTCCATTCCGAGCGGGATTTCGCCGAGAAACGACAAACCGTATTGATCTGCAACTCGGCGTCCGCCGCCTTCGCCGAAAATGTTATAGCGTTTTTCGGGCATATCCGGCGGGACAAAATAGCTCATATTTTCCACCACGCCCAAAACCGGAACCGCGACGGTTTCAAACATTCTGATCGCGCGGCGCACATCCGACAAAGAAACTTCCTGCGGCGTCGTCACGACAACCGCGCCCTGCACCGGAACGAGCTGCGCGAGGCTCAATTGCACGTCGCCGGTTCCCGGCGGCATATCAACAATCAAATAATCAAGCTCGCCCCACGCGACATCCGCCAGAAATTGCCGGACAAGCCCGTGCAGCATCGGACCGCGCATAATCAAAGGTTTGTCGCCCGGCTGCAAATTGCCCATTGACATAACCTTGACGCCGTGCGCTTCAATCGGCAGAAGCTGCTGCGCTCCGACTTCCGGCTGTTTATGTCCGATTCCGAGCATTATCGGCACGTTTGGTCCGTAGACATCGGCGTCCATCAAACCGACTTTTGCGCCGTCCAGAGCGAGCGAAACTGCCAGATTTACGGCGACGGTTGATTTACCGACTCCGCCTTTGCCGCTTGAAACGGCGATAATGTTTTTCACGCCTGGCAGCGCCGGAGAGTTTGCCACGCCGCGACCTTTCGGCACTTCGGCGTCCATTGTCACTTTTACGCTGGAAACGCCGGGAATTTCTCGCACAAGCGCGTGCGCTTCTGCTTCAAACGATTCTTTGACGGGACAAGCGGGAGTCGTCAAAACCAGCCGAAACGAAACGTCCGAGCCGTTGATTATTAAATCTTTGACAAAGCCGAGCGTGACGATATCTTTGCCCAAATCCGGGTCTTTGATGTTTGATAAGGCAGCTAAAATTTGCTGTTCTGAAATTTGTGTCATTTCTCTTTTGATGCTTATTTTTGTTAGTTTTATCTTATTAGTTACATAATGCACAACGCTTTGACAAAAAACAAACAAGCCGTTTTCCGCCAACTCGTAACGGAAGCGCAGGTTTGCCGCAAATGCGAAAATTTATGCGAACGAACGGCTGTATTGAGCGAATTAAACGGCAATCTCGATTCGCCGATTTTGTTTCTCGCCGAAGCGCCGGGCAGAAACGGCGGAGATAAAACGCGAATCCCGCTCGTCGGCGACGCTTCGGGTGTAAATTTCCGTAAATTTATCGGTTCGATTGGTTTAAAGAGAGAAGATATTTTCGTCAGCAACACGGTTCTCTGCAATCCGCGCAAAGAATCGGGCGCAAATCGCAAGCCTTCGCTCGCGGAAATCAAAAACTGCTCTGAATTTCTTCAAAGACAAATCGAAGTTTTGCAGCCTCAAATAATCGTGACTTTGGGAACAGTCGCGCTCGAAGCGTTGAAAACAATCGAATCGCACGATTTAACCGTACGAGAAAACGCCGGGCAAATTTACGAATGGAACGGCAGATTTCTGGTTCCGCTTTATCATCCAAGCCCGCAGGTTCTTGCTTCGCATCGCCGCGAGAAACAGCAGCTTTTTGATTATCGCGCCGTTGCCGAAGCGTTGCGGAGAATTTCGGCGACGGTCGAAGGTTGACATTTAAATTCAAAAAACCGTCAACTATCAATTATTAACTATTAACTTTTTCGCAGTGTTTTTCGATGAACAGCAATTTTGAAACAGAATACAGAGCCGTGCGCAAATCGGGCGCAGGGCTGTTTGATTTTCCGAAGCGAGGTTTGATCGAAGTTTCGGGCGGCGAAGCCGTGCAGTTTTTAAACGGAATGCTGACCAACGACATCGCTAAATTACCGGAAAATTCGTGGATGCTCGCCGCTTTTCCGAATGTGCAGGGCAGATTGTTGGCGTTTGTCAGAGTTTTAAAAATCGGCGACAAATTTCTTTTCGACACCGAAGCCGCGACGCGCGAAAAGGTTTTCAACAATTTGTTTCGCTTTACTTTCGCAGGAGATTTCAAAGTCCGCGATTTGTCGGAAGAAATGAATTTGCTTTCGATTCAAGGCAAACTCGCAGGCGAAATTTTAGAATCCAAAGTCCAAAGTCCAAAGTCCAAAGTCGAAGTTGGTGAGGCGGAATTTAACGGTGAAAAAGTGTTCGCTATCCGCTCAACGCACACTGCCGCAGACGGTTTTGATTTGTTTGCTACGGCAAATTTAATTCAGGATTTGACGAAAGAACTTGAAAATGCGGGCGCGGTGAAAATCGGCGACGAAACGCGCGAAGTTTTGAGAATCGAAGCCGGGATTCCGCTTTACGGCGTTGATATGGACGAAACGACCATCGTTCTTGAAACCGGGCTTGACGAAGCCGTCAGCTTTACCAAAGGCTGCTATGTCGGACAAGAAGTTATCATCCGCATTCATCACCGCGGTCACGTGGCGAAAAAGCTCGCCGGTTTGATTTTCGACGAACCGGCAGATGTTGCGCCGAACAGCGAATTAAAATCGCCCGAAGGCAAAAACGCAGGTCGCATAACTTCCGTCGCGTTTTCGCCTGTTTTAAATAAACAAATTGCTCTGGCTTATGTCCGCTACGATTTTCTTCAGCCCGGAACTGAGCTTTTGGTTAATGAAAATGCGCGCGCGAAGGTCGCGCAGTTGCCGTTTGCGAGCGGCAGTCTGAGTAAAAATGAACGTAACGGAAATTAATATGTCGGATATTAGAGATTTAGATTTACAAAACGCCAAACTCGCTTACACGATTATTCAACGCCTTCTCGAACACAACGATTCGGTCAGCGATTTGGTCGCATTGCTGGCGCGCGCTATTGACGAAGACACGCAGCGCGCTTTAACCAACACGCCGCAATGGACGAAATATCTCGAAGCCCGGCGCGATCTTGACGTAACGCGCCAACAAATCGAAAAATTCACCGAAGAATTACAAAAACTCGAAAATAACGAATAATTTTTAACTACTAACCGATAAAGACTTAAATAAGATTATGGAACCTATCAGTCTTTGTTTTATCCATTTTTCTCAATTTTGCCCTTGTCAAATATTCATTTTTTCGGATACGATACTCGACAGCATCTGAGCCACACTGCGCTGGCAATTCTAAAAAAAATTAACTTTCGCCACATCCGTTAGGGCAATTTATTTTATAAATTTGCGGAAGTTTTACGGCATTCAAGCCGTTTAGTCTCTTTGAGACTCTTTGGGCGTCCCGTTTCTGAGCCTTTTTGCCAAAGCAGCGCAGCAGTTAATCAAAATTTAAGCAACAGGAGTTAATTGCCGATGAAGAGATTTGTCCCGTTTGGGCTTTGCATAGCCATTTGTTCATTGTTTTCCCTCGCCACAACAGCTTCCGCCCAGCAATCGCGTCCGCGCCGCGCTCCTGACACAACTCAAAACACGGTTTTAGTCGTTCCTTCGGCAAACAATCAATCGCCCGCTGCTTCGCAACAACCTCTTGTAAAATCCGGCGTTATGTCGCAGCCGCGCAATGTACAAACGCCGAAAGCTCTAACTAACGACATCTACGTCCGACCGACCGTTTCTTCGCGCCCGGCAAATGCGGCGAGCGCAGCGGCTTTAAACGCGGCATCGTCAACTTCTGCTGCGGCTTTTCGCGGCAAAATGCTGCAAGCGATGAACAACTGGATCGGCACGCCTTATCATTACGGTTCGGAAGGACCGAATTCGATTGATTGCTCGGCGCTCGTCTGGAGAGTTTTTAACGAAGCCGGAATCAGCTTTGACCGCAACAGCGCGCGTTATTATTGGAGCGATTTTCCCGTCGCCGCCGAAGAAGAAAAAACTCAATTCGGCACGCTCGTTTTCTTCAACCGTTTGGGTCACGTCGGTATCGTGATTGATGAAAACACTTTTTTCCACGCCTCGACAAGCAAAGGCGTAACATACTCAAAATTCGACGGCTATTGGAAAAACAGAATTGTCGGTTATCGCCGCATCTCGTTGAATCAACTTAATAAAATTGAAACCTATTTAAAGTAAATCAACTTTAAATTAATAAAAGCCGCCGGATTTGAGAAACACTAATTCCAAATCCGGCGGCTTTTTCTTCGCAGATTCTATTTGTGATTTGATTTAATGACGATTCGAGAAACCGCCGATAAATCCGGTGCGGCTCGATTTGTCTTTGGTTTCCCAAACGACTGTGATTTTATCAATCGCCACGTAGCAGATTTTTTCTTCGTCATCTTTTAACACCAAAACGTCCGCTTCGATTGCTTCGATTTGCCCGCTCACGGAGATGCCGCCGGCGCAGACGACATCAACTTTTTTTCCCACGAATCCATTCAAAAATGATTTCATAAAGCTTCCTTTCAATAAAAAACGCTGGGAGAAGTTTAATTAAATTCGGCTCCGATGCAAAGCCGCGCGACCGGCAATTTTCCAGCGGCTTTCCTGCGCGCCGTTTGCGCCCGTTTGCGCAGAGGCGGCGGCGGAATTTGTTTTGGTTTGATTTTGATAATCGAGCGCGGCTGCGATCAACGCCATATCGAGTCTGATTTCGTCGTCTTCCGCCGTCTTTTCGGCTAAAACTCGTTCGCGGCGCCCGAACCAGCGCGAGATAAAGCCAGTGTCCAGTTTGCCTTCGATAAATTCCGAATCGCGGATGATTTCTCGAAAAAACGGGAGCGTTGTGCGGATTCCGCCAACCGTATATTCATCCAAAGCCCGGCGCATTCGGTCAATCGCTTCGCTCCGGTCGCGTCCCCAAACAGCGAGCTTGGAAATCATCGGGTCGTAGAAAATCGAAACTTCCGTGTTGTCGGTCACACCGCCGTCGTCGCGCACGCCCGCGCCGTGCGGAACGCGCAGACGCGAAATCCTGCCGGGCGAAGGCAGAAAATTGTTTGCGGGGTCTTCGGCGTAAACGCGGCATTCAATCGCGTGTCCTCGCAAAACAACGTCCTCTTGTTTGACTGAAAGCTCGTAACCGGCGGCAACGCGTATCTGCTCTCTGACCAAATCAATTCCGGTCACAAGCTCTGTCACCGGATGTTCGACCTGCAAGCGCGTGTTCATTTCCAGAAAATAAAACGAGCGGTCAACATCGGAAACCAGAAACTCGACCGTTCCCGCGCCGACGTAATTGACGGCGAGCGCGGCTTTAACTGCCGTTTCGCCCATTTTGCGGCGCAGTTCTGCATCGTTAATCGGCGAAGGCGCTTCTTCGATCACTTTTTGATTGCGCCGTTGAATCGAGCATTCGCGCTCGCCGAGATAAACGCAGTTCCCTTGTTTATCGGCAAAAACCTGAATCTCGATGTGACGCGGGCGGACGACCGCTTTTTCGATATAAACATCGCCATTGCCGAACGCGGCAATGGCTTCTGATTGGGCTGTTTCGAGCGCGGATTTTAATTCGCTTTCCTCAAAAACAAGCCGCATTCCCTTCCCGCCGCCGCCCGCCGCCGCTTTGAGCATCACGGGATAACCGATTTTCGCCGCCACGTCACGCGCTTCTTCAAATGTGGAACATGATTCAGTCATTCCCGGCACGACCGGAACTCCAGCGTCCTGCATCAATTTACGAGCGGCGGTTTTGCTCCCCATCGCTTCCATCGCGTAAGGTTCGGGACCGATGAAAACCAACCCGGCGTCTTGTACGGCTTGCACGAATTCGGCGTTTTCCGACAAAAAACCGTAGCCGGGATGAATCGCTTCCGCGCCCGATTGTTTGGCGGTTTCTATAACTTTGTCCATTCGCAGATAACTTTCGCGCGAAGCCGCCGGACCTAAAAGATATGCTTCGTCAGCCATCCGAACGTGCAAAGCTGCGGCGTCGGGTTCGGAATAAACCGCAACAGGTGAAATCTGCATATCGCGGCAAGCACGAATCACGCGCACTGCAATCTCACCCCGATTGGCAATTAAGATTTTTTTGAACATAAATTACTTCGCGGTTTGAACCACCACGTTATAAACGCCTCCGACGACTTTTGCCATTCGATTGTAGTCGAGTTTTTCCGCCGTGTCAGCGGCAGTATGATAATTTGGGTTTCGATAAAACGCGGAATCGGTAATCATCGCCGCGTCGTAACCAAATGCCCAATAATTTCGGTGGTCTGAAAAATCAATTCCGGGAATTGAAACCGGCGCATTTGTCGAATAAACCGGCAAATCACTGGCAGCAAGCATTGCGGCTTTGATGTGGCGCACTGTTAGAAAATTATTAAAATTGCCGATGACGCAGATAAAATTTCCGCGAGATGGATACAACGAACTCATTACCGAAACCGGAAACGCCTGGCTGTTCGGCTCGTCGGAAAAATAACCAATCATTTCGAGCGATAACATTAAGCGGACAAAAGCATTTTGATCTTTTAAAGACTTAGCGTGGACATAACTGCCCATTTTATTTGTGCCGAAAAAGGGCGGCTCTTCCAAACTATATGCGACTAGCTCGACTTGCGTGTGAAGTTCAGTTTTACCAAGCAAATATCCCAGCTCTATGAGTCCGGCGACGCCGCTCGCGTTGTCATCAGCCGCCGGCAGAGCGCCAGCGGCATCGTAATGCGCGCCAATGACGATTCGATCTGCCGTTTCAGCTCCAAAACGCGCAATTATATTGCGATAAGTTTTGCCGCCAACTTCAAATTCCTGCTCTGAAGTTTTGCCGCCTGCATTATCAAACTGCTGTTTGATATAGGCTGCGGTTTTATCGAGATTTTGTATGAACGGAAAACTGCGCGGGGAAAAATCGTTTGATATTTTTACGACGTGCGTTTTT
>DASVTY010000037.1:0-6403 GCA_036387315.1 Pyrinomonadaceae bacterium
AAAAACTAATTCCATTGACTTGCCAGACTCGCTAGACTTGCTAGACTCTTAAAGAATGGAAGCGACCTCGACGGAAACAACCAGATTTTGCCCGATGTGCGCCGCTCCGCTGCGTCCGCGCGCGGTGTTTTGCCATCGCTGCGGAAAACCTTACCCGGAAGAATCTTCGGTGGTTTATAAAACGAAAGAATCTTCCGCCGACATGCCGACAACAAAAGAGTTTGAAGATCAGTGGGCTACGCTGACAAACGACAACTCCGGTTCGCAAGTCGCCGAAACGGAAAATCCGCAGCCCGTTTTGCCCGAATCCGTAACCGCCGTTGACGAAAACGCGGCGGAAAAACCGACGGACAAGCCGGTAAGCGAGCAGGAAAAAAACGAAAAAAATCGGCGCGTCAGACGCCGCGTTGTACAAACGACCGAATATGTCTGGGAAGAACATTCGTCTGACCCGACCTGGCGGTTTGCTCTTGCCACAATTATCGTTCTCGTCTTCGCTTTTCTAATTCTCTGGTTCGGAAGTTTTATTCATTTCTAAAATGCCTTTTGCCAAAACGCCCGCCGATTTGTTATTGCTAAAATCATAAAAACATTCAGGAACAAGGGGAATTTTTACAATGGCAGAGCAAGACGTTTGGCGCGATTTGCAGAAAACTTTTGAGGATTTAATCAAACCGCTCGAAAAACCGGCGGCTGATTTTTTTGAAACCGTCGCAGACACTTTCACCGGCAAAGCCGAATCTTTGCGCGACGGCACGGAGCACGATCCGCTCGATTTGCCGCGCGATCTTTTCGCGCACCACAACGCGCAAACGGAATGGTGGTATTACACCGGACATTTTGAAACCGACGCAGGCGATAAATTCGGTTTCGAGCTTGTTTTTTTCAAACGCCGCACGGATTTGGACAAATTCGGAGTCGTTCCGCTCCGCCTTTTCGGCAACCCGATTTATTTCGCGCATTTCGCTTTGACCGACATCAACCGCAAAAAATTTCGCTATGCGCACCGCAAATCGGCGAACGGTTTGTTTGAATCTCCGGCAACTGCCAGCGAAAAACATTATTACGTTCGGCTCGGCGATTGGTCGGTTCGCGAAGCCGGCGGCGCTCACATTTTGCGCGCGACGCTCGGCGAGGACACGGTTTTCGAGGCGACTTTGAAACCGGAGAAGAAGCCGATTTTAAACGGCAAAGGCGGCGTTTCATTTAAAGACGAAGGCGAGGCTTCGCGTTATTTTTCTTTAACCAGAATCGCGGTCGAAGGCGATTTGACCGTTAAAGACAAAACCGAACATTTCACAGGCTCGGCGTGGATGGACAGGGAATTCGGGACTTGGACGGCGACCGAACGGCAGAAAGGCTGGGATTGGTTTTCGATTCAGCTCGACAACAATTGCGAGCTGATGTGTTACCAACTGCGAGACAGCCAACACCGTCCGTCTGAATTTTCAAGCGGCACTTTTATTGACGAAAACGGCGAGACGACGGCTTTGACGGGCGCTGATTTTAAAATCGAAGCGACCGGATTCTGGAAAAGCCCGGCGGGCGCAGCATATCCGTCGGGCTGGCAAATTAAGGTCGAAAAACTCGGACTTGATTTAACCGTTGCGCCCGTAATGGAAAATCAGGAACTCGATACGCGCGGCTCGACGATGATCGTTTATTGGGAAGGCGCTTGCGAAGTTTCTGGGAAAGCGGGCGACGCGGACGTTACGGGGCGCGCATACGCCGAACTTGTCGGCTATGATCGTTCGCACGACACGCCGAACGTCGCTTATTTTATCTTCGGCGGAAAGCTGGAAAGCGTTTTCGGTTAAGAATTTTAAATCCGCTAACAGCTAGATGGAATCAGTGTACGGGCAGGAAAGAAATGAACAGTACCGCGAACGGTAGTGAGCGGGTCAATTAACAAACCCGCTCACTACCGTTCGCGGTACTGATACGGACATCCAAGCCTGAATTGCTCTAAATTGTAAAAAACGCAGACTCATTGGTCTGCGTTTTTTTATTTTCGGAAATAGCTCTTTACGACGGTTGAAAAATCGTTTACCATTGTTTTGCATTTAACGGCATCCATCTTCAGCCGTTTATATCCTCAAACTCACAAAATAAAAATACAAATGCTTGACCAATTAGTCTTTCCCACTACGCTTGTCGCTACAGAAAAGCTGTATCGGACGCTCTATGAAGCCAGCCCGCTAATGTTTTTCGTGTTAGACGCCGAAGGCATTGTTCTGTCGGTCAATCAAAGCGGTGTTGAGCGGCTCGGTTACACCGAAGACGAGCTAATCGGCTGCTCGATTTTCGAGCTTTTTCACGCTGAAGACCACCCGAAACTAAAGCAGCAAATCGAGCTGCTGCCCTCAAGCAGCAACAAAACGGCGCAATGCGAGTTGCGGAAAATTCATAAAAACGGCGACATTATTTATGTTTCGGAAAACGTGCGGATGATCGCGGAAGAAACGGGCGAAAGCTTGTTTCTGGTTGTTTGCGAAGACGTGACCGAACGCCGGGCTGCACTCGACGCGCTAGCCGAAAGCCAAATGCGTTACCAGTCGGTGATTGAAAAATCGCCGGTGGCTGTTTTTGCGTTAGACCGTTTCGGCAAATTTACCTTATCGGAAGGCGCGGCTCTGGAAAAATTGGGACGCAAAAACGGCGAATCGGTCGGCAAGTCGGTTTTTGACGTTTACTGCGGCAATCCGCAAGTTTTGCAGCAAGCCCGCCGCGCTTTAAACGGCGAGAGCTTTACCGCTCAACTGGAAGCCAATAAAGCCGTCTTTGAAGTTCACTTTAATCCTTTGCACGACGGCGAAGGAAGATTTGCCGGAGTCAGCGGCGTAGCGACTGACATTACCGAGCGTAAATTAGCCGAAAAAGCCCTGCAGGAAAGCGAGCAGCGTTATCGAGCGTTTATTGACCAGAGCGGCGAAGGTATCTGGCGCATCGAATTTACCAAACCGGTTTCCGTATCTTTGCCAGCCGAAAAACAAATCGAGCTTTTCTACAAACACGGCTACTTCGCCGAATGCAACGACGGAATGGCGCGAATGTACGGTCGGGAAAAAGCGTCCGATTTAATCGGCTCGACCATCGAACAGCTTCTCGTGCGCTCCGATCCGGCAAATTATGAATTTCTAAAAAACTTTATCGAATCGGAATACCGCCTTGTCGAAGCCGTTTCCCACGAGCGCGACGCAAACGGCGATGAAAAATATTTCTTAAACAATTTCATCGGAATCGTCGAAAACTGCAAATTGGTTCGCGCCTGGGGAACGCAGCGCGACGTTACGGAGCGCGTTTTGACCGAGCGAAAACTGGTCGAAGCCGTCCGGCAGCTTGAAACCTTCGTCGAGCGCGAAGCTCTCGTGACGCGCATCAGCAACAAAGTGCGGCAATCGCTTCGCCTCGAAGAAGTTTTTCAAACAATTGTTGACGAGCTGGGCGAACATCTCGCGGTCGACCGCTGTATTTTGTATTTGTTCGATCACGATCAAAATCTCGCCCGCACCGCAGCCGGTTTTGCCGCAACGCGGAACCCAATTTCGCCCGACGAGTTTCACGTTCCTTTGCCGCTGACCAGAACTACGGTCGAAGCGCTTTTCAATAATGATTATGCTGCGTTCGACGATGTCTCGAACGAGCCGTTAATTAAGGATTTATATGAAGGCGTTCTGCATGAACGCGGCGTGAAATCGTTGATGTGCGTGGCAATTCGCGTGGCTAGCACAATTACGGGCGTTATTTCTTTTACGACGACCGAAGAAATCAGGCGTTGGAGCGAAACCGACACGGCGCTTGCCCGCGCGGTCGCCGACAAAGCTGCAATCGCCATTCGCCAAGCCGAGCTTTATCAGCGAGCCGAAGCGACGAGCCGGCGAGAAAAATTGATCAATCATCTCAGCACGGTGATTCGCGCTTCGCTGCAATTGCCCGAAGTTCTTTATGCCGCGACGCATGAGCTGGGCAAAACGCTCGCCGCCTCGCGCGCCTTTCTGTGTTTCTATGACGCGGCAAATCCGGCTCAGGAGGTTTCGGCGGAATATGAATTTGTCTCGCCGAATATAATTTTAAATCCGCTTCCGCCGATTTCTTACGAGAATATTCTGGGAAAAAAACTGCTCGAAGAGCGGCAGACAATCGTCGTTCACGACGTTGAAAAATTCGTTTCGCCGAATTCGGAATTGAGCGATTACATTCATAGCCTGGCGCGACAGAGCGAAGTCAAATCTGTAATTTACTGCCCGCTCGTGGTCAACGAAAGTTTTCGGGGAACTCTCTGTATTCAGCAAACCGATTACGTTCGGCGTTGGACGGAAGACGAAATCGCGCTGATTGAAAACGTCGCCGTTCAGCTTTCGCTCGGCATCACGCAAGCCGAATTGTTTGAAATCACGCGCCGCGCCAAACGCGAATGGGAATCTACGTTCGACGCGATGAGCGACGGCGTGTTTATTTTTAACCGCGAACGGCGGCTGATTCGCGTCAACCGCGCCGGCGCGGCAATCGAAGACGCAGCGCCGCGCCAGCTTCTCGGAAAAACCTGCTGCGAGATGCTGACCGGCAAAAAGCACGATAATCATTGCGTAGTGCAGCAAGTTTTGTCGGAAAAATGCCGGATGACGGTCGAAGGAGTTTCAAAAGCGACGCGCCGTCCACTGCTAATCACAGCCGAGCCGCTCGTCGGCGAAACCGGCGAGCTAATCGGCGTCGTCAGCACCGTGCGCGATCTGCACGAATTGCGTCAAGCCGAATCAGTTGCGCGTCAGCGAGAAAGATTGTTGACGCAGGTTTTGGAAGGAATTGTCGAGCCGATTTTCTCGGTTGACACCGAAGGACGCCTTTTGCGCTGTAATCAAGCGACAACGGCGGCTTACGGCTGTCCGGCTGAAAAACTGCTGCCGCGGCATTTTCTCGAAATGATACATCCGGCGGATTTCGAAACGGCAAAGAGCGCTCTGCGCGCGGCGCTCGAAAAAGGAGCGCCGCAAAATTTTGAAGCTCGTTTTCTGACCGAAGCGGGCGAAATCCGCGATGCGGTTTTCAACAGCGTCCCGCTCGTCGAAGCCGAAAAAACGATTGGCGCTTTGTGGTTTGTCCGCGACGTGACCGACCAAAAACACGCCTTTGAGAGAGCGGCGCAAGCCGACAAATTGCGCGCTCTGGGTAAGCTGGCGTCGGGCGTTGCGCACGATTTTAACAACGGATTAGCGGCGATTTTAGGTCGCGTTCAGCTTTTACGCAAGCGCGTCGGCGACGAGGCGGTCAGCCGCGATTTGCGAGTTATTCAAACCGCCGCCGAAGACGCCGCGGCGACCGTCCGGCGAATTCAAACTTTTGCCCGCCAAACGCCGACCAATAATTTAGAGCCGGTTGACGCCGCTCTGCTCGTCCGCGATGCGGTTGAGATTATGCGAACGCGCTGGGAGAACGAGGCGCAGGCGCGCGGCGTCAGATACGATCTGGAAATTGATTGTTCGACGGAGCTTTACGTTCTTTGCAATCCGTCGGAATTGCGCGAGGTTTTCGTCAATCTCATCGTCAACGCGCTCGACGCAATGCCTGAAGGCGGTCGTCTGAAAATCAACTGCAAACGCGAGGACGGCAGCGCAACGATTTATTTTACGGATTCAGGCGCGGGAATGAGCGAAGAAACCAGAAAGCGCGTGTTTGAGCCTTTTTTTACGACCAAAGGCGTTAACGGAACCGGACTCGGATTATCGGTCAGCTACAGCATCATCGAAGCGCACAACGGCAAAATCTGCGTTAAATCGGAAATCGGCAAAGGCACGAATTTCAGAATCGAGCTGCCTACAATCGAGCCGGAAAAAGCGAACCGGGACGAAACCGAAAGGGCTTCGCTTAATGACGTAAAACTTTCGATTCTGGTGGTTGACGACGAAGAATCGGTGCGGTCTGTTCTGGAAGAAATGCTCGTCGAGCTTGACCAAAAAGTCGTCGCCGTTTCAAGCGGCGGCGAAGCGCTCGAAAAACTGTCAAATGAAACTTTCGACGCCGTTTTCACTGATTTATCAATGCCCGAAATGGACGGCTGGCAGCTTGCGCGCGAAATACGCCGGAGAAACGAAACCGTCAAAATCGTTTTGGTCACAGGTCACGGCGAAGGTACGCACCCGGATTTCGAGCCGGAAAACAAGCCCGTTAACCTGGTTATCGGAAAACCTTTCGATTTCGCGCAACTTGCAGAAACACTGGGAAAACTGAGAAGTGAGAACTGAGAATGGAGAACCGAAATCTGAAAATTTAATCGGTTCTACGTTCTCCGTTCTTAATTTACCTCTCGCCGCGCATTTGCTCGACTTCGGTTTCGAGATCAACGACGAGCTTTCTGACCGTCGGCTGGTCGAAAGATTCAATCATCCGCAATGATTCATCCATAATA
>DASVTY010000038.1:0-18570 GCA_036387315.1 Pyrinomonadaceae bacterium
AATTAATTACAAGTTAAATTGTAACGAGATTCGTAAAATTTGGAAACGCGAGAAAAATTGGATGAAAAAAATACTGAATTTTAAAATTGTTTTAGCCGTTTTGATGTGCGCTTTTTTGTTTGAAGTTTCGGCTGAAGCGCAAAGGCGTCGCACAACTCCTGCACCGAAAAGACGAACGACCGCCGCGCGAAATACTAAGCCGCCGACACCGCCGCCCGGAGCGAGAAACGCGGCGATTTTAACGGCAACCGAAAAGGTCAGCAATCAGATAAAAAATTTGACGCAATTTATTTTTTTGCTGGGAAATTCCGTCGCGGTGGTTGAATCGCTCGAAAGAGATATTAAAGCCGGAAAGGCTTCGCAATCAGCGCGCACGCAAGCCGAAGCAGGCAGAAGAGGGTTTATTGCGGCGATTACGATTTTCAAAAACGCGATGGCAACGCTCGAAGACGAATTTCGCGCTAATGCTGCTCTGAGACCGTATTTATCGCAGCTCGTCGGTGTTTCCGATTATGCCGGAACAGCCGAACAGCAAGCTGCCGCCGGGCAATTTAACCAAGCCGGGCGCACTATGCTGCTCGTCGTTAATCAACTGACCGACGTTCTTCGGGAAATGCCGTAATAGAATGGAAAAACAAAAATGGCAGACCAAATTAGTCTGCCATTTTTGTTTAATTGGAATTACAGTTTTCAGTTTTTGTCCGCAACTGTTTGTCCCGCTGGTTTGGTTTCTTTCGGCAATCCGAGTTTTTCGCGGATGAATGCTTCGACTTCGGTTTCAATCATTTCGCCCGTTACAACGCTGAATTTCTTTCCCAAAACATCGCCTTTTTTATCCATCTCTTTCGGTTCGAGAAACAAATTCCACGGCGAACCCCATTTGCGCTGGTCGCCGACCGCCTGGCGATATTTGTAATGCGTCGTTTTGTCGCGGTCTTCATATTTTTCCGATTCGACAACGATTGGGAAATTTAAATTATTGTCCGCCGCGTGTTTCTTTGTTTCTTCAAGCGAAGCGTATTCGCTGACGGCGACGACTTCAAAACCTTTGTCTTTATATTTCTCGCTCAATTTTTTGACAAGCGGCATTTCGCGATGCCAGTTCGGACACCACGCGGCGAAGTAAACGACCAGAACGAGCTTTTTGTCTTTGGCGAACGAGCGCAGATTGACTTCGGAATTGTCGCGCAGATTTTTCAGCGTCCAATCTTTGTATTCAAAATCTTTTCGTTCGAGATGCGCGGTTTCATCGCCGCCGAATTTGGCAAATGACGAAACGGCGAAACACAAGATTAAAATGGCGGCGAAAATCTGTTTCATAGTTTTTATTTTTCTTCCAAAAGCGATTTAATTGCAGTTTCAAACTGCTCGCGCGATTTGATGCCCGTAAATTTCTGCCGCACGCGCCCTTCACGGTCAATCAAATAAGTTGTCGGCAAACCGACGTAAAGCTCGCTGCGCGAAGGCTGTTTTCCGACGGCGACGGTGTATTGCATCGAATGCTCTTTTTGAAACGCTTTGACCGCCGGAGCTTCGTCTTCGTAAGTCAAACCGACGATTTTTAAACCTTGCGCTTCGTAATCTTTTTGCAGAGCGTTAAACGTCGGGATTTCCTCGATACACGGCACGCACCATTTCGCCCACAAATTCAGAAGCACGACTTGTCCGCGCAGTTCGCTGAGGTTTACGTTTGTTCCGTCCAGATTTTCAAATTGAACCGCCGGAGCTGCCGGAAAGTCCTGTTTTTGGATTGCGCTTTGTTGAGAATCGGGCTGCGGCGGCGCGACTGATTTTGACTCGTCCAATTTGATATACGATTCAAAATTCGGCAGAGCCGTAGCCAGACTCGAACTGTTTAAAACCGTCACGTAACCGGAAGCGACGAGCAAACCGATGGCGACGAGCAAAATACCGGAAATGACTTCGACCGTGTGCAGATGTTTTTTAAAGCCGCGCGAAAAACTCAAAAATTGATTGATAAAAAGTCCGACGAGCAGAAACGGCAAAGAGAGTCCGATTGAATAAAACGCAGAAAGCACAAATCCGCTTTGCCACCCGCCGCTCGTCGCTGCCAATCCGATAATTCCGCCCAGAATCGGACCGATACACGGAGTCCAACCCGCCGCAAATGCTAAGCCCAGAGTAAAAGAACTGGCAATTCCGCTCGGTTTGTCGCCGCCGTTTAAAAATCTGGTGTCTTTGTACAGCGCGCCGATTTTTAATAATCCGATGAGCTGCAAACCGAATGCGATAATGACGATTCCGCCGATAATGCGAATGTAAATGTTACTTAATAAAGCCGAGCCGACAAATCCGGCGGTTGCGCCGAGCGCGAGAAAAATCAGCGAAATTCCGGCATTAAAAGCGAGCGAATTAATGACAACGGCGCGTTTTGCCGCGGCGGTCGAGCCTTCGTCGCCTTTCAGATTGTCAATGCTCACGCCTGAAATCATCGAGACGTAACCCGGCACGAGCGGAAACACGCACGGTGACAAAAACGATAAAATTCCGCCCGCAAACGAAATTAAAATGTTATAAATGCTGAGACCTTCCATTTGTTCTTATAATTGCAAAGACTTTGATTTTCGTATATTAACATACAGTCCCGGAGCGAAAGCGTTTCCAAATTCGCGGCTCGATAAAAATACGCGAAACGCGGCGGAAAGGTTTTACGTATAATATTTTGGTTTGCCGGGCTTTCCCCCAAATTTTGGGATACAAATAATGCAAAGACGAATATTGATTGTTGACGACCACGACGATTTAGCGGGCGATTTGCGCACGGCTTTCACCGGAATGCGGCACAGCGTCACAACGCTCGAATCGCGCGACGAAGCGATTTTGCAAGAGGATTTAGCCGAATACGACGTTTTGATAATTGATCTCGACGACGTTGACGAAGATTGGCGACCGCTTGCCAGAAACGGAAACGGTGCGCCCGAAGAACACGAAATTATCAAAGCGTTCAAAATTTCCGCCTCGAATTTTCGCCGCAATTTTGACGAAGCCGAACTAAAACAAATCGTTGATACCACGCTCGATTACAAATCAAAATTTGTTGACGACGAGCGCGCCGTCAAAAATTGGCGCGAGAAAATCGAATTTGAATTGCCGAGCGCAATCTCTCCGATGCATTCGATTTTAAATTATTTGCTCCAGCGCGTGACGAAAATGGGCGTCGTTTGCCCGGAAAAATCAAACGTTTTCGTCGCTCTGGACGAAGCCTTCGTCAACGCCGTCAAACACGGAAATCGTTTCAATTACGAAAAATTAGTCCGCATTACCGCCGAGGTTTCTTCAAAAGAAGCCCGCTTTACCGTCGAAGACGAAGGCGAAGGCTTCGATGTCGCCCAAATTCCCGATCCGCTCGATCCCGCCAATCTTTTCAAAACATCCGGTCGCGGCGTTCTTCTGATGTACAACATAATGGACGAAGTAAAATACAACGAACGAGGAAATCGTCTCGAACTCGTCAAACGCCCTGAGACATTTAACGCTTAACATTTCGCTTGATTAGAAGCGATAAATGCGAAATGATAAATGACAAATGAAAGTCACAATCGGGCAAATCAACACGACTAACGGCGATTTGGAAGGTAACGTCGCCAAAATTTTAGCGGCAATCGAAAAAGCAAAAGCCGACGGCGCGGATTTAATCGTTTTCCCGGAAGTCGCCACGCACGGCTACACTTCGTTCGACTGGTTTCTGGACAAAGACATCGCGCTGCACTCGCTTGCCGCACTTGAAGAAATTATTCCCGCCACAATGGGAATTACGGCGATTGTCGGCACGATTCGTCCGAGTATGGAAGAAACCGGACGCCGGATTTACAATTGCGCAGCCGTGATTCACAACGGCGTGCTGCTCGGTTTTGCAGACAAAACTCTCTTGCCCGAATACGACGTTTTCGACGACCCGCGCTTTTTTGAATCCGGCAAAAAACGACAGCTTTTTGAAGTCAACGGAACAAAAATCGGCGTCGCCGTGTGCGAAGATTTCTGGAACGACAAAACTTTCTGGCGCGAGCGAAATTACGTCAACGACCCGGTTGACGAATTGATTGAAATGGGCGCGCAGATTATCGTTTCGCCGAACGCTTCGCCTTTTAACAAAGGCAAAATCGCCGTTCGCTGCAATATGGTCGCGCATCGTGCGAAAGCAGCGCGCGTTCCGGTCGTTTACGTCAATCTCGTCGGCGGGAACGACGGAATTATTTTCGACGGTTCGAGCCTCGTCGCCGATTCCGAAGGCGACATTATTTTGCAGGCGTCGTCGTTTGAAGAATTTGTCGAAACTGTCGAAATTGACGACGCGAAACCCGATTCGCGCGGCATCACGGGCGTTGAATGCGAAACGATTCGTCAGGCTCTGGTTTTGGGAATCCGCGATTACGCCGAGAAAAATCGTTTTAAAAAATGTCTTTTGGGGCTTTCAGGCGGAATTGATTCTGCGCTCGTTACAGCTTTGGCGGCGGAAGCTCTGGGTTCGGAAAACGTTTTGGCGGTGATGATGCCTTCGCCTTTTTCTTCGGAAGGCAGCGTTAATGATTCGATTCAATTAGCTGAAAATTTGGGAATTGAAACTCGACTCGAACCGATCTCCGGCGCGTTTGAAGTTTTGTTAAAACAATTAAATCTGCACAAACCGACTCGCGGCGGTGAAGCTCTCGCGGCGGAAAATATGCAGTCACGTTTGCGCGGCGTGATTTTGATGACGATTTCAAACTCGGAAAATCGTCTTCTGCTGTCAACCGGAAATAAATCCGAATTAGCGGTCGGTTACTGCACGCTTTACGGCGACACAAACGGCGGTCTGGCGGTACTCGGCGATCTGCTCAAAACCGAAGTTTGGGCTTTATCGCAGCATATCAATGACTCTGCCGGACGGGAGATTATTCCAAACGCGATTATCCAGAAAAAACCTTCAGCCGAATTAGCGCCGAACCAGTTTGACCAGGATTCTTTGCCGCCGTATGAATTGATGGACCCGATTTTAAAACTTTATTTTGAGCAAAAATACGCGCCCGAAGAAATAATCGGCGAAGGTCACGATGCGCGCCTTGTTTACGAGCTTTTAAACAAAGTCGAATCTCCGGCAAACGAATTCAAACGGCGACAGCTTCCGCCGACTCTGATAATTTCCAAAAACGCCATTGGTATCGGCAGGCGCAGACCCGTAACGCATCGTTACCGCAGAATAGAACAAAGCAAAATATAGCCACGAACAAACACGAAACGACACGAAAAGGATTTTCAATTTTCGTGTCGTTTCGTGTTTGTTCGTGGCTAAAAATTTTACCTTTTCGGCAAGCCGCAGAGTTTTCTGACTTCTTTCAAAGTTTCTCCGGCAAGCTCGCGCGCTTTTTCCGAAGATTTGTGGACTTGTTTCATCGCTCCTTTGCGGTCTTTGACGAATTCTTCGCGGCGTTTTCTGAACTTCCCGGTAAGTTCGACCAGAGCGTCGCCGAGCGCATCTTTAAGAAGGCTGTATTTGAGATTTCCCGCCGTGTAATCTTCCATCAAAGACAAAGCAATTTCGGTTTTTCCGCAGGCTTTTAAAAGCTCGAACAAATTTGCCACACCGGCGCTCATCTCGCCGGTGGTTTCGCCGCTATCGGTGACCGCCGAGCGCACTTTTTTTCTGAGAGAATCTTCTTCTTCAAACAACCCGATGATGTGTTTTTCGCCTAAAGATTTCGACATTTTCTTTGCCGGATCAGCGAGCGAATAAATTTTCGGCGTTTCGGTGAAAAGCACTTTCGGTTCGGGAAACAGTTCGCCGAAACGCGAATTAAACCGCTCGGCGATTGTGCGCGAAAGCTCCAAATGCTGTTCCTGATCTTTGCCGACCGGGACAAAGTTGGCTCTGTAAGCCAAAATATCAGCCACCTGCAAAACCGGATACGTAAAAAGTCCGGCTGAGATAAATTTGTCGCCCGTCTGTTTCTCGTTGATTTGGTCGGATTTGTCTTTAAACTGCGTCTGGCGCGTCAAATCGCCGAACGAGCAGATGCAGTTGAAAATCCACGTTAGTTCCGTGTGTTCAGGCACGAGCGATTGAATAAACAGAATTGATTTGTCGGGATCAACTCCGCAGGCGAGAAAATCAATCATCATTTGCTCGGTATTTTTTTTCAAAACTTCCGGCTCATAAGGCATCGTCATTACGTGCAAATCTACTGCGCCGTAGATACATTTGTATTCGCCTTCGTTTTGCAGCCGCACCCAGTTTTTGATCGCGCCGAAATAATTTCCCAGATGAAGCTCGCCGCTCGGTTGAATTGCAGATAAAACAATTTTCTTTGACATAAATATAAAAGTCTAAAATTCGATTCAATTATTTTAACTCGAAAACAACCGAACAAGTACAGCCGAATTCCGCGAGTTTGATTTTTCGCCCGAAAATTCTTAGCCTTAAGTGGTAAAACTCTTTTTTCAACCGAGTTTTGCAAAGATTTTTAATTATAAAGGTTAAGCTATGATGATGAAAATATTTTTTACCGCAATACTCCTCTTTGCCACAGCGTCGTTTGCTTCGGCGCAAACGACTACGAAAACTACCACAACCAAAACCGCGACCGCTAAAACGGTGACGACCGCGACTTCAACGACGGCTCAAACGCCGGACGCAAAAGCCGTGCGCGCGGCTTTTGACAGAATTGTTGACGGAATTCGCAAATCCGATGTTGAAATGGTGACCGGCGTTTATCAGAACTCCGCAAATACGATTTATTTTAACAATAACGGAACAGTGACGCGCGGCTGGGAACAGGACAAGCAGAACCGCGAATCGCGTTATCCCGACGTGACGGACGTAAAATTAGATGTGCGCGATGTGCGCGTTGAAATGCTCGGAGCGACCGGCGCTTATGTTTCCTGTTTGTGGACGCAAACGCAGGACTATAAAGGCACGCAGGAATCGGCTTCGGGCAGGATGACAGTTGTTTTTCGCAAAGTCGGCAATGCCTGGAAAGCCGTTCATCTGCACACTTCGCCGGATAGACCAGACGCCGCTCGTCCGGTTTTTCCGTCAGAACGTACGCCGATTCCGAATTAGTTTCGTCCGAAATTAAAACAAAAAAAAGCCTTGATGCGCGCGCATCAAGGCTTTTTCAATAAAGGAGTTAAGAAAGACTGATTAATTAGTAGCGGCGTCTTTTCGGTTTAATTTTGTAGGTGTAAAGCGCGCCGCCGCCTGCTCCGAGCAATGCGCCGATACCGGCACCTTTTTTGCCGCCGATAATTCCGCCGAGCAATGCGCCCGCTCCGGTAGCGACACCCATATTAACTACGTTCCGGTGACGACGATAAAAGCTCGGTCTTTGGTAAGTTTGCGAGTAGTAGGTACGCGTTCTGTAACTCCTACCGCGACGGGTTTGCGCATCTGCCGAAAGCGGGAGCGCGAACGTCATCATTGTCATTAAAACCATTGCTGCTAAGAATTTTTTCATTGTTCGTTTACCTTCCCTTAAATTTTCTTTGCGAATCACTTCGCTTTGTTCTTTTGCAATGCTCGTGCCATTCAAAAGAACTTATTATTTGTAACGGAAAATTGCGTTACAGCATTGAAGATGAGCCTTAAAACCCGAACCGTTGCCGCACAATTTCGGGCGCGAATATACGAGATGGAATAAATAACAATTATTGAATAAGAAAACAGCCGTGATGACTTTCATCATCACGGCTGGCTTGGAATTTAAGTTTAAAAAACGGCTTAGTAGCGTCGTCTTTTCGGGCGAATTTTATAGGTGTAAAGCGCGCCGCCGCCCGCTCCTAACAAAGCGCCGACTCCAGCGCCTCTTTTGCCGCCGATGATTCCGCCGAGCAAAGCGCCCGCGCCGGTGGCAATGCCCATATTAATTACGTTCCGATGACGGCGGTAAAAGCTCGGACGTTGTTGTTGAACGTAATAGCCGCGCGAATAGCTCGGACTGTAATAAGTTCTCGAATAGCCTGAACCGTAGTAACGTTGTTGCGAATATCTTTGCGAAGCATAATAACGCTGCCGCGCATATCTCTGTTGAGCATAATAGCGTTGCGAGGCGTAGCTCCGGCTTGAAGCTCTGCGATGGCGACGGCATCCGGGATGTGCTTCTGCGGCGAGAGGCAGTGCAATTAACATCATTGATGCCAGGACGAGTGTTGCTAACAGTTTTCTCATTTTCAGTTCTTCCCTTCCTAATTATTGAGTTTTCAAGTTATTGGGAGAGCAGAAAACGGGGAGATAACGCTTTCCAGCAAATTAGTTTTTTCTGCTTGCGCTTTTCAAGATGTAAATATAACCAAATCGGTTGCCGATTGACAAGAACGAAAATTTTGCAACCGGGCGCGAAAAACGAGTATCGTAAAAAGACTACAAATCAGGGGATTTTTATAAAAAATGAAATTCACTCGCTACGGAAAATTTAACGGCTTTGACCCGTTCGGTATTGATTTGGGCGATTTGATGGATGCGATGTCGGAAGATTTGCTCAACTCCGGTTTCGACGACGATTATTACTGGCGTCGGCAGCCGAAAGACGTTGACGATTCGCTTGACGCGCTCAGAAAAGCTCTCCTCAAAGCTCTGCTCGACCGAGAAATCGTGACGCCCGAACAGGTTCAGGAAATGCTCGACCAGAACGAAGGCAAATTTAAAGGCTCGCAGCTCGAAGAATTAATCAATCAACTCATCGAAAGATTGGTCGAAGAAGGTTATCTCAATCTTAAAGAAGAACGCCAGCAGCAAAATCTGCAAAATCAACAGGGCGAAGGTCAGGGTGAGATCGGCAGTCCGATGCCGCGCGACGTGAAGTTTGAAGTGACGGAAAAAGGCTTGGATTTTATGGGCTATAAAACGCTCAAAAATCTGCTCGGCTCGATGGGCAAATCTTCAATCGGACGACACGACACGAACAATCTCGACACCGGAATCGAAGCCTCGCAAGGCTCGAAACCTTACGAATTCGGCGATACGATCAATCTCGACATCAACACGACGCTTTCGTCGGCTCTGGCGCGCGAAGGCTTAGGTTTGCCGCTCAATCTCGAATACAAAGATTTGCACGTTTACCAGCAGGATTATCAATCTTCGTGCGCGACGGTTGTGATGCTCGATTGCTCGCACTCGATGATTCTCTACGGCGAAGACCGTTTTACGCCCGCCAAAAAAGTCGCGCTCGCGCTCGCTCATCTGATTCGCACGCAATATCCCGGCGACAGCTTGAAAATCGTGCTTTTTCACGACGGCGCGGAAGAATTGCCGATGGCGAAATTGGGAACGACGCAGGTCGGACCGTATCACACGAACACGGCGGAAGGTTTGAAATTAGCGCGGCGCATTTTACAGGGACAGCGCAAAGAAATGAAGCAGATTGTGATGGTGACGGACGGCAAACCGACCGCGGTTTTCGTTGATTCGTCAAACGCCTCGCAATTCGGTTACGGCAAACGCTACAAGAGCGAATACGGCGACAAACGCCTTTTGTACAAAAATTCGATGGGCAACGACCCGTTCGTGATGGCGGAAACTTTTAAAGAAGTGCAGGCGTGCCGCAAAGCCGGAATTATGATTAACACTTTTATGCTCGCCGACGATTATTATCTCGTTGATTTCGTCAAGAAAATGACCGCAATGACGCGCGGCAAAGCTTATTTCGCCAACCCAAACAATCTCTCGCAGTTTGTTTTGATGGACTTTTTGAAACGTCGCACAAGCCGCGTCAAATAAAAATGATTGATGTTTATGCAGAGCTGAAAGAAATCATTAACGCTTTAGCGGAAAACAATATTGAGTATGCGGTCTGCGGAGGCTGGGCGATGGCAATTTACGGCGTGCCGCGTGCGACGATTGATATAGATTTACTTGTTTTGGCGGAATCTTTAGACGACGTTTTTCGCGTTGCCAAAGCCAGAGATTATCGGCTCAAAGCAGAGCCAATGTCTTTTAAGGACGGTCAAATTGAGATCCGGCGCATTTCAAAGATAGATAATCAAACGAATTTTGTCTTGACGCTCGATTGTTTGATTGTCACGCCCAAATTAAAAGAAATTTGGCAAACGCGATTGACGCTTCCTCTGGAAAACGGCACGGTTTCCGTAGTTTCGCGCGAAGGACTGATAAAGCTGAAAACTTTAAGCGGAAGAACTCAAGATTTGGCTGATATTGAGAAATTGAGGGAAATGAATGAAAGTTGAAATGTCCGCAACAGCAATCGAAAACCGTCTCAGGCTGGTTGGCGAGTTGACGAAAGCTTGTTTGCTGGTCAGGCAGCGGAGCAGCGAAAAAATAAACGCAAAAAGCGCGGCGGATAAATCCAACAATGATTTAAATCCAAAATCAGTTGACAAGAAACATAAATAAAATAACATCTCACAAGGGTATTCTGTTTTTTACGAGCGATTCGCAGCCAAAATTCGGATATGCTTTTTCCGCAGCTTCTCATCGAAGAACTAAACAATCGCCGCGATGATTTTCGACGTTTCGCCGAATCGCAATCCGACGAGCTGGAAAATTATTCGCAGCTTTTGCGCGAGCTAGGCGAGAAACCGAGCCGGGAAACGACGAAAATTTTAGGCGAAAAAGATACGGGCGCGCTGCCTTCGGTTGAACTGGACGAATTTCGCTCCGCCGTCGTTCGATTTGAACAGCGCTGGCAAAATCACGAAGCGGCGCGACATTGGGCTTTCGATGTTTTAAAAGACCGCACGACTTTTGCCGCCGACGGCAGCCAGATTCTGCCGGGGCGCGAAATTTCTTTGCCCGTAGCGGCGATTCAAATCGGAACATTTGAAAACCGGCACAACGAGCGCGGCGAATATCTCAAACAAGCGTATTTGAAAGTCGTCGCGCCCGAAGATTTTTACGGGAACGATTTGCTGGAAGAAAAACCGATTCGCCCGGAAACGCTCGTCGGGCTTTTGCGTTACGAAGCCGAAATCGAGCGCATCGCAGAATTTTTGCAGGCAAAAGCCGGGTGGCAGGAACGCGGCGAGCGAGCGCCGCTGGCGTTTTTGGACAACACGATGCTGCTTTCAATCGCTCTGCCGCAAACAAATATTCAAAATCGCTATGTCGCCAAAGCCGCCGAGCTAGTTCGTTTATCCGAAGCCGTGCGCGTTCCGGTCGTCGGTTTTGTTGACCAATCTTATGCGCGCGACGCAGTTAATCTGCTCGACAATTTCAGCCGTTACAGCCAAAACCGTCTGCACGTTCCGAGCGACAGAATCAACGACGCCTGGCTTTTCAGTCTCGAAACGCTCAAAAATTGGGGCGACCGAACCGTGTTTTTTTACAGCCGCCGCAAAAATTTGAGCGCATTTTTCACCGATGAACACGGCGAATCAACCGTCGGATTCGTTTATCTAAAGACCGCGAGCGATTCCGTTCCGGCGCGCATTGACGTTCCGGCTTGGATTTTTCGAGAGAATCTTTTGGAAGAAATCGTTGACACGATTCGCGCCGAATGCGTGGTCGGTTTGGGTTATCCTTACGCTCTGGAAACCGCAGACGCGACCGCTGTCATCTCAACCAGAGACCGCGAAATCTTTTTACGCGCTTTGCAGGATTTTGCCCGCCGGGAAAACTTGAATTTTCGCGTCGCAAACAAGAAAATGAGCAAAGCGAGACGGCGATGAAAGTGAGCAGCAAGCAGTGAGCAGTGAGCAGACGAGTTTAAAAAAATATGCCGAGTTCCTGATTTGTTCCGCCTGCGGCGCACAGGCGCAGCGTCTCAATTCAAAATTCTGCGCCGTCTGCGGCAAGATTATGAATCAGGATTACGCGCCGCTTGACGCGCTCTGGGCTTCGTACAATTTGCAGAGTCGCAGCGAATCTCAAAAAGTAGAAAAACCACAGCAGGAAATCAAAGAATTGTTTCAAAAACCGGGTAACGGCGCGGCGGCAACGGCGATGGCGTTTGTCGTTTATTCGCTTGTCCCGTATCTCGGAATCCTGTTTTGTCCGGGCGCAATCCTGATGGGCGGAATCGGTTTGGCGGTTTCGTATAAAAAACCGCAGCTCGGCGGACGGCAAACCGCAACTTACAGCATCTGCCTAGGCGCAATCATTACTGCGATTCAAGTTTTGCTGTGGTGGCTGTTATATTTGATTCCCGAATTGAAAAGATTTTGAAAGAGTGAGCGGTAAGCGGTGAGCAGTGAGCAAAAGGGCTTCCAAATGGACAAACCGCATAAAAGATTAGTTGCTTGGCAGAAGGGTATGGATTTGGTTGTTTTAATTTACAAATTAACCAAATCTTTTCCCAAAGAGGAAACATACGGTCTAATTTCGCAATTGCGCCGCGCTTCTATTTCTGTTCCATCAAACATAGCCGAAGGCGCAGCCGACCGCTCAAATGAACAATTCAGAAACTTTCTGAGCATCTCTATCGGTTCTCTTAACGAAATCAATACACAAATAGAGTTAGCTTTCAGAATCGGTTATTTGGATAAAGAAAATTACGATGTAGTACAAAATCTGGTTGACGAATGTTTGCGAACCACTTACGGTTTAAAGCGAAGCATTGAACAAAAAATTTCATAATCTGCTCACTGCTCACTGCTTACTGCTCACTCTTTGAATATGAAAATCGCCAAAATTGTTAAATCAAACTCACATATTGATTATGTCGGTCGCGTGATTGACCAGCTTGATTCGGCGAATCCGCCGGCTGCCGACGATTACGGTTTTGGTCAATTCGTGCGGATTCCGCTCGAAGATATGAACGAAATCGTCGGTGTGATTTATGATTCGCAGCTTTTAAATCCCGATTATGGCAGTTATGGACCGCGTCTGTCGCCGCAGCCGGATTTGGCGGTTTTGTCGCCTGATTACATCAACGAACAGGGAATGCTCGTCGGTATTTTGCTGCTCGGCTGGCGCGATGTGTTGAAAAACGAAATCTGGCACGGCGTTCCGCGCTGCATCGTTCCCGTAAACACGGACGTTTATCGAACTACGAACGACGAGTTTCTGGAGTTTCACGCGGGCGGCGACGGAAAATTGCGGCTGCATTATTACGCGCAGCTTCTCGCGCATTCCAACCTTTTCGGCTCTTATCTCCTCGAAACAATTGTCAACAATCTTTCGCCGATGTGCGGCGCTGAAGATCAAAAAAGGCTTGGAGTTTTGAAAAGCTCGCTCGCCTGGCAGCGTACGCTCGGCAACCAAAAACATTAGAGGAAAATATGAAAAAAACGTTTTTTATTCTCGCAATTTCGTCCGCGTTTGCTCTGAACGCGGCGGCTCAGGGAGTCCGCGATCCGAAAGCGACCGTTCAAACCGACAACAAAACCGCCCAAACCGGGATTAATCTACCGAAACCGAAACCCGCGCCGACGACTTTCGCCGCAAAATATTCGGGCGGTTTATTCGGATTCAACAAAAAAACTGACGGCACTTTGAATTTCGACGAAGTGAACAAACGTCTCGTTTTTCGCAATAAGGAAAACAAAGAGGTTTTCGCCCTGCCTTATAAATCTTTTCTCGTCGTTTATCCGAATTCAAAATCCGTGACGCCGACCGCCGCGCGAGTTGCCGGAGCGGTGCCGATTTTGGGCGCGGGACTCGCTAATTTTATTACCACAAAACAACGTTATCTGGTCGTGCAGTTCGCCGATCCAGATTCGGACGTGCAAGGCACGGCGAGCTTTAAATTGAGCGATAAGGAATTGCTGCAATCCGTCATTTACAGTTTGGGCGAAAAGGCGGAACTCAAACAGCGCGGCGATTCTTTTTATCGCCCGCGTCCGACCGGAACGAAAACCGTTTTGTAAATTCGTTTCGACAAAAAGAGTTAAAAGCTACGGCGCAAGATTTGAACATTTGCGCCGTAAATGTTTCAATATCTTCACGGCTTCCGATTCGTTTTCTCCCGCATCGCCGCGTCTCTGGAAAGCTGTAAACCTTACAATCAAAGAAATTGGAGTAATCTTTATGTCTCGAACAACGCAGTTTGTTTGCTCGCTCGCGTTTATGCTCGTTTTGTGCGGTTTCACCGACGCGCAAACAACGGCGAACGTAATTTTCAAAGTTGCGGTCGTTGATAAAACCTTAAATCTCAAAAACGTTCCGAAATTTCCCCTTGTCCTCCGCAAAACCGACGATTCGGCTTTTGTCGAACAACGAATCTCGACCTCCGTCGAAGGCGCTGCGACCGTCGCTTTGCCGGCGGGAAGTTACACTGTCAGCTCGGAAAAACCGCTCGAATTCGAGGAAAAAAGTTTTGTCTGGGAACACAATTTCAAAGTTGAAGCGGGCAAAGATTCGATTGTCGAGCTTTCAAACGACAACGCGAAAATCACGAATTTGACCGCATCTGTCGCCGCCAACATTTCGCCGCGCCGGAGAATCACGGAAGAAGCCGAGTTGTTCAAAACTTTGCGCGACGGCGTTGTCACAGTCGAAGGCGAATTGGGAGCCGGAACCGGATTTATTGTTGACGACAGAGGCTTGATTTTGACCAACCAGCACGTTATCAGCAAATCAACCGAAATTCGTGTCCGTTTCGATAAACAAACAGTCGTTCGCGCCAAGCTCATCCACGAAGACCCGGAGCGCGACGTTGCGGTTTTGCTCGCAAACCTCAGTGCTTGCAAAACTTGCCGCGCTCTAAAAATCGCCGAAAACACGCCCGACAATCCGCCGATTGTCGAAGGCGAGCGGGTTTTCGCCATCGGCAGCCCGTTGTTTCAGGACAAAATTTTAACCTCCGGCATTGTCAGCAAAGTCGAGAAACGCGCGATTATTTCGGATATTTCGATCAATCCAGGAAACAGCGGCGGACCGCTGTTTAATCTTGACGGCGATGTGATCGGTTTGACGACGTTCGGAGTTGACGCCGGTTCGGGACCGGGGATTTCCGGCATCGTTCGCATCGAAGAAGCCGCCGGATTGCTCGGCAAAGCCCGCGAAGATTTAAAAACGAGAACCGCGCTGACCGCCGAGCTTTTGCCGACCGTTCCCGAAGGAACTTTTCCGGTCGAAACCATCAAAACACGCATTGAAGCCTCAAAAAAATTCGACCAAAAGCCTTACAAAGACGACATCAAAGATTATCAAATCAATTATATGACGCCGGTTTTCAAATTTTACCTGTCGGAAAAAGACCGGATCGAATCAATGAAAGACCGCGACAAACGCAACAAAGACAAAGGCACGACGACTAACTCGACGGTTGACCGCTACCGCGATTTGCGAAACTGGAACGAATACGCGGGCGAGCTTCGACCGGCGGTCGAGATTCTGGCTCTGCCGGAAGTCGCTGCTTCGGGGAAATCATTGCTGTTGGGAGTTTTGACGGGCGTAGCTTCGCAGGGAATGATAATGACACCGCCGAATTATAAATTTAAAGCCGATTTTTACCAGATGAAACTGCTCTGCAACAATCAGGAAGTAACTCCGCTGCGTCGCCAAAAAGTCGAATTCGGCGCGGCGATGCCGAGCTATTACAAAGTCAAAACTCGCTTTACCTACGCAGGCGTTTACACTTACCCGTTTGACGTTTTCGAGCCGGGCAAATGCGCGCAAATGCAGCTTCAAGTTTTTTCGGAAGAAGACATCGAAAAGGCAATCGTCACAAACGTCACGGAATTAACCAAACAAAGAATCTGGAACGATTTTTCGGATTTCAGACAGCAAGCCATAAAGCCGTAAAAGCTGAATTTTAAAATATTAAAAACTAAAAGCCTTGAATAACAGCGATTTCAAGGCTTTTTTTATTTGGCTTGCAAAACGGATAAAAATCTGACTATAATTAAATTCCCTTATCGAGGGGCGCATTGGTGTAGTCGGTTAACACGCAGCCCTCTCAAGGCTGAGACCACGGGTTCGAGCCCCGTATGCGCTGCCAGAATAGTTTAATAGCTCAGTATCACAAATTTAATATATTACAAGGTTGCCGCGCGGCAACCTTTTATTATTTAGCCAATAATCAATTTCAGAAAAACAAAGCCCCGACGGCATTTTTTAGGGCGAAATGTTCGAATTAACAGAAAGCGCTTCACTCTTCTTCTTAAATATTTATTGCGGCAAGCTAGGTATAAAACGAAAAGACAAACCGCCGATTCGTCCTTGAGAATCATTTTAGTTTTGATTCAATCTGTTTGATTGTAATGGTTTGCGTTATTTTTGAAGATGCGCTTTGACCGCCATTTTCGCCAGTTTCCAGGTTTTCTGCCAATCAATTCTGCGTGATGTCTAATAAATTTCGGTTAACTGATAATTTCAATTATTTTATTTACAATTTCTTCAACTTTTTTATCTTGTAAAGCTCCGGCTTTATAAAGAACGATCTTTGAATCAGCCGTAAACAAACGATTTGAGCGGACATAACTGTTTTGCTTTAAGCTGCCGTTCATAAAATCCGCGTTTGAAATGGCGATGGCATAACTATCTTTCGGCTTTTGGCTCGTAATCAAACAAAGAACAACATCATCTCCGGTCAAAGACGCAATGACAAACGCGGGACGCTTTTTCGTCGCCGTTAAATCCGCGAAAGGAAACGGTAAAACGACGACATCGCCTTTTATAAATGCGCCCATGCTTGATCTTCTTCCGGCGTGTCCCATTCTTTCGCAATCAAAGATTCCGACGCCAGAATCAATTCGCGGGCACTCACTTCCGACATATCTAATTCGCCGTCCGCCAAATATGAAACGAAATGATAAACCGCCGCGAGCTTGTCTTCGGGCAATCGTTTTAATTTTGATTCAATCTGTTCGATTGTAACCGTTTGCATCATTTTTGAAGATACGCTTTGACCGCCATTTTCGCCAGCTTCCAGGTTTTCTGCCAATCAATTTTGCCGTTTTCCGATTCGCGTCCGGTGATTTTGTCGAAAATCATCTGCCGGAAATATTTGCTTTCGCGGCGGAGCATAAATTCTTTGGCATAAGGGCGCGCGGTTTCAAAGAAATTGAATTCCGGGTCAATCACATAACCGATGCCTTCGAGCGTCATCAGAGCGCGCATAATGTAAGTGAAATTCGACGGCAGGCGAAACGGATAATCGTACATAATATCCGCCAGCTCGTACGTCATTTCCTTGAATTTTACGTCTTTTAACTTCAAATCGAGATGAAGCGAGAACATTTTCTCGACAATCGGACGCACTTTTTCGGGGTCGCCGCCGGGCTTCATAAAATCGAGGTCAATCAAATCCTGCGCGATTCCCTGCGGGTCTTTCGAGACGACGTGGAAAAAGGCGTCAACCATTTTCGATTGCAAACGACGGTCGATCCGCCCGACCATTCCGAAATCGAAAAACGCGAGCCGTCCATCCGGCATCACGAGCAGATTTCCCGGATGCGGATCGGCGTGGAAAAATCCGTCTTCGAGAAGCTGTTTTAAATACGTGCGAATCAACAAACGATTGACTTTCGCAGCCGAAATTCCCTGCGCCTTGAGTGCTTCGACTTCGATAACCTTCGTGCCGCGAATAAACTCCATCGTCATAACGCGCGGCGTCGTGTGCGTCCAGTAAATTTTCGGAACGTGAACTGCAATCCAATCTTTGAAACTTTCGCTAAAACGTTCGGCGTTATGCGCTTCCGAGGAATAATCCATTTCCTCGTGAATCGTTTCGTCAAATTCGCGCAGCATTCCCGCCCAATCGGCGTTTTCGTTCAGAGACGGAAAACGCTCGGCGAATTTGGCGATTTTCGCCATAATGTCAATGTCGCCGCGAATTGTAGCCGCCAGATTTGGGCGCTGGACTTTGACCGCAACTTCTTCGCCCGTAAAAAGATGCGCCCGATAAACCTGTCCGAGCGAAGCCGCAGCGACCGGCTCGACATCAAAATCGGCGTACAATTCGTGAATGGGTTTGCCTAATTCTTTTTCAATTCTGGCAAATGCGATTTCATTTGAAAAAGCCGGAACGTCGTCTTGCAGCGTACCGAGTTCTTTGACATACGAAAGCGGCAAAAGATCGGCGCGCGTTCCAAGCGCCTGACCGATTTTGATAAACGTCGGACCGAGCTTGATGATTGTTTTCTTGAGCCAAATTGCCTGTTTTTCCTGAATCTGGTCTTTGTTCGATTCGCCGCGAAAAACCCACCAGCGCACGAGTCGAACCGTTTTATCAAACATCCAGCGATAAATTTCCAAAACGTACTCGCCCAAAACCGCAAACCAATTCATCTGGCGGGCGCGCTCAAAACGGTTTTCGACGTGCGCTCGGTAATATTTGTAAGAAATATCGTAGCGGTCGAGATAAAGATAAAGCGCTAGTCTGCAAACAACCGAACCGACGAGCATCAGGCGAAACCAGCCGCGCAAGCCTTGATAAGTATTCGCCGAAGCGTTTTCCGCAGCTTCGAGCGCGGCAAAAGCCTTCGCGTCGGCGCGCGGAATCGTCACTTTGCTTTTTGGGGGCAAAGCGATTTTGCCGTTCCCGTTCGTTTCGGAAATTTTGACCAGAGCGTTTGAATTTGAATCGGACAAATGACTGCCGTTTCGTTCCGGCAATTCTGTAGTTAAAACCCCTTGTTTATTATCTTGCATTATAAAATTCAGCTTTTAATAACAAATTAAATACAACTTAGTATCTATCTTTGACGAAAAAAACGCTGCCCGCGTTCGGCGTAATT
>DASVTY010000039.1:0-5653 GCA_036387315.1 Pyrinomonadaceae bacterium
ATGGGGTAAACGCTATGAACGCAAAATGTCGGAACTCCTTGCAACTCAACAAGAAATTACTACTGAAATCATTCAGAAATTGCAATTGAAACTATCAGGTGAAGAGACAAAAGTCTTGACCAAAAAATATACTGACAATAATGAAGCATATCGATTGTATATCGAGGGTCGTGAAAAATTTGCTAGACGAACAAAGGGTGACATGCTAGATGGCATTGGGAATTTTCAGCAAGCCATCCAACTTGACCCTAATTTTGCGTTGGCTTACGTTGGAATTGCGGATTCTTACAATGTTATGCCAAGCAACGCATATATGTCACCGAAAGAATCTATTCCAAAAGCCAAGGCAGCGGCAAGACGAGCTTTAGAAATTGATCAGAATCTTGCCGAGGCGCATTCAGCCTTAGCTAACTCTTTAGTAGTCTACGACTGGGATTGGATACAAGCCGAAGCCGAATTCAAACGAGCCATTGAGCTTAATCCAAATGTCGCCAACAACCATTTTTATTATGGAATACTTTACTGTACCCCACTAGGAAGGCACGACGAAGCAATTGCAGAATTAGAGAAGGCGGTAAAATTAGAACCATATACTCTTATTATCAGCGCAAATCTTGCCGGGGCATATATGTATGCCGGACAGTATGGTAAAGCATTGGAGCAAGCTAAGAAAACATATGAAGATAATCCAAACTTCTGGGGAGGGCAGATTTGGCTTGCTCAAGTCTATAATGCAAATGGCATGTATGATGAAGCGATTGCTACCATCGAAAAAACCATACAAGCTGACCCAACAAATCAAATATATCTTCGAATTCCTGGTTACGCTCACGCTAAATCTGGTCGTAGACGTGAGGCGAAAAATATGATTAAAAAACTCAGAGAAATTGGTAGTAAAACAAAATATATTATGACTTATCGGATTGCTAGTATTTACGCTGCTCTTGGCGATAAGAACAGGGCTTTTGCCGAACTTGAAAATTCATTTAAAGAACGCGACTGGGATTTGCATAGATTAAAGGTTGACCCCTTCATGGCTTCGCTCCGCGACGACCCAAGATTCAAGGAAATGTTAAAACGCCTTAATCTACCGGCATGAATTAAAACATAATGATTATTAGACTTGCCGAAAGAGAATTAAAAACAAAGTTTGGAAATTTTCGGGAGATTCTTTATTACGATGGGCAATCCGAATCAATCGCGCTTGTCATGGGCGAGGTTGAGGGGCAGGAAAATATCCTTTGCAGAATTCATTCAAGCTGCGTTTCCGCTCACGTTTTTAACAGTGTCGAATGCGAATGTCGCGAGGAAATGGAAATGTCCCAATTTCTAATCGAGCGAGAAGGAAAAGGTGTAATCGTTTATCTTGACCAGGAAGGCAAAGGAAACGGACATCTGGCTTTGATGGCTAGTATTCCACACAAAAAAGCCGGATTAAAGCAAAGCGAAGCATACGAAAAGGTGGGATTTGAAGCCGATGCCAGAAGTTTTCGTCCGGCGGTTGAAATTTTGTCCGACTTAAAAATCAAGTCGGTTATTTTGTTGACAAACAATCCTGATAAAGCTGAGGTATTTAAAAAGGCATCAATAAACGTTTCCGAAACAAAAGAGTTAACGATTTCTACAGAAGGAAAGTAAAAGGCAAAATCAAAATGTTTTTTCTCGCGCGTTGTAATTGAAAACGGCGAATTCAAACGCAAAACCTTGAAACGCGGAGCTTGCGTCAATGTTTAATAATGCGGTGAAACTCGGTCAGAGATTGATTGTCTTTGCAATAGGGCTGATTTTCTGCGTATCGGCTGCGGCAAAGGGCGACGATGTTGATCGCTACATTGAAACCCAGATGCGTAATCTGCATATTCCCGCCATTTCGCTCGCAGTTGTCCGCGAAGGGCGGATTGTCAAAACAAAGGGCTATGGGATTGCAAACATTGAAACGAATTCAGCCGCGACGCCGAAAACCGTTTATGAAATCGGTTCGGTGACAAAACAGTTCACTGCCGCTGCGGTGATGATGTTGGTCGAAGAAGGCAAAATCAATCTTGACGACAAAATCACGAAGTATTTCCCTGACGCGCCGCAAGTGTGGAATCAAATCACCGTCCGGCATCTGCTCAATCATACGTCGGGCATTCAGAATCACGTCGCCGTTCCGGGTTATCTCGATATTTTTAAAACCAGCATCACCGGAAAAAACTTTCCCTCGCGCGAGGAACTGCTCAGAGAGTTCTACAAACTGCCGTCGGAGTTCGAGCCGGGCGAAACGTGGGCGTATGACAATACGGGTTATTATCTGCTCGGAATTATTGTCGAAAAAGTGAGCGGCAAGGATTTTTGGCAGTTTTTGGACGAACGAATTTTCAAGCCGCTCGGAATGAATGCGACGCGCAGCACAGACACGCGCATGATTGTTCCAAACCGCGCCGCAGGTTATGAGTGGATGAATAATAAATTTGAAAACCGTCCCGTTTTATTGCCGTTTATTGCCTTCTCTGCCGGTTCGATTTTGTCAACAATCGAAGATATGGCGAAATGGGATGCCGCGCTAAATGGCGAAAAGCTGCTGAAAAAATCTGCGCTCGACCGGATGTGGGGTGCCGCTAAAACAAATGACGGAGCGTCGGCTTCTTTCAACTACGGTTTTGGCTGGTTTGTTGATTCGTATCACGGTCATCGTTTTGTCCAGCATAGCGGCGGAACGCCCGGATTTTCATCAGTAATTTACCGCTTTCTGGACGATAAATTGACAATCATTATTTTGAGCAATCACTCGGACAGATTCCTCGACCAGCTTGCCTGGGGCGTTGCCGGAAATTATGTTCCGGCGCTAAAAAGACCGGAAGCGAAAACAGATCCCGATCCTGCGCTCTCGCAAAAATTAAAAGAAGTAACGGCAAATTTGATAAACGGCAAGCACGACGCTGATTTATTTACGCCGCCGATGCGCATCTTTCTGAAAACTTCTACGGGAAAAGGGTTCTGGCAATGGGCGGCGTATCACGGCGCTTTGACTTCATTTGCTTTTTCAGACCGCGAGCAGGCGGGCGATAGTTTTCTTTTACGTTATAAGGTAGGTTTGGGCGGCAATCACTATTGGTTTTCTTTCAGGATTATGAAAGACGGCAAAATAGCTCAAATTTATAATTGGTGACGATGAACAATTTTTATAAGCGGAATTTAAATTAAGTTTAAGCTGCAAATTAGAGCAAAGAACGCAAATAACAATATGAGCGAAACAATCCAACACGAAGACGGGCGCGTCGAGCTGCGCGAGGAAGCATTAAGAGAAATTGAAAATTCCCCGCTTTACAACGAAGACCTCGCGCCCGTGCCGATTGAAAAGCGCAACTGGACGACGTATAACTACGCTGCGCTGTGGATTTCGATGGCGCACTGCATCCCGACTTATATGATGGCTTCGGGTTTGATTTCGGCGGGAATGAATTGGTGGCAAGCGTTGATTACGATTTTACTCGGCAACATCATCGTGCTTGCGCCGATTTTGCTCAACTCGCATCCCGGCACGAAATACGGCATTCCTTTTCCCGTGTTTGCGCGGGCGAGCTACGGCACATACGGCTCGAATCTTCCCGCGCTGATGCGCGCGATTGTCGCGTGCGGTTGGTTCGGGATTCAGGCTTGGATCGGCGGGCAGGCGATTCACATATTTTTCTCTTCGATAATTCCGGGCTGGAATACGCTTTTAGGCGGCGCAGTCGGCGGGCATACGCCGACCGAATGGATTTCGTTTCTGCTCTTTTGGGGAATGAATATTTTTATCATTTATCGGGGAATGGATTTGCTCCGGCACGTCGAAAATTGGGCTGCGCCGTTTGTGCTGGTGATGACGGCGGTGCTGCTCGTCTGGATCGTCTGGCAAGCTGGCGGTCTCGGATTTCTGATTAATCAGCCGGACAAATTTAAAACATGGGGCGAGTTTTGGGCGATTTTCGTTCCGTCTCTGACCGCGATGATCGGATTTTGGGCGACGCTTTCTTTGAATATGCCCGATTTTACGCGGTTCGGACGCAGCCAGCGCGAACAAGCCGTCGGTCAAGTCGTCGCGCTGCCGACTACAATGGTTGTTTTCGCGGCGATGGGAATCGTCATCACATCGGCGGCGGCTGTCGTTTTTCCGCAGATGAAACCGGATGAATTATGGGACCCGGTAAAACTAATCGGACAATTTTCGCAGCCCGTCGTGGTGGCGGTTTCGATGTTTACGATCATTGTGGCGACTCTCGCCGTTAATATCGCTGCTAACGTCGTCTCGCCCGCAAATGATTTTGCCAACGCTTTTCCGCGCTGGATTTCGTTCAGCACCGGCGGTTTGATTACTGGAATCTTCGGGATTCTGATGCAGCCGTGGCGCTTGCTCGCCGATCCGAGCGGTTATATTTTCTCGTGGCTTTTGGGATATTCGGGCGGTTTAGGCTCGATTGCCGGAGTTTTGATTGCCGATTACTGGTTTGTGCGAAATAAGAATTTGAATCTCGGCGATTTGTATCGCACTCGCGGGATTTATCGAAGCTGGAATTGGCGAGCCGTCACCGCGACCGTTTTGGGTTGCTTTTTCGCGTGGATTGGGTTGATATTTGAACCGCTCAGAGTTTTGTATGATTATGCGTGGTTCGTCGGCTTCGGAGTTTCGTTTGTTGTGCATTGGGGGTTGATGAAGACATTTCCGCCGAAAGGAAATTTAACCACAGATGAACACAGATAAAAAACGGATAAAATCGGGATGATATATATGAATGAACGGATGCAAAGCAAGATAAAAACAAGATGAAACCTATTTTTGAGTTTTTAGTAATATTAAAAATCTGATTTTATCCTTTAATTATATCCTCTTCCATCCGTCTTTTATCTGTGTTCATCTGTGGTAAAAAAATTATGAAATACCCAAAAGTTAAAAATTTTTATAACGGTCAGTTTATTGAAAGCGGCTCAACAGAATCGTTGAAAGTAGTCTCTCCGATTGATGGCAATTTGTTGTCGCAGGTTCCGATGTCAACGGCGGAAGAATTAAACGCGGCGGTCGAATCGGCGAAAAATGCTTTCGATAGTTGGAGCAAGCTGCCGATCAAAGAGCGCGTTCAGGTGTTTTTCCGCTATCGTTTTTTGCTTGAAAAGAATTTCGACGAATTGACCTCGCTTGTGTCGGAAGAAAACGGCAAAACGTGGGACGAAGCGAAGGCGGAAGTGGAAAAATCAATCGAGTTGACGGAATTTGCCTGCTCGATGCCGCAGCTCATTGCGGGCGAGATTATGGAAGTTTCGCGCGGCGTCGAATGTCGCCTCGACCGTTTTCCGGTCGGCGTTGTCGCTTCAATCGCGCCGTTTAATTTTCCTTTGATGGTGCCGAACTGGACGATGCCGAACGCGCTAGTTCTTGGCAACACGATGATTATGAAGCCTTCGGAACTCGTGCCGTTATCGGTTCAGAGAATGGCTGAGCTTTTGAAAGAAGCCGGGCTTCCCGACGGCGTTTTCAATATCATCAACGGCGGCAAGGAAATCGTTGAAGGCATCTGCGCTCATCCCGGAATTGAAGCCGTCAGCTTTGTCGGCTCAACAAACGTCGCAAAGCTCGTCTATCAGCAAAGCACAAACAATCTGAAACGCTGCGTCGCGCTCGGCGGCGCGAAAAATC
>DASVTY010000040.1:0-19001 GCA_036387315.1 Pyrinomonadaceae bacterium
CTGCGGGCAAAATCAAGCTGATAAGTTCCGTTCAAACGCGAGCTGACACCGGGATTGTTCGGATAATTTGAATTGTTTGCAGGATAATTTTGATTGCCGCTCGCAGAATTCGAGCTGTCAAAATCGGCATTCAGATTGTATTCTCGCGCCAGCTCGCCGAGCGAACCGCGCAAAGCCATCCAATCGCGGTTAACGCGAGTTCCGAGTCGCGTGTTTTGCAAAAAGCGATTGATATCGCGCGCTTCGTCGAAAATGGTTTGCGCGTCGGCGCTTGTTGCGTCGCGCCCGTTAAAACGGGTTTCAAAACCGGTCAAAGCGCGTTGAAAATCTTCGATGTCCCGATGAATATTGTCGGCATCGGTACCGCGCAGGCGGACGTTTTGAATAGATTCGTCAAAGCTGTTTTTAAAATTATCGGCTTGAACGCGAATTTTTTGAATCAATGCGCGCATCTGTCGCTCGCTCGTCGTCCGGCGATTAGTTTGCGCCGATGTGCTTTGAACAACTCCGCCAATCATTAGCGCACAAATCAGCGCCATAAAAATAAAGTTCTGCAATCGTCTCATCTTTTTGCTCCTTTTAACTTGCCTCATTTCACAATGAACGCTTTTTTGATGCTGCATTTTTTATGCCGAACGTTTTAAGTTTAGTTTTTAAATTCGCGGCAAAACAAAATCTCTTCCGTTTGGAAAGTTTAAGCACGCTTTTCGTTGCCAAATTTCCCGCTTAGAGTTATTTTTATTGCGCTCTCGTTTTTCTTCGCAAATTCGAGCAGCCGACTGCGTTCTGCAATTCGTGAATCTGCCGCGCGGCAGCAAATTATGGAAAACAAAGATTTCAAAGCGAGCGTTTTTCACGCGGAAAACGATTTTTACATCGGCGTTTCACCAAGCGGTCACGCCGTTTCGATTGACACAAACCACGAACGAAACGCCGCTCCGACGCCCGTCGAATTGCTGATGATCGCTGTTGGCGCTTGCACGGCGGTTGACGTTGTTTCGATTTTAAAAAAGAAACGGCAGGACGTGACAGATTATCGAGTCGAAGTTAAGGGGACGCGCCGCGACGAACATCCGCGCGCTTTTACAAAACTCGAAGTTCACCATATCGTGCGCGGACGCTCGGTTTCGTCGGAAGCGGTCGAACAAGCCGTCAAGCTTTCGGATGAAAAATATTGCTCGGTTGCCGCGACGGTGCGCCCGGCGGCTGAAATCGTAACGACGTTTGAAATCGTCGAGGAAGGAGACGAATAATGAAGAATTACGAATTACGAATTACGAATTACGGGTTTGTGCTTTTGCTTTTACTGCTCACTGCTCACTGCTCATTGCTCACTGCGAAAGCGCAGGACAATTTTAAAAAGTGGGAAACTTTTGATTTCGCCGCAAAGAAATTGACGGCGACGCAAATCAAAAATCTCGATTTGGAAGAATTGGGACGACTTCGCGGAATCGTTTTCGGGAAACACGGTCGCGTTTTTAAAGAAAAATCAATTCAGGAATATCTCGAAAAACGCGCATGGTACAAACCGAATCAGCGTTTTAGAAATGCTGAACTAAACGCAACCGAACGCCAGAATCTCGATTTGATTCGACTTGCCGAAGCCGAGAAACACGATTTTGTCCAGCCGGGCGATTTGCGTTTGTGGCAGAAAAAGCCGATTCCCGAAGATAAAATCTACGCCAACTCAGCCGCCGATTGGCGGATTATGATTGCCGAAATCGAAGCGATTCACGGTAAAACTTTTCCCGAAGAGCCTTGGCTGCAAAAATATTTTGAAGAGCGTTACTGGTACAAAGCCAATCCGAATTATATCGCCTCCGCTTTATCGCCAACCGAACGCAAAAACATCGAAGCGATAAACAAAAAGCGCGACGAGCAGCGCAAAGTCGCCGTTTCGTTCGGCGATATGGAAAAATTTCAAAACGTGCCGCTGACCGAAAAAATGCTCGAAGGCGTGACGCTCAGCGAGCTTCGGATGATGCGAAACGAATTTTGGGCGCGGCGCGGGAAATCGTTCAATGTTCCCGGAATCCGCGTGCAGTTTGAATGGCAGGATTGGTATCGTCCGGCGAAAGACCAGAAAACCGTCAAGCTCAACGCAATCGAAGAACAAAACGTCAAGCTGCTCGAAACGATGGAGGCGAATCTTCGCAATAAAATCGCCACCGAGCCGGTTTCGGTCGAGTTGTTTGAGGGAATGTTTACGGAAGATTTGCGGGTTTTGCGCAACGAGATTTACGCGCGGCGCGGCAAGGTTTTTAAATCAAAAGATTTAAAAGAATATTTCGCGGCGCAAAGCTGGTACAAGCCCGATCCGAATTTTCAGGACGAAATGCTTTCGGAGGTTGAAAAGAAAAATCTGGCGGTTATCAAAGAAGCCGAAGATATGGCAATCAGCAAGTTTTCCGAAGCCGAAGGCTGATAAAGCCAAAATTTAACGAGTCTCGCGTGTCGAGACTTTGACCAACCCAAAAAGAAAGCGGAAAATGTCGAAAGAGATTTTCCGCTTTCTTTTTTTTTGTAATGAATTTACTTTCGCCCGAAGAAATCGAACTCAACAAAAAGCTGCAAGTTTTGCGGCGTCTGGAAAATCGGCTCGCCGAACAGGAAGAATCGCTCGTCGGTTTCCGCGAGGAATTAAGGATTTTCGAGGCTCGCTACAGTCAGGAAGTCGCACGGCTTTACGCCGAATTGGATGAAATCGATGCCGAGATTGCCGAAGAAGAAGCGCGTTTAGCGCCCGACGACGCCGAAATCCAGCGACGCGCCGAAGAAGCCCGCGAGCGCGCAGCCGAATCTGCCGCAGCCGCAGCCGACGAAGAAAACTGGCAGGCTTGCAGCCATAAATTTTATCCTTCGCCCGAAATGAAACGCGCTTATTACAAGCTCGCCAAATTGATTCACCCGGATTTAGCAGTTGAACGCGAAGAACAGGAGCGGCGGCATCAATTGATGGCAAAACTCAACGACGCTTACGCGGCGGGCGATGCGAAATTAATGGACGCGCTCGTCGAAGAACATCGCGACAGCCCGCAATTAATCAAAGGCGATTCAATCGGCGATCAATTGATTCGCGCAATTCGCCAGATTTATCAAGTCAAACGCCGCTTGCAGGCATTAAGAACCGAAAGCATCGAACTCGAAGAATCTGAAAACAATCAGCTTCGCTTAAAAGTGGAAGCCGAAATGCAAGCGGGCAGAAATCTTTTGTCGCAAATGGCTGAACGAACGAAAACTCAAATCAAACGCGCCGAGCGAAAGCTCAACCATTTGCGGCAAGTCACCGAAATCGAAGCGAACGAGCGTTTTGGTTTAAACGTTTCGATGTTTCGCTAAAAACAAATTGATTTGGCAACTAGTTTTCGTTTTGAGCATTCTACAAACGAAAACAACGGAGGCAACAATGGCGGTTAAAGGAAGCAAAAATACAAAACAACGCGGCACGAAAACCAAAGCCGAAATGATGGGAAAAGATTCCGAGGGGAAAGATTCAAACCAAAACGCCGAATCGGAAGCGTCTGAAAATTTACCGAAAATAAGCAAACGGAAATCTACCGAACGTGACGGCGACAAGCCTGTGCATTAATCGCACTGAGCATAATTTTTAAAAGCCGTCTTCAAAATCCTTTGCGCTCTTTGCAGTTAATTTTCAATGCTCAAAATGAAACCGCAAAGAACGGCAGCGTCCTAAATCCAGACCGAAAGACGACGGTTGTTTTACGGTTTATGGGAAACTCTCTGAACGCGATTGAGATTGATTTCCTGCACCGTGCCGTCGCGCATTACAAAACGCAAAGTTCCGCTTTCGGGCAAGCAATCTTCTGAAAAACCGCCCGCCGGTTTTTTGCGCGCGGGCGCATCATCCTGTTCAAAATCAACAGCGCCTTCGAGCCGGATCAGATAGCTTCCGTTATAGCTTCCGGTCGAAGCGAGCTTCATCACCACCGTTTGCCGTTTGTCCAAATTAAACGACTCGACTTCGCGCGTGTTGCCGCGATGCGTCGCCAGCGGCATAACTAATAAATCTACGGATTTTGCGCCTAAAAAATTTAGCGTCATACTCGCCACGCCTTCGGTGCCTTTAATATCAACCGTGACCGAAACTTTGCCGGGACCGGCAACGAAAGAATAATAAAATTCTTTGTCCGCGCCGCCCAGGCTCCCTTTCAACTCAGCGCTTGAAAGCGGAGTCGGATTATCAGGGTTTCTTGATTGAGCCGAATTTGAATTAATTAATGCCGCGAACATCAAAAACATCATCAATGCAAATGCTTTCCAATTTTTTCTCATTTTATCTTCAAACCTCCCTTTTCAGCCTCGGAGCAGCTTTAAGATTCATACGCTGACAAGACGGCAACAAAGGCTGTTTTGTGGTCGCTGTCAAACTTTGAATTTTACTGAGTTAAAACTTACGTGCAGCAAAATCTTTATACTCTCGTTGATTTCAAAAAGTCAATAAAATTATTAGTTTAAAAGACTTTTAAGTGAAAGATTTCAACGCGGGCGGGTCAAAGGTGAGAATGTAGATTCTCTTTACATTCTCACCTTCTCAAGTCTCAGTGTTCAAAAATCATTCTAAGAAATAATTAATGCCGCTTCATTACGACTGCTACTAATTAAAATCAACGTGACCGACCAAGCTTGCTATCACCATTGCCAATTCTGCCGGTTCGACCGGCTTCGGAACGTGCATGTTAAATCCTGCTGATAGAGCTTTCAAGCGATCTTCGACTCTGGCAAATGCAGTTAGCGCGACAGCCGGGATTCGTTTGGGCGTACCTCGTTCGGCATCTCTTACCCTTTTAATCAGAGCATACCCGTCTTCTTCGGGCATTCCAATGTCCGAAATTAAAATATCGGGCTGAAACTCTTCAAGTAAATCTATAGCTTGAGTAGCAGACTCGCAGGTTTTAATCTCAGCCCCGCATTTTTCCAGAATCGCTGTTAGCAAAAAACGCGCATCAGGCTCATCATCAACTGCCAGGATTTTGATTCCGGTAAGCTCAGGAGGGCAATCGAAAGCGATTTCTCCTCCTCCTGCAACAGGATGAACCCTACTCAAATCACGACCTCTTTGTTGCGCGCCCTGGCGAACAACCATCAGAGGAAGCTTGACTGTAAAGATTGCTCCGCTCTCGTCTTTTCGATTAGCGGCTTCGACCGTGCCGCCATGAAGCTCGACGAGTTGTTTAACGATTGCCAATCCGAGACCTAACCCGCCGTATTTTTTTGTAGTTGAACTGTCTGCCTGGCGAAACCTGTCAAACACATAAGGTAAAAATTCCTCCTCAATTCCGCTGCCGGTATCGCTGACGGTTAATTCAAGGTGAGAATTGACGCGTTCAAGAAACACTTTGACGCTGCCCTGTTTGGGAGTAAATTTGATGGCGTTTGAAAGCAGATTCCAAGTGATTTGCTGCAAACGCACCGAATCTCCTAAAACCTGTCCGACACCATAATCGAGAACGACATAAACGCGAATCTCCTTTGCCTCTGCCGCCGGGCGCAATGTGTCCACTGCGGCGTGAATAACGCTCGTCAAATCCACCGGCTGAGTATCCAGGCGAAGCTTCCCCGACATAATTCGTGAAACATCGAGCATGTCTTCAATCAGTCTGGCTTGAAGCCGGGCGTTTCGATCAATCGTTTGTATTGCGCTGGTAACGGTAGCTTCATCCATCTGTGAGGATGTCAACATTCGCGTCCATCCTAAGATCGCATTCAAGGGCGTACGCAGCTCGTGCGAGAGAAGTCCCAAAAACTCATCTTTTGATTGGCTGGCAATTTCGGCTTGTTTGCGCACTTCCTGTTCGCGAATTAAAGCTTCTTCCCGCTCTTTGATCGCTTTTTGCGCCTGATCGTAAAGCCTGGCATTGTCCATCGCGATGGCTGTCTGTGCGGCGAGACCTTCAATTATCTGTTCGTGCGCTTCGGTGAAGAAACCGGCGCTCGAATGACCGAAGAAAAGTCCGCCGATTACTTCATTCGAGCGTGAAATGACGGGAACTGCCAGATAACTTGAAACCGGCAGATGACCTTCGGGCATCCCGAAATAGGGAGCGTTTTTCCCGTAGCGGGAATCCTGATGAACGTCGTCAAGACGGATTGTGCCCTCTCCGCGGAAAGTCGGACCGAAAATGTCCGTCGCGCGCGGCATCGGAAAATTCTCAAAATGCTCGCGCGGAACTCCCGAAAGCGAATAAAGCATGTAAGAGCCTCCATCCGGGCGATAAACGTTATAGAAAAACGCTCCGAACTCGGCTCCCGTTATTTCCGTCCCGGCATCGGTAAACGCTTGCACCAATTTTTCCTGATCGAGTTCCGCCGAGAGCAATTGCCCGATGCGGTTGATAGTTTCAAGTATTTCAGATTGCTCTTTTAGTTTTGCTTCGGCTTGTTTCCGGGCGCTGATGTCGCGAACGATTTTTGAAGCACCGATTATTGTTCCGTCGGGCGCTTTTATCGGTGAAACAGTCAGGGAGATGTTAATCAAACGACCGTCTTTAGCAACGCGAATCGTCTCGTAATGTTCAATGCGGTCACCGGCTTTGATTTTTCCGATAATCAACTTCTCTTCGTGCTGCATATCGGGCGGAATCAAAGTTAAAACTGATTTTCCGACAATTTCCTCCGCTGTGTAACCGAAAATTCGCTGGGCGCTTTTGTTCCAACTGGTAATTATGCCTTCGAGCGTTTTACTGATGATCGCATCTTCCGCAGATTCGATAATGGCTGTCAGCCAGCTGGCTGCGGTTTCATCAAATGGTAAATTGTGAAATCGTTTTACTCCGCTTTTTTTACCCGCGTTCCCGGTTCGATTAAAGTTGTCAGCCATAGTTCTTTGATTTCGTTGACAAAACTAAAAAAAACATTCCTTTCAAAATTACTTTAACAAAAATGCATAGGAGTGTTTATATTTATGATTAGAGCGTAACAGTCGGTATATCCTGTACAGCCTAAAAAAGAAGTTTTTAAGCATTCAAAGTAAAATAAACAAACGTTTTCGAGAATTATAAATTTACAGCGCCAAAAGATTAGGACGCTGCTATTTTGAGATAATTTCCTGACAAAAACTTTTGCTCAAAACGTTTTAGACATATTGCCCGGCGGCGAACGCGGAAGCCCAAGCCCATTGAAAATTATAGCCGCCGAGCCAGCCAGTCACGTCCACGACTTCGCCGATAAAATACAAATTTCCAACTCGCTTCGCTTCCATCGTTTTTGAAGACAATTCATCGGTCGAAACGCCGCCGAGTGTGACTTCGGCTTTGTGATAACCTTCCGTTTCATCGAAACGAAGCCTCCAATCGTGCAAAACCCCGGCGAGTCGTTCGATTTCTTTAGGGGAAAACTGGTTCAGAGGTTTTGAAGGCGCGAATTCGGCGCAAAACTTTTCGGCAAAACGCGCGGGAAGATGCTGGCTCAGAAAATTAACCAACTCCTGTCGGCTGTTTCTCGATTCGCCCAATAACTCAAACGCATTTTTGCCCGCGAGCAAATCAAAAGAAATCTGCTCTTTCGGTTGCCAATAATTTGAAATCTGCAAAATTGCCGGTCCCGACAATCCGCGATGCGTGAACAGAATGTTTTCCCGAAAAGCCGCATCGCCAAAGCTCGCCGTTGTTTCTAAAGAAACGCCCGCCAGCTTGCCGAATTCTTTCAAACGGTTGTCGTTGAAAACGAGCGGCACGAGCGCGGGACGAGTCTTTTCAATTTTTAAATCAAATTGCCGCGCGATTCTGTAACCTAAATCGGTCGCGCCGACTTTCGGAAAAGACAAACCGCCGCAGGCAACAACCAAACTTTCCGATTCAAAGCTGCCGAGATTTGTTTCTACAACAAAAGATTGATCCGTTTTTCGGACGCTTTTAATCTCGCAATTTGTTTTGATTTGCGCGCCGCCAGCCGCGCATTCGCCGAGCAGCATTTCGATGATTCGCCTTGAAGTGTCGCGGCAGAAAAGCTGTCCGAGCTTTTTTTCGTAATACTCGATGCCGTGTTTTTCGACTAATTTTATAAAATCCTGCGGCGTGTAACGGGCGAGCGCGGATTTGGCGAAATGCGGATTGTTCGAGACATAGTTCGCGGCGGAAACTTCGCGGTTAGTAAAATTGCAGCGCCCGCCGCCGGAAATCAAAATCTTTTTCCCGACTTTTTCCGCGCGTTCCAAAACTAGCGCGCTGCGCCCGCGTTTTCCGGCTTCCGCAGCGCAAAACAACCCGGCTGCGCCGCCGCCGATGATAATCACATCCGTTTTCATCCCTTACTTATTCGCAGCGCTATCCGATGTATTTGTTTTTGATTCGGATGTCGCGCCCGGCGAACATATCGGTTTCAAAGTCGTGTAAATAAATTTCAACCTGATTGCGGTCAAACATTTTCGTGACTTCGCGAAAATCCTGATTAACGCGGCACAATTCTGAAAAAATGAGTTCGCGTAATTCTTCGCCGACGGGCAAATCGTTCTTCGGCAGCCGCACTTTTTCCAGATGAATTTTTAAGGTGCGTTTTAAATTGGGGCTTTCGTCCGATTTGATTTGAAAAGAATTAATGCGCCCGACGAGTGCGGGATTGGTGTTGATAATTTCCTCCAAATCGTGCGGAAAAATTTTCGCGCCGTAAAACGGCACGCTCAAATCGTTGCGCCCGTGAACATACAAAACCGGAAATGCGCTCTGCCTTTGGGCAAGCTCGGCAATTTCAAATCCTTCCGATTTTAAAAGCGCCGACAAATCCTCGTAAACATAGCAGCCGCCCGAATCGCGCAGATTATAACGAATCTTCGGCGCGGCTCCTTCAAATCGGGTGATGGTAAATATCAATTCTCCTTCGGCGTTGGTTTCAATGATGTAATCGGCGGCGTTGTATTGAAAAATCATCGGCGGCGTTTCGCGCCCGAAAAGTTTTTCGCTCAAGCTCCGATTTTGAAAACAGAGTCGGCGCAGCGCAATCGTCAATTCCGTCTCGACTCCGATGTTGATTTCCAAATCCGACGCGCCGTAGCTTGAAACCACGCTGTTAAAAAATTTCAAAAAGTGTGAGCGCAAACCTTCGCTCATTCCTTCGCCGCCGACCACCGCGTCAATCCGGTAAAGCGACAAATCAAGCTCGGTTTCATCGAGCCACGCTTTTAGAAACGGCGGGTAACCGAAAATCAAATAACGATATTTCGCCCCGAAAAGCCGCAAAGTGTTTTCGAGTTTTTTGGCTTCGGGTCCGATTGATTTTAAAATACCGACATCCGCCAGCGACATCGAAACGTTCATTCCGGTCGCCCACGGTCCGAGCGCGAAACAGTTGAGCAAAATGCAGCTTTTATCGTTGTAAATTATTTCGTAATTCAATTGCAGAACGCGCTTTACGTCTTTTCTTTCTGACGCGCTCCGCACCCAGTTGTTCGGCACACCGGATGAGCCGCTCGATTCGTCAATCACGCTGCCGGGTGCCGGAATCATTCCGCCGTAGCAGCGTTCTTCGAGCGTGTATTTTTTAACGTAATTCTCTTTCGTCATCACGGGCACGTTTTCCAACCGCCAGCCGTTTTCCGATTGGTAATTTTCGGCTTTCAAAAACTCTCGATAAGCCGGACACTCGCGGCGCGCCCGTTCAAAAACCGCAAAAGCGCGAACGCGCCCGACAAAAGCCAAAAACGGCTGCAAGCGCGGCGCAAATAAAACCAGATAAGTTCTGCCGTCGGCACCGAGCGCCCAGCGAATGAGCCATAAAAAGCGAATAAAAATGCGTGCGAGCGCGTATTTATACATAATTTTCACCGCCGAGACGCGGAGACGCCGAGAAAATCAAGAAAAGTTTTTTAACGTTTTTTAGCCTCTGCGTCTCCGCGTCTCGGCGGTTTAATTTCCCTCGATCAAAATTCTCTCTAAAGGTAAGCGATAGCTTTTCGGCGGTTCTTCCGAATAACCGATTTTAAATATCAGCCACGTTTCCGGAATCCTGACGTTTTCATTCCACCAGCGAGCGGCTTCCGGGTTTGTCACCAGATTTCCGTAAGGGTGAATGTAGAGATTGTGTTTCGCGGTTTCGAGCCAGAAACGCATCAAACAGCGCCCGGCTTGAAATGCTTCCGCCGGATTCCAAAAACCGCCCGCGAGCGCGCCGACCGTCGGAACCGTGCCGAGCTGTCGCCTGTATTCCCGCCGCAATATTTGCCGAAAGATCGGCAATTTTAAAAGTCCGGGCGCGATTGCAGACAATCGAAAATTAAAACGCGAGACGTTCATACAGCGATAATCCAAACCGTCCAATTTCGCTTTCGATTCGCGGTCGGAAAATCGAAACCACGAAACCAGCTCTTCCTGATAATGCGCGCTGTTTAAATCGGCAAAAACCGCTTCGATGTTGCGATTGAGAATTCGTTCAATCGTTTCGGCGTCGGCGATTTCAAAATATTGGTGTCCGAAATCGGCGGCGAGATTTTTTAAAATTTCGGTCACATCCGCCGGGACTTTATCGGACGAGAGCGAAAGACGCGACGTGCGACGACGAAAAAACAGATTTTCTTCGTAAATATTTTCCGCTTTTTCGGTTTCGATTAAACGCATTCGTGCGAACGGAAGCAAAGTCGGCTCGCGCGTTTCGAGAATCGCGGGCGCGTACCAATCGGGCGGATGAACGAATTCGTATTCGATTTTCAAACGCTCGCGGCGCGCCAGAATGTCAATCGCTTCGAGGAACATTCCCATCGTCAAAACGATAAAACTTCCCGTCGTGTCTTCTTTCGGCAGCGTCCGCGTCGAATCAATATAAAGCTCTGCGCGGTAATCATCGAGAATTTTAACGCGCCACGGCTGTACGTTGTGCGGCGAAGGAGCGTGAAGGGCGATTTCTAAAATTTTGTGCCAGATTTTCATTCGGCGCGGAGTTGGGCAAAGAAAGTAAAAAAACAACTTGCTTGACTGGCAAGTAACGCAATTCTACACTGAAAATATCGAGATTTAAGCAGAAATTTTAATTATTAGGACAAACGTTATGTCACATAATCTTTTTAACACCCTGAAAACGTTCCAAACGGGAACGGGCGGCGAGGGGCAATTTTATTCGCTGCCGCAATTGGAAACGGAAGGCATTTCCAATGTTTCGCGTCTTCCGATTTCAGTTCGGATTGTTCTCGAATCGGTTTTACGCAATTTTGACGGCAAGAAAATCCAGGAACAGGACGTTCGCAACATCGCGGCTTGGACTGCAAACGAAGAACGCACGAAAGAAGTGCCTTTTGTCGTCGCGCGCGTGCTTTTACAGGATTTTACGGGCGTTCCGTTGCTGGTTGATTTGGCTGCAATGCGCTCGGCGGTAGCGCGGATGGGCAAAAATGCGGACGTGATCGAACCGCTCGTTCCGGTTGATCTGGTGATTGACCACTCGGTTCAGGTTGATTACGCCGAAACCCCGGACGCATTCCGGCGCAATATGGAAATAGAATTTGAGCGCAACGCGCAGCGTTATACCTTTTTGAAATGGGGAACGCAGGCATTTAACGGCTTTACGGTCGTTCCGCCGGGAATAGGCATTTGTCATCAGGTCAATCTCGAATTTCTCGCCAAAGGCGTTTTCGAGCGCGAAGGAGTTTATTTCCCCGACAGCCTTGTCGGAACAGATTCGCATACGACGATGGTCAATGGTTTGGGCGTAGTCGGATGGGGCGTCGGCGGAATCGAAGCCGAAGCCGGAATGCTCGGTCAGCCGGTTTATTTCTTAACGCCCGATGTAATCGGAGTTAATCTGACCGGCAGACTCAATGAAGGTGTGACGGCGACCGATCTCGTTTTGCGGATAACGGAAATGCTCCGCAAATACAAAGTCGTCGGCAAATTTGTCGAGTTTCACGGCGACGGCGCGGCTTCGCTTGCGGTCACAGACCGCGCGACAATCAGCAATATGTCGCCCGAATACGGCGCGACGATGGGCTATTTTCCGGTTGACGAGCGGACGCTCGAATATTACGCCGCGACCGGCAGACAAGAAGAACACATCGAAACGATTCGCAATTATTTTACCGCGCAGGGAATGTTCGGAATTCCGCGCGCGGGCGAAGTTGATTATACGGCAGTTCTCGATTTGGATTTATCTACGGTCGAGCCTTCGGTCGCCGGACCGCGACGACCGCAAGACCGCATCGAATTGTCGAGCTTAAAAGACAAGTTTTGCGAGCTGCTGACCACACCAGCCGCCGAGGGCGGTTATGAAAAAGACAAAAAAGAGCTTGACCGCCGCGTGACCGCGACAATCGGCGCGGGCAGCGGCATTCACGTTACCGAAGAAGGTCTTCACCAGACCACCGGCGGCGGCTCGCAAATCTCGATTCCGCATGAGGTTATGCTCATGACGAGCGAAGCCAATACAAATCCTTTGACCGAAATCGAGATGATGAACAATCGTCCGACGCCAGACAGAGTCGAAGGCGCAACACAGCGAATAGACACGCCGACGCACGTTTCGCTCGGTCACGGCGATGTTTTGATTGCCGCCATCACGAGCTGCACCAACACTTCAAATCCGGGCGTGATGCTTGCAGCCGGAATCGTGGCGAAAAAGGCTGTGGAAAAAGGTATGAAAATTTTGCCGCAAGTCAAAACTTCTCTTTCGCCCGGCTCGCGCGTTGTGACCGAATATCTCAATAAAACAAATTTGCAGCCGTATCTCGACAAAATCGGTTTTAATCTCACGGGCTACGGCTGTATGACCTGCATCGGAAATTCCGGTCCGCTCGATTTCGGTTTGGAAGACCAGATTGCGGAACACGACATCGTAGCGGCATCGGTTTTGTCGGGCAACCGCAATTTCGAAGCTCGCGTTCATCAAAACATCAAGGCTAATTTTCTGATGTCGCCGCCGCTCGTCGTCGCTTTTGCGCTAGCCGGGACGGTTAATATTGATTTGTCGAAAGACGCGCTCGGCAAAGACCGCGATGGCAACGATGTTTATCTCAAAGACATCTGGGCGACGACCGAAGAGGTCGAAGAATTGTTGAAACAAGCCTTCGACCCGGAAACGTATCGTCGTCTTTACGGCTCATTCGCCGATCAAAACCCGATGTGGAACGAGATTCCGTCGAGCGCCGGCAAAGTCTATGAATGGGACAGAGAATCAACTTACATCCAGGAGCCGCCGTATTTCGAAAAATTCTCGAACGAAAAACGCCGCTTTTCAAACATCATCGGCGCTCGACCGCTCGCCATTTTCGGCGATTCGGTGACGACCGACCATATTTCGCCCGCCGGAGCGATCAAGCCTTCGTCGCCCGCCGGACTTTATTTGCAGGTCAAAGGCGTCCCACCGATTAACTTCAATTCCTACGGCTCGCGGCGCGGAAACCACGAAGTAATGGTGCGCGGAACGTTTGCCAACGTGCGGATTAAAAACTGGATGGTCGCGCCCATCGAAGGCGGCATCACGCGCTATGAACCGGACGGCGAACAAATGGCAATTTACGACGCCGCGATGCGCTATCAAAAGGAAAACGTGCCGCTCATTATCATCGCCGGACACGAATACGGCACAGGCTCGTCGCGCGATTGGGCGGCGAAAGGCACAAAGCTGTTGGGCGTCCGCGCCGTCGTCGCGCAATCGTTCGAGCGCATTCACCGTTCGAATCTCGTCGGAATGGGCGTGCTGCCGATGCAGTTTGACGAAGGCATCAACGCACATACTCTCCGTCTGATCGGAGACGAAACGTTTTCCATCGTCGGACTCGACCGCGATATTGCGCCGCGCCAGCGCGTGAAGATGAAAATCACCCGCGCCGACGAAACAACCGAAGAGGTGCCGTTGATTTTGCGGATCGACACCCCGATTGAAGTCGAATACTACCAGCACGGCGGCATTCTCCCTTACGTTTTGCGACAATTGGTGAGTTTTTCAACCGATTCGCCGGCAACGGCTTAATGAGCCGGGAAAAATATTTCCATCAATAAATAAAAGAGCGGGCGAATCAATTTCGCCCGCTCTTTTTATCTACTTTACTCTTCAATTAATAGTCGGTTAGGAAATTTAGCGAGTCCACTTCGCCATTGATTAACCGGAATTGCGTCGGTTCCGTGAAGATATACCGCTTGCTGTAAATCGTGAAAATGTATCCTTCTCCAACCTGTACATCATCGAAACGATAATAGCCGAAAGGATTCGTAACAGTAGAGCGTGTGTTGCCCATTGAATCGGTCATTGTTACCAAAGCTTTTGTAACAGGTCTTCTATAAGCTGTCATTGCGCGTCCCGCAACAGAAACGCTGGCTGCTGTCGGGGCGTTGTTGGTAATTATAATATTATTTACACCCACCCATTCGTTCGGAGTCTGTGTATTGCTGCCCGGAGCTGATGAAGCGAATGTGTGGAGAATGCGAACCTGAACTTTCGGCTGATTCAGAGCATCGGGCGGAAGCATAGCTGAGATTTTGGTTACACGACCTTCAAGATTGGGACCATCCGTCGGATCTGCTGCGTATCCGTCGGGCAAATTAATAAAATCTCCGGTTTCACCGACGCGATACTGCAACGCCATTTGGGAATACGAGCTATTGTTTCCCTCGTCAATATCAATGATGTCATAACTCATCCGCACATAGTTTTGTCCGGTTGTATTTAAATAAAAAACCAGATACGGATTGTTTTGCACGTTTCCCTGAAAACCGATCCCCAAATGTGAGTCACTTCTCGGACGGTCAAATTCGGTAATTCCGCTGCCGTTAAAGGCGCTCGGATTTCCTTTGTCGGCATTAACACAAGGATCAATGCGCGAACCGGAAGGCTGAGGCAAAGCGTTGTTCGGGTATTCCGTGCCTTTGATCGTACGCGGGTCAATTCCCGCCGTGCCGTTCGTCAAACCGCTTCCGCAAAAGCCTTCCACCGAAGGAATAGCGCTCCAATCATTATTTGTGGTAATGCGTGAGTCGTTGCGGGTTACCGTTAACGTTAAGCTGCCACCGCTAAAATTGTAGTAATTGTGAGTTGCTTTTGCAGTCGTGGCAATTGAAAGACTTTCGGAAATATTTTTATTCGTCACGAAAGAAGTTGAGAAATCGAGACTGAAAATTACGAGAAAGATTATGACAAATATACTCGCAGTTTGTTTCAATCTGTTAGAAAATACAGCTATAGGCTGTGAATTTAGGGGCTTTTTTTTCATTTATTTCGTCTCCAATGGGAAATCAGGGATAGGTCGAACGGAAAGAACCAGTGTATCGGTAAAAACTACGGATACAGCCGGATAAAAAATTTCAGCTTATCGGCAAAATCTCAATTTACTGCAATTAAAACTTTGCAGTCGTCAAAGCTGTTTAAAATGCTAAAGCTTTTATGAGGGAATAATGGGGATTGTATTCTGAGGTGAACACCGGCATCTTTTAACGGATGCCAGACAAAACAATCGCATAATCGTTTTTTCTTGTCAACAGGTTTATAAATGCGGGAATTGACTTAATGAATTTTCCGGCTTCGCTTTGTCGCACAGAATCAAACTTTAGATTTGTTTTTTTGATAAATTAGAATTGAAATGAAAGCAAAAGCCAAACGATTTGCCACATTCGGCTTTTTCTTTTATTTTCAAAGCGCATCATTTCTCATTCAAAGTTTATGTCCAAACTGCTTATCACCAAATATCACAATCAACTTCACGAAATTTTAAACGCGGGCGGAACTCGCAATGAAACATCTATCACGTTTGCCTTTGCCAATCTTTTGCGCGCTTACGCCGAAAAGAAAGGCTTGCTGCTGGTCGAACAAAAAGATGTGGTCGGGCGCGCGGGCAAAAGAGTGATTCCCGACGGCACTTTGAAATATTTCGGCGGGATTGATGTCGGCTATTGGGAAGCGAAGGACACGAAAGACCGGCTCGACGACGAGATTCATAAAAAGCTCAACGAATCCGGCTACCCGTCAAAGAACATCATTTTTGAAGACACGCAAACGGCGGTTTTGTTTCAGGAAAACGCGGAAGTGATGCGCGTTTCGATGCGCGAATGGAATCTGCTGGATGATTTGCTCGAACGTTTTATCAATTACGAGCCTGCCGAGATAAAGGAATTCAACAAAGCTCTCGAACAATTCAAAGAAAACGTCCCGACGATTGTCGAAGGTCTGCGCGGGCTGATGGAAACGGCGGCGGAAACCAACAAAACTTTCCGCGAGATGCGCGATTTGTTTCTGGAAATCGCCAGAAACGAGATTAATCCCGAAATCACGCCGGAAGATATACGGGAAATGATAATCCAGCACATTTTGACCGAAGACATTTTCACCAATGTTTTCGGCGATGCCGAGTTTCACCGCTCAAACAACATAGCGCGCGAATTGGAAGACGTGATTCATACGTTTATGACGCGCGAAGTCCGCCGCAATTATCTCAGGCAGATTGAAAACTTTTACAAAACCATCCGCGACGCGGCTTCGGGCATTACGGATAACCACGAAAAGCAGAAATTCCTCAAGACCGTCTATGAAAATTTCTACAAAGTTTATAACCCGAAAGGCGCGGACAAGCTCGGAGTCGTTTACACGCCGAACGAAATCGTCAGGTTTATGATTGACTCGACCGACTGGCTGCTTGATAAACATTTCAACAAAACCCTGTCGGACAAAGGCGTGGACATTCTCGATCCGGCGACCGGCACGGGAACATTTATCGCGGAACTGATTGACCGCATCAACATTCACGACCTCGAATACAAATACGAACACGAGCTGCACGCCAACGAAGTCGCCATACTGCCGTATTACATCGCCAATCTCAACATCGAATACACCTATCAGCAGCGCAAAGGCTCTTACAAAGAATTCCGCAACATTTGTTTCGTTGACACGCTCGACAATACGAGCGCGCTCGATTATTCGGGCAAGCAGGATATGTTATTCGGCATCAGTTCCGAGAACGCCAAACGTATTAAAGACCAGAACGCCAAAAAAATCAGCGTTATCATCGGCAATCCGCCGTATAACGCAAAACAGCCGAATTACAATTATCAAAACGCTAATCGTCCTTACACATATATTGACGATAGAATCGCCAAGACATATATCAAGGAAGGGACAGCGCAGAATCAGATTGTAATTTACGATATGTTCGTGCGTTTTTTCCGTTGGGCAACTGACCGTTTAGAGCGCAATAACGGAATTATCGCGTTTGTGTCGAATAGTTCTTTCATTGATTCGCAATCTTTCGACGGTTTTCGCAAGATTGTCGGCAAGGAATTTAATGAGGCGTGGATAATCAACTTAAAAGGTAACGCGAGAACCAGCAGCGAAAGGCGCAGACAGGAAGCGGGAAACGTATTTAACGACCAAATTCGTGTTGGTGTCGCAGTTTATTTCTTCATCAAAAACGAAAAGCAGACAGGATTTAAGGTCTTTTACAATGAAATCGGAGATTACGTTAAATCGCAGGAGAAAAAAGACTATCTGCGCGATAATCATATTTCACAAATTAAATTCGACCGCATTGAACCCGACAAAAAACACAATTGGATTAAACAAACCGACAACGATTGGGATAGTTTATTGCCGTTGATTGATAAAGATGTAAAAGCGGGCAAATCGGAAGAAGCTGTTTTTAAACTTTTCTCGCGCGGAATTGCAACGCAACGTGACGAATGGGTTTATGATTTTTCAAAAGATTCTGTTAAAGAAAAGATGCGTTATTTCGTTGAGGTTTATGAGGCAACACGAAAAGATGAATATTTCGCCGATAAAATGACAATTAAATGGGATAGAGAATTGGATTCATACCGTGAAAGAGATATTCAAAAAGAATTTTCAGAAGAACAAATCCAAAAATCCTTATATAGACCTTACGATTCTGAATTTCTGTATTTTGATAGAAATTTTAACGGAATGACTTATTTATGGCGGGATTTATTTAGAAATAATCAAGAAAACAAATACATTGCTATTTCTGGAGTCGGTTCAAACAAAAACTTTCAAACGCTTTCATCGAACCAAATTCTTTGTTTAGACTGTCTTGAAAAAACTCAAACACTTCCGCTTTATTATTTTGATTCCGAAAATCAAAAACATGAAAACATCACCGATTGGGCGTTGAATCAATTTCAAACTCATTACAAAGAATCAAACGGCGATAAAATCACAAAAGAAGATATTTTTTATTACACCTACGCCGTGCTTCATTCGCCCGTTTACCGCAAAAAATACGAGCAGAATCTCAAACGCGAGTTTCCGCGCCTGCCGTTTTACGACGATTTTTTCCAATGGCGCGATTGGGGCAAAGAGTTGATGGATTTGCATATCAACTACGAAAGGGTTGAGCCGTTTTTGCTCGGACGTATCGAAACGGATGCTTCGCCGAAGAAAAAAGCCAAAACCGAAAGTTTATTCGAGGAGATTGTTGAAACCGTCGCCGAAGTCTTTACCGTTAAACCCAGAACAAAGTTAAAAGCCGACAAAACAAACGGCGTTATCGAAATTGATACGAAAACCCAATTAACGGGCGTTCCTCATTCCGCGTGGGAATATAAATTGGGAAACCGCTCGGCTCTCGAATGGATTTTAGACCAGTACAAAGAAAAGAAACCGCAGGACGCAACCATTGCCGAGCGTTTTAATACCTACAAGTTTGAAGATTACAAAGAGCAGGTCATAGATTTGCTCAAACGAGTCTGCACCGTCAGCGTGCGGACAATGGAAATCATCAACCGTATGCCGAAAGAGTAAAACTCAATCGGAAAATTTAAAATGTCCCGTTCCGTATTGCAATACTTGACTCCGGGTGCGCGCAACCTTCGCTTGCGTATCGCTCACCCTAAACGACGGCGAGCGATACGTCGCTTTAGCATTGCGGATTGCTTTTAACGTATCGCGCAGCTTTAAAAGGAATTTGCTCACGGGAAGCCCGGAAACATGAACAGAAAACCAAAGTGCATCATCATTACAGGCAGGGCGGGAGCGGGAAAAACTACTCTTGCCGGGAAACTTGGGGAACGTCTGTGGATGCCGGTGATAAGCCGCGATCAGATTAAAGAGGGCTACGTCAACAC
>DASVTY010000041.1:0-18021 GCA_036387315.1 Pyrinomonadaceae bacterium
GCGCAAACCGAACAAACTACTTTTGAAATCTGACCTTTTTTAGTTAAAGACGCAACCATATGGCTTTGTTCTTCATTGCAATTCAAACACTGTTTGCTGACTAATTGTCCGATTGTATATGTTGCTTTTTCCATAATTTGACTTTCTTATCGTTGTTTCGCCCGCGTTTTAAACGCCGAGCGAGAATGCTGTTTTTTGGAATAAAGAAGCGGCTCCGGCAAATCATACCGCCAAAGCCGCTTTGGTTATTAACAGTTAAATGTTTGAATTTTACCAGCGCGAACCGCCGCCACCGCCGCCGCCATAGCCGCCGCGACCTCCGCCGCCGCCGCCACCACGGTTTCCACCACGACCGCCGCCACCGCCGCCGCCAAATCCGCCACCGCCGCGATTGCCGCCGCGACCACCGCCACCGCCGCCACCGCCGCGATCATCGCGCGGACGAGCTTCGTTGACGTTCAGAGCGCGACCGTCAATTTCAGTGCCGTTAAATTGGCTGATTGCAGCCTGAGCTTCTTCGTCGGAAGACATTTCGACGAATCCGAAGCCGCGTGAAAAACCTGAATCGCGGTCAGTCACGACTTGCGCCGATTCAACAGTTCCGGCTTGTGAAAAAAGTTCTTGTAAATCATCGCCCGTAGTTTTGAACGAAAGATTTCCGACGTAAAGTTTTGTGGACATTAATAATTTCCTCTCTCCTGATTTTCTGGAGCGTCAACAGAAGTGTTTCTAACGATGTAAGCGTGCTTCAATGTAACGGTTGGCAACGAAGAACTTCAACGTTTGAATGCTCGCAAAGACCGAGCTGCTTCTTACAAATTTAAACCTGCCTCACTCTCGAACTATCCAAACGCTTCCACAAAACACTGAAAGGGAGCGAACAACCGTTGATAAAAGAGAGAAAGAATGTACGGTTTTAATAATGCCTCAAAACAGGGGCAGATGCAAGTGATCGCCGCATACCGCAAAATAGTTTATGGCAGCGACGCAATAAATGATAAATTTACGCGGCGAGAAGCGGACCCGCCGCTACCAGCTTTTTCTGTTGTGAATTGACCGTCAGATTCAAGCCTTCGAGCGTGCGCGCGCCGAGCAGAAGCAAATCGCCTTTTTCGGCAAATACGACTTCATCAACCGTGAAATATTTATCGTAACGAATAATCGCAAAGCCAACGCTGCGCGTAATAATTTGCCCGTTCGCCATTTTAAACTGCAAGTCTTTTTTCTCGCGTTCAATGTCTAGCTCTTCCAACGTTTTAGCCGAAACCCAAGTGTATTCGCTGCCGGTATCAACGAGCATTTTCGGCACAACGGCTGATTTTTCGCGTTTTATGACGTTCTCAATTTTGCAGCGTATCGTAAAAGTTCCCATCGTGTTTTACTCCCATTCAATTGTTGCGGGCGGTTTCGATGAAATATCATAAACGACGCGGTTAATTCCGCGCACTTCCGACGTAATCCGTGCGGAAACTCTCGCCAAAAAATCGTGCGGCAGACGCGCCCAATCTGCCGTCATTCCATCGGTTGAGGTTACGGCGCGAAGCGCAAGCGTTCGTTCGTAAGTGCGGAAATCGCCCATCACGCCGACGGTTTCTACCGGCAGCAAAACCGAAAACGCTTGCCACGTTTCGTTGTAAAGACCGGAAAACTTTAATTCCTGCTGGAAAATTCGGTCGGCGGATTGCAGAAGCTGAACTTTTTCCGGCGTGATTTCGCCCAAGATTCTGACCGCTAAACCGGGACCGGGAAACGGATGACGCTCTAAAATTTCCTGCGGCACGCCCAAATCTTTGCCGATCAGGCGCACTTCGTCTTTGAATAATTCGCGCAGCGGCTCAATCAATTTCAAATTCATTTTTTCGGGCAAACCGCCGACGTTGTGATGAGTTTTGATTGTGACGGATGCGCCGCGCAGACTGACGGATTCGATCACATCGGGATAAAGAGTTCCTTGCACCAGCCAGCGAACATTGCCGATTTGATGAGCTTCACGGTCGAAAACTTCGACGAACGTTCGCCCGATGTTTTTGCGCTTTTGTTCGGGGTCGGCAACGCCTTGCAAAACCGTATAAAATTCGGCGGAAGCGTCAACGCCCCGAACATTTAAATTCAGCTTTTCTTTGTAAAGCAAAAGAGTTTCTTCAAATTCATCGGCGCGCAGCAAGCCGTTGTTGACGAAAACGCAGGTTTGTCGGTTGCCGATTGCCTCGTGTACAAGCGTTGCTGCAACCGTCGAATCAACTCCGCCGCTCAAACCGCAGACGACCGAATCGGTTTCACCGACAGTTCGGCGAATTTTCTCGATTTCCTCTTTGATAAATGTTCCGGCAGTCCAATCGCCTTTGCAATCGCAAATTTCAAATATAAAATTTTTGATAATTTCTTTGCCGAGCGGCGTATGCGCGACTTCCGGGTGAAACTGCAAACCGTAAATTTTCCTTTCGTCAGATTCGATTGCCGTAATCAATTCGCCGGTCGTCGCCGTCACTTCAAAACCTGCCGGAGCGGCAAAAACGTGGTCGCCGTGACTCATCCAAACATCCATTTCGCGGGGCAAATCGTGAAAGATTGCCGATTTGTCAGCCAAAACCTGCAAATGCGCTGCACCGTATTCGCGTTTTGCAGAAGGCTCGACGTTTCCATCGAATTCGAGCGCGACGAGCTGCATTCCGTAACAAATTCCCAAGATCGGCTGCTTGATTTGCCGGAAAAAATCAGCCGCAACTCTCGGCGCGTCCGAGTCATAAACCGAATTCGGTCCGCCGGAAAGAATCACGCCTTTCGGATTTCTTTCCACAATTTTTTCAAGCGAATAATGAAACGGCACAATTTCGCAATAAACGCCTAACTCGCGCACGCGACGGGCGATGAGCTGCGTATATTGAGAACCAAAATCAAGAATAAGAACGAGTTCGTGTTGCATCAGATAAAACTCCGCGACGGGATAAGAAATAAGTTAGTTTGAGCATTAACTTTCGTCAAACTTCATTCGGAAAATACCTTAAACTTTAATCGAGCGGAATTCGTTTTATTCTGAACCCAAAGTAAATTATTCCCTTAACGGAAATCCAGATTAAACAAAAAACAATTTGAAAGGAGTTGAGATGAATTACCAGCCTGAGGTTTGGAAAAACGATTTGCGAGAAAACGGCTTTGTTATTGTTCGAGATGTTTTGGATGCAGCGACGCTCAAAGCTTTACGGGTGAGTTTAGAAGAAATCACGATTAATCCGGTCGGCGTTCAAGCCGAGCTAGCCGGAAAGCTTTTCTTTGAGCGCGAGCACGTCAGAAATAATCCGCAATGGTACGAAGGAATTCTGACGCCGGAAGATTGCGGGGATAGCATTCGGCAGATTGACGATTTGCCGCTTTTCCATACGAAATTCGCCGATTTGATTTGCTATAAGCCATTATTGGATGTGCTTGAAGTTTTGTTTGAAAGCTCTGAATTTAGCTTTAATATGATGGTTTCGCGCCCGAAAGCGGCTCGCGTCGGAAACGGAATCAGCAACGGCAGCTTTCACCGCGACACACCGTTTGAAGATTTGACCGAAGCAAAAACGATAGCCGTTATTTTAGCTCTCGATGATATGTCGGGCGAAAACGGCGGAACCGAGTTCGTGCGCGGAAGCCACAAGATTTCAGGCGAAGAGGCAGCCAAACAAATTTGGCGCGATGTCGAACGCGATAAATTGCCGCTCGAAGAAATTGTAGTCGCGCGATGTCCCGCCGGTTCGGGCATCTTTTTTGATACTAAAACTCTACACGCTGCCGGGCATAATCGTTCGGATTTTGCGCGCCGGACAATCCAGCTTGAATGGGTTGGGAAAGATTCTCTACCGATTTCCGGTGTCAGATACGCCTATCAAGGCGTCAAGCCGCGAAGCAAAGACGCGGCGTTTGGCAAACAAATTAAAATGACGTTTCCGCATCTTTTCTCAAATCAATAACAATAATAAAAAAACGTGTTTGCACGCTTGATTTAACTCGAATTCCGTCAGTCCACCCTCAAACTGCCCTTGACAGATTTCGAGTCAGGCGCGTAGTTTCATTTCTTGCCGAACAACGGAGGCGCATCTCGGCTGGTGTCGGGCGCGGTCTTCAAAACCGTCCGTGAGACTGTGAGAGCAGGCTTAGGTGGGTTCGATTCCCACACGCCTCCGCCATTAACAAAGGCAAAAGTAAAAAGGCAAAAGGCAAAAATAAGTTTAATGCGCGATTGGATTGCACTGAATATGACGCCGGGAATCGGACCGAGAGCGGCAACAAAGCTGCTTGAGAGATTTGGTTCGGCTTCGGCTGTATTTAGTGCGAGGCGAGTTGAATTGGAAGGTTTGCGGCTGCGTCCTGAAACAATCGAAAGCATTATTAAAAAGGAATTTCACGAAAAAGCCTCCGAAGAAATTGAAAAAGTCAGAGAAATCGGCGGCGATATTTTGGTTTTGGATGATGGCGTTTATCCGTCTCTCTTGAGAGAAATCGCCGATCCGCCGATTGTTTTGTATGTGCGGGGCGATTGGATGAATTGTTTTGAAACTCCGTGCGTCGGATTCGTCGGCTCGCGGCGGGCTTCGACTTACGGGCAAAACGCTGCGGAGATGCTGGCGCGCGATTTGGCGAGTCGCGGAGTTTGCATTGTTTCCGGGCTGGCGCGCGGAATTGACGCGGCGGCGCATCGCGCGGCAATCGAATCAGGCGGGCGAACAATCGCCGTTTTGGGAACGGGAATCGGCGAAGTTTATCCGAAAGAGCATAAAAAACTGGTCGAGCAAATTTTAGAATTGGGCGGCGCGCTCTGCTCGCAATTTCCGCTCGAAACGCCGCCGCTGCCGGAAAACTTTCCTTATCGCAACCGGGTGATTTCCGGTTTGAGTTTGGGAGTTGTCATCGTTGAGGCAACGGAGCGGAGCGGTTCGCTCATCACAGCGCGTCTTGCGATGGAACAAAACCGCGAAGTTTTTGCAGTGCCGGGAAACATTACGTCGCGCAACAGTTTTGGGACGAATTATTTGATTAAATCGGCGGGCGCAAAGCTTGTGCAAACGTGGCAGGACATTGCCAGCGAGCTGCCGAAAGAAATCGCCGCAAATTTATTGCCGCCGGAAACTGCCGAAACTGCATCCAAGAAAGGTGAAATTAACCGAATTCCGGCGGATTTGAGCACAGAAGAATCAGCAATTTGGACGATTCTTTCCGCTGATGAACCCACGCACATTGACGTTTTGCAAACCGGAAGTCAATTATCTTTCGGAGATTTAAACGCCGCTCTGCTGGGACTTGAAATGCGCGATTTGATTCGCGTTTTACCGGGTAGATGTTATGCCCGAAAAATTTAGCTTTAGCTTTTATAAAAATGAGTAAAAACCTCGTTATTGTCGAATCGCCCGCGAAGGCGAAAACAATTAATAAATATTTGGGAAGCGATTATAAAGTTCTCGCCTCGATTGGTCACATCAAAGATTTGCCGTCGAAAGGGCTTGGCGTGGATGTCGAAAACGGCTTCGAGCCGACTTACGAATTGATTCCCGACGCAAAAAAACGCAACAACAAAAAGACCGTTTCGGATTTGAAAAAAGCTGCGAAAGAAGCCGACGCGATTTATCTCGCCGCCGACCCGGATCGCGAAGGCGAAGCGATTTGTCAGCATCTAGCTGAAGAAATCGTGCCGAAACGTCCGGCGAAACCCGTCTTTCGCGTGATGTTTAATGAAATCACCAAAAATGCGATAAAAGACGCTTTTAAAGAACCGAAACAGGTCAACAAAAATCTGGTTGATTCGCAGCAGGCGCGCCGCATTTTGGATAGATTAGTCGGCTACAAAGTCTCGCCGTTGTTGTGGAAGAACATCGGCGGCAAATTGTCTGCCGGTCGCGTCCAAACCGTCGCTTTGCGGCTTGTCGTCGAGCGCGAGCGCGAAATCGAAAATTTCGTCAAAACCGAATATTGGACGATTGCCGCCAATCTATCGGGCAAATTGCCGCCCGCGTTTGATGCGCGTCTTTATAAAATCGAGGACAAAACGGTTAAAACCGGCAATTTCGGTGAAGATTTAAAGAAAAACGAAGTTCACATTAAAGACGAAAAAACGGCAAGCTCTATTGTCGAAGAAGCGGGACGCGAAAATTTTGTCGTTGATTCGGTGACGACAAAAGAGCGAAAACGCAATCCGGTTCCGCCGTTTATCACGTCGAAATTACAGCAGGAAGCGGCGCGCAAAATTGGTTTTTCGGTTAAGCGCACGATGACGACGGCGCAAAAATTATATGAAGGCGTTGAAGTCGGCGCGGAAGGCTCGGTCGGTTTAATCACTTATATGCGAACCGATTCGACGCGCGTTTCCGATGCGGCTTTGAACGAAGTGCGCGGCTTTATCGGCGGAAATTACGGTGATAAATATTTGCCCGAAAAGGCTGTCAATTATCGCTCGAAAAAAGGCGCGCAGGACGCTCACGAAGCCGTTCGCCCGACGGACGTTAATCGGACGCCCGAAGCTCTGGCAAAATTTTTGTCGGCTGACGAGTTGAAACTTTATCGTTTGATCTGGCAGCGTTTCGTCGCTTCGCAAATGATGCCCGCCGTTTTTGATCAGACGACGATTGATATCAAAGCCGGACGTTTTACATTCCGCGCGACCGGATCGGTTTTAAAATTCGACGGTTTCCTGAAAGTTTATCAGGAAGGGCGCGACGAAAAACCGCAGGACGAGAGCGAAGACGAGGATGCCGAACGCAATCTGCCGCGCGTCGAGCAGGGCGAACAGTTAAAATTAAATAAAATCACGCCCGAACAGCATTTTACCGAACCGCCGCCGCGTTATACGGAAGCGACCCTGGTCAAAGCTCTCGAAGAAAAGGGTATCGGCAGACCTTCGACTTATGCGGCGATTATGACGACGATTCAAGACCGCGAATATGTCGAAAAAGCCGAAGGCAAATTTCACCCGACGCCGCTCGGCACGACCGTCAACGACGTTTTAGTCACCAATTTCGACCGGATTTTTAACACCGCTTACACTGCGCGGATGGAAGAAGAGCTGGACGAAATCGAAGAAGGCAAGCTCGGCTGGCGCGAGGCTTTGCAGGAATTTTACGAAAGATTTTCTCAAGAGCTGGTAAAAGCCGAAGCCAATTTAAAAAACGCAAAGCAGCAGGCGATTCCGACCGACGAAATTTGCGAAAAATGCGGCTCGCAGATGGTCATCAAATTCGGGCGTTTCGGGCAATTTTTGGCTTGCGCTAATTATCCCGAATGCAAAACGACGCGCGAAGTTTCGACGATGAAATCGAAACAAGCGGAAAACGGTCAATCGTCAGTAGTAAACGGTCAGACTAATGAACAAACAGCGGACGGCGAGCAACGAAAAACGGAGAGTGAAGTTGAACCTTGCGAAAATTGCGGCAGGGAAATGGCTTTGAAAAAAGGTCGCTTCGGTTCGTTTTACGGCTGCACCGGCTATCCCGATTGCAAAAACATTCGGAAAATCGCCAAATCCGGTCAGGTCGAGCAAAAAGCTCCGCCGGTCGAATTGGACGAAATTTGCCCGCTTGACGGCGTGAAGCTGGTTCGGAGGCAAGGGCGTTTCGGCGAGTTTGTTTCCTGCTCGAACTACCCGAAATGCGAATATATCAAACGCGAAACAACCGGCGTTCCGTGTTCGCGTGCGGGCTGCAAAGGCGAGATCGTCGTCAAAAAATCGAAACGCGGCAAGACTTTTTACGGCTGCTTTGAGTATCCGAAATGCGATGTCGTGTTCTGGGATAAACCAATCGCCGTGCCTTGCCCGCAGTGCAATGCGCCGTTTTTGCTGGAAAAAAATACGAAACAGGGAACTTTCCACGTTTGCGCGAACGAAAAATGCGATTACAAATCCGCAGTTGAAAACGCCGCCGCGAAACTTGATAAAGCTGATGAAATAACTTCCGTGTTTTAAGATTTATCTTGCGCGATTCAAAAAATAAAAGGTGATAACGTAATTGTTATCACCTTTTATTTTTTGAATTACAAATCTTTTTTAATGCTTGACTGGCGGCAGTTTAACAATTGTCGCCTGCACCGATTTTTGAATTTGCAGATACATTTGCGTCTCGCGCGGAATCAGATAACGCCAATTTGCGCCGCCGCGCCGTAAGTAGCCGGGAAGTTTCGCCGGATTCGAGTTATAGCCCGCAGCCATCAGTTCGTAATCTTTCGCCAAATCATTTTCGAGCGCGTAAATCACATCCTGGTTGGAGGACAAATCGTTCCAGGTGTCCTGCATATAAAGCAGCATCGCTTGCGCGGCGTTGATGTGATCGCGCATACCGACGACAAAATCGGGCGTTAGCGGAACGGTCGGGTGCATCGTTCTGACCATTCTGTAAGTCGGAGGAATCATTTGCGCAAGCCCGCCCGCGCCTGCGCTGCTGACGGCGAAGCGATAAGTGCTGCCTTCATTTAAAGCGAAAAGCGCGAGAATTTCATCATAAAGCGCCGAACGCGATTCATTTAAAAAGCGGAAATGGTCAACGTGTTCGATAACCGCCAAATCTTCAGCCGCCGAGATGACCTGCGGCGAGATGAATTTGTTGCGCTCGCGCAATTTTTTCAAAGCCGTTTCAAAAACAGTCCGCAAATAAAGCTGTCCTGCTTTTGAAACTTCGGGCGAGATAAGCGCCGGATGCGCCGAAGTGTAGTAAGCGGTTTCGGCAAACTTCCCGCCGCGCTCGACCGGATATTGCACGACGAGCGGAACATAAGGCTGTCCGTAATTGTCAAAAACCGTGACTGCCGTGTTGACTCCGTTTGCGCGAACGGTTCGGACTCGGAGCAGTTTGCCGAGCGACGAGGTGTAATAAATTTCTGATCCAAGTTTCAAAAACGTTTCTTTGGGAATTGCGATTGTATGCAGCGCCTGAGTTTTCGGGTCAATGGCGGCGAGCGTTACAGTCCAGCTCGAAAGCAAACCAAGCGGATCTTCAATCGAAGCCGTTTGAATCGGGCGCGATTGCAAAAAACGTTTTGCTTCGGCGACTCGCGTGCGAAATTGTCCGAACGTCATCAAAGCTCTGTTCGCATTCGGAAGCGCAGCCGCATACGGATTTGCCGGAGGAACTGCAATCGGCGAAGGCGCGGGCGTCAGACGCGGAGCAGCCGTTACCGGACTTGCTTGCGGAGTCGGCGATGGCGAAGCGTTTGGCTGAACGCCGCCGACTACAATTACGCGCTGCGGAGTCGCGGTCGGCGAAGTTTGCGGCGTCGGTGTTTCAGTCGGACGGGCAAAAGGCGTCGGCGACGTTTGCGGCGTGGCAGTAGAAACAACGCGCGGGCGTCGCATAAGCGTTGCGTCTGTTTGACCGCCGGTTTGCGCCGCCGGCAGCAGCGTCGTCGAGAGCAGGATTAACGCGAAAAGAAAAACGGCTTTCATTGAAACTTTTACTAAAATGTTGGAGATTACTGTTTGCGGGGAGAACCCGAAATCTAAGTTTTGCGACTAGCGCGATAAACAGATTCTCGCAAAAACCCAAAGGTTGTCAACCATTGCTAAACATTATCGAGAGTTTAAAATTGAATTATACAAAAGACGAAAAAACTAATTTTTAAAACAATTTTATGAAAAAGCTATTTGGAACGGACGGAATGCGCGGCGAAGCGGGACAATTTCCGCTCGACGCGGAAACCGTCAAAATTGTCGGAGCATCGCTGGCGCGTCAGTTTTCGGAAAAAAACGCCGGGAAAACGCCGAAATTTGTCATCGGACGCGACACTCGCGAATCAGGCGCGTGGCTGGAAGCCGCTTTTTGCGAAGGTGCTGCGTCCGAAGGCGCGATGGTCGTTTCCGCCGGTGTAATCACGACGCCCGGCGTCGCTTTTTTAACGCGCGACCGAAAGGCGGATGCCGGCGTCGTCGTCAGCGCGTCGCACAATCCGTTTCACGACAACGGAATCAAAATCTTTTCGGCTTCGGGCAAGAAAATTGACGAAAAGACCGAACGGCAAATCGAAGCTGACATTGAGACGCGGAGACGCGGCGACGCGGCGAACAACGAACAACGAACAACGAACAACGAACAACGAACAACCGGCGAACTGCGAGAAAATTATCTGAATTATTTGGCTTCGGAGTTTCCGCGTTTGTCGCTCACGGGTTTGAAAATGGTCATTGATTGCGCTAACGGCGCGGCATCCGGTTTAGCGCCCGATTTGTTTGAAAAATTCGGCGCGAATGTGACGGCAATTTACAATCAGCCGGACGGCAAAAACATCAATGCGGATTGCGGTTCGCTGCATCTCGAAAAATTACAGGCAAAAGTCGTTGCGGAAAAAGCCGATTTCGGCGTCGCTTACGACGGCGACGCCGACCGCGCGTTGTTTGTTGACGAAAAAGGAAACATTGTTGACGGCGACGCGACGCTGTGGGCGATGGCTCTGCATCTAAAATCCGGTGGTTTGCTGGCAAAAAATCTGGTTGTGGCGACCGTGATGAGCAATCTCGGTTTGGAAATCGCTTTGAAAGGCGAAAAAATCGAATTAATCAGAACCGCAGTCGGGGATAAATACGTTTTGGATAAATTGCTCGAAACCGGCGCGGCAATCGGCGGCGAGCAATCCGGTCACATTATTTTTCCCCAGAAAAGTCTAGTCGGCGACGGAATGCTGACGACTCTCGCCTTGCTCGATACGATGCGGGAAAATCGCGCGACGCTTTCGGAATTAAACGTCGGCTTTGTTCGTTATCCGCAGATTTTAGTAAACGTTCGTGTCCGCGAAAAAGTCCCGTTTGAAGATGTGCCGGAAATTCGCGCCGAAGCTGAAAACATTGAAAACGCGCTCGGTGAGCGCGGCAGGCTTTTGCTGCGGTATTCGGGAACGGAGTCGCTTGCGCGCGTAATGATCGAAGGCGAAAAACAAGACGAAATTACCAGACAGGCAAATGATTTGGCGGAAATTATTAGGGGAAAATTAGCGGATTAAAATATTTTGCAATTTTTGGTCTAGCCCGCTTGCATCTGAAAAAAAAGATGTGTATATTGACACTCAACCGAGATGGTTGGTGAATCCTCCGTCTCAAGTGGTTGCTGGGGTGAGGACAGTAGCCACGAATTGATGGGCGAGGCGCACTCCCACGCTGCTTCGCCCATTTACTTTTTTCCCGAAAATCCCGCAAACTTTTCTTCGTGGCGGAAATCAATTCTAAAATCATTAATATCGAATTTGAGCGCGTTTCAGATGATTACGAAATTCGCGTCGGCGCAGGTTTGCTCGACGACATCGGCGATTTTGCGAAAAATCTTTTGAGCGAAAAAACAGGCAGGATTTGTTTGTTTTCCAATCCAAAGGTTTACACGCTTTACGGCGAGCGCGCCGAGCAAAGTTTGAAAAACGCCGGTTTTGACGTTTCGGCGTTTTTGATGAAAGACGGCGAACGACATAAAAATTGGCATTCGCTCGAAGCGGCGCTCGCGTTTTTTTCCGAACAAAAATTAACGCGCGTTGATGCGGTCGTCGCTTTGGGCGGCGGCGTGGTCGGCGATCTGGCTGGATTTGCCTCGGCGATTTATCTGCGCGGAATTCCTTTTATCCAAGTCCCGACGACTTTGCTCGCGCAGATTGATTCATCGGTTGGCGGCAAAACCGGGATCAATTCGGCGACGCTGAAAAATTCAATCGGCGCGTTTTATCAACCGCGCGGCGTTTTGGTTGACATCGAAACTTTGCAAACTCTTGCGCCGCGCGAGCTTGCCGCCGGTTTTTACGAAGTCGTCAAACATGCCGCGCTTTCGGGCGAAGCGCTTTTCGCGCAAACTCAAAACTTTCTGCAAGAATTTCCGCTCAATGAATTTCCCGAATTATTTGCCGATAAAAAAGCAGATTTTCTGACTGCGTTACAAGATTTGATTGCGGCAAACATCGCTTTTAAAGCCGAAATTGTCGCCGGAGACGAGCGCGAAACGGTCGGTCGAAACGATAATCGCTCAAGAAAAATCTTGAATTTCGGTCACACAATCGGTCACGCTTTGGAGCAGTTGACCGGATATAAACAGCTAAAACACGGCGAAGCGGTAGCTTACGGAATGCTTGCGGCGGCGGATTTGTCAAAAAGACTTGGCAAATTAAATGAAAATGATATAAATTTGTTAAACGAGGTTTTGCTCTCGGTCGGCAAACTTCCCGAACTCAAAAACACGGCGTCGGAACAAGTCATTGCGGCGCTCGCTCACGACAAAAAAGCGGTCGGCGATTCTTTCAAATGGATTTTGCTTGAGAGAATCGGGCGCGCCGCAATTGTAGATAACAAAGAAATTCCGTCTGAATTTGTGCGCGAATCATTGCGAATGATCTTGCGCGATTAAAACCGCCCCGAATTGGAGAATTAAAATGAAAAATTCACCCACGCAGCCTGCCCGCAATAGTTCAGAACACGGTGGGGCAGGAGTCAAGTTTTTAATCATCGTTCTAGTTTTGTTTTTAATCGGTCACGCCGGGTACATTTATATTCCCTCTGCTTATCAATCTGAAGATTACAAGCAGCGAATGAACGAACTGGTCACAAACGCTTTTGCGATGCCGAATTCGCCTCTCAACAGCCCCGAAGTGGTGAAGCAGCGTTTGCGAAACTACGGCAACGATTACGGCGTTCCGGCAAACGCTTTGATAAAAGTCGACAAAATGGACACCGGCGCGCTCAGAGCGCAGGTAAAGTTTTCAAAAGAAATTGATATTTTGCCGTTTCATTTATACAAATATAACTACGAATTCGAACACATTGCGATGCCTAACGGTTTTCTTACCAAACAGTAAAAGTTTATCAAGTTGATTGAGATAAAAACTCGATAAACTTTTAAATTGCTAAAGCAACAGGACGCTGAGTTCTGATTTTTGTGATTTGAGTTAAAGCTTCGGGCGCATTGGCGAGCCAGGTTGAAGGGCAAACGCCGCAGGTCGTACATTTTTCCACCGCCGGACACGGATGGCTCGATTTCGCCGCTTGCGCTTTTTCGTGTTCGGTTTTTAAGAATTCAAACGAAAGCCCCGAATCCACAATTGACCAAGGTAGAAATTCTTCGTAGCTGCGGTCGCGCGAAGTATGAAACGCGGCATCAATTCCGGTCTCGCGCAAAGCGGCGTTTAAATCTCCTTTGAGACGCGCGGCAGATTCAATCACAGCGCCGATGCGTCGGTCGCCGGAAGAAAACAAAGCCTGTTCGTGCGCGATTCGCGCAGACATCGCCCGCACTTCGACATTCGGAATCCGCGACAGATTTTTAGAGACAAATTTCAATCGCCGTTTTAATTCTCGCTCATCGCAAATCGCATCCCATTGAAGCGGCGTATTCGGTTTCGGGACAAATCCGTTGAGCGATGGAATAATTTTTCCGGCGCGTCCGAACTTTTTCCCGGCTTGCAGCATTCGGTCTTTGATTCGGGTGACAAGCTCTGTCATCGCTTCCAAATCTTCATCGGTTTCGGTCGGCAGACCGACCATCATATAAAGCTTGACGGTCAGCATTCCGCGGTCGAAAACTGCGCCGCAAATGTCAACAATTTCGTCGTTTGTCAGATTTTTGTTAATCACGCGCCGCAGCCTGTCCGAGCCTGTTTCCGGCGCGACGGCGATTTGCTGATCGCGCGATTCGACGAGCGCGTCGAGCAATTCTTCGGAAATCTGGTCTAATCTCAAACTCGAAACCGAAATGCGATAATCCATCCGGCGCAATTCACGCAAAATCGTCGAAATTTCCGGGTGATCGCAAACTGCCGTCGAAACCAAGCCGATTTTGTTAGTTTTGCCGCGCCATTCGACGGCTTTAGCCAGAATATCTTTCGCCGGAACAACTCGCGGTGGGTAATAATTATAACCAGCCCAGCAAAAACGACAGCCCTGCGAGCAGCCGCGCGAAATTTCAACCAACAGGCGGTCGCCCATTTCAGCTTCCGGCGACCAAACGGCGGTTGAAGGACAGAAAACTTCCTGATTCATCAGGAAATCGGCTAATTCCGTTTCGCCGCGTTTTAAAGCGCGCCGCAAAGTGCCTTCTTTCGGATTTGTCGCCGCCAGCGCGCGCCCGACTCGGCGCGGAACGCCGACGGCTTTCGGCAGATAATCTTTGACGGTTTCGTCCGCGTTGTAAATGACTTCGTAAAGCGACGGAACATAAAAACCTCGACCGATTTCGGCGAGATTTAAAAGAATTTCATCTTTGTCGCCGCCTGCCAGAATTGTATCAACAAGCTGATAAGCGAGAATTTCGCCTTCGCCGACTGCGATTACGTCGGTAAAATCGGCAATCGGTTCGGGATTTAAAAATGAAGCCGCGCCACCCATCACGACGAGCGGATGAAAATGATTTCTATCTTTCGACCATACGGGAATGCCGCTCATTTGCAGCATTCGCGCCATATTTAAATAATCGGTTTCAAACGAAATCGAGAATGCAACGACATCGAAATCTCTGACCGGAGTTTGCGTTTCGAGCGAAAGCAGAGTGGTGCGCGATTTTTCATACTCGCGCATTTCCTGTTCATCCGGCAGAAACACGCGCTCGCACGAAACTTCCGGGATTTGATTGAAAAGCTCGTACATCGTGTGCAAACCGAGATTCGCCATTCCGATTGAATGCGTGTTCGGATAGCACAAAGCAATGCGAAGCCGGGCGCCGCGCTTCAAGTGCCAGCCCATTTCTTTTTCCAGCTTTCTTTTGTAACTTTCGATTATTCGTTTTGACATTAACCTTTAAATTATAAACTTTTAAGAGCTTATTGCTCCAATCTTTCTTCGACTTCTTTTGCCAGCGTGTTTTTGTGTTTGATTTCAACCCGGAGCCGCCGATACAAACTCATAAATTGATTTGCCGTCCACGCGACGGCGAAAAAAGCCAAAACATAACCGCGCCAATCGTCAATCAGCAATTTAAATCCCGTAAAAATTAAAAGTCCGATTGTCACCCAATGGCTAAAACAATACTCGCAAGTGAATACATAGAAAAACTTGCGCTGAAACAAATTAGGACAAGTTTTGCTTTTTTCGGCGCAATAATCGCGCGGCTCGCGGAAGATTTCTTCCTGTGTCACAGTCCAGGCAATCGAGCCTGCGACAAGCCCTAAAATAAAAATCCAGAAAATTTGTTCCGCAATCGTCATTGAAAGAGTTTTGATGCTTTATTCAAAGAGTTCGTCAACCGTCATTTTCCAGTTGGGCAAAACGGGTTCGGCGTCCGCCGCATCGCCGCGCCGAAATATGCGCGGCTCGTCCGCGCGTTCGCGGTGATAAGATTTGATAACTTCGTCCGATAGCAAATCAACGTCCCAGACAACTTCGGTTCCGGCAGCAAAATAATCGCGGCGTTTGGCGGCGATTTCCTGTTCGGCTTTTTTGCCGTAATCGTTTTCGCTGCGAACCTCAACCGCAAAAATGGGAGCGCCTTGCAAAAACTTCATTCCTGTTTTTTCACCAACATGAAAAGCTGCGTCAGGACTAAACGATTTGCGATTCGGCAAATCCACTAAAAAGCCGACGTTATCGCCAAATGCTTTTCCGAGTCCGGTTTGTCTTTGATAAAACTTCAAACTCATTGCGATATTAAACGCCGCTGTTCCCGGTTCGTCTCCTGTTGCCATAAATTTAACAACCTTTCCGTTAATGATTTCAGCCTTTTCTTCGGTGCGATAAAGCTCTTCAATCAATTCTTCGGTTGTTTTCGGTCGTTTTCGAGGCGCGGCTGTTTCGATTAGCATCGTCATCGGTTTTTCTCCAGACGCAAATTTGCGGCTGAAAACAATTGTAACTTGCTTCCAGACGCAAACCCAATATTTACAGAACTAATTTATCGCTGATTGCCTTCTAGAAACGCTTTCAATTTGCGTGAGCGCGAAGGATGCCGCAGCTTTCTGAGCGCTTTGGCTTCGATTTGGCGAATGCGTTCGCGCGTGACGGCGAAATGCTGCCCCACTTCTTCCAAAGTGTGTTCCGAACCGGAATTTCCCAGACCGAAACGCATTTTGATGACTTTTTCCTCGCGCGGCGTCAGCGTCGCCAAAACTTCGTCGGTGATTTCCCGCAGATTTGTCGTCACAACCGCGTCCGCCGGGTTTGCAATCGAACGGTCTTCGATAAAATCGCCCAGATGCGAATCTTCTTCTTCGCCAATCGGAGTTTCGAGCGAAATCGGTTCCTGCGCGATTTTCAAAACTTTTCGCACTTTTGAAACCGGAATGTCCATTTTTCGCCCGATTTCTTCGCTCGTCGGTTCGCGTCCGAGTTCCTGAACAAGCGCGCGCGAAGTCCGAATCAGTTTATTGATCGTTTCAATCATATGAACCGGAATACGAATCGTTCTGGCTTGGTCGGCGATGGCTCGCGTGATTGCCTGCCGAATCCACCACGTCGCATAAGTCGAAAACTTGTAACCGCGCCGCCACTCGAATTTATCAACCGCTTTCATCAAACCGATATTGCCTTCCTGAATCAAATCAAGGAATTGCAAACCGCGATTGGTATATTTCTTGGCGATTGAAACGACGAGGCGAAGATTGGCTTCGACAAGCTCGCGTTTTGCCTGCCCGGTTTCGCGCTCGCCGATTTCGATTGTTTGCAATGCGCGTTTGACTTCAACAGTCGGAATCGCATAGCGCTCTTCCATAGCGTGCAGCTTGTCTTTCGCCGCCGCCTGGCAGGCGCGCAAATCTTTTTCCAAATCGCCTTTGAGCGGGCGCTGTCCGAGACGCTCCTGACATCGGCGAATTTCGCGTTCCGCACCTAAAATTTCCTGATTTACTTTGCGAATCGAATTGATTAAACGCGCTTTTGCACGTTCCGTCATATTAAGGCGACCGATTTCCTGCGCGATTTCGATGCGAAGACGCGCTATCTGGCGTTTGATTCGCATCATTTTCTTGCTCGTTTTGCCTTTTTGAATTTTGGCTTCGGCGCGCAAATCTTCAAGCCTCTTTTGCGCTTGATCGTAAATCGAGCGGATGTTTTCGATGCCTTCAATCGTCCAGCGCAAATATTCGTCGGCTTTGTCTTCTTCGCCCGTTAATTCGGCTTGTTCGCTAAAGGTTACAATGTCGCGGATGCTCGCTTTTCCGGCTTGAAGCTGTTCGCCGATGCGGAGCAGTTCTTCAACGGCAATCGGCGAGCGCGAAATTGCTTTGTGCGTTTTGATTTGCCCGCGCTCAATTCGCTTGGCAATGGTAACTTCGCCTTCGCGCGTGAGCAACGGCACGATGCCCATTTCGCGCAGATAAAGGCGAACCGGATCGTTTGTTTTGTCCAGAGCGCCGGCGGAAAGGTCTAAATCCAAATCGTCTTCGTCGTCCAGATCGTCCTCGTCAACCGCCAGCTTCGCCGCTTTTTCGAGCAGCAGGGAATCGGTGTCGCCGACGGCGATTCCGCCGCCCTCGATTTTTTGCAGCACGTCTTCGAGGTCTTCCGGCGAAACCATTCCTTCCGGCAATTCACGGTTTAAATCGTCGTAAGTTAAAAAATTCTTTTTATCCCTGCCGAGTTCGAGCAGGCGTTCCATCATATCGTCGCGGTCTTTTTCGTCCATAATAATTGTATTAAAAGTACAAAACTTTGATTATAAAACAGAGAGGCGCGTTTACCGAAATCGAAAACGCGCTTTACTCTCCAAAAATAGTTTACGCGCCTGAGAACATCGTTGTTTCAGCGCCGGAAAAACTGTCTAAATTACGCTATCGCCGTTTTAATGAATCTGAACGGGAAACGGCATAAAAGAAAGGATAAAAACAATCAGCGTCAAAACAGCAATCGCTTTGCGTTTCCGGTCGAGCGGATGATCGAAAATCGGCGGCGGATGTGGAAAACGCAGCAAAATACCAAGCAAAATCGTAAAAATGAGAGTGCCGGGGCTGCCGTACAATTGCCAGCCGAGAGCCGTTAAAATCAACATTCCGACAAACGCAACGCGCCCGACTCCAAAATGCACTCGCTCGCCGAAAACCGAAAAAACAGCGTGTCCACCGTCGAGTTGTCCGGCGGGCAATAAATTTAAAGCCGTCACCACCGAACCGACCCAAGCC
>DASVTY010000042.1:0-16856 GCA_036387315.1 Pyrinomonadaceae bacterium
GCTGCAACGTTAATTTGGCAAATAAAAAACAGAATCAACAAAACGCGGTAAATTTTCATTGCACTTGGATTATCTATTTCAGAATCGGTGTTTCTTGAGGTTTAGTTACGATTGAAACCGTTAAAGGTTGCGTTCAAACAAATACACAAAAACTTTAGAATGATAATTTTCAGTAAGGAAAAAATAACGGTAAAACGATGGCAGGTTTTTCAAATTGCTTCTTTCGCCTGAGCGACGGCTTTGTCGGTGTCGGTCAGAAAAAGCAGAATCATTCCGACGATGAAAAACGCGATGAGCGCCAAAATTGCTTGGCGATAAGAATTTGTCGCCGCCGCGACAGCGCCGAAAACGAGCGGTCCGATCCAGGAAGTGCCGCGTTCGGAGATTTCGTAAATCGAAAAGAACGCCGATTCTCTTCCTTCGGGAATCATTCGGGAAAAAAGCGAGCGCGAAAGCGCCTGCGAGCCGCCCAAAACAAAACCGATTGCCGCGCCCATAATCCACGCTTCGGCAATCGTGTTTAAAACGGCGTAAGCGTAAATGACAATCGCCGCCCAAATGACGAGCGAAACTAAAATCGAATGCTTAGCGCCGATTTTTCTTGCCAAAAATTCAAAAGCAAAGCTGCCGACCATCGCCATAAATTGCGCGAGCAGAAAAATCATCAGCAAAAAAACATTGTCAGCCGGAACGCCGCGCGATTCGAATAATTCCTGCGCGAGAAACAGCGAAGAAACGTTAATCACGGTTTGAATCCCGTCGTTGTAAAGCAAATAGGCGATGAGAAAACGCGCGGTTTGCCGCAGTTTATACAAATCTTTAAAAGTAACGCCGAGTTCTCGAAAAGCGAGAAAAATGTAATTTTCTTTTTTCGTTGTCTGTCTCGATGCGCCGCGCTGTTTGAGCAGCGCAAAAGCGATTAAAGCGAATCCGCCCCACCAGAGCGCGGCGATGAGAAACGATAAACGCACGGCAAAGCCTTGCGAAATGCCCAGGTTTTCGGCGTTATTTAACAGCAGCAAATTAAAAACCAACATTAAAAAGCCGCCGAGATAACCGACGGCAAATCCTCGGCTCGAAACTTTATCGCGCCGGTCGTCGGTGCAGATGTCGCCCAAGAAAGCGTTGTAAAAAACGAGCGAGCCGCCCATCGCCAGATTTGAAATTATAATCAGCAAGCTGCCGAGCAGATAAAGATTGCCTTCGATAAAAAACAAAGCGCTGCCCGCGAGAACGCCGACGGCGCAGAAAAACATCATAAATGTTTTTTTCAAGTGCGTGTAATCGGCAATCGCGCCCAAAAACGGGAGCAGGAAAACCTGTCCGAAAACCGAAAGCGAAATGGCAAACGGAAACAGCGATTTGGCGGTGACCGCGCCAAACCAGCCCAAATCGAAAATCACGCCGTTTTCGTCGCCGAGAGCGTTTTGCGCCAGCGCGGTTAAATACGGTCCGGCGAGGACGCTGATGACCGTCGTCAAAAAAGCAGAGTTCGCCCAATCGTACATCACCCAGCCGAAAATCTCGCGGCGGTCGTTTTTAGGAAATTCGCTCATTTTTCAAAGTTTCGACAATCGCGGGCGTGATGTCAGCCAGCGTACGGATTCGGGAGGCGCAAAATTCTTTTTCCCGTCCCCAGCAAAGCGTCGGCACGTCGTTTAAAGTGTGATTCTTGATTGATAAATCTTCAATATTGCCGTGATCGCTGGTCAACAAAACGGTAGTTTCGGTTAAATCAATCTCGTCCAAAACCGTTCGGACAAATTTTGCTAATTCGGGCAAATGCTCGCGTGCTGCCGTCCAATCTTGGGCGTGCCCGATTTTGTCAGTTAAAAAATGCTCGTAAAGCGTGAAACGGTTTTTGGCGGCGAGCCGCGCTAACGATTGCGCCGCCTTTTCCGCCGTTTGCAGCGGAAAATCGAACCCGCGTTCTCGCAATAGCCGGTTCGTAAAATCGTGGAAAACGGCTTCGCCGCGTTTTAAATCGTCGAGAGTTTTAAAACGCACGGTCGAGGCTTCGACGGCGCAGGTCGTGGCGGATTTCCAGCGCGGTTCTTCCTCGAAAAACTGCGGCGTGTAAGCGTTGGCGAATGTGTTCGGTTCCATTCCTAAGTCTTCGAGCTGCAAAAATATCGAGCGTTCGGCGATAATCTCGCGCATCGCCGCGTTTGGAAAACCTTGTTTGTGATAACCCAAAAAGCCCGGCGCGTTAAAGCCCGTCAGAATCGTCGTTTGCCCGGACGCGCTTTGTGGTCTGCCTTCAACGTCGAGTCGCGGATCGGTTCGGATTAAAATTCCATCGCGGTAAACCGGCTCGTTTTCATCTTGGAAAACCGCAAGCGGCGCGGCAGCAGGCAAATTTGCCAACGGATTTGTCTGCTCGTCGCGTCGCCCGATTCCAAGCCCGTCAATAAAAATCAGCAAAACCGGCATTCAACCAGATTGTCAGCCAAGCGCGCCGAATCGTCAATATTTATCGAAAATTGTTTCTAATCGAGAGAACGATAGCAATGTAAAGCAGACGACAAAAATAAAATAAATCTTTTTTGCGTCATCTGCGTAAAACCTTCGCGTCCTTTGCGGTTGCGCTTTTCGTTTTTCAACGAATTAAACCGCAAAAGACGCGATTTAACTCTTGTTTGACAAAAACTATTGACTTCGTTTGGCAATTGGCATAATCATTGATTCTCTCTCGTTTTTATTTCAATCAATTAGGAGAATATTTGCCAAATGCTTGATGAACTGGTCAACCGCGTCGCTGAAAGAACCGGGCTTTCACAGGAACAGGCGCGCACCGCCGCCGAAACCGTGATCGGCTTTTTGAAAGAGCGTCTTCCGGCTTCGGTTGGCGGCGCGTTGGACGGTGCGGTGCAGGGCGGCGAAAACAGTTCGAGCGGAATGATGGATCAAGCCCAGGGGATGCTCGGCAATCTGGGCGGTATGTTCGGCGGAAATAAAGAATAACCGCTTTTTGTCAAAACATCGGTAACGATTGACAGAAAGCGCGATTCGTTCTAATTTAACGCCAAATTTTGCTTTTATTTTCAGAGCAAAAATAGAGTTGTTATTCACAACGCAGATTTTTGGTTTCTCCTTGAAAGGCAAATACTCAAACCTCGCTGCGCGGTGAAATACGACCCGTAAAAACAAAGTTCAAGCAGTAATTCGGAAAAAGGAATTACATAAATTATGAGGAGCGTAATGAACAAACAGCCTTTTGACCAAAGTTTTAAACTTTTGAAAAATTCGTACAAATTCGGAGTCGCCGCGCTGTTGAGCCTGGCGTTTTTAATTGCTTCAACCATGCCGGTTTTAGCATCGCCTCAAGTGACATTTACCGGGACAAACCTCGGAGCAATTCCTGACAGCACGAGCGGACAGCCGCAATGTCAAACTCCCGGACCGCCGCGTGACGTAACATTTAATGTGACGGGTCTAACCGGCAATGTACAGGCAGTTACCATAAGTTTAACAATTGAACATCCCTGGGTTGGGGACGTTCTTGCAATTCTGATAGCTCCCGGCGGCATACGGCAGCTTGACTTATTCGGGTACACCGGAGCTACTGTTGGACCCGGCAGCAATGCCAGCGCCGGTGACAGCTCACCGATAGAGGGTCAATACACATTCAGCGATGCAGCCACCGCAAGTTGGTGGGCGGCGGCGGCGGCGGCAAGTCCGACTACGCTGATCCCGGGCGGAACTTACCGCACCTCGCAACGCGGCGGTCCCGGCTCAACTGGTGCCAGCACATCACTCAACGCCACATTTGGCGGTTTGACTCCGGCTCAAGCTAATGGCACCTGGACATTACGTGTAACGGACGGATGCGCCAGCGATACCGGCACCGTTTCTGCCGCCGTACTTGATATTACAACCGCAACGACCAATCCGCCGGTTGCGGCGAAACCGTTCTTTGATTATTTCGGTTCGGGCAAAAGCTCGTTTGCCGTTTACAATGACACTGGAACGAACGTTATTTGGAGAGTTTTAAATAATGGCGGCACAGGACAAGAAACCATTTTCTGGGGCTTGAGCGCTGCAGACTATTTGACGCCCGGTTATTTTGATGCTGACAACCGTGCGGACATTGGCGTTTGGAGACCGAGTACGACAGCCGGAGAAAGCCGTTTCTTTATCCGCCATACAAATCCGGTCGCACTCAATGCGTTTCCGTTTGGTTCGGGTACCGATTTTGCGGGCTACGATGCCGATTATGACGGCGACGGCAGAGATGATCCAACTACGATTCGCCGCGTAAATGGTCAATGGTTATGGAGTTATCGAGCAAGCGCCACAAATACCCTGCGCTCGGTCGCCTTCGGCACGGCAACGGGGACGGCTACAGAAGACGTTCCGATGGCGGGCGGCGATTTTACCGGTGATGGCAGGGCGGATTTGGTTGTTATTCGTCAGAATGCTAACGGTCCAGACAGTTATATTTGGGGCGATAGCGTTACCGGACAACAGATCAGCTCGTTTCCCTGGGGTGATTTTAGCACTGATTACTACGTCCTCGGCGATTTTCTCGGCGATACCAGAATAGATTTTGCAGTCTGGCGCAACGGCGGAGATGGCTACTGGTATATCCGTGAAAATGGCGGAACAGGCTTTGTGGCTCGCTTCCTTGGCAATCCCGGCGGCACCGCCACAACACGCGATATTGCCGTTGCCGGAGACTTCGGTGGCGACAGTAAATACGATATAGCGATTTATCGCCAAACAAACAACACCTTTTATTGGTTAGATTCTCCGAACTTTTTAACCTTCAGGTCTCAGCAGTTCGGATTAACAGGTGACCGTCCGGTTGGAGAATTAAGAACATACTAAATTCCTAATCGGCGAAGGCGCGATTTAAGGCTGGAAAGTTTCGAGATGAAACTTTCCAGCCCTTTTATTTTTTCGGGATTCTGATTTTCAAGGCTCGCGGAACGATCTCAAAAACGGCGGGTAAAAATCCGGGCAATTCGCCGTCTGTTTCAAACCGGATTTTCTCATCAGCCGCAGGATTGACGACGACTTTTTTCGAATATGAGTGATGAACTTCCGCTACATTGAAATGTGTTCCGGCGTAAAGTTTGTAAGAATTTGTCAGAATTTTGGTTGAAGAAATTTCGCCGATCATCACCACATCAAACAAACCGTCGTCAAGTTTAGCGTCGGGTGCGATTTTCATTCCGCCGCCGAAATAACGTGCGTTTGCCACGCAAAAATTAACGACGGAAACTTCTCGCTCGCGCCCTTCGTCGAGCGTAACGAGCGCTCGCGTGTATTTCATTTCAAGCGTCGTCTGCAAAGTTGACCACGCAAAACCTGCACGCCCGGAAATTGCGCGCGGCAGCCACGCAAAAGGCTTATCGGCTTTGACGCGATTAATGACCGAAGTGCTGATACCGAACGAAGCGACGCCTAAAAAATAACGCGAAACGGTTTCGTCGTTTTCATCACCAAATGTCACGCGCCCGACATCAATCGTTTCGGTTTTCCCGTTTTTTAAATCGGCGGCGGCTTGTGCCGGATTAGTTGAAATATTAAAAGTGCGCCGAAAATCGCCGCCCGTGCCTGAAGGCAAAATGCCGAGTTCCGCCTGCGCGCCGGATTCCAGAATCCCATTTGCGACTTCGTTAATCGTCCCGTCGCCGCCGCAGGCGACAATCAGCGAGCGCCCTTGTTTCGCCGCTTCGAGCGCGATTTGTTTTCCGTGTCCGGGAGCGCGGGTAAATTCGACCGCAAACGCGCCGAAACGCCTGTGGACTTCAGAGGCGGTTTTCGCCCAGATTCGCGCGGTGTCGCCGCCTGCGCTTGTCGGGTTGACGATGATTAAAGGCAGGCTCGTATCCATTTTATTTGAAGAAAAGCTGCCGGTTGCGTCTGACAAAATTTTCGATTTCCTTAATTCGCTTAAAATCCGCGAGCTTATAATTGGCGTCCTCGCTGGTTCTAAAACCGTCGCCCGTATTCGCGTAAACAATATTTTCGCCGTAAGCTCCAGCCTTTGCTCCGCACATCCCCGCGACAATGATGTCTTTTAATTCGTCCTCGTTCAAATCAACAAACGAAACGGCTTCAACCCAGCACGTACTGCCGTTTAATTGACTCGGAAACTCAAAAATCGGTTTCCCGTCGCGGTAAACGTGAAACTCGGAACCGAGCGGCGGATTTGTATATTCGGCATCGTGAAAGGTGACGAAACAAGCGTCGCGGAACGGCTCGAAATCCATCACAAAAGTTTGCTTAGCGTCCGGCACTTTGTCGCCGCGTCGGTTTTTCAGACAATCGGCTTTAATTTGCCCGTCAATCGTTTGCCCGCCGCGCGGATTGATTGATTGTTTGACGGTTTCCCCGTTTTTATTTTCCGTATTCGCGGAAACTCGATTGTTTTTATTTTCCTGCGGAACTGCGTTTGCGCTCTCAGCCGAATCAACAGTCGCGTTTTCGCGCTGCCCGAACTGAACCGAACAACCAACCGAAAAAACCAGCGAACACAAAACGACAAAGCATTTTTTCATACTCGTTTTGTTTAGCCTTTTTTCAGCTTTAAAGTCAATGAAGCAAAGGTAAGGACTATATTCTAATTTGCGTTTTTAAGGTCTAAGCTGAAGTTGGCAAAACCTCTTAACACGCTGCTGAAAGGTAAATGGTGATTTTCTTAAAACGTCGCTGTTTCGCCTCACATCCAATGATTTATTGGGCGGATATTAATCATTGGTTACTCGTAAAGTTTAAGTTTGCTGTGTCTCCGCTAAGTGTCAAAGCAGCAGAAGGTTGTGCGAAGCCGCGATTCTTGGCGGAGACCTTCATTTGATAACCGAAATAAGCCGGAACATTAACAAACCTGTAATAACCGAGCGGATTGGTCAAAGCATAACGCGGCGCAGAAAGATAATCGCCCGTTAAAACAACGCGAGCATTGGCAATGCCGCGCCCGTTCGAGTCGGTAACTCTGCCGCCAATTGTTACCGTTTGATTAGATTGCTGGCAGCTCGTTCGCACATCATCGCAATTGTAGCCGTCGAAAAACGCGCCGGAATTAAAAGTTTGACTGAGCAAAGTTTCGAGCGGATAGGTATTCACGTTGCGCGACAGAAGTCTGCTCGTCGCAGTTAAGTCGCCTTTGAGCCAACGGTCAAACCAGTTTTGCGTATAATAATGCGTTAAATTATGCTGTGTTTCGCCCCCTGCCGCACTCCACCAAAAGTGATTTGAGCCGCGAAAAACGATTTGCATTACCGGTTGACCAAATTGCCTCCAACGATTAAACCCGGTTTTCTTCGCATCGGGAGCACGCCCGTCTATGCAAGTGTCGGAAGCCTGACCAAGTGCCGGAACTCGCGGTGTTCTTAAAGTCGTTGGCTGATTGGTGCACGCTGGCGAACCCAAGTCTCCCGCTTCGCTGACGGCTAAATTATCCCATTCGACAATTGCCGAGATGCGCGTATCCTGCTCTTGCGTGCGAGTCAAAATTCGCGCGCCTAAAGACCAGCCAACCGCGCCGACAGCATCCGTGTCCGTGTTATTCAGATAAGGATTGGCATTTGAAATTAGATAATCAATTCCGCTGATCGCGGCTGTGTTGTAATCGTTGAGACTCCCGCCGGTCTGCGGTTTGGTGATAATAACAACGTAGCCGTTAGCGGCGAGAAGCCGCGCCGCCCACTCAACGCTCGTAATTTCCGCGCCGCCGCCGGGCAGCATAGTAATCAATGGACAAGGCGCGGTTTGCAAAGCCGCATCGGGCGCGAAAATCTTAGCGTTTAATGTTCCGCCGCCGCGCTGCGGAATCGCCGCATCCTGCGTTCTGATAGTGCCGCCGATACCGCCGCAAGAATTACCGGGCGCATTAGCAAAAATATCATTAACGACAAACAAAAAAATAAGCAGTAAAAAAAGACTTGAGAAACCGGACTTGAAAAAAATAAGCATCAGCTTTTCCTCTAAAAACGTTTTAACCGGAGCGCGTGATTTAGTAAACGGTAAATACGACATTTAGAGTTTGGTCAAAGAAAAAAAGTTTGAAATTAGTGTATTAAATCAAGCATTGTCTGGAAAGCCCGGAGCACATAATGCTTGAGATGACGTGGGCGGAAACCGCCGCTACACAAGCTCACGGCAAAAAAACCGTTGAGAACAAAGTCGCTGTTTCAGCCTCACATCCATTGATTTGTTAGATTGCGTCTTCGGCATAGACATAAAACACTGAAACCTATACACGCGCCTAAAGTGTTTAGAAGAATGTCATCAATATCCACAACCCTGAAATTACCGAGGAATCTGGAAAAAAATTGAATTACTTCAATACTTAGAGAAAGGCAAAAGGCAAAAACAAAAACTCGCGTCAAAGAATAAAATCTCTTTGACGCGAAAGGTAACAGGATTCCAAGCGGGATAAATAAGACTATATTTCCAATAATGTTTTGATGACATAATACGCTCATCTTCGGCTTGCCTGTTTCGTCCGGCAAAAAGCATTTGATTGAATTGAGTATTGGAATAAAGTTTAAGTCATCAAAATTGGGTTTTATAAATCTGGACATCTGTGTCGGAATCACTGTAATCGCTGCAACGAAAATTAAATAAACAAAAAATGTTGTTAAGATAAATTCCGTTCTAATCGGCGCTTGCTCATTTCGCTTTTTTCTTGAGACATAAATTTTAATCCGCGCCGCAATCCAAAAAGGCAGAGTTACCGCAATCAAGAAAATTATTGATTTGAGTAAATGATTCATCAGACGTTCTGAAATTAAGAGCCGTTCGATTTTTTATCTTGTTCCGCTAACTCGCCGATTTTACTCATCAAAAAATCCGCGATTTCTTTGTGCGTGCGAAGGCGGTCTGTTTTGGCGTAAAACTCTGATAAATCAAGCGGCTCGCCGAAATAAATTCTCACTTTTTCGCCGCCGAACCAGTTTCCTAAAACTTGTTTCGGCAAATCGTTTCCGAGTCCGGCGATGAAAACCGGGACGACTTGCGGGCGCGCCGCCATAATTACTTTGCCGATTCCGGGCTGCGCGGGCAGAAATTCGTAAGGCGTTGAGGCGTCTTTGTTTCGTTTCCCTTCCGGGTGAAAACCGATGATGTGTCCTCGCCCGCGCCCGGCTAAATCAATCAGTCGGCGCAAAGAGAATTTGTCGAACTCGCGTTTTTTGGCGTCCTTTTCTTCGCGGAAAAACGGCGGATACATCGAAAACCAGCCCATCACGAGATTAACGAACCAACCGAGCGGCGAAGTATAAAAGAATTTGGCGCGAACTGGAAAAAACAAAGTCATCTGTCGGTTCGTTCGCCGGAAAAGCACGGAGGAAACCGTGTACATATCGAAGAACGAGCGGTGATTGGCGACGAGCAAAACGGGTTTTTCGACATCGGTTTTCTCGAAATTTTCCAGCCCGTACACATTCATCAGGTTGTAAGTCCCCAGATAAATCCATAGAGAACCGATGTAGCGCTGAAAAAACGTCATCAAACGTTTCCACGCGCCTTGATTCATTTTTTCAGTGAGCCAAAAGCCCGCGCGCTCCGTCCGGTTTAAAACGGCGAGTTCTTCGGCAGTCGGCTTTAAAGCCAACTCACGGTTTTCGGCTTTTGACAGTGAAACTTCGGTTTCCATTTCCTAAAAAGCTCTGTTTGGCAATTTATGCCCGAAAAATCTCTCCGTGTTTCCTCTGTGACTTCTCCGTGCTGATTTTTTTCAAGATAAATCTCACCACAGAGAACACAGAGAAGTCACAGAGAATTAAATGTGATTATCAATTTTTACAAATCAACGACAATCGGCAAATTCATCGGCAAATAATCTTCGTCACAGTTTGAAGCGTTGACAAACCGGACGCCGAATTTTTCCTCCGTACCGTAGCCGAAATGAATATGCCCGAAAACGTGAAGCTGCGGGCGTATTTCTTCGACTCTTTTCCGCAATTCTTCGCAGCCCGCAAAATCGCCGCGCGGCGTTTCGTCCAAAATTCCGAACGGCGGACCGTGCGTGATTAAAATATCAGCGTCCTTCGGAATCAATTTCCATTTTTCCGCCATCTCGCCGCCGCGATTTAAATTAAAAGCCCAATCAAAAAAACGCGGCTGCCAGGGCGAGCCGTAAATTTTTAAGCCTAAAATTTCGACCGCCGAATCCTGTAAATAAACGACATTTTTCGCCAGAAGACTTCGAGCATATTTCGGGCGCGTTTCAAACAGCCAATCGTGATTTCCGGCGACAAAGATTTTGTGTTTGTGCGGAAAGCCGGAAAACCATTCGTTGAAAGCGACGATTTCATCAACCTGCCCGCGATTTGTCGCGTCGCCCGCGTGAATCAGAATATCGCCGTCGGGAACGCTGATTTGTTCGTTGCAGTTGTGCGTGTCACTTAATAAAACGATTCGAGGCATTCTTTTGAGCAGCGGAATTTACACAAGTCTAAAAATTCTTTGATAACATTAAAAACGACGAAATAAAAGTTCGCCGGTTTTAAACTCAATCTAAAATGTCTCGTTTATTGGAAGTTAAAAATTTAGAAACTCATTTTCCGACGCGCGCCGGAACGGTTAAAGCCGTCAACGATGTCAGCTTTCATCTTGAAGCGGGCGAATTGCTCGGTCTGGTCGGCGAATCCGGCTGCGGGAAATCAATCACCGCGCTTTCGATTATGCGGCTGATCGCGTCGCCCGGAAAAATTGTCGGCGGCGAGGTTTGGTTTCAAGGCGCAAATTACGAAAAAGCCGAAAATCTTTTAAAGCTCAGCGATGAGAAGATGCGGCAGATTCGCGGCGATGACATTTCGATGATTTTCCAAGACCCGATGACTTCGCTCAATCCGGTTTATACGGTCGGCGAACAGATTGCCGAAGCCCTCCGGCTGCATCGCGGTTTAACTCGCAAACAGGCTTACGAAGCCGCAATCGAAGCGATGCGCGAAGTTTCAATTCCAGACCCGGCGCGGCGCGTTGACGATTATCCGCACCAGCTTTCCGGCGGAATGCGCCAGCGCGTAATGATTGCGATGGCTTTAGCTTGCGACCCGGAACTGCTAATCGCCGATGAACCCACAACCGCGCTTGACGTGACGATTCAGGCGCAGATACTCGATTTGATTGATAATTTGCGAAAAACCCGCCGACTCGCCGTTTTATTGATTACGCACGATTTGGGCGTTGTCGCGGAAGTAGCCGACCGCGTATGCGTGATGTACACCGGGCGAATTGTCGAAGAATCCGGCGTTGACGAAATTTTTGAGCGTCCGAAACATCCATACACGCAAGGTCTTTTGCGAAGCGTTCCGAAACTGACGATGGAAGGCGTAACACGAAACAAACGTTTGGAAACAATCGAAGGAATCGTTCCGTCGCCGACAAATCTGCCGCCCGGCTGCCATTTCGCGCCGCGCTGCCCGCACGTTCACGAACGCTGTACGCACGATCCGATGCCGCTTTACACGGTCGAAAACCGCGCGGCGGCGCGCTGCGTTTTGTATGAAAATCCAGATGTGAGTAAAAATTAAAATGCCGCAATCACAGAAAAAGAAAAAATTGATGACCGTCGAAGAATATTTGCGATTTGAAGAGCGTTCAAAATTCAAACACGAATATATGGACGGCGAGGTGATTCGGTTAAACGATTCCACCTCTCGCGATTTTCAACTCGCGGGAAATCGCGTCAGTCACATTTTTATCGTCAGCAATTTGTGTTTTTATTTGCGGGTCGCGCTGCGCGATAACGCTCAAAATTGCAAAGTCGGAACAACTGAAATGCGCGTTTTGCTGCGCGAAAATCATTATGCTTACCCGGATGTTTTCGTTGTTTGCGGCGAGATTTCGCTCGTCCCGGATATTTTCGACACGCTGGAAAACCCAGCTATTTTAATTGAAGTTTTATCAAAATCAACCGAGCTGCGCAACCGGGGCGACAAAGCGCCGATTATCGAAATATGGCGAGCGTGACCGATTACGTTTTGATTTCGCAAGACAAAATGCGGGTCGAACAGCAAATCCGGCAAGCAGATAACTCATGGAAAATTGTCGTTTTTGAAAAACCGGAGGATAAAGTTTTTTTTGGATCGCTCGAATTTGAAATCCGCGTCGCCGACATTTACGAAAACATCAAATTTCCGCCGAAACCGAATTTGCAGTTAGTCGAAACAAAGAAAAAAGTTAAATGATTCAAACCAAATCGGCAGTTGAAAAAAAAGCGCTCGTCGAGGTTCGCAATCTCGTCAAGCATTTCCCGATTGAAGGCAGCGACGATGTGGTCAAAGCCGTTGACGGCGTTTCGTTTGATATTTTGGCGGGCGAAACTTTGGGGCTTGTCGGCGAATCGGGCTGCGGCAAATCAACCGTCGGGCGCAATATTTTGCGCCTTCAGGAGCCAACGGCGGGCGAGGTTTTGTTTGAAGGCGAAAATATTTTAAAAACGAGCAAAAACGGTTTGCAAAAACTGCGGCGCGAGATGCAGATTATTTTCCAAGACCCGTATGCCAGCTTAAATCCGCGCCTGACTATTCTTTCAATCGTTTCCGAACCGTTAAAGATTCACGGCATCGGCGGCAAAAACGAACAGAAAGCCCGCGTCGCCGAGCTTTTAGAAAAAGTCGGTTTGAATCCCGATTATATGTATCGTTATCCGCACGAATTTTCGGGCGGGCAGCGACAGCGTTTGGGCATTGCGCGCGCGCTGGCTTTGAATCCGAAATTGATTATTTGCGACGAGCCGGTTTCCGCCCTCGATGTTTCCGTTCAGGCGCAGGTCGTCAATCTTTTGCAGGATTTACAATCCGAATTCGGTTTGACGTATCTTTTTATATCGCACGGTTTGGCTGTCGTCGAGCATATTTCGCAGCGCGTCGCGGTAATGTATCTTGGGAAAATCGTTGAAATCGCGCCCGCCGCCGGGCTTTATGCCAATCCGCTGATGCCTTACACGCAGGCACTTTTGTCGGCGATTCCTGTTCCCGACCCGAAAATAAAACGCGACCGAATTATTTTAAAAGGCGATGTGCCGACGCCGATCAATCCGCCTTCGGGCTGCCGCTTTCGCACGCGATGTCCGTTTGCCATCAAAGAATGCGCGGAAATCGAGCCGGAATTAAAAGAAATCACGCCGAATCATTTCGCCGCCTGCATCCGCATTCCCGGTTACGGCGTTGATGTTCCGCCCTACGAAAAGCCGGTTTTAACCGCCGACGCTATTCCGCGATAAAAGTTTTTTGGAGAGAATCGTGCGGCAAAAATCGCACGTCAACATCAACTGGCGTGAGCGAGAATTTTTCCGCAAGCGACGCGCGCAGTCGGTTTTCGGCTTGCTGATTTAATCTGGTGACGAGAGCGAGCAGCAGCCGGACACGCATCGCCGGGACTTTTTGACGGACGCGGCGGGCGGCGTATTCGACTTTATCGAGCAGCGCGTCAACTTTTTCCTGCGGCAAATCCGGCACGACCAAAAATGTGACTTCGACGCAAAAAACTCGCCCGTCTTTGATCGTCACGCCGTCAAACGGCACGCCTTCCAAAACAATATGGCGGAGAAGCGGCATTTGATTTTCCGCTTCGACTTGCCGCAAAGCCAAATCTTCGAGCGAAACATAAAGCTGATGAAGATTTTCGTCTTCTGATGTTTCCTGTTTGATGCGGGCGACTTCGAGGTTTAATTTGCGGCGCTGCTGTTCGGGCGTCATCGTCGTCCACGAAAAATCGTCTTCGCTGGCGACGAGCGCGAGCTTTTTGTAATGCCTCAAAATCAGCCAAACCGACGAAGCAAGTCCGGCAATCGGAAACACAATCAGAAAAACCGTCAGCATCCAGCGCTGCAACTGCGTTAAACCTGCTCCGGCAAACGCAAGCACGAGAGCCGCCGACAAACAAACAATCGCCACGAGAAAAACAACTGCGGCGATATGAATTTTTGCGTTTTGATTTAAACTGGCGGCGGCTGATTGCGACTGGTTTGCCATCGTTTTGAAAAAGGAAACCGCGAATTTCCTTTTCCATCTTTATTACCTTAATTCAGGAATTTAGTAAATCGTTCAATAGTGAATCGTAAATAGTAAATCGCGAATCGTAATTTTCCAGTCACGATTCGCGATTTACTATTCACTATTTACTTGTTTTACTTAGCGCGGTTCATCAGACTTTGATATTCGCCGCCTTCAACCCATTTTAGGATTTCCGCGACGCGCCAGACCGGAAACGGGTGCGTCATTCCCGACGAGATAATGTCAGCCCAGAAGCGGTCAAGCTGTTTTTTGTCGTAGTTGGCTTGAAACTCGCGCGCTTGTTCAAGGAAAAGATCGTAATCAACTTTCGACGCGAAAGTTCCGCCGCACAATTTCATCATCGTGCGCCCGATGACGTTTGCATCCTGCGTGACGAGCAAAGCCGCGCGGTCGCAGGACAATTCCGCCCTGCGCGCCCAGGCGAGCAATGCGCCGCGCATCGAAGCCGTAATCAAATCTTTGACGATTCCGACAACCGGAGTCGCCGCGAGCGCCACAGTTGCGAGCGCTTCGATCAATCTGGCGGCGGTCAAATAAAGAACGTGTTCGGCGTGAATATGCCCGACTTCGTGCGCGACGACCGCCAAAACTTCTTCGTCGGTCAATCTTTCAATCAGAGACGAGTGCAAAACGATAATCGGTTTTTCGACTCCGCCGGTAAAAGCGTTGACAATCGGGCTTTGCTGTACGTAAAGCTCCGGCATATCAACGCCGAGCGTCGTGCAGGCGATTTGCAATTTGGCGTATAAATCGGGACATTGCAGCGGCGTGACTTTGACCGCCGAAGCCATAAACGAAACGCGAATCGCCGATTCGCCCGTCACGGCGAGCAATTTCTTTAAAGCCGAATCAATACCCGGAATCGCACGCAGAGCGGCGAGCGCGCGGCTGTCTTCCGGGTGAACATAATCGTGTTTGTTTAAATCCGCGAATTTTTTGTGCGGCGCGTCGGAAAGCGGCAAACGGCATTTTCCGCAAACCGCGTTTCCACCGCCCGCGTTTCCATTGGTTTTAACCTGATTGCGCTGACCGCAATAACGACAACGAATTGAATTTGGAACTACTGCTTCATCCATAATTTTGAGTTTAAATCACAGAGTTAAACGAGTCTAGCGAAGCATTTGTTTTCCATTTTTTAGTTCGTAAGCTTATTCATTGCGAACTGCCGTTACTTCAAGATATTCCGCTTTGATTTCGGTTGTTCCGTCTGTAGCGAGATTGTTATCCGCCCATAATTTTTCCAAATCACGTCGCAAAGCGGTTTGTCCTTCGGCGTCGAGCGCGGCAAAGGCTTTGTGCGTCGGACCGTAAAACTCGCGCCAGTATTCGACCGTTTCCGGCACGCTGAACGGAAACGCAAATGAAATCAAGCGCCGCTCAAAATTGATTTTTGAAACTCCGTCGCCCAAACGGAATTGCACCTTCGTTTCATCGCCCCAAAGCAAAGGCGAAGGCATATTCGGCGGAGGCGAAACGTGCGAGCCGACAATCTTGAACATCTGCCCGACAAAGCCGGTTGGAGTCCAGTTTCCCATCGCAATCACGCCGCCGGGACGACAAACGCGGATGAGTTCAGCCGAAACCAGTTCGGGGCGCGGCGCAAACATCGCGCCGAACATTGTCATCACGACATCAAATTCAGCATCCCCGTAAGGCAGATTTTCGGCGTCGCCTTCGTCAAATTTAATTTTCAAATCCGCGCTTGCGGCTCGTTTTCGTGCTTGTTCGATAAGATTCGGCGCAATATCAACGCCTGTTACTTCTACTCTCGTCAATGCCGCCGGGATGGATTGGTTGCCGTTGCCGCAAGCCACGTCAAGAACGCGCATTCCGGGTTTTAAATTTAACCTCTCGACAAATTCGGCTGCTCCAACGGTGAAAGATTCGGCGATTTTACCGAAGTCGCCCGAAACCCAGGTCGCTTTCAATTTTGTCTTTAACGTTTCCATTTCCGGAGTCATCTGCAATATCGTTGCATTCATAAATATTATTTCCTCTCTTTTGTTTGAATATAATTTAAGTGATTAATCGTTTCTGCGATTGTCGCGAGAACAACGCGCGGCAATCGCAGAAACCGTCATTGTGCCCTATAGCTGCGGCGGTAAATCTTCCAGATAACCGGAAAAAGTTATTTGTCCTTGCGCGTTGGCTGTATTGGGTCCGCTCAGGGTGACGCGCACGCCTATCTGGTAATGCCCTTGTCCGATTTGTTCTTCGGCAAATACCAGAACCTTATGATTAGCCGTTGCCGTCGCCTGGTTGTTGAACGTTCCCTGTTCGGTCAGCACGAACCGGTGAAACGTGATGTCGTTGATGTCGGCGATGCCGTCGAAATCGTCGTCAAAATAGGTGAAATAATTAATATCCATCCGCAGACCGACCGGAGTTCGGGCGATTGCCGAGACGTTTTCGATGACGAATCGTTTACCGGCGGGAATCTGCAAAAAACCGGACGCGAGACCTCCGCCAGATTCGACATTTAACGAAATCCGCGTTTGAAACGGTCTTCTCGCGCCGCTTTCGACGACTTTCACCGGCAGCGGATTCGACGTTGTGTTCGCAAGCTGAACGGTGTTTTTTGTCGGATTAATTCCGACATTCCACTCGCCGCTTTGTCTGGCATCAACCGTATGGATATTTGCGGCATTGGCATTTGCCGCAGCGTTCTCATTTGCATTCTTCGCTTCGCTCGATTTCTGCCCGAAAGCCGAGCCTGCGACAAAGAATATCATTGAAAGTCCGATTGGTAACGATAAGTATTGCTTAAGCTTATTCATATTATTTTTCTGTTTATTTCTATTTGTTTTGTGCTCACTGAAAGATGTGTTGTCCCGGAAATTCGGGACAACACATTTGCCTTATTGCGCGCGATAGAAGAAG
>DASVTY010000043.1:0-52797 GCA_036387315.1 Pyrinomonadaceae bacterium
GTTGCCAGAAAACTGTTTGGAGGCGTAGTCGGCGCTGTCGGACGAATAAAATAATAAGCCGGAGTTTCGTTCCGCCAAACGGCTATATCGGCTCTATTGTCAGAATCAAAATAGCCCGGTGTCCGAATGTCTCTATCTGAAAGTCCCCAAAGAAAGGTGTTTTCACCGGCGCCGCCGTTGTTGCGAAGACGCCAGACAATGTTTTTGGGGCTTCCGAGTGTGATGGCAACCTCGTTTGTGACGGCAAATGAGGTGCGCCCCGATCCATAAAAATCAAAACACGGTTTTGGCGCGACGCCTTGCGCTGAGGTGTTTATCAAACCAGCCAAAACGAAAACTGCGCCGATGATTAACTTTTTCATTTTATTCACCTGTTTTTTTCCGTAAGCGATGTTTCTTTATAATTGTTGTTTTCCTGATTACCCCTTTTCTAATGCCGATTGATTTCTTCAGCACTTTTTCAATTGAAGGCAGCCCGGTTTTGCCTAAATATTCAAAACTAACTGCATAAATTGTTGGCTTTATGTTATTTCAATTGAATATTTGTGCAAAGCCGTCTCTGCGTGAAATTAATTATCACTAACAGGTCAGTACCATCTGCGCATACGTGATGGTTGAAGCTAATCTGAGTAAAACCATCCACTACCGCAGATGGTACTGACTTGGGCGTTTGTATTTGAACTGCTACTAAATCATCAGCTTCTTATCGCCAAATGATAAAGCTGCAAATAATTGTTAGCTGCTTTTTCCCACGAATTATCCACGCGCATTCCGTTAGATTGAAGCCGACGCCAGACGTTCGGTTCGGCGTAATTAAAAATCGCTTCGTAGATTTTTTCGAGAAAAGCGTTTGCTTCGTACGGGTAAAATTTAAAACCGTTTCCGGTTTGCGAAAGCAAATCGAATTCTTCAACCGTATCGTCCAATCCGCCCGTTCCGCGAACAACCGGAATCGTGCCGTAACGCAAGCTATACATTTGATTCAAACCGCACGGCTCGAATTTCGACGGCATCAGGAACATATCCGAACCGGCTTCGATTTTATGAGCGAGCGGTTCGTTGTAGCCTTTGAAAACTCCGACCTGGCGGGGCGCGAAATCTCTTAAAGCCTGCAAAAAGTTTTCGTATTCCGACGAACCTGAGCCGAGCGCGACGAAATAGCAGCCGCTCATCACGATTTCAAAAGCGACCGATTGCAGCAATTCGACGCCTTTTTGCGGCGTCAGGCGCGAAACCCAGCCGAAAACCGGGCGTTCCAAATCAACGTATAAACCGAAATGTCTGAGCAAATCTTCTTTGCATTTTCGTTTGCCCGTTAAATCTTGCGGCGAATAATTCGCGGCGATGTTTTTGTCGCCAGCCGGATTCCATTCTTCGTAATCAATTCCGTTCGTGATTCCGATGTAACGGTTGCTGCGTTCTCTTAATAACCAATCAAGCCCGTTTCCAAGTTCCGCGCCCATCGTCTCGCGGGCGTAACCGCGCGAAACCGTGGAAAGCCAATCGGAACAAGTCAACCCGGCTTTCATCGCATTTGCAGCGCCGTTTGCCAGAAAAGCGCTGCGCTGCCAATCTTCGTTGTAACCTAATTTCCAAAGTTCTTCTTCGCTGAAAACCCCTTGATACGCGAGATTGTGAATCGAAAAAACGGTTTTGACGTTTCTAAAAAATCCGTCCCAACGCCGTTTGTCGGCAATTTCAACCGCCGCAAAACCCGTGTGCCAATCGTTTAAATGAATGATGTCGGGCGGCGCGCCGATTCTTTTCAGCAGCGCGAGCGCGGCTTTTGAAAAAAATGCGTAGCGCAGATAATCTTCGCGAAAACCATAAATCGAATCGCGCTGAAAAAATTCGGGCGCGTCAATCAAAAACGCCGGAACGCCGCCGCGCTCGCTGAAAAACGCGCCGCAGCGGTATTGTTGTCCGCGCCAATCAACCGTCAAATCTCCAATCGGGCGGCTTTCGAGCAAATCCGTTTTGGTTTGCTGTTGATAAAACGGCGTGATTAAAACCGAATCCGCGCCCTGTTTTTTTAAAAATTTCGGCAGCGCGCCGGCAACGTCGCCAAGCCCGCCGGTTTTTGAATATGGAACTGCTTCTGAAGCTAAAACTGCTACTCTCATTAAATTTTAATTTGCAAACTCGATAACTTGTTTGGACGAAGCCGTTGGAATCATTTTTCCGCGCGTTTCGGGATACGAAAACATATTGGCGATAACGACGAAATCACCGTATTCTTTCCAATCTTTCGGCACGGCTTTGGATTTGAGAGTGATAAAATTAGTTCCTTTTTTGATTTTCTTGCTCGTCGTCATTCGATAAATGCTGGATTTCTCACTGTTAAAACCAATCATCACGGTCGCCGCTTCGCCGCTTTCGACAGTGTATTCAATTTCAATCGTAAACTCGTTTTCAACTCCGTCAACAACCGGCGCGCTCGCGGTGACATTGACAATTCTGATTTTATCTTTGCTTTCCTGTTTCGCGCGGTTCGCGTCCTGCGCCGTCGAACCTGTTAATAAAACTTGAAACAGAAATGCGAAAGCGAAAATGTAAAAAACTCTTTTCATTCTCTTTTGCTCCTTTGAACGACAATCTCTAATTTAACCGATTTTATCTAAACAAAAAATCCGCGTTGAAAAAATATTTTGAGGAGTTGCGGAGGCGGAGGCGGAAACACGACCGTCAGGGAGTGTGCGAGGATGAAGAACACTCCCTGACGGTCGTGTTTCCGCCGTTGCAAATTTCGATTGCGTAACTCCTAATTTCGTCAGAACCCAATATTTACCGGACTAAATCAAATTTCAAACAAAAAGCAAAAAAAAACTTTTTTTTGTTGGGCGGTTTTGTGTTTTTTTTTCGCCTTATTAGGTGAGAGAGAATTTTGACGTTGAGGAGTTTTCCGAAACCGCAAACAAAAATGATTTTTTCAAAATTCTTTCAAGTAAAAAACTGAAACAAAATTTTAAACAAAATCGAAGGAGATAAAAAAATGGAAAGAATGATTGTTAAGCACATTACGGGATCGAAAGCTAATCAAGTCGAAGAATTTGCATTGCGTTACCACAACGAACTGACGTTCGGGCGTGACCCGTCGGCAATGGTCAAATACGATCCAGATCGTGACGATCTGGTCGGACGCGAACACGCTCGCATCACGCGCGATCCGAACGATCCCGAGGGATTCATCATTAACGATATGGGCAGCCGAAACGGAACTTTCGTCAACAAACAGCGAATTATCGGTTTGGCAAGATTGCAGCCCGGCGACACGGTTCAATTCGGTCAAGGCGGACCGGAATTTCAATTCGATGTCGAGCCGCGTCCGAGCGGAGCGATCAAAGCGACGCGCGTCGCCGAACTCGTCAGTCCCGCTCCCGCTGCTCCGGCAACCCGCGTGATGAGCGCAGGAACAGGCGCCTCGGCTGCCGATAATTCAGCAGCTCCGACCGGCGCAAACGCCAAAACTTCGGTCGGCAAAGCCACCGTCGAGCGAATGATTAGCCACAACGTCACCGAAACCAAAAAACAGCAGGGTCGCAAATTCGCCGTCATCGGCGGCGCGGCAGCCCTTGCGTTGTTGCTGCTGTTCGGCGCGGTTATCGGCGGAACTTACTGGTACAGCTCAAGCAAACAAGCGGCGATGCAGGCGCAGCTCGCGCAGCAAGAGGAAGAAATCAAACGAAAAGCTGAGGAAGCAAAGCGAGAAGCCGAGCAAAGAGTTGCTGACCTTAATAACCAACTTGTTGCAGAAAAAAACACCATGCCGAAAGTCGCCGCCGAGGTCGCTGATAAAAATCACAAAGCGGTGGTTCAAATCCAGGCGATCTGGAAGCTGATGGATACGGCTAATCAAACCCAAGCCTATCATTTACATCTTCCGCAAGTGCTTGCTTTTAAGATTGCCACGAGAGACGCCACGCTGAAAGGAATGATCGTCGGTCCGTCAATTCCGGTTTACGTTCAAACGCTGAACGGTCAATCGTATGAACCGGTTCTGGTCGCCGACAAAGGAGCTTACAACATCAACCGCCCGATTGGCGCGAACGTTTTCGGTTCGGGATTTGTCGTCAGCGAGGACGGGTTTATTTTAACCAACCGTCACGTCGCCGCCGGCTGGAAATCCGCTTATCAGTTTCCGGGGGAAACCGCTCCGGGAATCGTTTTATCGCCCGATTACAGCACGATTGTAGCTGCCGGCGTTCAGCCTCCGCGTAATTGGGTGCCCGCAAACAGCCTCGGAAACGGCGGTGTGCTCGGAGCTTTGGGCATTCGCGTTAAAAAGCCTGCCGATTATACGGGCGATAATTTCGGGCTGAAAGTCATTCTTTCCGGCAGAGACAGAGAAATCGAAGGGCGTCTGGTCGAGCCGTCGGATACGCACGACGTTGCGCTGATCCGAATTGACCGAATGGGCGGAATGACGAAAGTCGAAATCAATGATAACTACGACTCGCTCAAAAAAGGCGAAGAGGTCGTCGTGATGGGTTACCCGGCAATGACCGCGCCGCAATACGGAATCGTGCCCTCGCAGGATATGTTCAACCCGACGACGCAGCTCAAAGAAATTGCCAATCCGACCGTCACGCCGACCTGGGTCAGCAATATTATCCGAGGCACAAAACAAGAGGACGGAACTCAGGTTGTCAGCCCAATCGTCGGCGACGTGCTTCAACTCGCGACCGGCTCGACCGGATCGGGCAATTCCGGCGGACCTGTTTTCGATATGCAAGGTCGCGTCATCGGCATCTTCTTCGCGGGCAGCGTTAATAACGACATTCGATACGCCGTTCCGATTCGCTACGGCAAAAAATTGTTCGAGTAACGAATGACGGAAAAATGACGAGTGCGAAATGGTGAATGCGAAATGATGAATGATGAATAAAAGACGAACAGCTTTTAATTCACCATTCATCATTTCTAAATCCTGATTTAAAGAGATGAACAGGCAGCTACAAAACGGCGAAAGAATTGGCGATTACTCGATTCAAGGTTTTATCGGAGCGGGCGGAATGGGCGAAGTTTATTACGCCGTTCATGAAAAACTGAATCGCCCGGCGGCAATTAAAATTCTGACCGGAATGTCCAGTTTGAATCAGTCTTTCAAAACTCGTTTTTTTAACGAAGCCCGCCTGCAAGCGAGCCTTCATCACCCAAATATTGCCGCTCTTTACGATTTTCAGGAACGCGGCGACCGGCTCTTTATATTTATGGAATACGTGGACGGCGAATGTCTTGAAGACTTGATCGAGCGCCGCGTTTTCTCGGTCGAAGACAGCCTGAGAGTTTTCGCCGAAATTTGCCAGGCAGTCGCCTACATTCATCAAAACGGAATCGTTCACCGCGATATAAAAGCGCTCAACATTAAACTGACTGCGAGCGGAACGGCGAAGCTGCTCGATTTCGGGATCGCCAAAGACGCTTACAGCCACAATTTGACGCACACGGGAAAAATTATCGGGACGCCGCATTATCTCGCGCCCGAACAGCTCGAAGGCGCGCCCGCTTCGCCGCAAACCGATGTTTGGGCTTTGGGAATTCTGCTCTACAAAATGCTGACCAATAGTTTGCCGTTTGACACCGATTCGCTCGAAGGATTGCGCGGGCAAATCAGCAAAGCGAGATTCAATCCGCCCGAAGAATTTAACCCGGCTATTCCGCAATCGGTGGCGCGCCTAGTCCAAAAATGTTTGTGCAAGGAAACGGCAAAACGCTACAAGACGGCAGACGAACTGCTGGCGAATGTCAGAAGCATTCTCGAAAACGAATACGGCGCGGTTTCAAATTCAAATTCCGGCAATAAGATTTTTGGATTTGCAGGAAAAAGCGGTTCGGCATCCGGCAGTTTTGATTCGGAAAACAATTTTTCCAATCAGTCGCGTAAATCCGTCTTTGTTCCGGCGGCGCTGGCTGCCGGTTTTGGAGTTTTGCTGCTGTTCGCGGTGATCGGAATCGGAATTTGGGCGATAACCGGCGGCGAAGAAAAAATGCCTGAAAAAGTTCCCGCCAAAACCGTTGCCGCAGAAATCAAAAACAAGCCGCCAATCAGTTTGCAGCCAGCCGTTTCAAGCGCCGAGCCGAAGCGTGTGCGAATAGACGTGATTGACGGAAAAGCAGAAGTGCTTCGCAACGACAAAATCGTCGGCGCTACGCCGTTTGATTTGGAAGCCGCAGAAGGCGAAAGAATCGGTTTGACTCTGCGGCGCGCAGGTTTTCATGACAAAAACGTGCAGATCGAAGTGACAAATCACAAAAAGGTTTACACTTTTACGCTCTCGCCGAAATAAAAAAGGAGAATCTATGAAAAACTTATTAACTTCCATCGCAGTTTTATTTGTCGTTTGCTTTTTAGGCATTCAAACAACCACAGCGCAGAAAAAATCGGCAACGCTCGGCGACCCCCGCGTGACCAATGCATTAAATCAGACCAAAACCCCTTTTACCGTTGATAACGACGGAGTGTATCAGGTAATTTACGGGCTGCCGAATAAGCGCAATCAAAAGGTTTTTATTACGCCCCGACCGGAAAAGTTTGGCAATGTAGAATTCCGACTTGTTTTTTCATATACGTCTTTTCGCTAAAAGCCGCCGACGGCGGAGCTTGCCAATCAGCTTCTGGAGAAAAATATGGAGCAAATCAGCTCTTGGGCGGTTCAAAAACTCGATGACGGAAGTTACACAATCTTAAATATGATTTACGTTCCAGCCGATCTTGACGGGAAAAAGCTGGACGTGGTTATGACTAAAATCGCTTTTACCGCCGACGAAATGGAAGAGCGTTTGACGAAAAAAGACGAGCTTTAAAACTTTTCGAGCGGATTTCACCAAAGGATTTAAAATAAAATGAAAAGCCAGAATTCAACAACATTATCGGCAAGCATTCAAACGGATGCCGGATGCGTTCGCAAAGCAAACGAAGACAGCGGCAGATATGTCCGACCGAACGACGCCGAAACGCAATCGCGCAAAGGAACTTTGACGATTGTCGCAGACGGAATGGGCGGACATTCTTCCGGCGAAGTCGCCAGCCAGATGGCGGTCGAATTGATCAGCCGGAATTATTATTCGGACAATGAATCGGACGCGCCGCGAGCTTTGAGAAAATCGGTCGAAATGGCAAACGCCGAAATATTTATCACTTCAATGGCGAACCGAAAGTTTTTCGGAATGGGAACGACGATTATCGCGCTGGTTTTGCTCAATGATCGAGCGTTTGCGGCGCACGTCGGCGACAGTCGTTTGTATCGTCTGCGCGAGCGGAAACTTGAGCTTTTGACGATTGACCATTCGCAGGTGATGGAAATGGTCAAACAAGGAATTATCTCGCTCGAAGAAGCCAGAAATCACGACGATAAAAACGTTATTTTGCGCGCCGTCGGGACGCAGCCCGTCGTTGAAGTTGAAATGTCGGACGTTTTTGCTGTAAAACCGAACGATCAATTCCTGCTTTGCTCGGACGGGTTGTGCGATATGCTCGAAGATGAAGAAATCCGCAGAATCTGGCTCGACGCGAAAGATGTCGCGGCGGCTTGCGAGCAAATGATTGAAGAAGCAAAGCGTCGCGGCGGAAACGATAACATCACAGTCGGAATTGTGCGCGTCACGCCGGAAAACGAATTGTCGGCGAAAAAACCTGTCCGCATTACCAGAGAATTTGAGGAAGCAGCATTATGATCGGGCAAACGATTGGAAATTATAAAATTATCCGCTCTTTGGGCGAAGGCGGCGTCGGGCGAGTTTATCAAGGCGTTGACACGATGCTCGACCGCGAAGTGGCGATTAAAGTTCTGCGCCCCGAACTCGCCCGGCAAACTTCAATCGTCGAGCGTTTTCGCTCGGAAGCCGTATTGCTCGCCAAGCTCAATCACCCCAATATCGCCACGCTTTATTCCCTGCTCCGACAGGGCGACGAGCTTTTTATGGTGCTGGAATTCATTCGCGGCGAAACGCTCGAACAGCTTTTGCACCGGCGCGGCGCGCTGCCGGAAGACGACGCGATTCCGATTTTTTGTCAGGCTCTGGACGGAATCAATCACGCGCACGAGCTTGGAATCGTTCACCGCGACGTAAAACCGGGAAATATGATTTTGACCGCAAACGGCATTCTCAAAGTGCTTGATTTCGGCATCGCGCGCCTTTTGGGAACTTCGAGAAAGACTAAATCGGGAAACATTATCGGAACGCTCGAATACATGTCGCCCGAACAGGTGCGCGGGCTGGAAACCGACGCCCGGTCGGATATTTACGGTTTGGGAATAATGCTTTATGAGATTTTGACCGGGCGTTTGCCGTTTGAATCGGAAAACGAGTTTCTTTTAATGAAAGCTCAAACCGAAGAAATGCCCGCTTTGCCGCGCAGCATCAACCCGAACATTTCCGAAACGGTCGAAACGGCGATTATGAAAGCGCTGGCGAAAAATCCCGACGAACGTTTTCAATCAGCCGGAGAATTTCTGGACAGCTTGTTTGACGCAGGCTTCGCTCCCGGCGCGGTGACTTTCGGTTTTCAGAGCATCTTAAAAGCGAGAATCAGCCGTCCGTCAAATCCCGGTCTTCAGAAAATCGAAAACAACGCCGCGCCGCTCAAAAACGAAGCTCAGGCTTTGGAAAACTTACTGCCGCCGATTAAAATTCCCGAAACCGAAGAAACAAACATTCGTCGAGAAGCGTCAACCGGCGAAACAAACAAAATCCCGACCGGCGGCGCAGACGCTTTGCCCGAACCGGAAAGCGACATCAGGGAAACTCGGCGCGGAGCGACGAATATAATTCCCGCTTTCGACAAAGCCGAAATCGAGGAAACCAAATTCGGAGCGATTGAAACTGCGGAAATTAATGTCGCGCGAGAAGAAAAATCCGAGTCATTTTTCGACCGCTTAACATGGATTCATTATGCGGGAGCGGGCGCGGCAATATTTTTATTAGCTTTGGGAACAATCATCGCCGCGGTTTTGCCGCTTTTATTCGTTCGCAGTCAAGCGGTTTCCGATAAACCCGTGCAATTTGAAAAAACGGTTACCGAGGAAATTGCGCCGAAGCCCGTTAAATTGGAAACGCCCGTCGCAATCGAAACGCCGAAACCGGAACCGACACCAGCCGAGCTAACAACCGTTCAAGATGAGCCGTCGCAGCCTCGAGCGCAGCAGCCCGTTATCGCCGAACCCGTCGCGACGCCGATTATCAGCGAGTCTCCGACGGTAATGCCGCCCGCTCCGAAACAACCGGAAAAAACGCGCGCGCAAGAGAGGAAAAAAGCAGAGCCGCCCGCAAAGAGACAAGCCGCGCCTAAATCGCAAGGGAAATCGAGAGAACAGACTTTGCGCGAGATCGAACAACGATTGAGAGATAACTAAAAAACAGCTCAAAAAAGGAGAATCGCAAATATGAACAATCAAATTTTATTTAAAACCAAATTATTTGCGTCTTTTATTTTGCTCTGTTTGTGTCTGTCGGCTTTTTCCGTTATTGCGGCGGCGCAAAACGACAATGGCGCGGCAAGTAAAGAAAAATTGATCGGACTCCTCGAATCAAAGCAGTATCAAGCGGCGGATATTGCCGAAGTCATCAGAAAAATCGGCGTCAATTTTCAACTGACGCCGGAGATTGAAAAAGAGCTGGTTGCAGCCGGAGCGCGCCCCATTGTTATAAATGCCGTCCGCAGCAGTTATCGTCCCGCAATTGTCGGCGGCAAAAACATCGGCGCAAAATCACTGCCGCCGAAAAATCAAAATGCGCCTAAAATCCCCAACACTGCGAAAAACAATGTGACGAATTACGATGTTTTGATTGATCAGGCTCTTTCGCTTTTTTACAAAGACCAAAAAACCGACCGCGCGGTTGAAACCTTACAGCGCGCGGTAAAGCTCTCGCCGCGCGATTCGAGAGCTTATCAATCGCTCGGTTTTATGTATCTTTACGGCTACAGAAATTTTCGAGAAGCCGAAGACTTTATGCAAAAAGCCGTCGAACTGGGCGGCAGCGCGGTTTTCCGCGTTCGTCACTCGCACGATAAAACTTTTTCCTACACCTGCACCGGCTCGCTTTATATCACCGGAAGCGCCGTCAAATTTGAATCAGACGACAACCGCCACACTTTTCAAACTCCTGATTCCGGCATCGTCAAAATCGCCGAGCTAAGCTCGCTGCGCCGCCTTTTTCAGCGCAAAGGCGGCGCGTTTAAAATCGTTCTGCGCGACCGGAAAGAAGACGATAAAGACACATTCAACTTTTCGCCTCTGACCGGCAAAAGCGAAGAATCGGAAATGATTATTCGTCTCGTCGGCAAGTCATAAGTAATCAGGCAGAATAAATTAATAAGATTTTTATCACGGATGGACAAGGATAAAAGAAGGATGTTTTTTGATAAAGCAGATTTGATTTCTTCATCTTTGATTGGTGGTGTTTCACAATTTATGCTCCGAAATCTCTGTGGCTCTCTGTGACTTCTCCGTGAACTTTGTGGTGAAATTTCGCTTGATAAAAACTCACCACAGAGAGCACAAAGAAGTCACAGAGAGTTAACACAGAGCATAAAATTTGAGACAACACCCTTTGATTTATCCTTTTTAAAATCCGTGTTTATCTGTGATTATTTTTACCGATTTATTTTGCTCAATGACTTAAGTATTTAGCGTCAATTTGAAAAAAAGATTTTCAAAAAACATCGAGTCGCCGAATGTGGATTCATTCGGCGACTCGATGTTTTTTGAAAAGAAAGCGATCAGTTCGATCAACACTCAAATTCAGGTTTCAGAAGCAATTATTTACTTCAATGTTGTAGCGCCTACAACAGTTGTATAGCTTGAAAAAGCTGAACCGTTAAAAGCGCGAACGCGGTAGCGATAAGCCGTATTTGCGGCAAGTCCGGTATTGGCAAAGCTCTTTACCCCGGCTCCGACCGTGGCGATTTGAGCAAAGTTGGTGCAAGTTGATCCTACACATCTTTCGATGGCAAATCCGGTTTCATTCGTCGCATTATCCAACCAGGTCAGGTTGATTTGCGATCTTGAAGCCGCTTTGGCTGTTAATCCGCTGGGGTCTTCCGGCGTCGGATCGGGAATTGCGCTCATTGCGGCAGTTCCATCGCCAAAGATCATTGCGTTGTTTGCGGCTGCGGAAACGTCAGCCATTAAAACGCCGTCACTCATCAGAACACCGTCGCCCATTACAATGCCGTCACCCATTACAATGCCGTCGCTCATCAAAACGCCGTCGTTCATCAACACGCCGCTGGCGAGAAACGTCAAGCCGTCGCCCATCGTAATACCTGTGACAGTTAAGATGCTGTCGCCCATAACAATGCCGTCGCTCATCAATACGCCGTCGCTCATCAATACGCCGTTTGTTTCAACCGTTATATCGCTCAAAGTGTAACCCAAACCATAAACCTTCTGATATTTGGTTATCAGGTTACTTCCCTTAGCATACGAATAATCCGTTATAATACCCTGGCTCCAGGGAATCGTATTACCGGCAATCACGCTCTGCGGCGCAGGCGGGGTGAGAACGGTCAAAAGCGGCGAACCGAGAAGGATCGAGAGAGATAAATCCTGACGCACTAATCTGGCGAGCCGAACTGCACCGTCAATATTTACCTGACCTGCTCCCTGCTCAAAATTATTGTGGTTTGGCAGTAATTGAGCCGAGTACATCAAAAGCACTTTGGCGAGATTGGGCGTCAATTTCGGATTGGCTTGCAGCATCAGCGCTACTGCGCCCGAAACAACTGGGGTTGCCATCGAGGTTCCTGACAAATACATCTGCTCTTTTGTATCTCTTGAGCTGACATCAGCATCGAGCGTCGGGTTTTGCAAAACCAGTGCGTTGTTTGGTGATTGAGCGTCAATAATCTTGTTGCCCGGAGCAACTAAATCGGGTTTGACGAGGTTGTCGTAGTGCTTGACGCCTGTTGAATCAGTCCAGAAAGAGCGCGTCGGACCTTTGGAACTGTAAGTCGCCATCACGTCGTCGAGTCTAGAATCGCTGCCAAATGTATTTGTCGCACCGACAGTAATCACGGAAGGATCGTTTCCGGGCGCGTGAATCTGACCGTAGAGCTTGTTGCCTGAAGAATCTTTGCCTTCATTACCGGCAGCGGCGACTACGACAATACCGGCATCAACCAATTTTCTGGCTGCGATGCAAATCGGATCGTTTTTGTACGAGTCAACCGCCGCTGTTCCCAAACTTAAATTAACGACTTTAATGTTATAAGCCGTATTTGCGCGGTTTGCATAAATCCAATCAAGAGCGTTAAGAAGTGCCGTTGTCGTGCCTCTGCCGTTTGCATCGAGAACTCTGAGGTTGATGATTTTGGCGTTTCTGGCAATTCCCTCGTAAGCGCCGCCTGAAACCCAGCCGTTTCCGGCAGCCGTTGTCGCCACGTGAGTTCCGTGTCCATAAGGATCATCAGTGCGGTTTTCTCCCGTGAAATCCTGCGAATAGACAATTCGTGAGCTGCCGTCTACGCCTTTTGTTGCGGTGTGAGCAGTGTAAATACCCGAATCAAGAACAGCAATGCCAATGCCGGTGCCGTCCAGAGAGTTGGTGCCGAGAATTGAGCGAACCGAATCGGTTCCGGTTGTCAGAGTTACGTGACCGAGCGATTTCGTCGGACGTTCAAGCGAGAGGTAACCGACATCGGTGCGAGCGGCAATGTTATCAATATCGCTGGCTTTTACTTTGTAAGATTTAAAATTAAAGCTCGCAAAAGATTTCTTTACGACCGCGCCTCGATTCGTTAATTCGGTTGTTAAACCACTCGACCAAGTGCTGGCGGGTTCAACGATAACGTCAAGGAAGGTGCTGCCCGAAACGGAGTTCTTTCTTTGCTTCAAATCCGCCGCAACTTTCTGCTTGGTTAATGAATCGGAAGAACCGGTCAGGTCGGTCATCATAATGCCCTTTAAAGGGGTGTCGGTTTTTCCTTCCGGCTTCTGTTCAACATCCAATTTTTGATTGGTTGAGGAAAGCGGCTCTTGTGCCCAAATTACTGATAATTGGAAGGATTGCAGGCACATCGCCAGCACGACGGCGATTGTTGAGAATTTGGGAAGAAGTGTCTTATTCATTGTTCTTTGCTCCTGTAGCTTCTCTATTTCAAAAAAGCTGTAACCTTAATTTTGGGAAGTAAATTTCTTTTCAAATGATCCGTCATATCAACATGACTCGGCAGACTATAATCAAACGGCGTGCCAAAGCCTTAACTGCTTGCAGCAAAGGGCTTGGCTTATTTCAATATAAAAACTGCCGCTTTAGTTTGATTGAAGTTGAATTAACTTTTCAGTCAAAATGACAGAAAATGAATGAACGGTTTCAGCAGAATAAAGGCAGGCGAAACAAAATGCTCGCGGTAAAATACCGCTTGCCGCGTTTCACTGCGGGCTTTGCGTTTGCAGTTCCAAAAAACCGATAAAATTTTGATAGTTTGTAGATATTTTAGCGAAATTGAGTTACCTTCCCTTTACTGTTTGCCGAAAATTCATCAGAAAAAGCGAGAAACTATGAGCAAGAAAATAAACCGACGCGATTTTGTTTTAACGGGAGCGGCGGCTGCGGTTTTGACCAAAACAGGCTTTGGTCAGGCTCCGGCGGTTCAGCGCGGCGCGGTTAAACCTGTTGTCATCGCGTCCTCAAACGGTCACGAATATAAAAACGGCGGGACGCAGACTTGCGTCGAAAAGGCTTTTGCGATGATCACCGGGGGCGCTGACGTTCTTGATGCTGTTGTTGCCGGAGTCGCTTTGAACGAATTAGACCCTCGTGACGCGAGCGTCGGCTACGGCGGTTTACCGAATGCGGACGGCATTGTGCAGTTAGACGCTTCCGTGATGCACGGACCGAAAAAGCGCGCGGGCGCGGTCGCTTCGCTCGAAGGCGTGCGGACGCCTGCGGCAATCGCGCAGATGGTCGCCGAGCAAACCGACCATCATTTAATCGTCGGCGCGGGCGCGCAAGGTTTCGCCAGAAATATGGGTTTTAAAATCGAAGACGATTTAAACACCGAACGCTCGCGGCGTCTCTGGCTCGAATGGAAACGCCGAACCGACCCGCAGCATTATCTCGACCCGGCAAAACGCGCCGAATTGTGGCTGCGCGAGGTTTTGCGGATGGTTGATGAAGGCAAGATTCATCCGGCGCATTATTACGGCACGATAAATTGCAACGCGATTAACTCGAAAGGCGAGATTTGCGGCGTTACGACGACGAGCGGTCTCGCCTGGAAAATTCCCGGCAGAGTCGGCGATTCGCCGATTTTGGGTGCCGGTTTGTACGTTGACGGAGCGGTCGGCGCGGCAGGTTCGACGGGGCGCGGCGAAGCGAATTTGTATAATTTATGCTCGTTTCTGATTGTCGAAGAAATGCGGCGCGGCGCGCGCCCGAAAGACGCCGGAATGACGGCGCTTAAAAGAATCAGAGACAACACAATCGAAAAGCGCCTTTTGACGGCGCGCGGCACGCCGAATTTCGGAATTAATTTTTATATTCTCAATGCAAAAGGCGAATATGCAGGCGTGACGATGTACGAGCAGGAAGGCGGTTACAAACCGTCGTTTGCCGTCTGCACGGAATCGGGCGCGCAAATCATCCGCAGCGAACCGCTGATTGCCGGAAATTTACGCGAAAGCTGATAAAAATGCGAGAATCAGCTCCAAACTGTCAACTATAAACTGTTAACTGTAAACTGTTTTGGATGAAAACCAAGATTTTCTGCAAGACAGTTTATAGTTTAGAGTTGATAGTTGACAGTCTGCATTATCAGAAAGTCTCGAAAATAAGTAATCGGAATGAAAATTTGCCCGACCTGCCAAACCACTTACGCGGATGATTCAAACATCTTCTGTCTGAACGACGGCACGACGCTTGTTGACGCGCAAAATCTTCGTCAAACCCAGACGCAAACGCCGAGAAAATCAAACGCGACGCTCGTGCTGGCGATTTTGGCTGCTTTTGCGATTTTCGCCGTCATCATCGGCGCTGTCGGATTGTATTTGTTTACGAGAGGCGGCGGCAAAGGTGAGGAACCGAAAGCAAACGCGAACGCCGGACGCGCCGAGAATCAAAACAAAACGACCGCCAACATAAACGCAAATCAAGGTTTGTCCTCGGTTCAAATCGAAACGAATCGCGCGTCAAATGTCAAAGCTCAAACTTCGCCCGCCGCGAACGTTCCGCCACGAATCGTCGCATCGGCTTCGTCGGTCAGAAGTCAGGATCGAGGCAATTTTTATTTTCCCAATTTCGCTTTTGATAACAATCCGGCGACCGCCTGGTGCGAAGGCGCGGACAGTGAAGGCGTCGGCGAATGGCTCAATTTTGAATTCGACCGCACGGTCAATTTGCGGCAAATCAAAATCCAGCCCGGCTATTTTAAAACCGCCGCACTCTGGCGCGACAACAATCGGGTTGCCGAAGCGTTGATTGAGTTTTCCGATGGCACAAGCCGAACCGCCGCTTTCTCAGATCAAATGCAAACGCAAACGATAGATGTCGGACAAAAACAAACGCGCTGGGTGCGAATCACAATCGAAGACGTTTACCAGGGCGCGCACGACTCCGCAGACACTTTAATTTCCGAAGTCTCGTTCGTCACAGAACCCTAAAATCAATTACGAATTACGAATTACGAATTACGAATTGTGGAATTTGTTTTTTTTAAGTTACCAAACGCGCCTGTTTGCGGTTACAATTAGCCGTTTGCAAGAAACTAATTCGTAATTCGTAATTTGAAATTCGTAATTGCTTATGAAAGTTTGTCCGGCTTGTCGCACGACTTTTGACGATTCGCAGAATTTTTGTTTGACCGACGGAACGCCGCTCGTTACCGCCGAAGCCGAACCGGAGACGGAGACGGTTGTCGTTCAGCGCGAGTCAAGCGTCCCACCGAGGAGTTACCAATCGCTGCCGCGAACACCCGCCGCGTCTTCGGCAGCGCCGACCGCAAAAAAATCAAATACGGGTTTGATTGTCGCCGGCGCGCTCGCCGCTGTTCTGCTCATTGCTATTGTGGCGGGTGCGTGGCGGATGATGTCGCGCGGCAGCCAAAGCGACAACGGCAATCAACAAATCGCGCAGACAAACGCGGACTCAATTCCGAATTCGAATCTGAATTTAAATTCAAATTTAAACTTAAATTCAAGCTCCGCGCCACGCAATTATCCGCCCGCCGATGTAAAGAATTCAACCAGCGCCGCAAACGCGAACCAGGAGACGACTTATCCGTCCGCCGATGTTTTGCCGAGCGGCGAGACGCGAGTTGCCGAAGATTCGCCGCCGCCGCCGCCCGCGCCTGCGCGCAATATTCCCGCCCGTCAGGCGACGACAATTCGCAGAGAAGTTTCCAGCACGATCAATTCGTGGGCGAGAGCGATTGAATCCGGCGATTTAAACCGGCATTTAAGCTATTACGCCGATACGCTCGAATATTACTACACCGCGCGGGGTTTCTCGGTAAACCAAGTGCGCGCCGATAAGCAGCGCGCTTTCGAGGCTTTTGACGACATCGAGTTCAACGTCAGCAACCTCCGCGTAATCACCGAAAGCGAGGACCGCGTGACCATCATTTACGACAAGGAATGGGCTTTCGCAAACGGCGAACGAACCACCGAGGGCAAAGTCCAATCGCAGCTTACGCTGCAAAGAATCAACGGGCGCTGGTTGATTGTCGGGGAAAGAGATTTAAAAGTTTATTACCAGCAAAGCCGGTAAAATCGGAGCGGCGATGAAATCGGATGAAATCACTTTTCGATCAGCGACCAATCGCGACGGCGAAAAAATCAAACAAATCGTTTTCGGAGTTTTGCGCGAATACGGCTTAGAACCTGATTGCGGCGGAACGGACGCCGATTTAAACGACATCGAAGCCAATTACAGCGGGCGCGGCGGTTTGTTTGAAGTTTTGGAAACGTACGCGGGCGAGATTGTCGGCACCGTGGGGCTTTATCCGATCACGGCGGAAACCGTCGAGCTTAGAAAAATGTATTTCGCCAAAGAAATTCGCGGTCTCGGACTCGGCAATCAAACTCTGCAAAGGATGATCGAACGCGCCGCCGCACTTGGATTTAAAAGAATCTATCTCGAAACAAACACCCGCTTGAAAGAAGCAATCGGGCTTTACCGAAAATTCGGTTTTACGGAAACCGACGAAAAACACGCCGCGCGCTGCGATCAGGCATTCATCCTCGAATTAGAAAATGAAAGCTCTCAGGTTTGAAGATAATCAATTAAAACTCGCTGAAATTCCGCGACCGGAAAAATCCGCCGAAGCACTCGTGCGCGTCCTGTTGTCCGGTATTTGCAACACGGATTTGGAAATCGTGCGCGGTTACGCCGGATTTCAGGGAACAATCGGACATGAATTTGTCGGCATTGTCGAAAGCGCGCCGGACTCGCCGGATTTGATCGGCAAACGAGTCGTCGGCGAAATCAACGCCGGTTGCGGCAAATGCGATTTGTGTTTGTCAGGCGATTCAAGGCATTGCCTGAACCGTACCGTTTTGGGAATTGTCGAGCGCGACGGCGCACACGCCGATTTTTTGACTTTGCCCGCGCCGAATCTGCTCGAAGTGCCGGACGAAGTGACAAACGAACAAGCGGTTTTCGCCGAACCGCTCGCAGCCGCTTTCGGCATCGCCGAACAAGTTGAAATTTTACCGGAAACCCGCCTGGCTGTTGTCGGCGACGGCAAATTAGGCTTGCTTTGCGCTCAAAGCCTGGCTTTGAAATCACAGAACATTTTTCTCGTCGGCAAGCATGCGGAAAAAATGAAAATTGCCGAAAAGCGCGGCGTTGAAACAGTTTTGCTCAGCGCGGCGGCAAAATTGAATCGGACTTTCGATGTTGCGGTCGAAGCAAGCGGCTCGGAAAGCGGTTTTCAGACCGCACTCGATTTATTAAAACCGCGCGGGAAATTAGTTTTAAAATCAACTTTTCAAGGCGAGCCGCGCTGGCAGGCGGCGCGCGTCGTGGTTGACGAAATCACAATTGTCGGCTCGCGCTGCGGCAGATTCGCGCCCGCGCTTGAGCTTTTGAAAAACAAAACGGTTGATGTTGAAAATATGATTACGGAAGAATTCCGGCTTGAAAACGGCATTCCGGCGATGGAGCGGGCGGCTGAGCGCGGCGTTTTGAAAGTTTTGTTGCGACCTTAGTTATTTGACGCGCAAAATTTCGTCAAATCTGGTGGTGTAGCGCGAGCTGCGGCGTTCGCATTTTCCCTGCCAACTCGCTTTGGAATTAACAACCGCAAAACGAACCGTGTCGCGCCCGAATTTGCGATTAATTTCATCTACGGCTTTCATTACTTTGCGAAATCGCTCCCAGCGCTCGTCGTCATACATTCTCGTTGTCAACTTATCGGCGGGAACCAACCCGCTCAAAATCACACCGGCTCTGCAATAAAAAAATCCGACGCGAAAAATCTTTTCCAAACAGCCTAACGCCCACGTTTGCAATTCCTGATTAACATCTGTCGGGTAAGCCGAACTGTGCGTCGCAGCGTTTGAATAATAATTTTCGGGCTGAAAACGATTTGTCGCAGCGAAAACGGTAATCGCGTGCGCCGCCAGATTGTGTTTTCTCAATTTTTCCGCCGCCCGCGTTAAAAATAAAGCGACGGCTTCGCGCAAAAATTTCAATTCGGTGATTTTCTCGCCGAACGAGCGGGAAACGGTGATTGAACGACGCGGCGGATTCAAATCGAGCGGTAAGCAGCGGACGCCACGCAATTCTAAAACAATGCGCGCGCCGACGACCGAAAGCATTTTTCGCGCCCGGCGCAAATCCATATCGCGCAATTGCCGGGCGGTTTCGATGCCCTGCTGCTTGAGCTTTTTCGTGGAGGCGGCACCGACGCCCCAGACCTTTTCAACCGGCGTGCGTTCGAGCGCCGTGTTTAAATAAGGCGAACGATACAAATTTAAAACGCCGTTCGTTTTCTCCGAATCTTTGGCGATTTTGTTTGTTAATTTTGCCAGCGTTTTAGTTTCGGCAATCCCGATTGAAGCCGGAATGCCCGTCCATTTATAAAGCTTTTCCTGAATCTCAAAACCGAGCGCGGTCAAATCGTTCTTTTCCGCGTCAATCTGCAAAAACGCTTCGTCAACCGAATAAACTTCGACATCGGGCGTAAATGTTTGCAAGCTTTCCATCACGCGCGCCGACATATCGCCGTAAAGCGTGAAATTTGCGGAAAGCACCGCAGCATTGTGTTCGCTCAAAAGCTCCTCGACTTTAAAGAGCGGCGCGCCCATCGCCACAGGCAATTCTCTGGCTTCCCGGCTGCGCGAAATAATGCATCCGTCATTGGCGGAAAGCACGACAATCGGGCGTTTTTGCATCGAGGCGTCAAAAACACGCTCGACCGAAGCGTAAAAATTATTGCAATCAAGTAAAGCAATCGCCGGTTCCATAATCAGTTAATGTGTTTGAATCGAATACATTACGCGCCCCCAAATCTCGAAATCCTCGCCCTCGCCGACTTCTATCGGCGCGAACAACTCATTTTCCGAAAGCAGCCAAACGCGCCCATCGTTGTTGCGAGAAAACCGCTTGACGCATAATTCGTCTCCGATTCGCGCGATAATGATGTCGCCGCTGCGGGCGGTTTCGGCGCGGTCAACGACGAGCAGCGAATCGGGGAAAATCCCTGCGTCGCGCATCGAATCGCCGATTACGCGAACGTAAAAAGTCGTCAGCGGATGGCGGATTAATTCCTGATTAAGATCAATCCGCCCTTCGACATAATTATCGGCGGCTGAAGGAAACCCCGCCGGGACGCGGGCGAGAAAAATCGGACGCGGCAGAGCCGTCAAGCACATCGGCGTTTCGCCGAGAAAGTTGATTTGCTTTTGCATAGCTTAAATAGGCTGTCGTTTCACACTTGAAACAGATATAGCAAAAATCGGCTAATGCAAACAAGAGTTTTTTCTCTCTTTCGCTCGTCAATAAAAATGCGGAGTACGATATGCTTTGTCATACTCCGCATTTATATTTATGTAAAGTTTTTATTCCGCTGCAATTGCGGTCATTTGTTTTTTGTAACGCTGCGGGTAAAGCGAAAAACGCGCGGTTAATTCTTTGACTTCATTTCTGACACGATTTTTGACTTCTTCGGAATTCGGCTCGTTGATAACGGCGACAATCATTTGTCCGATTTGCCGCATTTCGTTTTCGTTCATTCCGCGCGTAGTCAACGCCGGAGTTCCCAAACGAATCCCCGAAGCGACCATCGGTTTGTTTGGGTCAAACGGAATCGTGTTTTTATTGACCGTAATGTGAACTTCTTCCAAAGCCTTTTCGGCTTCTTTGCCGGTTATCCCGGCACCGTTGCGGAAAACGTCAACCAGAACGAGATGATTGTCCGTCCCGCCGGAGACGAGCCGTAATCCTCCGTTGTTTAATTCGTCGGCGAGCGCGGCGGCGTTTTTGACAATTTGCCGCTGGTATTCTTTGAAATCTTCGCGCAGAGCCTCGCCGAAAGCGACTGCTTTCGCGGCGATAATGTGCATCAACGGTCCGCCCTGAACTCCGGGAAACGCGCGACGGTCAATGTCTTTGGCGTGTTCTTCTTTGCACAAAATCAAACCGCCGCGCGGACCGCGCAGAGTTTTATGCGTCGTCGTCGTGACATAATCGGCGTGCGGAACGGGCGACGGATGCAAATCAGCCGCGACAAGCCCGGCGATGTGCGCGATGTCAGCCATCATTCGCGCGCCGATTGACCGGGCGATTTCGCCGATGCGCTCAAAATCAATGATTCTGGCGTAAGCTGAAGCGCCGCAGATGATTAATTTCGGGCGCGTTTCTTCGGCGATTTTTTGTAATTCGTCGTAATCAATCGTTTCGGTTTCGCGCGAGACTCCGTAATCGGCGACTTTATAATTCAAACCGGAAAAATTGAGCGGATGCCCGTGCGTCAGATGCCCGCCGTGCGCGAGATTCATTCCCAACATCTGGTCGCCGTGTTCGAGTGCCGCCAATAAAACCGTCATATTCGCCTGCGCGCCCGAATGCGGCTGGACGTTGGCGTGTTCCGCTCCGAAAATTCGTTTGGCGCGTTCGATTGCCGCCGTCTCCGCCACGTCAACAAACTCGCAGCCTCCGTAATAGCGCTTGCCCGGATAACCTTCGGCGTATTTGTTCGTCATCACCGAACCCATCGCTTCGAGAACCGCTTCCGAAACAAAATTCTCCGACGCAATCAACTCCAAACCGTCCGCCTGACGCCGCACTTCATTATCAATCGCCTCGCTAATCAGCGGATCAACCTCCGCCAAACTTGTGTTAAATAAATTATTCATCGTTTCTCCTGTTATTATTCGATTTTTTAACGCGCAGCCAATTTCTTTCTCCCTTTTAGATTAAGCGCATTTTCCGCTTCTCGGCGGCAATTTTCAAGTGACGAAACGAAAACGGGCGGCTCGTTTAAAAGCCGCCCGCGCAAATTCGGATTCGTCCGAAAATCAATAAGCGTAACGCACAGCGACCGGAACATCGCTTGGCGCTCCCCATTGCACTGCATAAAATCCGCGCGTGCTGCCCAGGATGTACCAAAAGCCGCTGCGGAAAACGGCGATGTCGTGGCGACCGTCTCCGTCATAATCCCCCGGAACGGGAGAATCATTTTCAAGCCCGAATCTTTCGGCGCGGAAACCGTCTCTGGTTTGCAGCAAATACCAAGTGCCTTCCGACGGGCGATAAACGACGAAATCTGCTCGTCCGTCGCCGTCGAAATCTCCGGTCAAAGGAATGTCCGAAGCGCTCCCCCAGCGAACTGCTAACAAATTGCCGTCAGAACTGCGCCGCACGTACCAAGTACCATCCGACGGGCGATAAACGGCAATGTCGGTAATACCGTCGTAATCGTAATCTGCCGGAACGAGCTTGTCTTCGCTTAAGCCCCAGCGAACAGCGAGGGGTTGATTGCTTGAGCTTTGCAAAATGTACCAAATGCCTTCTGATGGGCGATAAACTGTAAAGTCCGTGCAATTGTCGCCATCGTAATCGCCGCCGACCGGAATATCACCGACAACGCCCCAGGGAATCTGTTGTGAACCGGAAAAATTGCCGGTTGAACGGACGAAAAACCCTTGTGAGCCGACAACGTTACCGCTTTTCCAATAAAGAAATCCTGAATTCGAGTTACAGTTGCCTGCTTCGGGAATTACTCGTTTTATTTCAAAACTTGCTTCGTACGTTTGGTAAGCTACAGCGACGCCGCCGCTGTTCAGAGCATAAAGAATTGAATTTGAAGGTCGTAAGACGCCAATGTCTGTTATCTCGTCTCCGTCGTTATCGGAGATTCGAGTTCCTCGAGAACTGATTCCGAGAAGGCGAGTTACGATAAACTCTGTCTCTGATGCGCCGATAATGATGATTTTGTCATCAGATTGAATTGCAACGTCTCTGTAGCTGAGATCGTGCAAATTTCGTGCTGTGCCGATTCTTCGCCCCGTTGACGTCAAAACGCTGGTTTCAAATCTTCCGGTGACTATGACTTTACCATCTGAACGGGCAGCGATAGCCGCCCCTGCGGCGATAACAACCCCTGGCGGAATGGTGCCGCTTTCTTGCGTGCCATTGCTGGAAAATCGATACAGATTGTCGCTAATTGTAACGATTTTGCCGTCCGGGAGAATTACCAAATCATAATCTATGCCGTTAGCGGCAAGCGGTGAGTTGTAAACTCTAATTCCTTGATTACCGAAATCTGCAGTTAAATTGCCGTTAGTATCTAATTCGGCTAGAAAATTCGGGGGAGTTCTATTGGGATCCGAAATGCGCCCGCGTCCGCCGACTAGAATTCGCCCGTTTGGACGCAGAGCGATTGCCTGAATTTGTTCGTCGGTCATTGTCGGGACATCGAAAAAATTTAAGCCGAGATCGCCGAACGATTGATCAATAACGCCGTTCGGAGTAAAACCCATAACGACGGCGAGTCCGCCGTCAGAAGTTCCGCCCGCCGCAACAATTCTTCCGTTCGGTTGTATCGCCACGGCGTTGAACGAATCGGTGCTTCCCTGACTGGCTGTAACCGCTCCGCCGTTTCCGAAAGTCGTGTCGAGCGCGCCGTTCGGTGTAAAACGGACGATTAGAAAATCCGTAATCGGAGTGTCGTCAAACGGCTCAATGCTGCCGACAACGACGATTCTGCCGTTGCCGTCAATCGCCACGGCGTTGACAACTTCGTTTTGATTCGAGATTGCGACAACGACTCTGCCGTTTTCGCCGAAGCTCAAATCCGGCGTCCCGTTCGCGTTGTAACGGACAAGCGCAATGTCTCTCTCCGAGCCGCTGCGCAAAACGTCGCCGACAACAATGATTTTGCCGTCGGGCTGAATAGCAACGGCGCTTGCGCGAGCGCCGGAACCGACCGTTGTTGCGACTCTGCCGTTCGCGCCGAACGTCGGGTCTAAAGCTCCGGCGGCGTTTGAATTGATTGAGAAGAAGAGAAATGCAGCGGCGAGGAAAACAAGTTTGCTCGCTGCCGCTGTTAATTTAAATCGTAAAACCATCTGTAAATTTTTCCTCCTGCGGACTTAAAACCATTCGCAAAACTCGATTCATCGCGGACGCTCTTTAAGCGACGGCGATGTCTTGATTCGTCTCGGGTGCGTGAAATCTAGCAAAAGAAGATGTTTAAAACAATCGTTTTTCCGCAAAAACCTAACTTTGTGAAAAAGGGCATTTGGCGATTAACGGCTAAAATATGTCATAATGCAAGACTTTGTAGCTTTATATCTTTTGACTTATTAACTATATCTGAAAGGATTCGATTAAACAGTGGAAATTGGACTGATTATAGGTATTAGTAGAAATGCAGCGCATTTCAAACGCTATTAAAGACGACGCCGGGGCTTTTCTCTCGCGTCAAAATAAAACCATCGGAACGCCGGCAATTGCCGCCGGCGCTCTTACTTTTGTAATTTACTCATAAAAATAGGTGATTTTCTAATGGAATATACAATTCTTTGTCTCATCCCGGCATTAGGGTTTTTTGGATTAGCTGTTATGGCATTTAAATCTTCATGGGTCAGCAAGCAGGCTGCCGGTGAAGAAAACATGGTCGAGCTGGCGACTTATATTGCTAAAGGCGCTATGGCGTTTTTAAAAGCGGAGTGGACGATTTTAGCTTATTTTGCGCTCGTTGCAGCAATTGTTCTCGGGTGGTCAGGAACACTAATTGAGACTTCTTCTCCCGTTATCGCAGCTTCATTTATTATTGGCGCGGTATTTAGCGCGACTGCCGGATACTTCGGGATGAATATTGCGACAAAAGCAAATGTCAGAACAACACAAGCAGCCAGAACCAGTCTTAAAGAGGCGCTTAAAGTAGCCTTTACAGGCGGCACGGTAATGGGACTCGGAGTTGCCGGTCTGGCGGTATTAGGTCTTAGCGGTTTATTTATAATCTTCTATCAAATCTATGTTGTGAGCGCTGGTGGTCCGGTAAACGGTGTTGCCGCAGTAAACGGTATTCCGATGGAAAAAGCGATTGAGGTTCTTGCCGGATTTTCTCTGGGCGCTGAATCAATCGCTCTTTTTGCCAGAGTCGGCGGCGGTATTTATACCAAAGCTGCTGACGTTGGAGCAGACCTTGTCGGTAAAGTCGAAGCGGGAATTCCTGAAGATGACGTTAGAAACCCGGCGACTATTGCGGATAACGTAGGAGATAACGTCGGCGACGTTGCCGGAATGGGAGCCGATCTTTTCGGTTCTTATGTCGCGACGATTCTTGCAACAATGGTTCTGGGACGCGAGATTGTTGTCAGCGATAATTTCGGAGGACTTTCCCCGATTCTTCTCCCAATGCTGATTGCCGGACTCGGAATTATATTTTCTATTATCGGTTTTTCGCTTGTTAGAATTTCAGATGATAAAGGCAGCGTTCAAAAAGCGCTGAATCTTGGGAACTGGACTTCAATTATTATTACGACAATTGCCTGTTACTTTGTTGTGATGTGGATGCTTCCTGAAAATATGATGCTCAGAGGTCGCAGCTTCACAAATACGGGAGTTTTCCTGGCAATCCTGGTAGGCTCGATTGTGGGCGCTCTGATGAGTATTGTGACCGAATACTACACAGCGATGGGGAAACGTCCGGTTAACTCAATCATTCGACAATCCGAAACAGGCGCCGCCACTAATATTATCGGCGGTCTCTCCGTCGGAATGGAATCAACTTTAATTCCTACACTTGTTCTGGCAGCGGGTATTTATTTATCTCACTACTTTGCCGGATTATATGGAGTTGCTATAGCAGCGGCAGGAATGATGGCAACAACGGCTATGCAGCTTGCAATTGATGCTTTTGGACCGATTGCCGATAACGCCGGCGGTATTGCCGAGATGAGCAGACTGCCAAAAGAAGTTAGAGCGAGAACGGATATTTTAGATGCTGTTGGAAATACGACAGCCGCAACAGGCAAAGGTTTTGCAATTGCTTCAGCCGCTCTTACGGCGCTGGCATTATTTGCAGCCTATGTTGGTCTTGCCGGTATCAGCTCGATTGATATTTATAAAGCGGATGTTCTGGCAGGTTTATTTGTTGGCGGAATGATTCCTTTTATCTTCTCTTCTCTTTGTATTGCGGCAGTCGGTCGTGCGGCAATGGCGATGGTGAAAGAGGTCAGGCGTCAGTTTAAAGAAATTCCGGGAATTATGGAGTATAAAGCGAGACCGGAATACGAGAAATGTGTGGCTATTTCTACCAAAGCGTCTCTGAGAGAGATGATGCTTCCGGGCGCAATTGCGTTAACTACTCCGGTTATCGTCGGATTTGCTTTCGGACCAGAAGTTCTCGGAGGTTTATTGGCGGGCGTTACTGTTTCAGGCGTGCTGATGGGAATGTTCCAAAACAACGCTGGCGGAGCCTGGGATAATGCTAAAAAATCATTTGAGACCGGCGTAATGATTAGCGGAAAAATGCAGTACAAAGGAAGCGAAGCTCATAAAGCGAGCGTGACAGGCGATACCGTAGGCGACCCATTCAAAGACACATCGGGACCTTCAATGAATATCTTAATTAAGCTGATGAGTATTGTTGCCTTGATTATTGCTCCGCATATCAATGCTAATGTAAATAAAGCTGCTCCCCACGCGGAGATAACTCCAAAAGTTAATGTGGAACAAACAGTTGAAGTTCATACTGACAAGAGACTGTAAAAGAAATTGTGTAACTGTTCATTAGCTGAGAACAAAACGACAAAAGGACACGGAAAACTTTTCCGTGTCCTTTTTCTTGTGGCAAAATTTATCTATGACTCAAACAATCAAAATTCGTTCAAACAAACGCGAGGAAATGATTGACATCACCGCCGAAGTCAAAAAAGTTTTGCGCGAATCGGAAGCAAAAGAAGGAGTTGTCGTTTTGTTCGTTCAGCATACGACGTGCGGTTTAACGGTCAATGAAAATGCCGACCCGGACGTTCAAACCGATCTTCTTTCCGCCCTCAAAAAGTTAATTCCGCAGCACGGAATGAATTTTCAACACGCCGAAGAGAACTCCGATGCACATTTAAAATCCAGTTTTTTCGGCTCGTCTGTGACAATTCCCTTCTCCGGCGGCGAATTACTGCTCGGACGCTGGCAAGGAATTTATCTGTGCGAATTCGACGGCGGGCGAGAACGCAAAATCATAGTAATGATTCGTTAAACTCTCGTAATTCGTAATTTGAAATTCGTAATTGATTTCAGTGGTGCTCGCCTTCCATTTCGCGCAATTTGGAAACGTCGAGCATCTTCGTAAACTCGGAAAAGTGAAACATCGAATCGTCTTTGCAGGTTTCGCAAAAATAAGTCACGTCTTCGCCCAAATACATATCCTTGAGATAATAAGGTATCAAACAGCCGTAGCATCGCTGGACGCGCTTGCCGAATTGCTCTAAAACTTCCGGGTTGTTTTCCATTAACAAAACTTTAAATCATTTCCGCAGCGTTACCAAAATCGCGTCCGAAACCGGGCGCTCGCCTTCTTTGTCCGAAGGTTTATTGACGACTTTTCCGTCCAAAACCATTGTCGTCGAACCGCCGCCGTCGAGATTCATCGCGTCGGTTGCGCCCATTTCGAGCAGCATTTCAGCCAATTCCTGCAAGCTCATTCCAGCGCTCGTCTCGCTTCTGCCGTCAACCGTCACGAGCAAAGCGCGCCCGTCTTTAATGCGCGCAATCGCCGTGCGCGGATGTCGCGTTTCGACAAAAGATTTACTTGATTTTTCCTGTTCCCAGGTGATTTCGATTTTGCCGTTTTTGATTAACTGAGGAACGCCTCCGACAATATCTTCGGCTGTCGAAAAAGCGATTGTAGCTCTATTGCTTTCTTCTGTCGGAAAATCATTTCCTTTATGTAAAATGCCCGAACTTAGTTTTACTTTATTGCCGATTTTCAAAACAGGCAAAAGCTGTTCGCGCATTTTTGCGCCGGCTGAAATAACATAGCCGTTTTCGGGAATCAAACTACTGCCTTTTCCATCGCTAATTGCAGCAATTTTTCCATTGCGAACGGTTATTTCCAAGCCGCTGTTGTCCGTCAGCGTCGTGCGGTGAAACTCAGAGGTAAATTCGATAATATCCTCGTCTTTCCGTTGGCGATTGATGCCCGAAAGTCGAAATGTTTTATTTTTAATTTCGACTGAAACGTTAATTTCCAAATGAGCAAAAGCGATTGCGGTCTGATTTCCCCGGTTGGAAATAAAAAAGGCGATTCGATTGGCGAAAGACTCGCTTAACAGTTTGTCGTCAATCTTTAAGACGCCCGCAGCTTCGCCGTTGAAAATGCTCCGGTCGAGACGAAAAAAACCGGCGTTGATCGCGGCGAAAGCGCCGTGTCTGCGGGAGATTGAGCCGGTCGTTTCAACTCCGATTGCCGCGTCGAGCGCGTGAACGACATCGAGCCGCGCTTTTTTCAAATCGAGCCGCAGAGCGTTGACGGTCGCGGTTCGCGCGGTTTCTTTTTCCGAAGGTTTTATTTTTCCGGCGAACTGCGCATATTCAACGCCGTCTCGAACCGTTTTAAACTCTTGAGCCGACGCAGGCAAAATTGCCAGCGCAATGAAAAGAAATGCTCTCACGAATTTCATAAATTTTTGCCGCTCCAAGCGCGAAGCATTTTTATCAAATCCCTTTTGCAAAAGTAAAATTGCGGTTAAACGGCAGATTATATTTTGTCGTATTGACAAGGCGTGTTAATATCGGCGGCGCATTTCTGCTTTTTTGCTCTTGAGAAAGGAAAATCTATGAAAAATTTATTCGGCAAAATTTTATTTGCTCAAAATCCGGCTTTCGGTTTAGCCGTCTGCGCCGTTCTTTTCGCGGGCTTTGTTTTAGCCTGCGGCTTTGGCGGCGGAAGCTCTAATCGAAAGCCGATTCCCGAAGCGTATCTCGGAACTTGGACGGGACAGGACGGGACTGTTTTGTCCATTCGCGCCGACGGAACCGGCGATTACAACGCCGGTGCTTCGAAAGTTGACGGCGCTGCGGTCGAAGTTGACGAAGCGGCAAAAGAAATCAAATTTACGATGCTCGGCGTCGGCGTCGGCAGCTACAAAATTGATTCGCCGCCTTCGGGAAATCAAATGCGAATTGACGGGCAAACATTCCGCCGCAGCGGCGGTTCCGCTCCGCCAAATTCAACGACCGGCAGGACAACGAATTCGGCGACGAACCGCACGACAGCCACAACAACCGACGACAATTCGGATGATTCGCCGAAATCTACCAAAGACCCGGATTTGCCGGACGACGCCGAATTGCAAACGCTGGTCAAAACAACGCTCCTCGATTTTAATTCGGGCGTTCAATCCGGCAGTTTCGATTCGTTTCATTCGTCCACCTCTTCGTATTTTCAAGATCAATTTACGACCGCACGACTTGAGCAGCAATTCGGCGATTTTATCCGCAAAAAAATTGACATCAGCGACATCTCCAACAAACAAGCGAAGATCAAGCCTTCGTTTGAAGACCAGAACGGCATTAAAATTTTAAACGTTGACGGCGGTTACTCGACCAGTCCGCCGGTAAACTTCGACTTGAAATATATTCAGGAAGACGTGGAATGGAAGCTGCTTTCAATCAACGTCAGAATCAAATAAATCCGAAATTGAAAGGCGGGCGCAAACGCCCGCCTTTGTGAGTTTTAGCTGAAAGATTTTGTCAACGAAAATTTTAGTTGCTTTAATTTTCGTTTTGAAGTTACAATTTTATTTGCCAAAAGGCTTGACTAATCCCTGGTCGAGTCGTTACAATCCGCGCAATTTGTCTGAGGGCGCACCCCGGTTTCACACTTGCAACGTGCGCTATTCCCTTTGCATCTTTTTATCTTGCTTGATTCGCAAATATCTTGCGAGTTAAACGTTCATTGAATTCGACGGTGTTTGATAGAAATCCCCCGAACTATTCAAACTTTCCGGCGTTTCCCCAAGTTTGTATTTGAAAGGCGGTAAAAAGCCAAATGACGAAAGAATTGACGAGAACAGAAACTAAAAAAACAACATTTTTACTTGACCCCGACCGCAAAAGTCCCCGCGCCAAAGAGTTTGAAGACAAGCTTTCCGCGCGAATCGTCGGGCAGGAACGCGCCGTTCGCCGAATGAGCGGTTTATTTCAGATTTTCCTAGCCGGAATGAACAATCCGGGACGCCCGGTCGGAACGCTGCTGTTTTTAGGTCCGACGGGATCGGGAAAAACGCGCGTGGTCGAAGCCGCTGCGGAAGTTTTATTCGGAGACCCGAACGCCGTTGTCAAAATTGACTGCGCCGAATTTCAGCATTCGCACGAAATCGCCAAACTCATCGGCTCGCCTCCGGGCTATCTCGGACACCGCGAGACTTCGCCGCTGCTGACGCAGGAAAATCTCGACCGCTATCACAACGAAGATAATAAAATTACTTTCGTGCTTTTTGACGAAATCGAAAAAGCTTCGGACGCGCTCTGGCAGCTTCTTCTGGGGATTTTGGACAAAGCGACTCTGACTTTGGGCGACAATCGCCGCGTTGATTTCTCGAAAGCGGTTGTGATTATGACCTCGAATCTGGGCGCGCGCGAGATGTCCGAGATGATTTCCGGCGGAATCGGTTTCGCATCGAAAAGCGCGAAAAGCTCGCAGGATACCGACGTTGATTTGAAAATTTACCGCACTGCGACCGAAGCCGCGCGTCGTAAATTCTCGCCGGAATTTATGAACCGGATTGATAAAGTCGTCGTTTTCCGCAGCCTCAAAGAAGACCATTTGCGGCAAATCCTGGAAATCGAATTGGACGGCGTGCAAAAACGCATCACGCAATCAGCCGGTACGAAATTCGTTTTCCGCTGCACTACAACTGCGAAAGAATTTTTGCTCCGCGAAGGCATTGATTTCAAATACGGCGCGCGCCATTTGAAACGCTCAATCGAACGTTTTCTGGTTTTCCCGCTGTCGAATCTGGTAGCGACCGAGCAAGTCGGTTTCGGAGATGTCGTGATTGTTGATTTTGACGAGGAATTCGAAAAATTGACGTTCTCGAAACATTCGGGCGGCGCGTTGATTTCCGATTCAGCCGAACACGAAATTGCGGAAGAAGAGCTTAGTGCCAAATCAGGCGGCGTCGCGCTTTCTCTGCCGCAAGCCAAAGCCGCAACCAAAGGCAAGGGCGGCACTGAACATCTCGAAAACTAAATTTTCAACTGATTGCAGAAAACGAAAAAGGATAACGGATTGAAAAATCGTTATCCTTTTTCGTTTTCAATCTGAACAGACAAGACAATTTTTATTTTGCTTTAGGGATGCATAAAAATCCTGAAAAAAAATATTTGAGTGGTGATAGTTTTTATCCCTTTTCAGTGCGTTATTAAATGAGAGTCAAAAACGGCAAAAATTAAATGAGAGTCAAAAACGGCAAAACCGCAAAAATATGGTTGACTATTGAGAACCACTGTGATAGATGTTCGTGCCGGAATTCAAATCATTCTCTCTTTATGCGAAGAGACAAATCGGTATCAGAATATTAGCTGAATCAACTATAGCGGTGCCAAAACTTTACTCAGGAGAATAATTTCTATGAAAACAGCAACTGGTTTAAGTACGATCAGATTAATTAAACTTATCGCGCTTGTTTGTTTGGCGATTTTCTTTATTACCGTCACGATTGGAGGACGATATTTTTCCGGCGCGCGGAGCATCGCGGAATCTCCGCAACCGTTAAACGAATCTCCGAATGCGGCGGCAACTCCCCTTCCCCCGACTATTTCACCGCAGCTTCCAAACGATGTAAATCTGCCATCCCAGCTTCCACCAGGCATTCCCTTTCAGTTCTTCGATGATTTTTCGTGGCGTAGTTTTGTAGCTCTGGTCTGGCCTGCGCAGCAGGGACAGCGCGGGGTACCCGATACGACTAAAACGGTCGGCGACGCGGGACCGCTGGTTTTTGAAACGTTCAAAGCCGATTGGGAAGTGTTTCAGCCAAACGGCGCTCAGCCCTCGAATTGGAACAGCTACAGCGGCACAAATCCGTGCGGCAATGTAACGCCGCAATTCGGCGATATGATTCTGGCGTCGTTTTCCAAGTTCTCGAATCTCGGACAGGCGGGCTTTGGGAATTTGGTCGGACCGCTCGTCGCTCAAAATAACACTTATGTTCGCTATCAGGCAGCTTTCGATCAAATCGGCTATTCCCAGATATTGGGTAAACAATGGTATTTGAAAGCAAATTTGGGAACCCCAACCCCAGCCAACCCGTTAGTTTTTAATAACGGCTCGATTAATCTCAAATCGGCTTGGATTGACATGACCAACATTCCGCATCCCGAACGTTATTATACGCGCACAGCCTGGCTATATGACTTGGTCTCGCAGCAATGCTCGCAGAAAACGGTCGGCTTAGTCGGACTGCACATTGTTGTCAAAACTCCGATGCGTCCGCAGTGGATATGGGCGAGTTTTGAACAGGTGGACGGCATTCCTGAAACCGGAGCGCACTCCCCTTATACTTTTAACGACGGGAGCGAAACGGCAATGCCGGTGAAAAATCCGATTACTTATCCGCCGCCGACAACGCCGCCGACAAAATTCAATGTGACGCGCACGATGCCGATTACCGATTCGACCATGCAAACCAATGCCGTTTACCAGCAGGCTTTAAAAAATAAAGGCAGCGGGGTATGGCAATATTACCAGTTGGTTATGACGCAATGGCCTACTCCGGGAAACACGCCGACAAATCCGGGCAGTCCGCCCTTCACCATTCCAGGCAGCGGTCTCAGCAATAACACTTCTTTTGCCAACGTCACAATGGAAACATTTTTCCAGGCTAATGTTTCGACCAGTTGTATGGCTTGTCATAACGTGATTAAGAATCAAACCGACTTTAACTGGACGCTTAACAATCACGCTTTTTCACCAACCAATCCGTTGACGCCTTTAGCTCTCGGCGACCATACTCCGGTCGCAATGACGGCTTTGAGAGCCAAAAAGGCAAAACAGATTTCGCCGGAATTACAGCAATTGAAAGCGATTCTTGAACAAGGACGGTCGAGACCGCCAACGCCGAAGGTCAAGCCGAAACCGTCGCCGAAACCTGTTAAAAAGAAACCATGAGTGTTTCTTATACAATGGCAGCAGAAAACTTACATTTTGAAGAAGGAGAACAATGATGACAATTTCAAATTATGCCGAATTACAGCAGTATATGATTCAGATACTGACCAACAACATTTCAAGTCAAACCGGTAAGACCGAGGAATCGGACGCTGAAAACAACGCGCCGCACGGCGCTTTCTGGAAAACGATGAGTTACGAAGAGTTCGTCACCGGGTCAATTTTCGGTCAATATCCGATTTTGGAGAAAGGCAATTCGGCAAACTCGAATCTGATTCTTTCCCTACGCGGAGAGGCGCCGTTTGACGGCAGCACTTTTCAAAGAATGCCCGGCGACGGACCTCCGTATTTTACCGACGAGCAGATTCAAGCGATTGCCGATTGGATTGACGCAGGCTGCCCAAATGGAACGACGACGGAAGGTACTGATAAATCGCTCTTTGAAGGCAGTTATGAAAGCAGCTAAATCGGATTATTCGTCCCGATGCAGCTCTGTAAGCAACATCTAAAACAAATTAAGAAAAAGCTGCAAAAGCGACACGGGAAACTTGGAGAGTTAAAACTTAACGAAAAAAAAACTGAAAGGCGAAGTAACTCTTCCGCCTCTCAGTTTTTTTTTCGATTTATGCGTCTTGTGACAAACGCCGGGACGGAATATAATCGCCTCGAAAATACTTTCTCCAATGTCAAAAATCAAATTATGTTCGATAAAAGATTTTTCCTGCTGTTTTTTGTTTTGTTTTCCTCTTCGCTTGTTTTTTCTCAAACAAGCTCGCCGCAGTTTGATTTGCTGATAACAAACGCCCGCGTGGTTGACGGCGCTGGAAATCCCTGGTTTCGTGCCGATGTTGCCGTCAAAGACGGTCGGATTGCGCTTATCGGACGCATTAATCCGGCGCAGGCAAAAGAAACGATTGACGCGCAAAATCAGATTCTCGCGCCGGGTTTTATTGACGTTCACGCGCACGTCGAAAATATTTTCAATTTACCCGAAGCCGAAAATTTCGTCCGAATGGGCGTTACTTCGCTCGTCAGCGGAAACTGCGGTGGCTCGCCTGTTGATATTGAAAAGTATTTCGCCAATTTTGCGGATAAACCGCTCGCGATAAATCTCGCCACGCTCATCGGACATAACACCGTGCGCGGCGAAGTGTTGAAACTGGAAAACCGCGCTCCGACGCCGGAAGAATTGGAGCGAATGAAAGCTCTCGTCGAAAAAGCGATGCGCGATGGCGCTGTCGGACTTTCGACCGGGTTAATTTACGTTCCGGGTACTTACGCGAAAACCGATGAAGTCGTTGAATTAGCAAAAGTTGCCGCAAAATACGGCGGCATTTACGCGACGCATATGCGCGACGAAGGCGACGAAGTTGTCGAAGCGATCAAAGAAAGCATCGCCATCGGCGAGCAAGCGGGTTTGCCCGTCGAAATCTCGCATTTCAAAATTTCGAGCAAACGTTTGTGGGGACAAAATCAAACGACACTCGGCTTGGTGCGCGAAGCGCGCGCCAAAGGTTTGCCCGTCACGGTTGATCAATACGCTTACACCGCATCTTCGACTTCTCTGGACGTATTGCTGCCGGATTGGGCTTTGGCGGGCGGGCGCGAAGAAGGCAAAAAACGGCTTGCCGATGTGGCGACGCGCGAAAAAATCGTCAAAGAAATGAAGGAAAATCTAAAGCGCAGCAAATTTAAAGATTACGAATACGGCGTTGTCGCCAGCCACACTGCGAAACCGGAATATAACGGTTTGAACCTCAAGGAAATCACGCGACGGGCGAAAGGCAAAACCAAATTGGACGCGCAGATCGAGCAGATTTTTGAAATGTACGCGGCGGGCGGCGCTCAAATGGTTTATCACAAAATGAGCGAGCCGGATGTCGAGGCGTTTATGCGCGAGCCGTTTACGATGATCGCCTCGGATTCGGGCGTCCGGCGATTCGGTTCCGGCGTTCCGCACCCGCGCGGTTATGGGAATAATGCGCGCGTTTTGGCGAAATACGTGCGCGAATTAAAAATTATAACGCTCGAAGACGCCGTTCGGAAAATGACGAGCCTTCCGGCGCAAACATTCGGTTTAAAAGATCGAGGTTTAATTCGAGAAGGCTTTGCCGCCGATCTCGTGTTGTTTGACGAAAAAACGATTGCCGACCGAGCGACGTTTGAAAATCCGCATCAATACGCGACCGGAATTTCGCGCGTGTTCGTCAACGGCAAAGCGGTTTTCGCCGAAGGCAAAATGACCGCCGCGCGTCCCGGCGCGCCGCTTAAGCTAAACGGCGGAAATTGAGTTTCGCCGTTTAGCTCAGTCATTATTTTTTAATACCGGCAAAGAAAAATTCCAATTCCCAGACGAAAGTTGCGACTAATTTGTTGATGAAATACATAATTTTATCTCCCTGCTTCTTAACGCGCTTAAATTGCTGAAAAAGTGTCAAAAAATTTGCTGATTTTAAATTTCTTTTTCAGCAGTCTTTGATAAGACCTTGAGTTGTTATTTTTTTGCCGAATTTCAATAAAAACTTTGCTGTTTTTGAATCGAAACGTCTTTTGAGCTTTTTGTAATGAGACTCGGAATCGAGAGAAAATTCCCGAATTCGCAGTAAAGTTGTCAATCTTGAATATTTCGTGGAAAATCGTCTGCGATGATTGATGTTTTGTCGGAAGATAAAATAGCGTCTTATTGGTTGCCCGCACTGGTTGATTCGGCTGACGACGCCATTATCAGTAAAACCCTCGACGGGATAATTACCAGTTGGAACAAAGGCGCGACGCAGATTTTCGGCTATACGGCTGAAGAAGCGGTCGGCAAACCGATTCTGATTTTGATTCCGCCGGAGCTTCACTCGGACGAAGCCGATATAATAAAAAGAATCAGAGCCGGTGAAAGAATCGAGCATTATGAAACCGTTCGGGTCAGAAAAGACGGCTCGCTCGTTGAAGTTTCCCTGACGGTTTCACCGATCAAAACGCCGGAAGGCGAAATCATCGGCGCTTCAAAAATCGCACGCGACATCAGCCAGAGCAATCAAGCAGAGGAACGTATTCGCCAGAGCGAAGAACGCTATCGAATGCTGTTTAATTTGATTGACCAGGGATTCTGCGTGTTTGAAATGCTGTTTGACGATTCGGGCAAAGCGGTTGATTATCGGTTTCTCGAAGTTAATCCCGTTTTTGAAAAAATGACGGGAATTCCAAACCGCGAAGCGTTAAGCGGAAAAACAGTCAGACAGCTTATTCCGAATCTCGAAGACAAATGGATTGAAGTTTACGGACAGATAGCGCTGACGGGCGAATCAGTCCGTTTTGCCGAACGTTCGGACGCGATGAATCGCTGGTTTGACGTTTACGGTTTTCGCGTCGGAGGCGCGGAAAGCCGCAAAGTCGCGCTTTTGTTTAACAACATCACCGAACGCAAACGGGCGGAAGAACGCTTGCGCGAATCCGAAGAAAATTTGCGATACACCGTCGAACTAAATCCGCAGGTTCCCTGGACAGCTACGGCGGACGGAAATATAGAAGGTTTTAACGACCGCTGGCTCGAAATGACCGGCTTGACACACGAAACCGCGCTCGGCGAAGGCTGGCTGCGGATTCAGCACCCGGACGATTTACAGTCAACCGTCAATGCCTGGATGCATTCGATCAAAACCGGCGAGCCTTACGACGTTGAACATCGCATCCGACTTGCCGACGGCTCTTACGGCTGGGTGCGCTCGCGCGCGTTTCCGCGCCGCAACGAGCAGGGGAAAATTGTTCGCTGGTACGGCGCGACCGAAGATATTCACCAGCACAAACAGTCGGACGAAAATTTGCGCGAAAGCCAGAAAATGCTCAGTCTGGCGATGACCGGCAGCCGTATGGGAGCCTGGTCGCGCGATTTAGAGACCGAAACGGTTTATTGGAGTCCCGAGCTTGAAACGATTTTCGGGCTGCCCGTAGGGACTTTTGCCGGTAATCTGAACGGTTTTCGGGATTACGTTTACGCCGAAGACAAAGAATTGATTGCGCTCGAAGTCCAGCGAGCGATTGCCGAACATCGGGATTACATCATCGAGTTTCGTTTTCATCACGCCAACGGCAGTTTGCGCTGGATGGAAGGGCGCGGGCAGGCGGTTTACGCATCTGATGGAACGCCGACCAAAGTTTACGGCATCGGGATTGACATTACGGCGCGCAAACGCGAAGAGCTTGACCGCCAATTTTTGCTCGAACTCGGCGAAAAAATTCGTTTCGGTGATTTCACACCCGAAAGACTGCTCGACGAGATAACCGAAACGACATGTAAACATTTAAACGCGGCTCGCTGCCTGTTCGTCGAAATCAACGAGACTGAAAATCGCGGCAGAGTTCGACACGAATATTACAAAAAAGAAATGTCGCCGGTTGCGGGCGAATATAAAATCTCAGATTACAGCCGTCAAACTCTCGAAGGAATCCGGCGCGGGCAAATCATCGTTAACAACGACGCCCGAAGCGATCCGCGCACGGCTGATATTTATCTAACAATATACGAGCCTTATAACGAACAGGCTTACATCTCGATTCCGCTTTTCGCCAACGGGCGCTGGGATGCCATCTTTTGGATCAGCGACGATAAACCGCGCGAATGGACGCCGCAGGAAATAGCGTTTCTCGAAGCCGTCGGCGAGCGCGCCTGGCTGGCAATCGAAAAATTACGCAACGACGAAGCTCTGCGCTTGTCGGAAGAGAGGCTGCGCCTGGCGACCGGGGCGGCAAATATTTATTCGTGGGAAGCTGATCTCGAACGGCAAACAGTCGTTTATTCGGCGAATACCGAACAGGTTTTGGGCTTTCCGATGCCGCAGGATTTGGCGGAAAGCACCGCTTTGATTCACGAAGAAGACCGCCAAACCGCCGCCGAGAAATTTGCACGCGCGATTGCCGATAAAACAAATTTCAATGCGGATTTTCGTCTCGTTAATCCGCGCACCGGCGAAACGATTTGGCAAAGCGTCCAAGGTATCTTTATCAGCGGAAGCGGGAATAAAATTAATCGCTTCGTCGGAATCACGCAAAATATTACCGAACGCAAGCAAGCCGAGCGCGAACGCGAAGAGCTGCTGCGGCGTGAGCAAGAGGCGCGGCGCGAAGCCGAAGAAGCAAGCCGTTCAAAAGACGAATTTCTGGCAACTGTTTCCCACGAATTGCGCACGCCTTTAAACGCCATTATGGGCTGGTCTCAAATGCTGGTGTCCGCCAAACTCAGTCAGGAAGACGCCGCGCGCGCCGTAGAAACGATTTATCGCAACTCAAAATCGCAGGCGCAGCTAATCGAAGATATTCTCGACGTTTCACGAATCGTAACGGGCAAGCTCAGAATCGAGCCGAAACCGACGGCGCTTGCTCCCGTTATCCAAACGGCGGTCGAATCGCTGCGTCCGGCAATCGAAGCGAAAAACATCCGGTTGCAAATGCGGCTCGATTTTGAGCCGCGAATGGTTTACGCCGACGCCGACCGGCTTCAGCAGGTAGTTTGGAATCTGCTCTCGAACGCCATTAAATTTACGCCCGAAAAAGGACAGGTAACGGTCACGCTCGAAAGCGATTCGTCGCAAACGAAAATCATAGTTTCCGATACCGGCAAAGGAATCAGCCAGGAGTTTTTGCCGTTTGTTTTTGAGCGGTTTCGGCAAGCCGATGGCTCCAGCACGAGAATGCACGGCGGTTTGGGATTGGGTTTGTCAATCGTTCGCCATCTGGTCGAGCTGCACGGCGGCAGCGTCGAAGTTGAAAGCGGGGGCGAAGGTGCCGGAACGACTTTTACCGTGCGCCTGCCGCTGTGGGAAACGCAGGTAAACAAAATCGCGGATTTTAAATCCGACGATTTGCCGACAAACGGTTCAGCCGCCGGAAAATCCGATTCGGCGGATAATCACGTCAAAGTTAAAGGATTAAGGATTTTGATTGTTGACGATGAAACCGACACGCTCGATTTGCTCGTTGCGGCTCTCGGTCAAAAAGGAGTTGAAGTCAAAGCCGAAACGCGGGTTAAAGACGCGCTCGAAACAATCAAGGAATGGAAGCCGGACATCATCGTTTCCGATATTGCAATGCCCGAAGAGGACGGTTATTCGCTGATCAAAAAATTAAGAGATTTGCCGCCCGAGCAGGGCGGCGCAATCCCGGCAATCGCACTGACGGCTTACGTCGGCGTCAAGGAACGAGCCAGAGTTTTGGAAAGCGGTTTTCAGATGTACGTTCCGAAGCCGGTCGAGCCGTCCGAATTATTAAGCGCAATCGCAAACTTTACATCCGAATTAAGATAACAGGAAAAACCGTTTGACCGTTCGGTCGCCGGCATTACTTTCTATTTTATAATTTCAAGCGCGGCGTTCGCCCGGTTAATAATACCGTTTGGATATAATGAATTGCCCGGCAGCGTTGAATATCTTGAGATTAATTTTGACACGCCCGGATCAAGATGGATGAATTTGACGTTTCCGCCGAGCAGCAGACTATCAAGCTCGATAATTTTTGAATTGTGAGCGTAGAGCGCGATGTTGCTATTAATGTATCCGAAAAACGAATCTTTGATTCTTGTGTGAGTGACGTTAAAAATTCCAATGCCCGGACCCATCCCGTTATTCATCGCAAGATTATCAATCTCAACCCATCGCGCGCCCCAAACGAAAAGTCCGTAATTGCATCCTTCATCAAAGCTCGTTCGCTCGATTCTGATTTTGCCGCGCGTCCGGGCGTCCGTGACGGGATTTGGATTTATGGCTCTGACCCAAGCCGTATTGGAAACGTGACCGGTTTTGGAAACCGTCTGCCCGTTATGATATCCGTAGTCTATAAACTGCGAATCTCTGATGGTCAGACCGTTCCACGAGCTAACGTTGACGTTTCCGCACTGACTCGTGCCGCAGCCTCCGAAGTAGCAGCGCTCGATCAGCAAATCGCCTTGCGTGACACTAACGATTCCGTGATTTCTATTCGGCTCGTAACCGTTCCAAGGCTCGCCATAAGGCGCGCTGATTGCGATACCTACGAATTTACAATCCCGGACTGTGACCTGTTCAACATAAGCGCAAAAGATAACGCTTTGAGAACAATCAAGCAAATCACCGTTATAATGATCACTTTCATGAACTGTGCCGATGAAAGTTAAATTTTCGACGTTTACTTTCGACGTGTTATAAACTCCAATCGCAATTCCGGTTCCGGTTGTAACTTTAACAATCGAATTGCCTCCCGAACCAACCAGGCAAACCGCTCCCTGCATTCCCAACAAATCTACAGACGCCGTACCGGCGAGCCTCGTAATACCGTTGGGAAAAACGATTGTTCCGCCGTTTGTGCTTTTGAGCGCATTAAGCGCGGCGTTTAATGCGCCGGAATTATCGGTTACGCCGTCGGCTACTCCGCCGAAGTCTTCGAGACGAAGAAAATTATCGGTAGAAGAAGCCAATCTCGCAGACTGCTCCTGCTGAGAAGCCGCATTGACAATTTGCGGAGTTCCCGCCGTCAATCCTGCCGAACTTAGCAGGAACAATAGATTTCGTCTTGTAATCATAAAAAGTCGCTGAAAATTGTCAGCGGTAATCGGGTAATCCCAGGTGAAAACTCAATTTTTAGTGAAAATATTGCTGTCCGCAATTTTTAGGATGTAATAAGTTCCGTTGGTCTTGGCGCGATTGCTCCAATTTCTGTTTTGTTTGCTTTTGCTGTTTTGATTAAAGGCGAGCATTCAGCGCTCGCCTTTAACTATTGAATTTGTTGGCACCGTGGTTATGACTCGAACCTGCAACCCTTCGGTTAACAGCCGAGTCCGACCGACATTTTGGAGATTAACAGAGATTCATTTTTTGTGCAAGACTACTGTTTTATGCGACTTTAGCTTCAAAGCTGCGGCGCTCGGCTTCATTTTTTTCGCTCTTAATTTGATCTCAACGTGTCCTTGAATGTGTCACTGATATTGATTTTGAATTACCGCCTTAATCCCGCATTTAATAATCAGCCGAGCTGTTTTTTCAAAAAGGCTTTCATTCGCTCGTAAGCGAGTTTTGCAGCCGCCGGATTATGCAAATGCGGACGGGTGTAATCGTAAAATGCGTGTCCCGCGCCTTCGTATGTGTAAACTTCGGCTTTCGCTTTTTGCGCTCGCAGAGCCTGCTCGAATTTCGTGACATCCGCAAAAGGTATTACCCGGTCTTGCGTTCCAAAATGGCATTGAATCGGGACTTTGATTTTATCTGCAAAAGCAATCAAATTCGGGCGCGGGTCGGTCGCTGAAGTGCGCAGCGCATCATTTACGGGCGGCGCGTAGAATGCGACCACGGCTTTAATGTCTTTGGAAATGCCCGCAAGTCTCAAAGCAAGATAACCGCCGCCGCAAAATCCGACTATTCCGGCTTTTTTCGGTATGACGAATGATTGAGTTTTCAAATAATCAATGCCGGCTTGTGTGTCTCGCATATTTTGCTTGTTAAAAGCATCGGTTATATAAAACTCAAGCGGCTTTTCGAGCCTGCTCGAATCGCCCGTTTCGCGCGAATTCCAGTCAATTGCCAGACCGACGTAATCGAGTTCAGCCATCTGCGCCGCCGTGTTGCGAATGTCTTCGGAAATTCCGGGATTTCCGTGTGAGATGAGAACCGCGCGAAAGCGTCCCTCTTTTTTCGGGCGTGCCAGATAGCCTTTTATTGTGTCAGCGCCGTTTTTGAAAGTTACCGGCTGATGAACCACATTTGGATTGTCCAGGGCTTTCGGTGCTGTTTGTTGTCCGAAGGTTTGAGTTTTTAAAGCAGCGCCGACAATTGCGGTTGCCGCGCCTTTCAAAAAATCTCTTTTGCTTTCATTAAATTCATCACAATCAAAACACATAAATTCATTTTGCAAAGATTATAATTTTGAACTTCAACTCCTTAACTTATTTCAGCTTCTTTTCTTCTATGATTGCCGGTAAAATATATCTCTCCATCATTTGGTCAACCTGCAAGTGCATCCACGATTTGCCGAAGGCAGTAGCGGTGACGACAACGACTAACGGCTGGTCTTTGAAGACAAAAATCTTGTTCCCGCCGTTTCCGGTCGCGAAAAACGCTTCATACGGTTTGCCTTTGACGTTGTAGGTTATGTTCCAGAATAAATAGCCGTAATTCAGGCTGCTGCCGAATGGTATCGTCAGGTATTTTGTGAAAGTCTTATCCACCCAGCTTCGTGGAACGACTTGCTTTCCGTTCCATTTGCCGCCGTTTTTGTAAAGCTGCCCGTACTTAGCAAAATCCAGCGAACTCATTTGCAAACCGCCCGCCGTGTTGGCTACTTTTTGCGGCGTGTGTTGCCACTGGTATTTTGTAATGCCGAGCGGCTTGAACAATTTTGTATCGGCGTATTTTTCCAAACCTCCGGGAACGGATTTGTTGATAATATCGCCTAAAACGACGACTCCGGCGGTGAAGTAAGTCCAGGTTTTCCCGATTTCTCTATTATCATCCATCGGCAAATCCAGAGCAAATTTTACCCAATCGGCGGTCGGATACATTTTTTCTTCATTGCCGGGAGAAGATTCGTCATCGTCGTTTCCGTTAAAACCCGAACTCATCGTCAAGAGACTTTTGAGCGTTACGCTTTCTTTTTTGGGCGAGTAATTCGCAAACTTGCTGATGTCATAAAAATCTTTGAGAGTTTGATCCTCGCTCTTGATATAGTCTTTATTGATTGCAATGCCCAACATCGTCGAGGCGAAAGATTTACCGGCAGAGCGCGTGTTATGTAAAGTGTCTCGTGTTGCGCCGTTAAAATATTCTTCAATTAATAATTCGCCGTTCTTGATGACGACAATGCTCGTGATTTGCTTATAAAAGTTTTCGGCAATTTTCCGGTTAAGCTGCCTGATTTTTTCTTTGTCGTAATCGGCGTTGGAAATTTTCCATCCGGTTTGGGGTTTGATCGCTTGAATAGAAATTAGCTTCTCGTCAATTTTCGGTTTTATTACCGTCAATTGCAGTTCGCCTTCGGCAATCAAATCTCCGACTTTAAGTTCAGCAGTTTTGAGATACGGTCTGAGTTCTATCCGAAGCGAGTGCCTGCCTTCTGAAAGCGCCTCTTCGCCGCCATTTAGCAGGAAACGTCTCCAAAGGTTTGTCCCCGCTGCTTCTTCATTCGTTGAATTTATAAAAGACAGTTGATAAATAGTTTTGACATTTTTGTTTTCAATTCCATATTTACCTGCAAAAGCGTTTTCCTTGTAAATCAAAGCGCCATCTACAAAAAACGAAAACTGATAATTGCCGCGACTGACAAGTTCTTCGGCAGTCAATTCAGGCGCGAGCCGGTGCAAATAATTCGTCAGAGAATTATTCATAAAAACTCTGATATTCAGGTCGCCCGCTTCTTTCAATTCAAAGGTCTTCAAAAAATCCGATTCCTTATAATTCTCGACGGGGACGAGTTTTGACATAAATGTAATCTTGCCGACGTTCGCCTGATGCAATTGACTCGTGATGCCCTCGCTTTTCACAATGTCCGCCTGCCCGAAAGCAGCGGCGGAAAGCAGAAGGAAAAACGCTGTCATAATGCTGACAAATTTCGCCCATTTCGAGATGTTCATTTTGGAATCCTCCACGTTAAATAACTTCAAAACATAAAAAGCTTATTTCGGTTCGGGCTTCAATTCCCACAAGACATTGACAATCACCCAACGCCCGTTGAATTTCGCTATGTGCAGATAATCAATCCAATCCGAGGCGACGATTTTGACGCTCGCCGCGTTTCCATAAACGTCGAGAATCGTGACATCTTTTTGCTGTTGGTCTTTCGGCGTTTGTTTTCCGCCGCCCCGCCGCGTTCCCTGCACAAGGCTCATCGCGCTCATATTGTCGAGACGGCTAAAGTTTTTGTTTTCGGGATGCGGGCGGACAATTCGCTTTGCCAGATCGGGATGCAGCGCGCGTTCCATTCTCTCGGCGTTTCCCTCGTACCAGCCTTCGATATAATCCAAAGCCGTTTGTTTGATTGCGGCTTTGTCAGTCTCCGAAACGCTCGTCTGCGCCTGAACACCGGAAACGCAAAAAATAAAACCGGCAACTAAAATTAAAATTGTATTTTTCATTATCATTTTTCTTTCACCTGCCATAAAACAACGGTTAAATCGTCGCTGACTGAAGCCAGCAGTTTTCCGTCGCTGCTAAATGTTATGCCGTTAACATCGGCGGTATGCTCCTTTAATGTTTTGGTTAATCGCCCGGTTTGGACTTCCCAAATCCTTATCGCGTCGTCAAAACCTCCGGTTGCGAGCCATTGCATATCCTGGCTAAAAGCAACGGCGTGAACCGAATCGGTATGCCCGTTTAATGTGTATAATTCTTTTCCTTTGGCAAGATTCCAAATCTTGACGCTTCCATCACGACTGCCTGAAGCAAGCAGTTTTCCATTTGAGCTATAAGCGACGCTGTAAATGCTGTCGGCGTTATCGCCTAAAGCTTGAAGCTGTTTGCCTGTTCCGACATCCCAAATACGAATTGTTTTATCGCGGCTACCCGAAGCCATGCTCTCGCCGTCAGGACTAAAAGCGACACTGTAAATGCTGTCTTGATGCCCGACAAATTTGCAGACCTCGCGTCCCGTTCGGCTATCCCACAATTTGATAACACGGTCTCCGCCCGCAGATGCAAGAAGATGCCTGTGCGAACTGAATGCAATCGCCTCGACTTCTGCATCGTGCGGCAGCTCGTAAAGCAATTTTTTCGACCGAATATCCCACAAATAAACTTTGTGGTCAAAACCGCCCGCCGCCAGCAAAATACCTTTCGGATCGAAAACCGCTTCCGTAAAATTCTTGCCCGTAAAAACGTATTCCGGCTTGTTCGTTTGCATATTCCACAGAACGATTTTGCCGCCGTTATCGGCTGAAGCGAGCCATTTGCCGTCAGGACTGAAAGCCGCGCCTTCGACATCTTTTTGGTGTTCGCCGCGCAGGACTGATTTTGGCGTTTCTGAATTTGTATTGGAAATCTTTATTTGATTACCCGTTGTTTGAGTAAGAATTTGCCACGAGCCGATAAATAAAGTTATTACAATCAGCAAAATTGATTTTTTCATTTTATTTCCTTATCAGTCCGTTACTAAGTTTGATTTTTTTCAGGTATCAGCGAAAGCAGCGCCGAATAACCGTCGTCCATACTGCCGCCGTGCTCGACGAATCTGAGATTATTTTGTTCGGTTTCGTAAAAACCGTATGCCCAACCGGGAATTCGCGGATGATTTCTAAAATGCGTCGCCTGCATTTCGCGGGCTGCTTTCTCGCTCAAAATCCTTTTGCCGTCAATCGTCCCGTATTGCAGATTGGCAATCATAAAACGTGCCATATCCGTCGCTGTGCTGTTAATGTCCGACGCCGGATAAGTGTGAAACCATTGAAAGGGCAATTTTTGATATTTGTCTCCGGCATATTCGTAGCCGGCAGCCAAATCCTGCTGATATTCCTTTTTAACGGCTGTAATGCTCGTCTGATTCATTCCAAGCGGCTCAAAAACATTCTTTTGAAGGTAAGTTTTGAACGGTAACTCCGTGATTTGCTCAATAGTGTGAGCGGCAAGCGCGGGGTTGTATGTGCTGTAACTGATAATTTCTCCGGGCGGAGATTGGCGCACAATTCGGGTTTTAAGAAATGCGCCGAGCGGAATGATTTCGGCTTCGTTGCTCGTCCTTCTGCCCGGACTGATTTCGTCCAAGCCCGAAGTGTGAGTCAGCAGATCGGCGAATGTAATCGGCTGCGGAAAATTGTTCGGGACTCGAACGCCTCTCAGATACTTGTTGACATCATCGTTCAAATTTATCTTTCCCTGATCGGCTAATTGAATTACCGCTAATGCGGTAAAAACCTTTGTGATTGAGCCGATGCGAAAAATCGTTTTGTCCGCGACAACCGGAGTTTTCTTTTCGATATCCGCAAAACCGTAGCCTTTTGTGAAAACAGTTTTGCCGTCTTTGACCACTGAAATGACCGCGCCGGGAACATTGAGCTTATGCATTCGCTCGGCAAAAATCGGGTCGAAAAGAGTTTCCAAATCTTTTTGGTTGAGAGAGGTTTCCGTCGGAGGATTATACGGCAGGGCGTTCGGATCGTAAGGCTTGCCCGGCTCGACGTGCTTGCCGTCAATAAATCGCAGCAAATCTTTTTCGTTCTCGACAAATTTCAGTTTCCAGCCGTCGGGCGTTTTCACCCACGTTTCGTCTTGTGTGACGGCGGTTTGGATCGGGCGTACTTTTCCGGCAATCTCCTGCATTCTGGAAAAACGCTGGCGAATTGTTGCAACAACAGCTTCAGCGTTTCGGGGATTGAGATTTAAAATTTCAAAGCCGACTTCCATAGGCGGCTGAATCACCGAAAGCAAAAGCCTTGTGCGAGCCTCCATCTGCTCCGTCGTTTGCGCGCCGTTTAACGCGATGGTGGAAAAATCCGCCGTCCTGAGAGCCTGGAAAGCCTCGAAATCTTTGTTTTTAAGGGCTTCGGCTAGTTTCGCATATTGCCCCTCCAAAGCGCGGCGGATTGTCTGCAACTCAGCCTGCGAAACTGTCCCGCTGCTTTGAGGTCTCTGGTTGTTTGAATTAACATTCGGCAAATCGCTGTAACCGTCCACTTGAAAACGCCAAACATCATTCTTTTCCCGCTTTGCTACGACGACAAACTTACCGCTGCTGCGGCGCGATTCGCCTTTGCTGTTGGTCGAAACAAGCGTGTAAACGCCGACATCGTAAGCCATATTTCGATCAACCTCGCGCTGCACGATGCGAAATATGATTTCAATTTTCCCGTTCTGTCTTTTGACCGAATCGAAAAAGCTCGAAAAATTTTTCAAAACATCCTGCCGCCCGATTTGAACATTGCTCCCGGGCGCAAGATACGCCGCCGTTTCGGTGTAAAGCTCAGTGACTGAAACGGCATCGAGTTTTCGATAACCTTCACTGAAACGCCGATAAACTTCGTCCAAGCCTTTATGCGGAGCAACTCCTTTTTCTAAAATTAAATCTCCCGTCTGTGCGGCTTGCGGCTGTTGAGCTTCCGTCTTGAAAAAACACAGTGAAATCAATGCAAACATCATCAATAAATTTATTTTCATAGCTTCCTCTGACAGTGAAATTCAAATCGGAGCTTTCTTCTCCAACTTAAATATAAGCGAGATAATTAGCGCAACGGTTTTGTGATTTGCGGTTGGTTTTAAGTGAAATTCGGTCAGACAACAAAGCAAAACACTCATAGAGCATTTTTAGAGCGGTTCTGGAATCAATGTTATGAAATGCTTCAGTACCGCGAACGGTAGTGAGCGGGTTTGTTAATTGACCCGCTCACTACCGTTCGCGGTACTGAACCGCACATACAAACCTGAAATTATGGATTCTTTCCAATGGTAAATAACTGTTATGGAATGGGTTTGATGAAGGAAAACTAACACTTTAGCAGCGCGTCCAAATTTTTGCGATAACGACGGCTCGAAGCGAGCTTAACGCCGTTTTTCAAAACAACTTCAAACTCGCCGCCGAAAAGTGTGTGCAGTTCTTTGATTTGCTCGATGCGAACAATCGCCGAGCGGCGAATTCGCAAAAATTGTTTTGGATTGAGCCTATTTTCAATGCCTTCCATCGTTTCGCGGATGAGAAATTTTTCGCCGCCCGAATGAATCTCAATATAATTGCCCTGTGAAGAAATCCAATCAATTTCTGCGACGTTCAAAAAACATATTCTCTCATTTTGTTTGACGGGGATTCGCTCCAGGTAATTTTCTGCGGCTGGCTTCAAATCTTTTAATAAATCAGCCAATTTGTTTTCAAGAAATTTATTTTCCCCAGACAAAACGCGGCTTCGGACGCGATTCAAGGTTTTCCGAAAACGTTCCGGGTCGGTTGGTTTAAGAACGTAATCAATCGCTCCGGCTTCAAAAGCGCGCACGGCGTGTTCGTCGTAAGCGGTCACAAAAACAATCTCCGGCAGATTTACCGCGCCCATTTTTTCGAGGAATGAAAAACCGTCGAGAAGCGGCATTTGAATGTCGAGAAAAACGAGATCGGGCGAATGTTTTTCGACTGCGGAAATCGCTTCCCGACCGTTTCCGGCTTCGCCGACAATCTCGAAATCAATTTCCGATTCTAAAAGCTGGCGAATTCCGCGACGCGCAAGCGGCTCGTCGTCAACAATCAAAGTTTTGATTTTATTTGCCATTGTCGCCGGTGTGAAAAGGAATTTTGATTTTGACTTGTAAACCGCCGCCCGCTTTTGGCGCGAGTTCAAATTGCTGTTTTTCGCCGTAAAGTTTTTCGAGTCTTTCCTGAGTGTTTTTCAGCCCGATGCCGTTTTCGTTCTTTGCCGAATCGCTCAAACCCGCGCCGTTATCGCTAACGGCGAGCCGGACAAAACCGTTTTGCCTTTTTGCTTCAATTAAAATCTTTCCGCCCTCGGCTCGCGGCGCGATGCCGTGTTTTATTGCATTTTCGACCAGCGGCTGCAAAATCAGATTTGGAACAATGGCGTCGAGCGTTTCTTTTTCCACCTCAAAATCAACCTGCAAACGATCTTGAAATCTAATTTGCTCGATTTCCAGATAACCGCGCAGAAAATCCAATTCATCTTTAAGTGAAATTTCCTGCGTGCCCTCATTCTTGAGCGCAACGCGGAGCAGTTCGCTGAGCCGCACGAGCATCTGATTAGCGGCTTTCACATCGTCGCGCATTAAAACCGAAATCGAGTTGAGCGTGTTAAAGAGAAAGTGCGGATGAAGCTGCATCTTCAAAGCGTCGAGCTGCGCCTGTGCGAGCTTTGTTTCGAGCTGCGCGGTTTCGAGCGTAAGGCGCGCTCTTTCGCGTTCGCGTTCGAGATAACGGCGGTTAATCAATCGCAGATGAGAAATGCCGACGACAATCCAGTAAATCAGCATGTTGACGTGAAATTCGCCCACGAATAATTTCTGAAAATCGCCGGAAAACGAAAAAGGTTTTTGCGGATTTCCCAAAAGCCATTGCCGAACGAAAATAAAAACCGACAACTGGACGAGTGAAATGACGGAACCGGCAAGAAAATGAATTATCAGATTTCGCCGGATTTTGCCGCTTTCAATAAAAAACCTTTCGGCGAGATGCATTACCAGCGGCGTTAAAAACATCCACGCATAACCGCAAATCAACCAGACGGCAAACGTGTTTCCGAGCGATATGCGCTGCCCGAAATAGATCGCGTTGACATAGCTTTGGAGAGCGAAAAAAACACCGAACAGCGTCCAGCCGATGAAGCCCGGAATTATTAACCGTTTATGAAGAGCAATAGTTTTCATTTTTTGGACACTGAAACGACCGGCTCGCGGCAGCAAAGCCGTCGCCGTTTTTCCGCTATCATAACACGGAGGAAAACAAAATAAATGGAAGCGTCATTTAAGTGTTCGACTGAAATTGAATTCGACTTTTTATTGCGTTCTGATAAAGGTTTTTCCAAACATTGTAAATTCGCCGACGACGGAATTCTTGTCGCCTTTGAATGTTAGATTTGCATCGCCCGCCAAAAAGCTTGCGGCAAATACATCGGGTTTAGCCGGAATGAGTGAAGAAGTCGGATTGCCAAAACGCGCGACAAGAGAATTTCCTTTGTTATTGTTTTGACGGTTAACAAATCCATATCTGTTGCTGTTTCGCGAGAATCGTTTTCATTGCATTCAATATTTTTATTTCCTGTAGTATGCCTTTCCTTTGTATTGTAATTTAGCTTCATCCGAGCATCGGATTCAGTGTCTGGAAATCTTCTACGGCTCGATTCTGGAAAGGAAAAAGCCTGCCTGCGAGGGCGAGCTAAATTTAATAATGCCGGATTTATGCGGAAATTGGTTAACAATTTTAACAACTATGCTAAATTACGTTAGAAAGTGAATTATTTATGGCAGCAGTAAAACTTTTAAATCCCAAATCAAACTAACACAAAGATTTTTCCCAGATGGAATAGGCATTATTAGTGTTCCTGATGGCAGAACGTTTGCAAAATAACCTATTAAGGCAGTGGGTCAGTTGGAAATATATTTTAAATAAGTTTTTCGATTTGTGTGCTACCACACAGAAAAAGATTGCTAGTTACATCATAATTTATTGAATATGGGTGATAATGCATTCGAAAATACTTTTCAATCATTGCTGTGTCGTTGGTGTGACAATCAGATGACTTATGGCATTCATCAATCTAAAATTTAGTATGTTCGCGCTGTCAGCACCTCCCGATTGGTGAAGGAGTTTCAGATGATGAAATCGTTGGAAAAAAGATTTCATCCTTAACCTCGGAAAGTTAATCACTCTTTAGCGCAAATTCAAACCGACCCACTGCCGATCAATTTTAAATCGAATAACTGTATAAGCGCGAATTTCCGCTAATCCGCGAAACATTAAAGCCGGTTCCAGCCGGATCATTTGCGGCAATGTTTTCAATAACACGAATCTGGAAAATTACTCGGGAGTCAAATCCAAGATAATAGACTTATCTAAACTTGTTTCAACAAAGTAGGAGATTACCAAAAGTGAATATTAGAAAGACTTTTCTGCATCGTGCAAATACGAGAATATTGTGTCTCACTATACTCAGCGTATTGGCGGCTGCTGCCTTGAGCTTATTACTGGTTCCGGCTTTTAATAACACAGGAACCGTTTCAGCTCAAAACAGCAGCGGCGTGGAGCAGGCAACACCTGAAATGCTCCAATACGCATTAAACTTTAAATCAGCTTCCACGTTTCAAACTATAGCTGCAAACACAGAAGGTGTTAACACTCAGACCAGAAAAGAATTGTCCGATACGTTTTCTGCTATTAACCAACTTCCCTGTAGCGATATGAAAAGCAGTCAGTTGGGCGGCAAGAGCTTCGGAGCAGGCGTATATTGCTTGTCATCGGCTGACTTAGCCGGAGAAATGACCTTCGATGGTGCCAACGATGCCGGCTCAATCTTCGTCTTCAAAATTGCCGGGTCGCTCACCGCAAAAAGCGACGCCGGCATTTCGCTTGCTAATAGCGCTCAAGCGGCTAATGTTTTCTTCGTTGCCGGTGATTCGGCAGTTCTCGAAGAAGGCGCCGATTTTAAAGGAAACATCTTTGCCAGACATAACATTGATGCGAATCTGAATTCGACTTTCAAGGGTAGATTAATTTCGCTCGAAGGCAAAATTTCGGCTCCGGCTCAAAGCAACTTAGGCGGCGACACCGGAAGCGTTCAGATTTGTAAAACAGTCACTACTGCCGGCGGCACCGACATTTCAAACCGCTTCTATCGGTTTAATGTTTCGGGCGGTCCGGCATTAGTTGAAGTTTTTGTTCCTCCGACACCTGCGGGTGTTACGACCAGCACAGGCTGTTCGGCTCCGTTTGATGTAACGGCAGGTCCGCAGTTGATCACTGAACTCAACACAGTTCGTTTTATCAATCAACCCGGCACCTTTCCGGGTAACTTCCAGTTGATAAACGTTGAACAGCTTTCCACCAATCCGGCGACAAATGAGGGTGGAACAACAATCGCGGGTTCGAGCCTGGGTTTAGTTAACCTGCCGGCTCGCACAGCGGCAGTGAACATTACTGCCGGCGGTCAAAACAACGTATTAACACTTCGATTCACGAACCAACCTGCAATCACAGGTTATGTTGAAATTTGTAAGCATGCCGCATTTATACCCGGATCAACAACTGTCCAAGACTCTGACGTAACAGGCTTTTTCAACTACACTATAGAAGGAGTCTTCGCTCAGCCCGGGGGAACAACCCTACAGCAATTTACAGTTCCGGTCGGGCAATGTACCGGACCAATTGAAGTGTTGGTAAGAACTCCAAGAACAAACGGATTAATTGATACATTGTTTGCACCGGGGCAAGAAGCCGAAAACAGCAAGAGCACTTCCGATGTCAATAATCTATTAAAAGCCGCCAGCCCGATTGTCGTTAGTCCTTTCCTTAATTTCTTCTATGAGGCGTTCTTCGGCGGCAATAATACGGCAGCCGTGTATGCGCCGACAGCCACTGCTCCAAATCTTGGAACGGCTGCCAGCTTTGCGGTATTGGCTGGTTCCACTGTGACGAATACTGGTCCAACCACTGTGAGTGGAAATGTAGGGGTCAATCCGGGTACTGCTGTCACAGGCTTTCCGCCTGGCGTAGTAGTGGGCGGTACAATTCATGCGGGTGATGCAGTCGCAGCTCAAGCGCAAAGCGGTGCCCTTGCCGCTTTTAATAATCTAGCGGGTCAGCCTTGCGATGCTGATCTAACCGGACAGAATCTGGGTGGACTCACACTTACGCCGGGAGTTTATTGCTTTTCAACATCAGCTCAACTGACCGGGACACTCACTCTCAATGCTCAGAATAATCCTGATGCGGTTTTCATCTTTAAAACAGGCAGCACACTCACAACTGCAAGCGGTTCATCAGTGGTCGTGATCAATGGCGGAACCGGTTGCAATGTGTTTTTTCAAGTTGGCAGCTCTGCGACGCTCGGTACAGCTACATCATTCACAGGAAACATCATCGCGAGTCAGAGTATCATAGTAAATACCGGCGCAAATATCGCCGCAGGAAGAGCATTGGCGCTGAATGGAGCGGTTACGTTGGATACAAACAACATCGACGGATCTCAATGTACGAATCCAACACCTACACCAACAGCAACACCGACAGTATCGCCGACACCAACAGCAACACCGACGGTATCACCGACGCCAACAGTGTCACCAACCCCGACACCGACGGTAACGCCGACACCGCCGCTGCCGCCAACGGTCGTTATCAGGGAATTACCGCGTCCCGGCTTTATATTTACCGGTGCCACAACGATTCCCGGAGATAGATTAATCAACGTTGACGTTCCCAACAGTTCTGTCACGGTACGGATTGTTGAAGGCGGACCCGCCAATGAAACGATAGTCAATTTCTTTAACCGCTCAAATCCGGGCGTCGTTAAAGTCTGTAAGATTGCCGGACCCGGAATCGCCGAAGGAACGCTCTTCCGCTTTAGCGTTTTCGGTTCGTTCGGAACAACTGACGCCAATCCGCCGCAAACCGCGACATTCGGTCCTGTTTCAACAATCGTTGACGTTTCTGCGGGTCCGGCTGCTTCGGGCGGCAACTGCGTTCTGGTTCCCGGATTAGGCGCCGGTGTCGGACGTACCGAATTCCAAACCTTCCTAAACGGCACACCCGTGCTGGTCGTGGAAAACGGAATCTCGCCGGCTAATCAGGTTCCCGTACCTCCGGGCGCT
>DASVTY010000044.1:0-39527 GCA_036387315.1 Pyrinomonadaceae bacterium
GGTTTGTCTTCGACGGGTTTATAAGTGTTTGTCGCAAAATCGAAATAAGATTTATGCCCGTTTTCGGTTTTGTAAAACGAAGCCGCACCGCTTTCGAGCATCTTTTCGATGTTTGCCGGAATCGGTTGTCCTTCGGCGCGCATTCTTTCGACTGATTCTTTAACGCCGATTGCATCCCAAGCCTCGAAAACGCCGATTTCCCAGCCAAAGCCCCATTTAATCGCGTTGTCAATCTCGACAATTGTATCGGCGATTTCGGGCAGCCGATTTGCAGCGTAACGCATAGTTCTGGAAGTCGTTTTCCATAAAAACTCGCCGACTCGATCTTTTCCCCACAGCAGCGTTTTAACGCGCGTCGGCAAATCTTCTATTCCTTTGGCGGCGTCAATCGAGGGGAATTTTGTTTTCGACTGCGGTTTGTATTCAAAAGTCTGCAAATCCAGTTCGAGAATCTCGCGTTTGCCTTCGGCATTTGTTGATTTTTTGTAAAAACCGCCTTTGGTTTTGTCACCCAAAATTTTATTTTCGAGCATTTTGTTCAGGAAATCGGGAATCTGAAAAGCGTCGCGGTCTTCGTCGTCAGGCACTGCGGGATACAGATTTTTATTGACGTGCGCCAAAACGTCCAAACCGACTAAATCAGCCGTGCGAAACGTCGCTGAAGAGGCGTGACCGATTGCTTTGCCGGTCATCTGGTCAACTTCGGTCGGCGTAAATCCCATTTCCTGCATCGCGTGAACCGTCGCCATCATTCCGAAAGTGCCAATTCGGTTGGCGATAAAATTCGGTCGGTCTTTCGCCAGAACGACGCCTTTGCCGAGTCGAATGTCGAGAAATTCCTGCGTCTCGCGCAAAACTTCCGCGTCCGTCCATTCGGTCGGAATGGTTTCGACCAATTTCATATAACGCGGCGGGTTGAAAAAATGGATTCCGAAAAAGTTTCGGCGGAAATCTTCGGAAAAGCCTTCGGCGATTGAACGAATCGGAATGCCCGAAGTGTTTGAAGCGATGACCGAGCTGGGTTTTCTATACTTTTCGACCTGCTCGTAGAGCTTGCGTTTTAATTCGAGATTTTCGACAACCGCTTCAATCACGAAATCGCAGTCTTTAATGCGCGACAAATCGTCTTCGAAATTGCCTACTGAAAGCAGATTTGCGTTGTCGTTATTCATATAAGCGGCGGGACGCGCTTTTTTCAATCCTTCGTAACCCGCGCGGACGATTTTGTTTTTATCCGCTTCGCCCTGCGGCGCGATGTCGAGCAAAATTGTCGGCACGCCCGCGTTTGCCAGGTGCGCCGCGATTGCCGCTCCCATTGTTCCCGCGCCTAAAACGGCGGCTTTTCCGATTTGCAGCATAAACTTTTCTCCTGTGGTATGAACAAAAATGCAGTGTCGAAATAATACTGAATGAGCGTTCATTCAGCAAGTCCGAAATTAGTTTGCGATAAAATTAATTCGTCAGCCGAATTCAACTTTCAAGCATCTTTCGTTATAGAATAAATCGGAGCCTCGGTTTTTGGCTAAACAGATGAGCATTTATTTTTTATTTTTGGAATCGCTCGGTACGCCCGAACTAATGTTGATAATGCTGGTGGCGTTAATCGTCTTCGGACCGCGAAAGCTGCCGAGTCTGGGGCGAACAATCGGAAAATACACATCCGAATTTAAACGAGCCTCGCGCGATTTCCGCGAAACATGGGAGCGAGAGGTTCAGGAAGCCGAATCTGGTGTCAAAGGCGCAGCAGCGACAGAAAACAATCCGGCGCATCTCGAAGCGGACTTTACGCCGCACTTGAACGGAGCGGAAAACACAATTGGACGCGGCGCGCCCTGGCTGCAAACGGGCGAACCGGAAACTTTTACAGCCGCGACGACTGAAAACAATTCGATTGCTCTGCCGGAAGTCCGCGCCGTTGACAACAATGATTTTCACGCGCTGCAAAACGGCAATTCCGCAAATGAAACAGCCGAAGTCGCTGAACCTGTCGAGGTCGCGGAAACTGTGCCGCAGCGCAAACGGGATTGGCTTTAAATCAATTACGAATTTCAAATTACGAATTACGAATGTCGGAATTTGATTTAAATATAAGATTCCTAAATTCGTAATTTGAAATTCGTAATTCGTAATTGATTTGTTGTGTCAGCAGTATTTAAAAGAAAAATTGAAGCGGGAGACGCCGAGCCGGAAGTCGGCGGGCAGATGTCGTTTCTCGAACATTTGGACGAGGTTCGCAAGCGTTTGATGCGGTCAGCCGCATTTGTCGCGGTTGCATTCATCGGGTGTTTATTCGTCTCTCAGTCAATCTATAACTTTCTGGCGCGTCCGGCTCAAGAGGCGCTGGCGGCTCAAACTCAGACGAGAGTCGAAGTGCGCGGAATTGACGGTGACATTCAAACTTTTTCACTCAATACTTTGAAAGAAGGCGACGCCGGACGCTTGATTTTAGACCGCGAAACGAAAATCGGAAAAAGCGTGATTCCGGCGGGCGGCAGCGTCAACGCCCGTGTCGCCCGCGATTACGAGGGACAGATCGGACTTTTTACGGATGAACCGATGTTTACGGGCAATACGATTTTGCCGAAGGGCGTTCGGCTGCCGTTTGATTTCAACGCACAGCCGGGCGACCAATACAGCGCCAGCCAGCGAATGGTCGTCACGACGGCGATGGAACCGTTTACGCTTTATATGACGGTTTCGTTTTACACGGCGATTGCGCTCAGCCTTCCGTTTTTGTTGCTGCAGATTTGGGGATTCGTTTCGCCCGGTCTCTATCCGCACGAGCGCAGTTACGTGACGCCGTTTATCGGGCTTTCGACCATTTCGTTCGTCGTCGGCGCCGCTTTCGCTTATTACGTTCTGCTGCCGCCCGCGCTCGTTTATTTGATCGGACTCGGAGAAGATTTTCGGGTGCTGCTCAGAGCCAGCGATTATCTGGATTTTATTACGATTTTAATCCTTGCAATGGGTTTGGTTTTCCAAATGCCTGCAATTACTTATGTACTGGCGCGAATCGGCGTGGTGACGGCGGGTTATCTGATTCGCAATTGGCGGATTGCGCTCATCGCTATCTTAGTTGTCGCCGCCTTTGCTTCACCGACACCCGATGTTATCAATATGATGTTTTTCGCCGCGCCGATGTTCGGGCTTTATATTATTTCGATTTTTATTGCGTGGCTTTTCGGTAAAAAGCGAACCACGCACGCTGAAGCGTGAAGTAAAAAGGCAAAAGTAAAAAGGCAAAAGTCAGTAATTAAATCTTTAAAAATATTCCGAACTTTTGCCTTTTACTTTGCCTTTTTACTTCGCTCGCAGGCAACTGCGAGCAAAGCGTGCCGCATCTTGACTATTGATAAATAGGGATTCTAAAATTTTACTTTCAGTTCTGAAAGATTTTCCAACAAAATGTTTACCGGAAAAGCATTTCGCGCTTTCGAGGATTTAAATAAAAAAGGAGTTTTACGAACAATGTCTGGAAAGATGTTGATAAAAAATATTACGGTCGCAGCTTTGGTTTGCGTCGTCGGCGCGTCAGCGGCTTTTGGTCAAAAGGACAAAGATAAACCGAGTCAAGACCCAAACCAAAAATCACGCAAATTCATAAAAGAATCACACAGAGCTTATAAAGAATGGCTCGAAAAAGACGTGGCTTACATTATTACCAATGATGAGAAAAAGGCTTTCAAGCAATTAGCTACGGACGAAGAGCGCGAAAAGTTTATCGAAAATTTCTGGCTTCGCCGCGATCCCGACCCGGACACCGAAGAAAACGAATACCGCGAAGAGTATTATGAGCGAATCGCTTACGCGAACGAGCATTTTACGTCGGGCATTCCGGGCTGGAAAACCGACCGCGGCAGAACGTACATCGCCTGGGGAAAACCCGATGGAATTGAATCGCATCCTTCGGGCGGCAGTTACGACCGACCGAGTTATGAAGGCGGCGGCTCGACCACGACTTATCCGTTTGAAGTCTGGTTTTATCGTCATCTCGACGGCATCGGCGACGGCATCGAAATCGAATTTGTTGACCCGACCGGAACCGGAGAATATCGCATTGCCCGAAGTCCGAATGATAAAGATGCGCTTGCGCACGTTCCCGGCGGCGGTTTAACTCTCGCCGAGCAGCTTGGAATGTCGGACAAATCCGACCGCGGTAATGGCTATCAAACTGCGAGCGGTTATTTTATGGGGCGTGAACAGGATTCACCGTTCCGCCGGATGGAAATTATCACCGGTTTGCAGCGACCGCCGCAGGTTAAGTTTAAAGATTTGGAAACCGCGCTCGGTTTGTCCGATACGCCGATTTTAGCCGACGATCCGCTGAAATTCGATATGCGCGTTGATTTCTTCCGTCAATCTGACGAGCGCGTGGTCACGACTTTCACGGTTCAAACCGACAATACAGACCTTTCGTTTGAAGATGTCAGCGGCATCCAAACCGCGCGTTTAAATATTTTCGGACGCATCACGGCTGTCAACGGCAAGCGTTCGGGCGTTTTTGAAGACCCGGTGACGACGACCGCAACGGTCGAAGAATTATCGGAAGCCAAGCTGCGCAAATCGGCGTATCAAAAAGCCATTGCGCTTCAGCCCGGAACTTACAGAGTTGACGTGATCGTCCGCGACGTGAAATCCGGCAAAAAAGGCGTTCAGCGTTTAGGATTTACCGTGCCGAAATACAACCCGGAAAAGCTCTCGGCGTCAACCTTGATTCTGGCGAGCAGACTTTACACGGCTTCGGACGCCGAAATCGGTTCGCAGTTTACCATCGGCGATAAAAAAGTTCTTCCGAACGTTTCGGGCGAATATAAAAAAGGTCAGGAAGTCGGCATTTATATGCAGGTTTACAACGCCGGTATTGACCAAACGACTTTGCGCCCGTCAATTGATGTCGAATATGTTTTGATGAAAGACGGCAAACAAGTCGGCGTTCAAAAAGAAGACTGGCAAGGTTTGAGCGACGCCGGGCAGCGTTTGACGCTGGCTCGAATGCTTCACACCGAAAAACTCGGTACGGGCGAATACGAGCTGAAAATCAACATCAAAGACAGAGTTAATAGCCAACAACTAACTCCCACCGCGAAATTTGTCATCAAAGATTAAATTCGCGCGAAAATCGAAAATAAAAAGCCGCTGTTTCAATTAACAGTGGCTTTTTATTTGAGTAAAAATGCCTCAAAAAGAATTATTAAATTTCTGATATTTTGTCCTGACCGTTTAAACAAAAGAGTAATGGGAATCGTTGAGCGCGCCGACGCCAAGATTGAAATCGCAGGCATCGCCGGATTGTTTCGCAGTTATCTCCTTTTTAATCCAGCTACAGAACTTTTCAAGCCCTTCCTCAAGTTTTGTTTGCGGATTATAACCGAGCATTCCGCGCGCTTTCGAGATGTCTGCGAATGTTGCGGGAACGTCTCCCGGCTGCGGCGGCAGCGGCTCGACGGCGGCTTTGCGGTTGAGATGTTTTTCGAGCAGGGAAATCAGATCGCAGAGCTGAACGGTTTCCGATTCGCCCAAATTGAAAATTTCATAAGGCGTTTCAGCATAATTCATTGCGGCGCGTATTCCGGCAATGATGTCGTCAATGTAGGTGTAATCGCGCCGGGTTTTGCCGTCGCCGAAAAGAGGAATCGTTTTGCCTTCGAGAATCAAGCGCGCAAATTTATGAATCGCCAGATCGGGACGCTGACGCGCGCCATAAACTGTAAAAAAACGCAGGCAGATCATCCGAATTCCGTACAGATGCGAATAAGTATGACAAAGCAGCTCGCCGGCGGCTTTGGTCGCGGCATACGGCGAAATCGGATTGGCGATTTGGTCGCTTTCGCTAAAAGGCAGCTTAGCGCTACAGCCGTAAACGCTGGATGAAGAACCGAAAATGAATCGCGGCACTGCAAAGCGGCGAGCCATTTCGAGCAGGTTGAGCGTTCCGTTCACATTCGTCTCGGCGCAAAGCTGCGGTTCTTCGACAGACGGGCGAACACCGGCGCGCGCCGCCAGATGGACGATGAGGTCGAAATTTTGCCTGATAAAAACGTTTTCAAGCGCGTTTTCATTGCAAACGTCGGCTTCGAATAATTGAAAATTCGCATTGGCAAGATGCGGTCGAATGTTTGCGCGTTTGATTGAGGGACAATAAAAATCGTTAAAATCATCAACGACGGTCACTCGCCAATTCTGCTCGCCGAGCAGCCGATCAACCAGATGCGAGCCGATAAAACCCGCTCCGCCGGTGATTAAGACATTTTTCATCCCGTTTTTATTGATTGAGTCTCCAAGCTGCATCAGGCAAGGTAACATAGCCGCTACAATGCGTCAAAAACCGCAATACGACATTTACACTCTTAAACTTGCCCGAACCTGCACCAAGAGTTTTGATTATGCCGGATGATTTTAACGTCTTCGACATTGATTTCCCGCCGCCAGGTTTCAAATTCCGTTTTTGAAATATAAAAAGCAGTCGGCGCAACGAGATGTTAAAAGACAATATTATGCTGTTCGCTCCAGCCGAAATCGCTGAGATGATTTAAATATTCATTGTAAAAAAGATGTTTGGCGAGCGATTCAATCAATCGCCCCTTCATTTTGCGGCGCTCAAATATTTTTGTTTGAAACGCTCGAACGCGCCGATAGGAAACGGCTGCCGCCAGTTTTGCTCGAATTCGTCGGTTTCGCGGTCTTCGTACATTTGTTCAAAAGTTTCGTAAAAAGCCGAGGCGACTTCGCGCACTTTGCCTTCGTGCCGGAAAACGATTTCGCGTTCGGCGTTTAATCGTCGCCCGGTCGGATATTGCCAGATTTCGATTCGGATTTTGCCGTTTGCGCGGCTGAGCCAAAAATCAAATTCTTCCGGGTCGCGGTTCCATTGCACGAGCGCTTCCTGATTTTCCGCAGCGTCGTCGAGCAAATCGGTCAAAGCGTCCATCAAATCGGGCAAAGCGTCGCGGTGCGGCGCGTGCGCGGTCGTCGTGTGAAACTCGGTTTGCGCGTCCGCAAAACCGATTGACATCCAGCCGCATTGCGGGCTGTTAAAACTGACTTTTAATTTTCCTGCCATTGTTTAGTAAATCGTAAATCGTAATTTTCGATTCACTAATTATGACTTTTGGAGGCGGATTCGACAAATTTTCGAGTTAAACAGCGACCGGCGCGCTGATTCGCGGGTGCGATTGGTAATTTAGGATTTCAAAATCTTCAAATTCATAATCGAAAATCGAAGCGGGCTTGCGTTTAATTTTTAGCTGCGGCGGCTGAAAAGGCTCGCGCGAAAGCTGTAAATTTACTTGTTCGAGATGATTCAAATAAATATGACAATCGCCGCCCGTCCAGACGAATTCGCCCGGCTCTAAATCGCATTGCCGCGCAATCATTTCGGTCAACAGCGCGTAGCTCGCAATGTTAAAAGGAACGCCCAGAAAACTGTCCGCCGAGCGTTGGTATAATTGGCAGCTTAATTTCCCGTTCGCCACATAAAATTGAAACAACAGATGACACGGCGGCAAAGCCATTTGGTCAAGCTCGCCGACATTCCAAGCCGAAACGATCAAACGCCGCGAAGTTGGATTTGTTTTTATCTGTTTGACGACTTCTGAGATTTGATTAATCGCGCGTCCGTCCACAGTGCGCCACGAAATCCATTGCGCCGGATAAACTCTTCCCAAATCGCCGTTCTCGTCCGCCCATTCGTCCCAGATCGTGACGCCGTTTTCTTTGAGATATTTGATATTGGTGTCGCCTCTAAGAAACCACAAAAGCTCGTAAATGACCGAGCGCAAATGAATTTTCTTGGTCGTCACGAGCGGAAAACCGGCTTGTAAATCGAACCGCATTTGATAACCGAAAACACCGATTGTTCCGACGCCGGTGCGGTCTTCGCGTTTCGTGCCGTTTTCCAAAACGTGCCGCAGATAATCTAAATATTGCTTCATTAAAAAATGATTTTTTGCTAACCACGAAATTACATCTCGTTTTGGCAAAAGGTCAAATACGATAAGATAGCCGCGGATATTCTACAATAAGGGATGATTTTTGAAAGATGCGCAAAAGGTTCGACTTGCTGCAATTTTCGACGGCAGAAATTTCGTTATGAAACTCAGAGTCAGAAATAATTCGATTAGATTGCGGTTAACACAAACCGAAGTCGCGGCTTTCGCCGAGTGCGGAGCGGTCGAAGAAACGATTGAATTCGGTTTAACTGCCGATAAAAGTTTGATTTACCGGGTTGAGCAAGCCGCCGTTGAAACTGTTCGCGCGGATTTTGCGGACGGAAAAATCACGATTTCCGTCCCTGCGTCTTTAGCCGAAAATTGGGCGGCGACAAATCAAATCGGAATCAAAACGGAGCAGGATTTGGGCAATGGAAAAATGCTTAAAATTTTGATTGAAAAAGATTTTGCCTGCCTTGAATTGCGCGCCGGCGAAGACGAGAGCGACGCTTTTCCGCACCCCGAACAGAGAACTGCTTGCTAGAAGTCTTTTAAAATAAATATGGGCTTTGCACAAAAATTGAAAATAAAATTATGAAGCGGAAAATTGTCGGTTACAATCGCGACGACGCGGAAGATTGGCGAGCCGAGCTGGACTGCGGACATATTCAACACGTCCGCCACAAACCGCCGCTCGTCTCGCGCGAATGGGTGTTGACCGAAGATGGCAGAAAATCGCGGCTCGGTTTGGAACTCGAATGTAAGAAATGCGGCGAAGGCGAGCCGGTTGGCAAACGATAAAAGAAAACATCTTCGCTCCGTCTTAGGAAATTGCACAAAACGCAATCGCACAATTGCGCGAAGTGTGTGATTTTTTTATGCTCAAACTGACGGCAATCAAACAAATGCGCGAATTGCGCGAAAACAATCTGCCGGACGAATCGGAACGGCTCAAACCGCATAACAAGCTGGAAGAATTTGAAGTTTATCTGTGGGTTGAAATGCTGTTCAATTCATAGGAACTCGCGAACTTGAATGAGCGAATGCAAAAAGAACTCGATAATCTGCCGCCGCGATTCGACGATTTATAAACGGAGTTTATTATGAACAATTTACTAAAACACGGCGCGACCGGATCGTCTGCGCTTGAACAATTTCTACTCGCCGCGTCTTTATTATTGATTTTCTGTTTTACGGCAAACGGGCAAACCGTTTCCGTCGTGCAAAATAAAACCGACCCGCAAACAAACACCTCTGAAAAGCGCCCGAACGACGAAACGGAAAACCGCGTCAAGCAGCTAGAAACCGAAGTGCAAACAATGCGCGCTGAACTGGACGCGCTAAAAAAGCTTTTGCTTCAGCAGCAGGCAGCGCAAAACTTAGTAAAATCCGAATCGCAAACATCGGAAACCGTCGCAGTTAAAACCGAAGACAAAACGACCGAAGCAATTAAAACGGAAACGAAAGAAACAATTAAAACCGAACCCGAACAGCAGACGCCGCAAAAACAGCTCGGCGTTGATCTGGGCAGCGTTCGGTTGACGCCTTACGGCACGATTTATTTCAACGCCTTTAACAACACCGGCTCGACAAACAATCAGGACGTTCCGCTCTTAGCTACGCCATTCGGACAATCCGGCGCGAGCGCGAGCGTCCGGCAAACCCGCTTGGGATTGCGTTTTGAAGGTGCGCGCATTGGCAACGCCAGAATCGGCGGCGTTCTCGAAGCCGACTTTTTCGGCGGTTTTCCGGCTGCTGGAACCGGCGAGAATTTCGGTCTCGTCCGCCTGCGGCTGGCAAACGCCAAACTCGATTGGGAAAAAACTTCGGTCACAATCGGACAGGATTGGATGCCGTTCGCGCCCGTCAATCCGACTTCGATTGCAGCAGCCGCGATTCCGCAGCTTGCCGCCGCCGGAAACCCCTGGGCGAGACTGCCGCAAGTCCGAGTTGACCATCAAATAACCGACAAAATAATCTTGACGGGCGCAGTTCTCGCCCCTCAAACCGGCGATTACCCGCCGTCTATCTTCTTCCAATCGAATTCCGGCGAAGCTTCCAGGCTTCCGTTTTTCCAATCACGCATCGCTTTCGCCGATAAAAACTGGCTCGGCACGAAAAAGAACGGCGCAATCGGCGTTTCAGGTCATTACGGTCGCTCACGCTCTGGAACCACCCTCTTTGTGTTTGGACCGGATGTCAGTTATGAAGTTGATTCGTTCGGGCTGGCGGTTGATTGGAATTTCCCGCTCCACCATAGAGTTTCTTTCGCCGGCGAAGCATTCTTCGGACGTAATTTAGGTGGTTTTCAAGCAGGAGTTTTTCAAGGTTTAAACACTGGGTTTGCATATCGCGAAAACGACCTCAACGCATTAGCTGGAATTCGCAGCATCGGGACGCGCGGCGGTTGGACGCAGCTCGGATTTACGCCCGATGCTTTCAAAGACCGTCTGACCGTTTACGGCTCTATCGGCATTGACGATCCGCGCAACGAAGATTTGGTCAGCTTTTTCCCAAGTTATTTCCGCACTCGCAATCTCGCTTACGCTTTCAACGCGATTTACAAAATCACCCCGCAATTTCAAATCGGCTGGGAATTCCGTAGGGTTGAAACTCAGTATTTCGTGATCGGAAAACGAACCAACAACCACGTTAATCTGGGCGCAACCTACAGTTTTTAAAGGGCAAAAGTAAAGATGCAAAATGCAGGGAATTAAATCCTTGCCTTTTGCCCTTGTTTGGTTTGGTCGAGCGCTTCCCGATGTGATATTCGTCACAATTTTTATTGTCGTTTGATTTATAATGAACGGTATTGATGAGCTTGCAAACTTTAAAACTGATTATCGTCGGAATCGCCGTCGGTTTGGCGGTTGGCGTTGGGTTTTATACGTTCATTTACGCTAAAGGTTATTCCTACCTGAGCAATAATCCCGGCACTTGCGCCAACTGCCATATTATGAACGAGCAATATAACGGCTGGTTGAAATCGAGCCATCACACCGCCGCCACTTGCAATGATTGTCACACGCCGCACGATTTTTTCGGAAAATATTACACCAAAGCTTCAAACGGGTTCTGGCATTCTTATTATTTTACGCTCGGCGGTTTTCACGAGCCGATTGAAATCAAAGGTCATAACCGGCGCGTGACCGAAGAGTCGTGTCGTTATTGTCACCAGAATATTACGGAAAACATTACGGTTTTACATCGTCAGAATGAATCGGACGAAGTTTCCTGCATCCGATGTCACCGCAATGTCGGGCATCCGCATTGACAGGGCGAGAAAACGAATTTTGTTGAAAATTAGCAATGGAAAATCAAGAAAAAAACAATCAAACGGCTGAAAATGAGCCTCATCAAACGCCGAAAAAACAGCCCCGGCTCTACAATTTGAAAGTCGTCGTGCTGGTGGCTTTTATTGCTTTTGGGGCGGCTATTGCGGGTCTGGCGCTTTTAACGAACATTATGGAGCGCAAAAACGAAGCCAGAAACCCGTTTTTCCGCGTAGTCGAACTCAATGACGACACCGTTGACCCGGAAATCTGGGGCAAAAATTTTCCCCTACAATACGACGGCTATAAGCGCACGGCTGATCAAAAGCGCACCCGCTACGGCGGCAGCGAAGCGATTCCGCGCACGCCGACCGACGTTGACCCGCGTTCGGTTGTCGCGCAGTCGAGACTCGAAGAAGACCCGCGCCTGAAAACGATGTGGGATGGCTACGCCTTTGCGGTTGATTTCCGCGAAGAACGCGGACATTCTTATATGCTCGATGATCAAACGCACACCGACCGCCAGCATTTTTCCAAACAGCCCGGCGCGTGTATCAACTGTCACGCTTCGGCGTATCCGGTTTACAAACGGCTCGGCAGCGGCGACATTTTTAAAGGTTTTGACGCGCTCAACAAAATGCCTTACGCCGAAGCGCGCAAAGAAGTCTCGCATCCGGTTTCGTGCGTTGACTGCCACGACTCGCAAACGATGCAGCTTCGCGTCACGCGCCCGGCTTTTATGCGCGGAATTCAGGCTTTTAAAGCCTCGCAGGGAATTCAAAATTTTGACGTTAACCGCGACGCCACTCGTCAGGAAATGAGAACCTACGTTTGCGGTCAATGCCACGTCGAATATTATTTCAAAGGCGAAGGCAAAACTTTGACGTATCCGTGGGATAAAGGAATCAAAGTCGAAAACATCGTCGCGTATTACGACGAGGTAAAACACAAAGATTGGGTTCACGCCCGCACCGGAGCGGAAACGTTAAAAGCGCAGCATCCCGAATTTGAAATGTACAATCAGGGCATCCACGCCCGCGCCGGAGTCGCCTGCGCCGATTGTCATATGCCTTACGAACGCACGGGCGCGATGAAAATCAGCAATCATCACGTCCGCAGCCCGTTGCTCAATATCAATCAGGCTTGCCAGGTTTGTCATAAAGCGAGCGAAGAAGAATTAAAATTCCGCGTCGAGACGATTCAGGAACGCACTTATAATATGCGAAATCTGGCGATGAACGCATTGATGGATTTAATCAACGAAATCCAAAGCGCCAGGAATTCAGGCAGACCGGATGCGGAATTAGCGCAAGCACGCGATTTTCAGCGCAAAGCGCAGTTTTATCTCGATTTCGTCGAAGCCGAAAACTCGATGGGCTTTCACGCGCCCGAAGAAGCCGTGCGCATTCTCGGCGAATCAATCAACTTCACCCGTTTGGGACAAGTCGCTTTGCGCGGTCCGCTATCGGCTCATGCACAGCAGGCTTTGTTAATGTCTGCTAAATAATTTTTGATTTGGCAGCCGCCGCGCAAATGGTAGAGAATGCGATGCATCGCATTCTCTACCAAATTATATTGCGTCACAATTTTCATCGCTGCTCATTCCTTTCCATAAAAAACAAAATCATACCTTTGCGCCCTTTGCGATGAACTTCGCGTCCTTTGCGGTTAAATATTCTTCCGAATTAAACCGCAAAGAACGCGAAGTTTTTACGCGAAGGACGCAAAGATTTTTACTGTGTAACTTTTTACAATTTATTACTCAACCAACTGACGACATCTTGCAAACTTTCATCGGAAACATTGTGCGCGGTCGGATATTCTTTGTAATCGAGCTTGACCGGCAGTTTTTCCAACTGCGCTTTCGCTTCTCGACCCATTTTGACCGGCAAAACTGCGTCGTAAACGCCGTGCGAAACAAAAATCGGGAAATCTTTCAAATGCTCGTCCGCCGCGCGATATTCCAAATATTGCGCCGGAAAAGCTCCGCTCATCGGAACGGCTCCGGCAAATTTTTCGGGCGCGGTCAAAATCAGGCTGTAAGTCATAATCGCGCCCTGACTAAAACCCGCCAAATAAACTTTTTCGGCGTCCAAATCGTGTTCGGCGACAAGCTCGTCAACAAATTTTAGCAAAAGACGGCGACTTTCTTCGGCTTGTTTTGCGTCAATCTCCATTCCGCCGACACCGTAACGAATCTGAAACCACGCGAAACCGCCGAAATCGGTCGTAAAAGGCGCTCTTGGGCTGACAATAAAAAAGCGTTTGTCGAGATAAGGCGCAAATGAGATTAAATCCTGTTCGTTGCTGCCGAAACCGTGCAGCAGCAATAAAAGCGGCGATTTTTCACCGCTTTTTTCTCTTGGTTCCTGAAAAACGTATCGAAGCGTTAAATTCCCTGTGTTCATAAATCGCCAAAACTGTAGCTTGCCATACTCAAACTGCCAAATGTCCAGCTTTGATGCAAGCGCGCCGCTTTTTCAGCCGGAAAATTTCCCGCGCCGAGCGCCGTAAAAATCGGGAGCAGATGTTCCGGCGTCGGATGCGCGAGTTCGGCGTTCGGCGCGAGCCGCTCGTAATTTAAAATGCTTTCCAAATCTCCGCTCGTCAGCTTTTCATCAAACCAACTGTCAAATTCCTGCGCCCAAGCGGGTGTTTCGTTTGTGCTGTTCAATTCAAATAAATTATGCGTCAAACTTCCCAGACCTAAAATGAGCACGTTTTCTTTCCTCAATTCCACCAGTGCGCGCCCGATTTCATAATGTTTTCGCGGTGTTTCTCCGCGTAAAACCGAAAATTGCGCAACCGGAATGTCAGCCGCCGGAAACATCAATGTCAGCGGAACCCAAGCGCCGTGATCAAGCCCGCGTGTCGTTGAGATTCGGAAAGTTAAATTGTTTGCCCCTAGCAATTCGCCGACTCGTTTGGCGAGCTGCGGCGCACCCGGCGCGGGATAAACGATTTCGTAAAGTTCAGGCGAGAAGCCGCCAAAATCGTAAATCATTTCCGGCTTTTCCGCTCCGCTCACCGTCGGAATCTGAGTTTCCCAATGCGCCGAAATCGCCAGAATCGCCGCCGGTTTACCATAAATTTTTATCAAATCTCTGCCGAGTTGTTTCAAAAACAGATGCGCCGGGTTTTGTTCCAAAACCAGTGTTGGCGCGCCGTGCGAAACGAAAATGCTCGGAAAAGTTTTGTTATCCATTTATTTGATTAAAACAAAAAAGGCGCGCCCTGAAAAACTCAGGACGCGCCTTTTTTCCTCTTTGAAAAATTATTCGGCTGCCGGAGTTGCTGCCGGTTTCGGAGCGGCTTTCGCGGCTTCGATTTGGAGATTGATTTTTACGTCGTCCGACAGCATCAGCGAGCCGTTCGGCAATGTCGAGCCGTAATTAATTCCATAATCGCGGCGGTTCACTGTGGTTTCAATCGAAAAGCCCATTTTGATGTTGCCGCGCTGGTCTTTGAGCATTCCGTTGAAAGTGACGGGAAGCTGAATCTGTTTCGTCACGCCTTTCATCGTAAAATCGCCGGTTGCAACAATATTGTTGCCGCGTTTTTCGATTTTGGTTGATTTAAACGTGATGTCTGAATATTTTTCGACTTCAAAAAAGTCCGCCGAGCGAAGATGTTTGTCGCGTCCTTCGTTGCCGGTGTTAATGCTCGTAGCTTTCGTTGTAAATTCGACCGAAGATTTGGTCGCGTCCGCCGCGTCGTAATTAATCGAGCCGCTGAAATCGCTGAAATATCCGGGAACTTCAGCCAAGCCCATATGTTTGACCCGGAAACCGATATTGCTGTGAGCTTTGTCGAAATTGTAAACGCCCGCCATTTCTTGCGGCGATAGTTTCGCATCCTGAACTTCAGCCCAGTTGATGCTCGGTTGATTTGCTGCGATTTGATTCGCGGGGAAAATTGCGAAAGCGGCTAAGGCGATGATTGCCAAAAAGCCGATTGATAGAAATGCTGTCTTTTTCATTGTTTGTCTCCTAAAAAATAAAACTTTTACGTTGTAATCTGGAATGTTTTGGGGTTGGAATCCAATACCTTTTGCGCCTTTGCGTGAAAATACCGCATTTCACGCAAAGACGCAAAGCAAGTTTACTCTGTCCCGCGCCCGCGCAGAAATTGCGCCACGATTTCTGCCACGCGCCGACCTTGAAATCTGGCGGCGTTAAGCGTCATTGCGTCGGGTTTCAGCTCACCGTTGTTTGATGTAAACGAAACGCCGTAAGGATTGCCCATTTGAAATTGAATCGGGTCTAAATATCCGGGCGAAACGATAATCGCGCCCCAGTGATAAAACGTTGTGTTGAGATTGTTAATCGTCGTTTCGTGTCCGCCGTGCAGCGTCGCCGCGCTCGTAAAAGACGAAACGATTTTATTTGCCAATTTGCCTTGAAACCACAGCCCGCCGGTTTGGTCAATAAACTGTTTCAATTGCGCGGTCGGCAAACCGAAGCGCGTCGGCGTTCCGAAAATAATCGCGTCCGCCCATTCCAAATCCGAAAGCTGCGCTTCCGGCTCTTCTTTGACGGCTTCAAAATGGTCTGCCCAGCCTTGATTCGATTTAATCGCTTCTTCCGGTGCCAGCTCTTTAACTTTTAAGAGCTTTGTTTCCGCGCCCGCTTCCTGCGCTCCCGCTTCGATGGCTTGCGCCAAAGCATGAGTCGTTCCGGTCGCGCTGTAATAAATAATTGCTACTTTCGGTGCCATTTCGATTTTCTCCTCTTATTTTGTTTGTTATAACGAGTGTATTTTGAAAACAAGTTGATTGTTAGACTCTTTTTCGAGCCAAAACCAACAGCGCGTTGAACTGTTCGAGCAAATCAGCGCCCAAATGCCCAAGCTGTTCACGACTGGCTTTTAAAACGGGTTCGTCCAATTCCGCCAAAAGCTTTAAACCCGCTTCGGTAATCCGCGCGACAATCACGCGGCGGTCTTTCGCATCGCGTTCGCGCGTGACCAGATTTCTTGTTATCAAACGGTCCAAAAGCCTGGTAATATCGGAATCTTTTGTAACCAGACGCTCGCTGATCTCGCTGCATTTAACGCCTCCCGCGCCTGCTCCGCGCAAGATTCGCAACACATTATATTGCGAGCCGGTCAATTCATACGGCTTGAGCGTTTCCACCACAGACCAGCGCAAAGCCTCAGCCGTTCGCTGCAAATTCAGATAAACTTCTTCCTCTTTGCTCGCAAAAGGTTTTGTCTGTTTGATTTCCTCAAGCAATCCAGCCATAAATTTAAGATAGTCGTTATAACGAGTATCTGTCAAGTTGTTTTCTTTTGTCAAATAAATTGTTTTCAATTCTTTTATAAAAGATATTGAGGGATAGATTCGGGGCTAATCTATGCGATTCTACTTAAAACTGGTTTATACGTCTTATATTTATTGGATTCTACATGCTTATAATTTATAAATTCATTTATAGTGACCTTATGAATTTTGCAATTTCGTCCCAAGTCCAATAAATAACTTTTTGGTTGTTTAGCTCAGGTGGAATTGTACCTGGGGCTGTGCTGCTAATCTGCAAGCCAATAAGCGGAATTCCTTCCTCTTTAGCACATTTCATTTCCCATTTGGCTCCTAAAGAGTTTACCGTATATTTACTTAAAAGTGCTATAAATCCATCACACCCTTTTATCTTAGTACGACAGCTAGTTTTCCAAGAATCTGACCATGGCTCTTTAACTGACATATCCACAAACTCAAAAGGTGAATGATTGTTTCTGGCTTGTCCAACCAAAAAATCCCTAGCGTAATTATCCTCTGGAGCGGCAAAACTAATAAAAATTCGTTTGGCTGTCATATTAAATCTCTCCGCTAAAATCTATTTTATATTAACCTTTTGCGTTTCTGGATTAAAGTGAATTACCGCTTTATTTTTCATCACTGCATACTCAACAACATCAGCAGTACCACCCAATCCTTCAACTGGTTTCCCATCCCAAATTGCAAATACTATATCAGAGCAATTTACAACCTTCTTACCTGCCTCGAAAAAAGCTATTTCACTTGGTTTTTCAAAATTTAATTCTATTACTTTATGAGCAGAAGATAGTAATGTTTCATAGTTTTTATAGTCATTTTCATTTTCAAAAGTTTTCTCATAATTATGACTGGGAATTATTGCAACACAGGGAATAGATTCTTTAAGTAGAATTTCTGCAAATAGCTGATCCGCACCAACCGCAAGACAAGTAAATCCCTCAGATACCTTATATTCCCTAATTGCCTTTATTAATGAATTTTCAACCCATTTTATTTCAGAAGTGGAGCCAATATTTTGATGACCAGTAATTCCAACTTTCATAATCTCCCAGTTTGTGCCAATTTCCAATAAAATCTACCTAACGGAGTTAATTTACATGATTTTGATTTCATCGCAGCGTCGTATAGATGATCTTCTCCCACAGTAACTAAAAGACGTGCGTTACGAAGTTTCTGAAAATTTAGAAGTATTTGTTCATTGCGTTCGTTTTTTGGTTCGGCTCTTGGTTCGTAAGACGAATCTAGTTGGTGTTCGCTATTAGCTTCTAGAAAATATTCAGGCAATAATCGAAGAATCGCCGGATCTATTTCCGGTGTGCAGTATCTTAGCGGAATTAGTTTTGAAACGTGTGATTTGAATAAAGCGCGCTGATCCCAAGCGCCTAATGCTGAGTCAACATAGTTATATATAGAAGCTACGGTAACATTGCCTAAAACATCAGAAGCACCACCATCTAAAGCATCACATACTAATGAGGTAAAAACACCTGCTCCACCAGTTTCAAAAGATAACTGGGTTTTTCTACTAGAAGTTAATATTGATATTCCTTCTCTCAATACAGATTGATTTTGGTTCGTTACATTAGGATTCTCACCTAAAGCACCGCTATGACAACAATCCAGAATAATTACAATTTCACGTATCGGAGCGTTTATAGCTAAAGTTAGAACATCATTCATATAAATGCCTTCATCGTATTGCGCCGCGTCTTGTGTTACCAAATATCCACCTAAATTATTTATAAACCCATGTCCAGAAAAGTAGAAGAGTGCTACATCTGCATCACTCGCAAATAAATCTTGAATTTGTTCGCGTAAAAATGGTCTGGTTATTGAATAACTCGGAGCTGTAAAAAGTTTACAAGTAAAATTAGGTGAATTGTCTTGGTTACGAGATAAAAGCTTATTCATCTTAACAGCATCATTAACACAACCCGTTAATGGAGCTATTGAATAATCATTTATTCCCACTATTAAAGCCCTTCTCATACTTATTGTGGTGGAAATTGGTTATTGCAAAATCTAGTAAAGCTGAGGTGGATTACCTTTTTTATCAACTACTGTTCTTACATAACCTTCCCATTGTCCAATCATGCTATTCCATTCTAAGGAATTAAAGTAATCATCTAAAGAATGTGATAAATCAAATTCAGGCATATAAAGTCCGACCACCCCACGCTCTAAAAGCCCCTCATCAATTACGCCTTGTTCACGTAATAGCAGTATAGGTAAACCAAGCTGATAAGCCATAGCAGGTTCTATTTGCGACCAAGGACTTGTAAACCACTTATGATTTATCGGACTTGCTGTAGCGCCAGCTATATCAGTTTCATAACGAGCAGCACCCTTTTCAACAAATGTACGCCGGAATGCGATTGTAATTAAACCATTAGATTCGAGCATTAATCGCCTTATTGCTCTTAAAGGAGCATTCATATCGTAATCAGTAACGCCCAATGTTCTAGGCGCAAAACCCCGGGAAATCAAATAAGCTTCAATACGAGCAACAAAAAATGCTTGGCGATTGAAACAAGGTTTTGGATAACTAAGAAAAATAGAGATTTTCATTGCAATTTCGGTATATTAAATACCGTTTATCAACAAATAAAACAAGTCTAAAGTTGATGGATTATCTGTGAGTTAACATTGCAATGTTGAAAAAATTGATTTACGTAATTTGTATAGCCTTTTTTCTAATTCTTCTATTTTGGGCAGCGTTCCCCGGTTATGCACCTGAATGGACTGGTTTTGGTCCATATGATCCAAAGATAAACGGTCCACGCTCAAAAAAACTGTGGGACTGGATGACTTTGCTTATTATTCCAACATTTTTGGCTCTTGGAGCATGGTTACTTAATAAACTACAAAAGAAGTCGGAGCAACAAATTGAAACAGATCGACAAAGACAAAGTGCAATGGAGTCTTATTTTAATAAAATAACAGAATTACTCTTAGAGAAAGATTTACGAAATGGAAATAGTATAGAGGCTCATACGATTGCACGAAGCTGGACTTTAGCAATGTTTAAAGTTCTAGACAATAGTAGAAAAGCGCAGGTACTACAATTTATTTACGAACTAGGTTTAATAGATAAACAACCAATAATAAATCTAAATGGAGCAAATTTAAGCGGAATTGATTTAGAAGGAGCAACTTTGCGCGGGGCTGAAATAAGAGGTGTTCAATTTAATAATGCAAATTTAAAATACGTAAATTTTATTGATGCTGATTTAAGGGGAACGAATTTCAATGGTGCAGATTTAAGCTTCGCAAATTTGTCAGGAGCCAATTTGATCCAAGCTAAATTGGAAAATACACGTAACGAGAATGTGAATCTTATAAACGCTAATCTAGAGCAAACAAAATGGGCGAAACTAGAAAATAAGACATCAGAAAATAGAATTTTACAGAAAAAAAAGGAGACAGATTGAGATGGAAAAAGAAACCTGCGGAACTTGTCGCGGACATGGGGAGGTAACATGTCAAGGTTGTGATGGAACGGGAACTAGAGCAAGTCGCGACCAAAAAGGATGGTCATCATGTGCCGGTTGCAACGGCAAAGGCAAAGTAACTTGTTATAACTGTGGTGGATCGGGCAGATCTTAACAACATCAATTTAAAACCTTAGACTTCATTTTGAGGGACCGTAAAATGCCATATCTAAAAACTTACAACTTATTTATATCTCATTCCTGGAGCTACAATTCGGATTACATTCGTTTAGTAAGTCTGTTAAAAAATGCTTCAAATTTTAAATGGAGGAATTATTCTGTTCCTTTGGACGACCCGTTAGCAGGAGGTAGTGATAAAAAACTTGCAGAAGAAATAAATAATCAAATACGCTTAACAAATGCCGTGTTAATTATTTCTGGAATGTACGTTTCCTATCGTAAATGGATTCAGTTTGAGATTGACTTAGCTGATAGTTTTAATAAGCCAATTATAGGAATTCAACCTTGGGGAAGTACGAAGACGCCCTCCGCAGTTGAACGATCAGCAGTTGATGTTGTTGGTTGGAATACCAACTCAATTGTTGATGCAATTCGTAAGCACGCGATTTAACCTAATACAAAAACCCCTTAAAAGAATTTACTCCTAAACATGCGCTCAATTTCAAAAACGCGGCGAATTCTCTTTTATTGATGAGTGAAAATTACGATTTTGTGGTGATTGGCGTCGGTTCTGCCGGACTTCTTGGGCGAGCGGTGTGTGGTTGTTGAGAGCGAAAGTTTTGCTCGTCGAAAAACGCGCTCTCGGCGGCGAATGTACTTACACGAATTGCGTATTATCAAAGGCTCTGATTCACTTATTTGCCGCCGTTTAGTTTGCGCCGGAAGAAATCAGCCGCGAGGCGGGCTGTTTCGCGTGAATCGAGCGCGTGACCGGCTTCCGGGTAAATTTTGATCTCGAAATCTTTTTTGAGCGCGGTCAGTTTGTCGCGCAGTCGGTAAGCTTGATTAACCGATGTTTTTTCGTCTTTTTCGCCGTGCAAAACGAGAACCGGCGTGTTTAATTCGTTGATGCGCAAAATCGCCGAACGTTCTTTGAAAGATTGCTCGTCCATCCACGTTTCCGCACTCATTCGCTCGTGCATTCCCGCAAAGCGCGTTTCTTCTGCCGCGAGCCGAAAATCGTAAATGCCCGAAGCCAGAACCGCCGCGCGTGCGTCCTTTAGCTCGACGGCGAGCAGCGCAGCCGCCATTCCGCCGCGCGAATGTCCGTAAATCGCCATTTTTGCGGCGTCAACAAACGGCTCTTGTTTGAATTTGTTCCATCCCGCGACGAACGTTTTGATCGTCGCCGGTCCGACAAAATCCGGTTTGCCTTCGCTTTTCCCAAAACCGGGCGGCGTGACGGCGATGCCGGCGAAATTTTCGTGAGCGAGCATCACGCCCATCGGAATCAAATCGCGCGCAGTCAAATCGAAGCCGGGCGCGAGCAGAACGGCGGGAAAACGCCCGTCAGTTGCGGGGCGAACGACGACGGCTTCGACAGCTTTGTTCTCGAATCGGTAATCGTAACGGCAAATCTTGATTTTGCCCGCCGCAACCAAAACGCAATCGCTTTTGTCGAGTTCGGCGATGACTTTTTCCAGATTCAGCTTTTGCGCTTTTGCGGCGGATGCCAAACCGAAAACGAACACGGCTGCCAGAAAGATTGCGCTTGAAATTTTCATAATTTAATTTTTCCTGTTATTTACTCACCTTACATTGAATTAGTTTTTTGTCATCGAAGATGACCAACAGTTATAGCCCAGCGAGAATCGCTGGGTGTGATTCGACAAACGAGTTTGCTCGCTGAAGGCGAGCAACAAACAACGCCGTGCATGTTTCGTCACTTTCAGTGACGGAATCTTTTCTATTGCTCTACCCAGCGATTCTCGCGGGGCTATAATGTTGATCGCCTTCGGCGACTCAAGCAAAAATTCAGTTCTGCATAAAATGAGTTATTTATTCTTTCCCATTATGCTTTGAAAACTTCCGCCGGGATTTGACGATTGCATCGGTACAATCGGCGAATGCGGTTAAGGCATCGAAACGTCGAGACTAACGCTGTCCCACGCGCCGTTTGCAGGACCGACCATTGAAGCTTTCGCTTGATTCGGGATGAATAAAATGCTCGCCGCCCCCGTTGTTTCGCTCGGATTTAGTCCGAAGATCGGATTAAATTTGCGGTTTTCTTTTAATTTGAGCGTTTTGCCGTTAGCTTTCGCCGCGATTTTGTAGCGATCGAGCGGGATGTTGTTGAGCGTCACGTTGCCCGCAAATCCGACGGGCTGGCGGATCACTAAACTTTTCCCGCCGGAGTCTTCGGGCGTCAAAGTGATTTCGAGAATCGAATTTTCAACGATGCTGCCCGCCATCGGGCGATTATCGCTCGCTTCCGCCGCGTAGTAATGCAGGTAAATCGAGCCACCGTAGTAGGTCGAAGAGACGCGCGGATTATTCTGCAAATTTTCCCGGCTGGTAACGCCGTAGGGCAAAAGAACGAAATTTTCAACCGCGCCGTCAACGGTCGTAAAGCTGTCGAGCTTTCCGTCCGCCGGATGAAGCGAAACGGCGGCAATTCCGTCGCCCCATTCCATTTGATAACCAGCGTTGTAGAAATGCGCCGAGCCTTTCGGAACGACGAATTCGTAATAGCCATTGGCGTCGGTCGTGCCTTGCCCGCCGGAATATTGTCCGGCAAAATACGAGCCTCTAACGCCGATTGCCGCGCCTGCGAGCGGTTTGCCCGTCCAATCTTTGACATAGCCGCGCACTTTTCCCGGTTTCGGCGAAAGGGCAGGGAACTGCGGCATCTGGGGCATTTCGCTGCCCATCACGTTCACCCACAGGGCGTTTTTTTCAGCCGTTATTACTTTTGCTGATCCACTGTTCGTATTCGGGCTGGTCGCGTTGTTCGCAGGGCGATTGCTTGTTTTGGGCGAATCAGCGTTCGGCAAGTTAGCGGGCAGCATTTCCGCCCACGCCAGCAGCAGAGATTCGTTCGACGGAATCCAAAAACCGATGACGCCGCGCTTTTTCGGGACGGAAGAATCGAGCGAATTGAAAACGATGAATTCGGCGTTTTGCTCGCCGACAGCGTAAGTCCAGCCACCGTTTTGCATATTATTCGTGACTTGTTTGATAATCACCGACGCGCTCGATTTGCGATAGCCGCCGCCCGCCCAAACCAGCACTTCGGTTGCGCCCTGTCGCAGCTTTCCGTTGCCTCCGGCAGCGATAATCTTGCCCAGAGCGTCATTGATGTCAGCCGGAACGCTCTGCTCATTGACTCGCTGCGCACCTGCGGGCAATCGAACTCCTATCAAAGAAGAGGCGGCAGCCGGTTCGCCGTCGTTGGTTTGCGCCGCAGCCGCGCCGCTCGCGGTGAGCGTCAAAATCACGCAGAAAATCAAAAGCAAAGAATGAATTTTGAACATAATAATTTCTCCCGTCCGAACAGCCGTAAAATCAGGCTTCACAAATTACCGCGTAAAAAAAGAAAGATCGGTTCCGATGCCGCGCAACCAATTTCTCTCCCGATTATAAAAGCGCACAAATGAGAGGTTTGGTATCAAAGAAAAATGAGACGATTTGCTCACGTTTTTTTATCTTCGTGTATATTTCGGAGAAACAATCAATCGGCTCCGAACTAATTTCAGGAGACAGAGCGTATTTTGTTGATGAGCGAAAATTACGATTTTGTAGTAATCGGCGGAGGTTCCGCCGGATTAGTCGCGGCAGCCGGTGCTGCGCTTTTGGGAGCGAAAGTTTTGCTCGTTGAAAAACGCGCTCTCGGCGGCGATTGTCTTTACACCGGCTGCGTGCCGTCGAAAGCTCTGATTCGCTCGGCGCGTTTTGCCGCAGACGCAAAGCGGGCGGGCGATTTCGGGTTTCGGATTTCGGATTTCGGATTTCAAAACGACGATTTTGCTTCAATCACAAACCGCGTGCGGCGAGTTGTCGAAACAATCGAACGGCACGAATCGCCCGAACGCTTTGAGAAGATGGGCGTCGAAGTCGTTTTTGGCGAGCCGCGTTTTTTGAATGGGCGCGAAATCGAAATTTCGCTCAAAACGGGCGAAACGCGAAAGATCAGAGCGAAGCGTATTTGCATTGCGACCGGATCGAGCGCGGCGATTCCGCCGGTTGAAGGTTTGGCGGAAACGGGTTTTCAGACGAATGACACGATTTTTGAAATCAAAACTTCGCCCGCAAAACTGATTATTTTGGGCGGCGGAGCAATCGGCGCGGAGCTTGGGCAAGCGTTCGCGCGTTTCGGTTCAAAGGTGACGATAATCGAAATGGACGAGCGCATTCTGGCGAAAGAAGACAGGGAAGTTTCGGAGCTTATCGAAACCGTTTTTCGCGCGGAAGGAATTGAAATTTTGACCAAAACGAAAGCAGTCAAAGTGAGAACCGAGAACGGCAAGAGGTTTGTCGCGGTCGAGCGGGGCAGGGAATCGTTTGAAATCGAAGCGGACGAGATTTTGGTTGCGACTGGCAGAAAACCGAATCTCGGCGGTTTGGATTTGGAAAAAGCGGGCGTCCGATTTGAGAAAAACAAAATAATCACGGACGAATTTTTGCGAACGACGGCGAAACACATTTTCGCGGCGGGCGATGTGACCGGGCATTTTCAATTTACGCACGCAGCCGATTATGAAGCGCAAACGGTCATTAATAACGCATTTCTGTTTCGTCCTTTTTTCAAAAAAGTTGATTATCGAGCCGTTCCCTGGGCGACTTTTACCAGCCCCGAAATCGGGCGCGTCGGTTTGACTGAAGCCGAAGCGCGCAGCAAATTCGACGATAAAATCAAAGTTTACCGAGTCAATTTCAACGAAAACGACCGCGCGCAAACTGAAGGCGAGATTGCCGGTTTTGCGAAAATCGTTTGCAAAACAAACGGCGAAGTCGTCGGCGCGCATCTTGTCGGCGCGAGCGCGGGCGAAATCATTCACGAATTTGTCTGGGCGATGACGAATCGTTTGAAGATTTCTGAGTTGAATCGAATCGTCCGTGTTTACCCGACGCTCTCGAAAATCGTGCAAGCCGCCGGAACCGAAGCCACGATTGAAACTCTAAAATCGCCGTCTGTGCAGCGTTGGTTCAGGCGTTATTTGAAACTTTGGCGCTGAAAGAGCGTGAAAAGCTGTTAAGATACCTGAACTCAAAACCAGCTAGAATCCGCGTTAATAAATAACGGGGAGAACTTCGGAGCGAATGAAGCAATTATTGTTTTTCTGTATTATCACGATTTTTTCGATTTGTTTCTGTCAGTTTGCAGCCGCACAAAACAACGGTGTGAAAAAAGAAACGCAAACTCTGGCGCTCGGCGATTCGATGATAAAAATCAATGTTTACGAGCGAAAAGGCGCGCGAGTGACGTTTGTTTCGCCGCATCACAATGAGCAAATCGCAGTGCGTCTGGGGCGTGAAGTGATAGAGAAAACCGGCGGCAGATTCGTCGAAATCGAATCGCTCGACGAAAACGGTAACGGGCAGCGGCGTTTGAATTTCAGTTTTAAGGGCGTAAATTACAGCCTCGACCCGAACCGGATTTTTACCGAAAACGGGCGACAATGCTCACATTTTGCGCCTGAAATCGAACCCATTGTCAAAGATTTTGCCGAGAAATTTTTAAAGATTATTCTCGCCGACGGTAATCGTTTGCGCGAGGGCGAGCGTTTTCTCGTTGCCATTCACAACAACCGGGACGTTGATGAACAAACAGAGCTTGCCCAAAAATCGAGAGATTTAACCGCGCTCAGTTTTTCCGGCGGATTTGCGGCGATGAATCTGTCGCAAACCGAGTTTCATCACCAGATTGAAGGCGTTTATCTTTCAAACAGCGAATACGACGCAGACAATTTTGTGTTTGTCTCGACATCCGCTCTGATGAGTTTTTTCATCGCCGAAGGTTTCAGCGTCGTGCTGCAAAAACCGGCGGCAAAGCTGCAAATCAAAAGTTGCGCGGTTGACGACGGCTCGCTTTCGGTTTTCGCCGGATTGCGAAACATTCCTTATATCAATCTCGAAGCCGACGCCAAATTCGGCGAGTTCCGCCAGCGTCAGATGATTAACGCGGTCTACCGCCTTTTTTACCAGCAGCAGCGAAGCGTACAGCAGGCGAAGATAAAGAAATGAGTTTCAGCTTCGGCTTGTAATTGCCGTTTTTTCAGCTTTACGACCAAACGCCCTGTTGCTATACTCGCATTGAATTCAGGAAAGTTGTTCCGAATTAGCCAGCTCTCAAAGTAATAGAAATTCAATCAACTGTCAGGTTTTTCGACGCCGCTAAAGCTCAAAGCTGTTATGTAGCAGCGAGCGGCGTGTTTGAATCAAACGGAAATTGCCGAACGGCTCAATTTACCGCTCGAAACAGTCAAACTGCATTTGCATAATGGAATGTCCAAAATGGTTGTAAGGCTTGGAAATTCCTCGAAGTAGTAATGAAACACGAATTATCAGAAATCGAATTGCAGGAGCGGGCGTTTTTGTCCTCAATTGGTGCGCTGACAGCCGATGAACAAGTTGCTTTTGAACGACATCTCGCCGAAGGCTGCGAGGTTTGCGCGGCTGAACTCGCGGCGCAGCAGGAAATTTGTGCTGCACTTGCGTTTGCCGCGCCGATTGTTGAACCTTCCGCTACGGTTAAAGATAAATTGATGAAGCGCATCGCCGAAGAGAAACAGGCAGACAGTCAAAAACAAACGGAAAAGGCTGGAGAAGCGGCGAAATTCTTTACACTTTACGCTGCGGAAGGAGCTTGGCAGACGTTGAGCGAAGGCGTTTTCGTTAAACAATTATATGTTGACCGGGAGAAACAAACTGTCACTTCGCTTTACAAAATGCAGCCGGGAGCGCAGGCTCCGAGGCACATACACAGCGGCGTTGAAGAATGTTTTGTCATCGAAGGCGATTTCCACATCAACGATCTCAAACTCGGTCCCGGCGATTATCATCGCGCCGAACCGGGCAGCCTTCACCAAAAGATATATACCGAAAAAGGAAATTTGCTCTTGATTATTGCGCCGCAGGATTGAAATAATTAATAAAAACTTTATGAAAAAAACTTTAGTCTTAGCGCTTTTAATTTTAAACGTTTTTGCCGCAGACGCTTTGAGCCAGACACGGAAAAAAACTACCGCTCCAACGCGCGGCAAGAGAACAACAGCAACCAGAACCGCGAATACGAAACCGAAAACTATGACAAAACCAAACACTATCGCGCCAGCCGCAACGACGACCGCTTCCGGTTTGATTTATATCGTCACGCAAAAAAACGAAGCCGGGCAGCAGCTTAAAACGGGCGATAACGTCCAAGTCCATTACACAGGATTGCTGACAAACGGCGTCAAATTCGACAGCTCGCTTGATCGCGGCGAGCCGATTTCGTTTCCGCTCGGAACGGGCAGAGTAATTAAAGGCTGGGACGAGGGAATCCTGAAACTGCGAGTCGGCGAGCGCGCCACGCTGATTATTCCGCCTTCAATCGGCTATGGTTCAAGTGGCGCGGGCGGCGTCATTCCGCCCGACGCGACGCTGATTTTTATTGTTGAAGTCGTCGGCGTTAAATAGAAATGCGAATAAGAATAAAAAGCGGCGCAATTAAGTTTTTCGCCGCTTTTTATTCTACTCCTCCTCAAAAAACACCTCACGAATGATCGTGAATCATCTTCCAGCCGTCTTTGGTCTTCTTCCAAACGGAAGTAAACCAGCCTGTGCGGTCGGGACGGTCAGCGCCGGAAAGAATATATTGTCCGGTGACGAGCGCACCTTCTTTTCCGAGCATTCGGACCACAATGTTTTCATACCGTAGATTTTGAATCGGGCGTCCGGTTTTCCAGAAACCTTTTTTCATAGTTTCTTCAATCGCTTCGACTCCGCCGGCAGGTCCGGTCGAACGCATCTCGGTCGCGTCCGGCGTATAAACCGAAAGATATTTAGGTAAATCGCCTCTGTTCCAGCCTTCGGCTGTGCCGTTTAAAAGCGCGCGAAGCTGCTGCTCGTCTTTGCTCATTTTCGGCTGCGTTTGAGCAAAGACGGAAGCAGAAAGCAAAAAGCAGGCTGCCAATAAAAATAATGATTTTTTCATAGTTTTTCGTTTAGGGTTTGAACTGACTGGGCATTTTACGCTTTAAAACGACAAAAAGTTTTTTTCTTTGCGGAACTAATCAGGGCGCAACGTGTCTAAAAAGCGCAGAGGAGAAAATCTATGAAAATTGAAAACACGAAAGACGCCGCGCCGCAGATCAACATCACGCCGCTGATTGATATTTTGCTCGTTCTGCTGATTATTTTTATGGTCATCTCACCACTGAAACCGGCTAAATTCGAGGCGAAGCTGCCCGCCGAATCTAACGACGGAAAAACGCACCCGCGCTCTTTAATTGTCAGCGTTGACGAAAAGCTCCAGCTTCGATTGAACAACGGCGAAACGCTCGGCTCGACCGAAGACACCGGCAAGCTCAACGCGCTGCTTGCCCAAACTTTTCAAGAGCGCGCACGCAACGGCGTCGTCAAACAAAACGCGAGAGGCGAGGCGGAAACCGAGAAAACCGTTTTTATCAAAGCGCCTCGTTCGGTCAATTACGGAGTTATTGCCAAAGTCGTTGACGGCGTAAAAGGCGCGGGCGCAAGTCCGATTGGGTTACAGATTGATGATTTAGTTCGATAAACGGCGAATAAATCTTTGAAAAAGCCGGACTGAATTCAGTCCGGCTTTTTCGCATTTAATAGTTTTAGGTTTAATGTTGAAATTTAATTTCTCAACCGAAAATGAAGATTTCCGTCATCATCCCGACTTTAAACGAAGAACTTTCGCTGCCAGCAACACTGGCGGCAATTTCCCGTTTAAAAGAAAAGCCGGAAATCATCGTAGTTGACGGTGGAAGCTTTGATAAAACTGTGGAAATTGCCCGAAAGTCGGGCGCAAAAATCGTTCAGACAGAAGCCGGGCGCGGTCGGCAGTTGGATGCGGGGGCGAAAGCCGCAAGCGGCGGTGTCTTCTGGTTTCTGCACGCCGACACTTTGCCTGCGGAAAATGCTTGCGAGCACATTTTATGTGCTTTAAAAAATGAAAATATAATCGCCGGGAATTTTGAGATTCGTTTCGGCGGCGAAAGATTGGCGGCTCGTTTTTTGACCTGGCTTTACCCGAAGCTGCGCGTTTTGGATTTGTGTTACGGCGATTCGGCGTTTTTCGCGCGGCGCGCAGCTTACGAGCGAAGCGGCGGTTTTGCCGATTTGCCGCTTTTTGAAGACGTTGAGTTTTACCGGCGATTAAAGAAACACGGGCGTTTCGTCCATTTGAAAGCAGTTGTAACAAGCTCTTCGAGGCGTTTTGAAAAGCGGAGCTTTGCATTAACCTTTGCGCGCTGGTCTGTGTTTCAAGGGCTGTATTGGATCGGCGTTTCGCCGCATTTTCTCGCCAAGCGTTATGCTCACATCCGAAAATAAATTTCTGAAAATTTTTTGTCACAAAATTCGGGGAAGCGGTGTTTGTTAATTGAGAAACATTTTCGATTGAGGTCAAAACAAATGCCTGTTGTTATCGTCGCCATTATCTTTTTCATTATCTCGCTGCTTCCGGCGAACGTTTTCGGTCAAGAGCAAAAACTTCAACAGCGGACGCAGGAAATTGTCGCCGAATTTAATAAAACCAAGCACAAAGTCAAAGAAAAACACGGCATTCGAGTCGAAGCTTACGTCGAAGTCCGTAGCGAAGCCGCTGTCAAAAGACCCGAAGATTATGCGGGCGTTTACCGGATGGACGGCAACGGACCGGCTCTGGAATTGCGCATTTCGGCAAACGGCGCGGTCGAAGGCAAAGGCGAAGATACCGAAGGACTCGAATTTACTCTAAACAACGGCAGAATCGTGGGCGCGCTGCTGACTGCAACAAAAATTTACACAAACGGCAAATCCGAGAAATTTGAAGGCGTTTTCATTAATCGCACAATTCGTTCCGGCAAATCTCCCGCCGACGCAGTTGAAAACGGCACAACATTCGGTTTGGGCGTCGTCGGACAGCAAATCACTATCGCTAATAACATTTACAGCGGGAGAGTTTTTTACGAGCGCCAGCGCTAAATTTAGACGTTTTCGACAAATGGTGTAAATTCGAAAACGTGGATACGTTCGAAAAATATCTCGTAATTGCGGCGGGCGGCGCGCTCGGAGCAATTACGAGATATTTCTTTAATCAGCTTTTTGCCCAGATTTTTGCGCCGTTTCCTTTTTCCACTTTTTTTATCAATCTTTCCGGCTCTTTTCTGATCGGCTTGCTTTTTGTTCTGGCGATGGAACGCGCGATGATTGGCGAATATTGGCGGCTCGCGTTGATAGTCGGTTTTTTGGGCGCTTACACGACTTTTTCGACTTTTGAGTTGGAAACTCTTTTGCTCGTCCGCGAAAGGCGTTTTTTTATCGCCGCGTTTTACGTTTTATCGAGCGTTTTTCTAGGATTTCTCGGCGTTATCGGCGGAATCTGGCTCGGCAGAAAGCTCTAAAATATTAAAATCAATCATATTCAAACGCGCGGCTTTGACGGCGTTTGCCGCGTCTTGAGCAGAATCGGCGAGCGCCGTCAGATGTCCCATTTTCCTTCCCGCACGAGCTTCGGCTTTGCCGTAAAGATGGAGTTTTAAATTAGGAAACTCGAGCGCCCTTTGCCAGTTAGGTTCGCCGTTTTCCCACAAATCGCCGAGCAGATTCGCCATTGCCGCAGGACGCAGATATTCGGTCGAGCCGAGCGGCAAACCGCAGACGGCGCGCAATTGCTGTTCAAACTGCGACGTAACGCAAGCATCAAAAGTTAAATGCCCGGAATTATGCGGTCGCGGCGCAAGTTCGTTGACCAGCAGTTTTTCGTCCTTCGTCAGAAAAAATTCCACGCACAGAACGCCGATGACTTCGAGCTTTTCCAAAACGGCGCGGGCGATTTCGACGGCTTCGTTCCAAACTCTTTCCGAGACAAACGCGGGCGCAAAAGAAACATCGAGAATATGCCGCTCGTGCGCGTTTTCAATCACGCCCCAACTGACAAAATTTCCTTTTAAATCACGCGCCGCGATAACCGAAACTTCTTTTTCAAAATCAACAAACGCCTCCAAAACCGCTTCCTGCCCGCCGATTGCGGCAAAAGCCGTTTCAACGTCCGCCTCGGTTTTAATTTTCGCCTGCCCTTTTCCGTCGTAACCGAAACCTGCGGTTTTCAAAACCGACGGCAAACCGATTGCAGCAACCGCCGTTTTTAATTCTTCGATTGTTTTAACGTGGCGAAACGGCGCGACCGGAAAACCGCTGTTCGATAAAAAGTTTTTTTCGCGCAGACGATTTTGCGTTGTGTGCAAAACCTCGCCGCGCGGTCTGACGGGCGCAAACTGTGCGGCGGCTTCGACCGTATGAAAAGGCACGTTTTCAAACTCAAACGTAATGACATCAACGTTTCGAGCAAATTTGCGCACCTCGTCCAAATCATCATATTCGGCGCAGAGTTCAAAATCCGAAACCTGCCCGGTCGGCGTGTCGAAATCCGGCGAAAACGTGTGGACGCGATAACCCATCCGCCGCGCCGCAATCGCAAACATCCGTCCAAGCTGCCCGCTTCCCAAAACTCCGATTGTTGAATTTGGCAGGATTATCTTCACAGATTTGCGAGTTTATTCGTTTGGCAGATTTGTTTCAAGAACCGTATTTGTTTGATCTTCACGGAATCTTTTGAGTTTTTCACGAAGTTCGGGGCGAGAGTTTGCGAGAATCGAAACGGCTAGCAAAGCCGCGTTTGTTGCCCCGGCTTGCCCGATTGCGAGCGTTCCAACTGGAATTCCGGCAGGCATTTGGACGATTGAAAGCAGCGAATCCATTCCGCTCAACGCTTTGCTTTGCACCGGAACACCCAAAACCGGCAAAACGGTTTGCGAAGCGCACATTCCCGGCAGATGCGCCGCGCCGCCCGCGCCTGCGATAATCACTTCGATTCCGCGCGATTCGGCAGTTTTAGCAAATTCAAACAATAAATCCGGCGTGCGATGAGCGGAAACGATTCGGCATTCATGAGCGACATTGAATTTTTCCAATGTTTCCGACGCCTTTTCCATCGTTTCCCAATCGGATTTGCTGCCCATAATGACAGCTACGAGCGGCTGTTCGATTTCTGAATGATTTTCCATTTTTAGAGATTCAGAATTTTTAAATACTGCGTCCAGGGTCCGACCGCTTCTTTATATTGCTTTGCCATTACCCGTGAGATTTGCGAAATATGGTCAAGATCGTGAACCGTCCAGGTCGCCAGAAGCTGTTTGAGAGTAACTTCGCCGAAAGCCGGGTGAACGCCTTTTTGTTCCAGATTTTCGATTGTTAATTTTTTGGAACGCAGAACGTCAACATTCTTTTTACGCAAGCCTTTGAATTCCTCCAAAAGCTCGCGCAGCGTTTTACCCTTGCAGTCTTCAAACTGAGCAAAACGGTCAAACGGCGCAAAATTTTTATCCGGCGCATCGGAAAGAATAATCTCCATTCTCGCCATCCAGTCGGTTTTTTCTCCATGAACGAGATGTCCAAGAACGTCAAACACGCTCCACGTTTCGCCGCCTTCGTTATTTTCAGTCCAATCGGCGGAAACGTTTTGGAGCATCGTTTCCAGAACTTCGGGCGTGCGTTCGAGAATTTCTATTGATTTTTCCACTGTAAAACTCATAGTTTAATTTTTAGAGTCAGACAAAACCAAATTTACGATCTCAGAAATTCGGTTGACGAGATTATTTATACAGCAAATATTTTTGACGCATCTTTTTGTAATTTGTCAGTCCCGGCTCCCAGCTTTTTCTGATTTCCTCTTCCGTTTTTCCGGCGATAATTTGTTCTTTGAATTCTCTCGTTCCGGCTAATTTGTCTATGTCGTTGATTTGTTTACTAAAGCTTTTGTCAAAGAATTTCTCCTTTTCGGGATATGCCTGATAAAGCTCCATCATCCATTTGAGATTGAGTTTTTTCGATTTGCGAAGCTGGTCGGTGTCGTAATTTCTCAAATCCAGACCGTAACAAACTTCGTTCATATACAAAGGAGTTTCGCTCATGCCCGGAATGCTGACGGGCGTATAAGAGAATGAATATTTGCCTTTTAATAAAGGGCTGCCCATAACCGCAAACGGCGAATAAGTTCCTCTGCCGTGATTGAGCTTTGTTCCTTCAAACAGACAAGTCGAAGGATAAAGCATCACGCTTTGCTGAGTGTTTAGATTCGGCGAAGGTTTGACGGGTAAAACATACTCTATGTCGTGTTCGTAATTGAGGTTTTTGATTATTTTCAATTTGGCAACCATTTTGCCCGACAGCCAGCCTTCGCCGTTAACCATTTGAGCGAATTCGGCAATCGTCAAACCGTGCGCAATTGGAATCGGAAACTGCCCGATGCCCGATTTCAAGCTCATATCCAGAATGGGACCGTCAATTAAATACCCGTTCGGATTCGGGCGGTCTAAAATGATTAGTTCCTTTTTAAATTCCGCGCACGATTCCATGATGTCTCTCAGAACATTTATGTAGGTGTAAAATCGGACTCCTACGTCTTGAACGTCATAAATCATTACGTCAACATCGGCGAGGTCTTCGCGGGACGGCTTTCTTTTTGCGCCGTATAATGAAATTATTTTTATTCCCGTCGCCGGGTCTTTCTCGTCGGCTACTTTTACGCCTGCACTCGCGTTGCCGCGAAAACCGTGTTCCGGTCCGAACACTTTGACGACGTTGATGCCTTTTGACATTAAAAAATCCACTAAATGCTTACCGTCGCCGGTAATCGTCGTCTGATTGGCTAAAATCCCGACTCTTTTGCCCTTCAGATACGGCAAATATTTATCGGGCTGCTCTGCTCCCGTAACGATTGTTGCAGTTTTAAGATTAGTTGGATTTGAAACGGCGGATTCTGTAAATGAATATGCCGTGACGCAAAAAACGAGCAATGTTGAAACCAGCCAAAGTAATTTCATAACTTTCTACAATTATTAATAATACAAAAAAGGATAAAGCCAAAACTTCATCCTTCGATTTTTGCATAATTTTTAGCCCGCTCTAAAAAGGAAAGCTTCGCATAAATCGTTCGAGCGCCTCCGGGCTTGATGCTTTGGCATAAAAGAAATATCTGCCGGGCATCCAGGACATAAAATCGGCGATTCGGAAATAACCGGGATTTTTACCGATTTGATATTGCTCGCCTTTCAGGCTTAAACGGCTGTCAATCGCTTCCTGTCTGGTGACTTTTATCGCTTCAAAAGCGTCTTTTTCTGTTTCGGGAATGCTGAAACCGAAAGATATACGGTCTTTTCCCGATGTATATTCAACGTTCAAATCTTCATCCGATGGCGGTTTCGCCCCCGATGGTAAATCTTCTCTCGCAAAGGTTCCGACCTTTTTCGGTAATAAAACGTTCAAATCTGTTCCCGTAGGCTGCGGACGTTGATCTATTCCGAATGGCGCTGTTTTTTTCTGTGCGAAACTGCTCGAATTGCAGCCGAAAAGCAAACTTCCCAAAACTACTGATAAAACCAAAAATTGAATACGCATAAAAAACTCCCGATAAAAATAACTTTCACGTTTAATTTACCCGTAAATTTTCTTTCGCGCACTAGGTATTTAGATAGTAATTTTTAAGGAATTTAAAGTTCATCAAAATTGAATTGCTTGCAGAGTTCGGTTGTAACAATAAATTACCAGAATTGCCACCAGGGCTTTTGGCTTTTCGGCTTAAAGTTTTTCACTCGTTCTTCGTATTCTTTTAGTTCTTCCGCGAGCGTTCCTTTGTCTTCGTAAATTTTCCAAATATCGGTTTCGCCCCCGTCAAGATCAATTACTCTGTCCTTATGAGTTATCACGGCAAGACCGTGTTCCTCGTCCCAATCGCAGTAGAAAAGCCATTCGAGATATGAAATGTCGTCCTTGCTCTCCTCGCAGAAGCTCAAGCTCTGAGTTCCTATAAACGGTTTAAAATCAAAATTAGCTTTTGTTTCGGGCGTAATATTCGGAACAAATGAATCGTTCGGATCCAAATATTGAGTTAACCTTTCAACTTCCTCTGCCAAAGACTTGAGAATATTGTCTCTTATTTCGTATTGATTTTGCAGTAAATGGTTATAAGCATTTACCTCCGGCTGCCAATCTCTGGGAATATTCGGGTTGTAACCGCCAAAATCTAATTTAATCGTTCCGTCCGTTATAACTTTCCCATTTTCCCAACGCTTATTCAGGTATCCGTCCCAAGCCTCTAAAACTATCGTTGCTTCGATAACTTCTAACGGTTTACGTTTTGTTCCGTAATTTTTGATTCTGATGTTCGGAATTCCGCTGGCAAATATATCCATTTTTAGATTTTTAGCTTAAATGTTTTCGGTTCGTAAATTAAGTGAAACGACTCCGACCGCTACATTCAACAAATAAATGCTGGTTTGCAAATTGACTGCACTGACTTCGATTGATTTTACCTTTTAACGAATTTCTCGCGCTGATTTTCATAATTTATTCCAATTATCCTTTCGTTCAGTCCAACGTTTATCAATTCCAATTTGTCTAAACCTTTCTCGAATTGCGAGAATAAAATCAATGAAATTAAACCTCAACGACACTTTTAACAAAACGCTTCCGGCGGATCCGGTGACGGAAAATTACGTTCGCCAAGTGCCGAAAGCCTGTTTTTCTTACGTTACGCCAAAAAAACCGGGCAAACCTTCGCTCGTGCATTATTCGCCGCAGATGCTCGAAGCCGTCGGGTTGACCGAAACGGACGCGAAAAGCGAAGAATTCCTGAAAGTTTTTTCGGGCGCGGAAATTTATCCCGAAACCGAACCGTTTGCGATGTGCTACGGCGGGCATCAGTTCGGCAGTTGGGCGGGACAATTGGGCGACGGCAGAGCGATCAACTTGTTTGAAGTTAATCACAAAGGTCAACAATGGGCTTTGCAGTTAAAAGGCGCGGGCAAAACGCCGTATTCGCGCGGCGCAGACGGGCTTGCGGTTTTGCGTTCTTCGATTCGTGAATACCTTTGCAGCGAAGCAATGTTTCATCTCGGAGTTCCGACGACGCGCGCCTTATCGCTCGTTTTGACGGGCGATCAGGTTTTGCGCGATATGTTTTATGACGGAAACCCCGAAATGGAAAAAGGCGCAATCGTCTGCCGCGTCGCACCTAGCTTCGTTCGTTTCGGAAATTTTCAAATCTTTATGGCGCGCCGGGATTTGGAAAATTTGAAGAAGCTCACCGATTACACGATTCAAAATTTCTACCCGCATTTGGGCGAGCCGAATAAGGAAGCTTACATCGAATTTTTCCGTGAATTGACGGAAAAAACGCTCGATCTGATGATTCATTGGGAGCGCGTCGGCTTTGTTCACGGCGTGATGAACACCGATAATATGTCCATTCTGGGCTTAACGATTGATTACGGTCCTTACGGCTGGCTCGAAGATTACGACCCGAACTGGACGCCGAACACGACCGACGCGGGACAAAAACGCTACCGCTACGGCAACCAAGCTTCCATCGGGCTTTGGAATCTGCTCCAGCTCGGCAACGCGCTTTTTCCGCTGATCGAGGACGCCGCGCCGCTCGAAGAAATTCTGGACAAATATAGAACCGACTATTTTCCGAAACATATCCGAATGATGTCCGATAAATTGGGTCTGAAAAATGAGGCTGACGTGCATTTCATCGTCGAACTCGAAAAACTTCTCTACCAGAGCGAGATGGATATGACTTTGTTTTTCCGGCGACTCAGCCGATTTGACGAAAACAATCCGAATGAGTTTTGGACGCAGCTCGAAGAATCGAGTTATTCACCCAACCTCGAAAAACTCAAACAGCAATGGACAGATTTTCTGGCAAATTACGCCGAAATTCTCATCGCCGAAGCTGGTGAAAAAAACGAAAGAACCGCCGCGATGAACCGCGTCAATCCGAAATACGTCCTGCGAAATTACATGGCGCAATTGGCGATTGACGCGGCGGACGAAGGCGATTATTCGGTCGTTGACGAACTATTTAAATTGCTTCTCAAACCATACGACGAACAACCCGAATCCGAAAAATGGTTTGCCAAACGCCCCGATTGGGCAAAGGAAAAAGCCGGATGTTCGATGCTTTCGTGCAGTTCGTAGAGAGTTGATTTTTCAAATGGGAAAAGGAAGAAGCCCGAACTTCTTCCTTTTTATTTTTGTTATGAACAAACACGCGCGAAACTGGCTTCGTCCATAAATGAGAAAGGTTCGAACTTTAAAAACAATCGGCTAAAGATTAGTTAGAAAAAAATGTTTTTAATATATCTACTTGATATCAACTTTATGTTCCAAGAATAAATTTTTCGTTTCGATAAATAGCAGACATTAATTTTGTTACTTGAGTCCAATCTTCATCAGGTTCATTTTCTATTATTTTATCAAGTTGGAGTTTTCCATCAAGGCAGTTCCAAAGTTCCAAAAAATCACTTTGCAAATTGTTACTATGAATTAGCCCCAAATAGACTTCCCAATCCTTAGCAAGTGATGAGTGTAAAATGCAATCAATCACTTTTTCATTAAGTAATAAATTGTGGTTTTCTAGTTTGGCAATTAATTTGTAGCTATCATTTGATTTTGAAGACCTTTTATATGCTTCTAGAAAAAGATTCAATACAATTTGCTGAGGTTGGTCGTTACTTTTCGCTGAAATTACAAAATATGCATTTGAAATTACTTCAAGGCTATTGCTATTTATATTTTTGAGTATTAATTGAATATCCTCATCTTTAGTTTTCTCGTTTGTCGCAAGTTGAGAACGCAATCCTAAGAGTTTACGGGACATAAAAAAATTAGAGGTTGAGTAATACTCTTCAATTTTTTCCAATACTTGAGGGAATTTTGTTTGTCCGATATAACGAATGTCATCATGCACTCTAAACATCAAAACCATACCAGATTCAAACGAAACTTGAGCGAATTCATCTAGTTTATTAAAGTTTCTGTCTTTTTGTATTGTATAAACTATATAATACGCAAGAAGAAATTCAATAAATCTCGAATGTCTAAATCTAAAATGGTTCAATGTTTCAGAATCAATTACCAAAATTAATTCTGAAACCAAAGCATTAGCTATTTCATCCGAATATGATTGCAATCCCCAAAAACCTCTTCTAATAATTGCATCTATGTCCCCTCTGGAAAGAGAATTTTTTTTTGTTTCTACAACGTGAAATGCTAATAATGCTATTAATTGAAAGAAAATATTAGAAGTAAACCCTTGAATATACCTCTTATGAATGTCATCTTTCTTTCTTGTAAAGTATGTATCAATTACATTGCCTTCCCATATTTCATGGATAGTTATATCTCCTTGATACTGATATGTTTCTGAAAATATGAGCAGATTAATTGGAGATGATAAAACTGATTTTGTTTCTTCTAATATGTTATTGGTAATTGAATAACCATAACAATTAGAATACTTTTTCAATGCTTTTGGTAATTCCGTATCTGTAAAATAAGAAATTCTTTTTCTTATCGTATAAGCTTCTCTTCCTTCAAATAGATATTCCCAATCACGCCAATAGTCTTCTCGTATAGTAAAAACGAACAAAACTGGAAACGCTAAAAGCCCAAATCTATCAGCTATTTTATTTAGCTCTTCTTCAATAAATTTTAGAATGGAAAGAATCTCTTTTCTCTTCCGAAATAAATCAAAATTTGCTTCATCCAAAGAGTCAATTACAAAAACAATGGGTTTATTAGATGATGTAAGTTCAAGAAGTCCAAAATTATCTCCCAATGAATTAAAAAACTGATTTAGTTTTACATCAATATCTTGTTCGTTAGCCGCAATTCCTGTCCCAAAATAATGCTCAATATGAGCGGCTGCTTCTATAGATAGAGTCGTCTTTCCAGAACCGGAGTAATCTCTAATTAAACATAATTGCTTAGGTTTCTCTTTTGATTTTTGTTCAGCAGTATCTTGGAGTTTGAGGAGTACAGAAGGCTTCAAATTTTTCGTGTAGGACTCAATCTGATTATCAACATCTCTGGTTATATAAAGATCTTTATGAAATGGGGATTTATGTCTTCTTAAAAAAATCGCAGAATTTTTTCTACAGAAATCGGAAATTTTTTTTGATGTTGTTTCTTGGTCGTAACACCATTCTAAAATCTTTTTTACTTCAGGCGGTTTTGATAAAAATTTAACTCTACCAAATAAGTTCATATACTCAAGTAAATCTCTCATTGGTAATTGATGTGAATTTATGTCATCCCAAAATTCTCCCGCAAGAACAATTACAAAATGCCCTTCTTTATTTAATTCTTCTGCTCTTGAGTAGATTCCCTCGCTTACTGGAAAAAGTGAGCAAAAAAGTCCAATAACTGCATTTTTTCTTCTTCTTATTTTCAACTCAAAATCTTCCCAATCATGTGATCCTGGAGTGATTTTATTTTTTTTTGCCTTAGATTCAATTAAATAAGCTTGATCTTTCCATACAAATATTCCATCTAGCTGCTCTGATGGTAAAGATGCAACTACAGGAGGTTTTCTATCCCAAGGCTGAAT
>DASVTY010000045.1:0-50814 GCA_036387315.1 Pyrinomonadaceae bacterium
CCGCGCTCCCAGCGTAAAAAATATTATGAAAAATGAATTAAAAGGATGGCATAGTCGTGGATATTTGCCGCATTTTGACGTCGGCGAGATTCCGCAGTTTATTACTTTTCGCCTTTTTGATTCATTGCCGCAAGTTGTTTTAACCAAATGGAAGGCTGAGCTTGAAAGAGAGAAATCCCTTGAGGCAGAAATTGTTTTGCGAAGGCGAATTGAGACTTATTTAGACCAGAGTTTTGGAAAATGTTATTTGAAACAAGAGCAAGTCGCGGATTTGGTGCAAAATGCTTTGTTGTTTTTCGACGACGAGCGCTATAGATTGCTAGCTTGGGTAGTTATGCCGAATCACATTCATTTCCTCGCCACACCCCTCGAAAAACAGTCGCTTTCTAACATTGTTCAATCATTGAAAATCTTTACGGCAAAAGAAGCGAATAAATTGTTAAATCGGCAAGGCAAATTTTGGCAATCAGATTATTTTGATCGCTATATTCGCGATTACGAGCATTTCACAAAGGTCGTCAGCTACATCGAAAACAATCCTGTTAAAGCACGTCTTTGCCAAAGCAAGAGCGAATGGCGTTTTGGCAGCGCATATTTCTTCAAAACGAACAGCTAAAGCGCGTGCCGCTGCAAATCTTCGAGCGAAACGTAATTCAAAGCCGCCTGATGTGTAGCGTTTAAATTGACGGGCGGCGCGACTCCGGCTTCGAGAGCTTCGCGCCAGCGCGCCGCGACTACGCACCATGAATCTCCCGGTTTCAAACCGGGAAAATTGAATTCCGGGCGCGGCGTTGATAAATCATTGCCGCGCTTGCGGGAAAATTCCAGAAATTCCGCCGTTACTTGGGCGCAGATCGTGTGGCTGCCGGCGTCGCTGGGTCCGGTTTTGCAGCAGCCGTCGCGGAAAAATCCGGTTAGCGGGTCGCGCGAACAATCCTCCAATTTTTCGCCTAAAACATTTTTCTGCTGCGGTCGTGTGCCGTTTCCGTTGTGGTTCATAATGAAATTTATACCTTAATCATTCTCAACGGGCAATAAACCTCATTTCAGTCAGAAATCGAAAGTCGTCATATTTTTGAAGAGGCTCAAGCGCTGTTGCCGTCTTTATCTTGACGTTTTCCTGCGGTTAAAGGCATTCTTAACCGACAAAAATATGTCAATTCCGATTACAGAGCAAGAAAATCCGCGAACGAGGGAAATTGATCGGCTGCCAACGCTCGATGCCGTGCGTTTGATTAACGAAGAAGATAGAACTGTCGCTGTTGCAGTCGAAAAAGTTTTGCCGGAAATTGCCGAAGCGATTGACCGTATTGCCGAACGTTTGAAAAACGGCGGCAGACTTTTTTACGTCGGAACCGGAACCAGCGGTCGCCTCGGAGTTTTGGATGCGAGCGAATGTCCGCCGACTTTCGGCGTTTCGCCGGAATTGGTGCAGGGAATTATCGCGGGCGGTTACGATGCGCTTTACAAAGCCGTCGAAGCCAGCGAGGACGACCAAGCAGCGGGAGCGACCGATTTGCAAATGCGCCGCGTGACGGAAAAAGATGCTGTTGTCGGAATCGCCGCATCGGGCAGGACGCCTTATACAATCGGGGCTGTCGAATATGCGCGAAATTTGGGTTGTTTTACCGCCGCGATTACTTGCGTGCCGGATTCGGCAATTACGAAAGCGGCGGAAATTGCGATTGTTCCGGTTGTCGGTGCGGAAGTCATCGCCGGTTCTTCGCGAATGAAAGCCGGAACGGCGCAGAAAATGGTTTTGAATATGCTTTCGACCGCGACGATGATTCGGCTCGGCTACGTGACCGGAAACCGGATGACGAACGTCAAATCGTCGAATCAAAAACTAAAAGAACGTTCTCTCAGAATTTTGCAGGCTGAAACAGATTTGGACACAAGCGACGCAACGGATTTAATGAACCGCGCGGGCAGCGATTTGCGCGTGGCGATTGTTATGCACAAAACCGGAGTCGGGCGCGAACAAGCGGAAAAAGCATTGTCGGCAAATCAAAATGTAATTGAAAAAGCCGTTGAGTTTGCCCGCAGCGAGAGTTAATATAATTTTCAATTTTTTGGCTGCAAAAAAGTCAGGTCGGAATTCTGCTCGAATGAAAACGGGTTCAAAATGATGTTGGCTTTTGGCGGACGTGAATTTTATGCCCGTCAATTGACGCGAAAGATAAATTAAGCTACAAAAGCGCGGGTGTAAAAACCGCGCTTTTCTTTTTTATAAAAATGCAGACACTCGATTGATCAAAAAGAGTGTAAAATTAGCTTGCTATGAATTCTGTTTCGGAACAAGATTTTGCTCAACTTTCACGCGCGGAAAAAATGCAAATCCTGCAATGGCTGGTTAAAGATTTGGGCGACGATTTTCCCGGCATTGAATCGAACCCGCAAGTTTGCGGCGGCGCGGCTTGCGTTGTGAGAACAAGGATTCCGGTCTGGGTTTTGGAAAACGCCCGCCGGCTCGGAACAAGCGAAGCCGATTTGCTGCGCGATTATCCTTCTTTGACCGCTCAAGATTTAGCAAATGTCTGGGCTTATGTTCGTTCGCATCGCGAAGAAATCGAACAGGCGATTTCAGAAAACGAAGCTGATGATTAGCATTTTGATTTTGTCGTTGACGATTTGATTTTGTCCTTTTACCTTCCAACTGATGGCTTTATATGCGGACGAAAACTTTCCATTGCGAACAATCGAAGAACTGCGTTCACAAGGACACGATGTATTAACGACGTTTGAAGACGGCAAAGCTAATCGAGCCGTGCCGGACAAAGAAGTTTTAGCCAGAGCAGTTGAACTCGGACGCGCGGTTTTGACTTTGAATCGTCGAGATTTTAAGCGATTACATAATCAAAATTCCGAACTCGCCGGAATTATAATTTGCACCGAAGACCCGGATCGCGCTGGACAAGCAAAGAGAATTTCGGAGAAGATTGCTGAGTTTAACGATTTGCGCGGTCAATTGATTCGGGTTTATCGCCCTTCCAAATAAAAATGCAAACACTCGATTTAATTATTATTTTCGGCTATTTGATCGGCGTGACAGCCTTTGGCGCATTGTTTGCGAGAAAGCAGGAAACGACCGAAGATTATTTTGTCGGCGACCGTTCGGTTCCGTGGTGGGCGATTGCGGCTTCGATTGTGGCGACCGAGACTTCGACAATTACGTTTATTTCCGTTCCCGGTATTGCTTTCGCAAAGGGCGGGAATTTTCAGTTTTTGCAGCTCGTTTTCGGTTATATGCTCGGTCGCGTCGTGATTTCGCTGCTCTTTATTCCGCGCTATTTTCGCGGCGAACTGCTGACGGTTTATCAGCTTTTAGACCAGCGTTTCGGCGGTAAAATCAAGATGCTCGCCGCCGCCCTTTTCGTCGTGATGCGAAATATCGCCGACGGCATTCGGCTGCTTTTAACCGCAATTGTTCTCGCCGCCGTTTATGCCGCTTTTCAGCCGAATACAGACCCGACGTTTGTCGTCATCGGTTCGATCATTTTGCTTGGCGCGGTGATGATAATTTTCACGTTTTACGGCGGAATGGAAGCCGTGATTTGGGTCGAAGTCGTGCAGCTTGGGATTTATATTGTCGGCGCGATTGCCGCAGCCGTTGTTTTAGCAAATCAAATTCCCGGCGGTTTTGCGGGCGCTTCGGCGCTCGGCGAGCAGTTCGGAAAATTCACTTTGTTTGATTTTTCCACTGATATTACCAAGATTTACACATTTTGGGCGGGACTCATCGGCGGCTGTTTCTTAACGATGTCAACGCATGGAACCGACCAATATCTCGTCCAACGTTATCTTTGCACGAACAAACCGAGCAGCGCGGCGCTCGCTTTGCTTTCAAGCGGCGCGGTCGTTCTCGGACAATTTATCGGATTTCTGTTTATCGGCGTGCTGCTGTTTGCTTTTTATCATCCTTTCGACGCGGCGGAATACGCTCAAGCCGGAGTCGCAAATTCGGGAGTTCCCGCGACTTTTCCGTTTGCGGGAGGCGATAAAGTTTTCCCGGATTTTATTACCAAATTTATGCCTTCGGGTTTGAGCGGTCTTGTCGTCGCCGCGATTTTTGCCGCCGCGCTTTCTTCGTCTTTAAATTCGATTGCCGCTACTTTCGTCAACGATTTATACAAACCGTTTCGACAAAATCTGCCGGACAAGCATTATTTAAAAGTTTCGGGAATTTTGACCGTCGTTATCGGCGTTGTTCAAATCGCCGTCGCGCTCGTCGTTCGCAATCAAAATCAATCGGCTTTGAGTTCGGCTTTGTCAATCGCTTCGCTTTTTAACGGTCCGGTTTTGGGCGTTTTTCTGGTCGGCGTCTTTTTGAAACGCGCCGGGGAAAAAGCTGCTTTGACCGGAATGGCGGCGAGCGCCGCTTTGATGCTTTACATCTTTTTAGCCACGAAAATCGCCTGGACCTGGTATGTTTTTATCGGCAGTTTGACGACGCTTCTTGTCGCGTGGCTGGCGAGCTTTGTTTTCGCTTCAGACGAAACGAGACGCGAAACTTCCGCGCTTTAATTTCGGGGAACTTTAAACTTGCGGCGGCGTGAGAATCGGTGTTTTAATCTTCCGAAAAAAGGAATCTGCCAATGAACAACCGAATAAAATTTTTACCGCTAGCGGTTTTTGCAGCCGTGATTTTTTCCGGCGCGCTGTTTTCCGTTTCAGCTTCGGCGCAGAATAATAAAACCGTTCCGCCCGTAAACTCACAGGAAATCGTCAACGCCATTTCCGCCAATCCGACCGACGTTTTGGCAAACGAACTGGCGCAGCTCAGAAAAACGCTGCAAAGTTTAAACTCGCGTCTGCGCGATTTAAATCCGAATTCTTTAACGCCGAATGCAAAAACCGAAACTGCGGAAGACCGGCAAAAGAAAATTTTAAAAAGTCTGGACATTTTGAACAGCGCCGAACAGCGCGCCGAGCTTTTGCGAAAACAGCTTGTCGAATCGGTCGAAAAGGAAAACTCGATCAGAACGCGCGTTATTCAGCTTGAAGAAGATATGCGCCCGGAAAACGTCGAGCGCAATTTAAACGCAGTCGGATTAGGAACACGCGCGCCCGAACAGCGCGACGCTCGCCGCCGCAGTCTTGAAAATGAACGTGCGGGGCTGCGAAATCTGCTCGCGCAAATCGAACAAAGCCGCGCCAGACTCGAAGAAGACGTGCGCCAAGCCGACACGCTCGTCGTTCGTTTGCGGCTGAGAGTTCTTCCGCTGATCGAACGCGAGGTCGAGGTTTTAACGTCGAATTAAACAAGAAATCTCACAAATGAACAATGCAAGCTATCAACTGTGAACTATAAACTGTTCGGCAGAAAACCTTTTTTTATATCCAAAATAGTTGATAGTTAAAAGTTGATAGTTGATAGTTTAATGATTGCGGCGCTAATGGGAATTTTGTTTCGGCGTCGGCTTTTTCGCCGCAGGTTTCGGCTGATTTGGCTTTGCTTTCGGTTTTTCCGACGCTTTCTCTTGCGCTTCGATGCAATCCCCGACGACGGCGATCACGGCTAAAGTTCGCAAATATTTATCGTCCAAATTTCTGGCTTGGCTCAGCGCGCCCTGAAAATCTTTGCGGCTGACTTGAGCGAAGCTTTTTTCCAGACTGTAGCCGGGCGTGGCAATGCTCATATAATAACCGAAATCTTTGCCTTCGATTTTGCGGTAAATGGACGAAGCCGATAAATCCGGGTTTTCCAGACGATTGACGGTTTTCACGGCTTCGCTCAACACTTCGGCGGCGCGATATTGATTGTATTTCTCGAAAAAGAACGCCGTTCCCAATAAAACCTGCGCCCGCTCGACTCCGTTCGGAGCTTTCAAAGCCGCTTTGACTGCCGTTTCCAAAACAGCCGCTGCCGGTTCTTTCAAATTTTCCTGTTTTAGTTTCGCTTCGGCTATTTTGAAATAAATTATCGCGCGGTGTTCCAGCTCGGAAACTTTCTCGGCGTGTTTTTCCGCATCCGGCAAGCGATTTTCTTTGACGGCAAGCTCTGCGCGTTTGAACCACAGAAAATTCGTCGCGCTTTCGCGCACCGGGTCTTCGCTGATTTTCGATAGCCATTGCGCGCCTCTGCTCAGTTCTGCGTCGGTTTCGGCGTCAAATATCAAATCAACGATTTGCGCGTCGAGTCCTTTTGAATCGGCTTTTTTTTCAAGCTCTTCAATTTTTTTATCAAATGATAAATGTCCCGCTTCGTTGCTTTTTCGCTTTTCGTCAAGCTCAGCCGCATTTTCTGCCGTCATCAAAGAATTGGCGTACGCTTTGGCGGCGACCAGACGGGTCTGCAAATCCGAAAAACGCCCGACGACAATGGTTTCCAGGTCTTGCAAAATGGAAAAAGCGACAAGAGCCTCAGGCATTTGCGATTCGTTTTTTTGCGCTTCGGCATTAGGTTTAAGGGCGAGTGTTTCGCCGATTAAAACGTTGAGATATTGCCGCTGTAAATTCGGATTCGGGACGAATGACGCCGGAACGGTCGAGCCGACCATTGAATTATTAACTCCATAATTGCCTGAATTGCCGAACGGATAACCGGATAAAAAATATAAGGCTTTAATTTTGATGTTTGCTCCGCCGCGCCGCGTCAGTAACTCGCTGTAAAGCGCATCTGCCTGCGATTGGTCAACTTCGGCGGCGCGATACAAAAACGAATGCCAGCGCATTGAATTTTCGTCCATCGGAAATCCCGCCGCGCGCCCGGCAAATTGAAAAGCCGCAGATTTGTTTGATTTCAGCAAAGAAGAAGCTATTTCCAACAAGCGATTCGTTTCATTGTCCGACCTGCCGCGTTCCGCATTTTCGCCTCCCTGACGGCTCGCTTTAATATCTTCCAAAACCGCGTCGGTTAATTTATTCGCCCACACTGCGTCGCGTTTTGCAATTGCCGTCAAAACCTGAAAACGAAAATCGTCCTGTCGTTCGGTAAATCGCCCGTTGCCTTTCGCTTCGACTCCTTTTTCCTTAAAACGCTCGCGCGCCAAATCGAGCGCGTCCGAAAAATGCTTGCGCGCCGCCGTCTCCTCAAATTGCCAGAGAAAATCCGCCGCGCGAATCAGGATTTTGATTTGTTTGTCGGTCGCTTCGACCGTTTTACTGTCGGAAATCTGAGTTTCGACGAGCGAACGGGCGAGCTGCGCGTCGCACTGCGGTACAATTTCAACTTCGCTTTTCTGCGCAAAAGCGAATGAAGCGAACATTAAAATTGCGGAGGCGATTTGAAGATTGTAAGCGAATTTTTTCATTTTCCCTTCTTTCAAACATTCAAACGGGCAAGCTCGATTTTTGTTGCGTTTTTGCCGTTAATATTTTCTTGAGAAGCGGCGTTGAGATTTACTGCGCGATTTTCAGTTTTTCCGTCGGGAGCATCGCCGGTTTTCCGATGTGCTGCCAGCAGCGTCCGCCGCCTCGAACGCGCCGCGAACAAGGCGCGCCTTTTTGGGTTCTCGCGCCGCAATAATAAGCGGTTTCCGTTGTTTCGGCAATGTCGGGCGAAGTTTGCTGCGACGGAGACGAAATTAAAGTTTGCGGCGTTTTTTGCGCGTCGGATTGTATTGTCGGTTTAGCGACGGGCGGCGCGTTTGCTATTTGATTTGTTTGCGCGAATTGCCGGTTTGCGGTTTGCTGCGGCGCGGACGCGGCTTTATTTTGACTTGAAACAATCGGCGGATTTCGCTGCGGAATTGAATTGGCGATGAGAAAACCGATTCCGGTAAAAACAAACGCTCCGACAAAATATTTTAAAATCCTCTTTGGCAGCTTGTCAAAATGGCGTGCGCAGTCGTCGCAAAACTTGCTGCTTTCCCACCATTTCCGGTTTTCTTTTTCGACCTTTTCGCCGCATTCAGAGCAAAAATTGGGTTTGCGAAGCATCGTTTTGTCAACCTCCCACCGCAGACAAATTTTACGAGTGCGGCAATTATAAACCCGAAAACGCCTTTTCAGTCAACCAAATTGACTTTATTACGTATCAAAGAATGGCGCGCAACTTTCTGATTAATGTTCGCTTGATAAAAATGAAATTTCGTTTTGATTTTAAAAAATCCGTTTTAGCTTTATTTTTGCTGCTTGGTTTCGCCGCCGCGTCGTTTGCTCAAGATGACGTGGTAAAAATTGAAACGACGCTGGTTCGCCTTAATGTCGGCGTCGTTGACGCCAAAGGAAACGTCATTACCAATTTAAACAAAGACAGTTTTACGGTTTACGAAGACAACATAAAACAAAATATCTCACGGTTTGAGCCGGTTTCAGCGCCGTTCAGCATCGTGATGATGCTCGACGTTTCCGGTTCGACCAAGAGCTTTCGTCAGCAAATGGCGCAGGCGGCGAGTCGTTTTACCGACGCCCTTTCGGCGGAAGACCGCGTTGCAGTAATGACTTTTAACGAAAAACCGGAGCTTTTGACCGATTTTACGACTAATCAGAAAGACATTAAATACGCTATCAATCTCGTCGGGACAAGCGGCAAAGCCGGAAAGACGATGCTTTATAAAGCGCTCGATGAAGCGTTGAAAAAGCTCAGAAAAGAAGGAACGCGCCGCAAAGCAATCGTTGTTTTAACTGACGGAATTGATACCGATTTGGAAGCGGCTGACCGTAAAATCGCCGGAAACAGCCAGACCGCCGAAGAAGCCGCAAATTTGATCAAACCGGAACAAAATCAGTTTTTATCGCAAATTCTGGACACCGCCGACCGGCAAGGCGTTACAATTTACCCGCTCGCGCTGCCTTCGGGCGATCCGAGCCGTTTGCCCGATCCGCTGCCGTTCCAAGTCGTGCGCTATAAAGCCGCGCGCGAACGCCTTCAGCTTTTGGCAAACCGAACGGGCGGGCAATTAAACACGATCAATCGGCTTGATGAAATGAGTCGGTTATATGCGATTGTGGCGGCGGATTTGCGCAGGCTTTACAGCATCGAATACGAGCCTGCCGCCGAACGCGCCCGCGACGGAAAATGGCGCGTTATCAAGCTCGAAATCAATCGCCCGGAATTAGTCGTTCGCACTCGCCCCGGTTATTATGCGCGTTAGCGGATGGTGCTCGGAAAATCTAATTTTGATAGAGCCTTTCCCTACAAAGCGAATCCAATTTTTCGTAAAACTTTCAAATATCAGGCGCTAAATTAGAGTTTACGGCGCGGCGCGAAATTAGAAAGACGAACCGCAAAAATAAAAAGTAAAACTCTTGTTTCTCACCGCTTAAAAATCTCTCTCAAATATTTTTTTCTGGTTAATGTATTTTCGCTGGACAATCGGCGTAAATTTATTCTAAAACAGTAGTTAAGAAGAAAAAACTGCGGCATTAGCCGAAGTTTGAAGTGTCAGTGAATAAGTGGTACAACTGAAATGTCGAACTAGAGATTTTAACTCTTCCCTGCACCTCTTCCGCACGGAAATTTTTATACATATATCGGAATTATAAATGGCTTTTCCCAAAACATTATTCAGTCTGTTTTCCAGCGATTTAGCGATTGACCTCGGCACGGCGAACACGCTCGTCTATGCCAAAGGTCGCGGCATCGTCGTCAGCGAGCCGTCAATTGTGGCAATTAACAAAGTTACTAATCAGGTCGAAGCCGTCGGGCGCGACGCCAAAGAAATGCTCGGCAGAACGCCCGGCAACATCGTGGCGATTCGCCCGATGAAAGACGGCGTGATCGCGAATTTTGAAGTGACGGAAAAAATGCTCCAGCATTTTATCCGCAAAGCGCATAACGGTAAAACGTGGGTTTCTCCGCGCGTCGTCATTGGAATTCCTTCCGAGATTACGCAGGTCGAGCGTCGCGCGGTCGAAGATTCGGCGTATCGCGCCAAAGCGTCGGAAGTTTATCTGGTCGAAGAAGCAATGGCGGCGGCAATCGGCGCGGGGCTGCCGATTACCGAACCGCACGGAAATATGGTCGTGGACATCGGCGGCGGAACTACCGACATCGCCGTAATTTCTTTGAGCGGAATCGTTTATTCGCGCGCCGTGCGAGTTGCCGGAAACGAAATGGACGAAGCGATTACGCAGTACATCAAGCGCAAATACAATCTTTTGATTGGCGAACGCACATCCGAAGCCATCAAAATCGCTTTGGGCAGCGGGTTTCCGCTCGACGAACCGCTTTCGATGGACGTGCGCGGGCGCAATTTAATCGAAGGCATTCCGAAAACAATCACTATAACGGACGAAGAAATCCGCGAAGCCCTCGCCGATTCGGTGGCGACAATCGTCAATGCCGTTCGCGTCGCGCTTGAAAGAACGCCGCCGGAGCTTTCGGCGGATATTGTCGAACGCGGAATCGTTCTGACGGGCGGCGGCGCGCTGCTCAAGAATTTGGACAAACGCTTGATGATCGAAACCGGATTGCCCGTCGTTCTAGCAGATGATCCGCTTTCATCGGTCGTTTTGGGAACGGGCAAAATGCTCTCGGACTTTGAACTCTTAAAGCGCGTTAAATGGGACAATACGCTGACACAAGGTGCATGAATCAAAGGATGAAGGATGAAGGATGAAGGATGAAATAAGAATTAAGCGTACGGCTTTTTGTTTTATTCATCCTTCATCCTTCATCCTTCATCCTTCAAATGAGTGGTTTCGTTAACTCAGAAAAACTTAAGTCAGAAAGAAATCCGGCAGCGGACGCCTTGGTTGTTTGCCGCGCTGCTGTTGGTTAATTTCGCGCTGATGGCTTATGACGCGAAAGACTCTGATACAAAAGAGCGCACCGTCAGAGTATGGGCGCAGGCGATTGCCGGTTTTGTTCAGCGCCCGGTGGCGACCGTCAGCAATTCCGTCAGCGGTGTTGTCGGAACGGTTTCTCAGATGCAAACTGCGGTCGGCGAAAACGAAACTCTGCGCGAGCGGGTTAATCAACTCGAAACCGAAAAGATTAACAGTCAAAATCTGCAATCCGAAAACGAAAGACTGAAAAGTTTACTCAGCTTAACGAGTTCGTTGTCTTATCAATCAGTGAAGGCTGAAGTTATCGCGCGCGATCCGTCCATCTGGTTTGATTTGGTGACGATTAATCAGGGCAGCTCGGCGGGAATCAAGCTCAATATGCCCGTTGTCACGGGCGAAGGCGTGGTCGGGCGCGTTTATTCGACGAGTCCCGTTACGTCGCAAATCATTTTATTGACCAATGATCAATCAGCCGTCGGCGCAATCGTCGGGCAAGTCGGGGCATCAAACGCTTTTGGATTGATCAGAGGCAAAGGCAAAGAGACGCTCGAAATGAATCACGTTTCCGGTCAGGAAAAAGTCGAAGTCGGCAGCATTATTACGACAACAGGGCAGGATCGAATTTATCCGCCGGGTTTAAAAGTTGGCGAAATCGTCGAAGTTAAAACCGGTTCGGTTTCCAGCTCGCAGACGATTTCTGTTCGTCCGACGGCAAATCTCGGCTCTCTGCGCGAAGTCGCCGTTTTGTTGTACACGCCGCCGCCGCGCCCCGAACCGGAACAAGTTCTTCCGAACGCCAAAAAACAAGGAGAGAAAGCGAAACGCTGAACGCGGAATGATGAATGCTGAACTGAATACAAAGAGCTTTAATTCATCGTTCATCATTCCTAATTCATAATTTTAAAGTGGAAATATTAACCACTACACTCGCCCTCATTATCGCCATCGTCTTGCAGTCGACGGTTCGGCAAATCGCGCCGCCGCTCGCCTTTGTGGATTTTCCGCTCATCATTATCGTTTACGTGGCGCTTAAACGCGACGCTTTCCGCGCTTTGATTTACGCGACAATTGCCGGTGTTGCCGTTGACGCTTTGAGCGGCGGATTGCTCGGAGCCAGCGGTTTTTCCAAAACTCTGACGGCTTTTGTCGTCGTCGAATTGGCGCGGCGGGTTTTGCTGGTTGACAATCTGCTGATCAGAATCCCGGTTTTGGCGGGCGCGATTCTGCTCGAAAGCTCGATTTATTACTCGATGAACCGCCTGCTCGGACAATCGCCGAACGCGCCTTTTGTCGAAACTCTCGCCTATTCTCTAATCGGCACGACGATTACCGGAACCGTGACGATGCTCATTCTCGAATACTTTTTCTCCGAACGCGCGCGTTTAAACCGCCGCAATTTTGCGCCGCGTCGTCAAGCCGCGCTGCGCCGCAATCCAATCCGACTCGGACGCCGAGTTTAAAACAATTACGAATTACGAATTACAAAAGACAAATTAAGGAATTCAATTTGTATCTAAAATTATTTCACATTCGTAATTCGCAATGATTATTTCCTTCATTCGTAATTCGTAATTTGAAAGCGCGTAATTGACTCTTATGAAGCTCGATGATAATTCGCAAAATTTGGGAGTCAGGATTGGCGCAATTCAAATTATTGCCGTTGTTTTGTTGGCTTTGTTAGGAATCAGACTTTATTATTTGCAAATCGTCAAAGGCGAACAATACAAAGAACGCGCGGTAAATCAGCGCATTCGGCTGTTGCCGATTCCGGCACCGCGCGGCGCGATTTTAGACCGGCAGGGGCGCGTGATGGTTGATTCGCGTCAAACTTATAACGTCGTTCTCTCGCGCGAAGAAATTAAAAACAAAGACATTACTTCGCTTCTCCCGGTGTATTCGGAGAATCTCGGAATTGACGAAGAAACTTTGCGCGAAAAGCTCGATTTTATGCGTTTGCAGCCCGCTTTTGAATCGGTTGTAATCAAAGAAAACGTTGGGCTTGATGATCTGACCTGGGTTGAAGCGCATGAGCTTGAACACCCCGAACTGCGCGTCGAAATTCACCCGCAGCGTTTTTATCCGCTCGGCAAAACAGCCGCTCACATTTTGGGATATGTCGGCGAAATCAGTCCGAAGCAGCTTCAAGAACCAGTGTTCATTGATAAAGGGCTGCGACCGGGCGACATTATCGGCAGAGAAGGTTTGGAAGCCACTTATGATCATTTTTTGAGGGGGAAAGATGGCTATCGCAAGGTTGTAGTTGATTCGCGCGGACGAATTCAAGAGGAAATCGAAGTCGTTCAGCCTCAGCCCGGACAGGATTTAGTGACGACGATTGATCTGGATTTGCAAAAAGCAGCCGAGCAAAAGCTGGCGGAATCAGCGACAAAGCGCGGCGTGTTAGTAGCGATGGATCCTAACAACGGCGAAATCTTGGTGATGGCTTCGGCTCCGAGTTTTGATCCGAACGTTTTCGTCAGCAAAGTTTCAACCAAAGAAGGACGCAGAGAAATCGCGGCGCTTTACAATGACCCGGAAAAACCTTTGCTGAACCGCGCGATTCGCGGTCGTTTTCATCCCGGTTCGACCTGGAAAATCCCGGAATCAATTGCCGCTTTGCAACAAGGCGTGATAACAGTTGAAAATTCTAGAATCGTTTGCGGCGGCGGAATACAAATAGGAAATAGATTTACGCGCGACACCAGCGGAAATCACGGTTCGCCGGATTTGCCATCGGCTATTACTCATTCTTGTGACGGTTATTATTATCGTCTGGCTTTGAAAATGAAGCTCGACGGTTTAATCAAAATGGTCGAAGAGTTTGAATATGACAAAAAGACGGGCGTTGATTTGCCCGGCGAATACATCACAAGAACGCCGAAATTTTACAAAACGATGATTGAAAAACGCGACGGAAGTTGGAAAGACATCGAAAGCGTTTTTGCTTCCATCGGACAGGTGACGGTCGAAGCAACTCCGATTTCGATGATTCGCTCGCTTTCGGTTGTCGGAGTGCAGGGTAAAATGTTTGTGCCGCATTTGATGAAAGAAGCCAAAGAAGTTTCGGCTATGGGCGTGCGCGGAGAATCGGGATTTTGGGAAACGCGCTCGAAAGTCGAATACCTTGTTCCCGCACCTAAAGTCATTTCTATGACAAAGGCGCAAAACGAGTTTGTTTTAAAGGGAATGTGGGGTGTGGTGAACAACGGCGGAACAGCGCGAAGCCTCAAAATAAGCGATTGGGAGATGGCTGGAAAAACGGGCACGGCGCAAAACTCCGCCATAGGTTCGGGCGGCGCGAAAGACCATTCGTGGTTTATGTCGTTTGCACCGGCTTACAAACCTGAAATTGCCGTTATCGGTTTGATTGAAAACTCCGGTTTCGGAGCGTCGCACGCCGGTCCGGCGGTCAAAGGCGTTCATGAAGCCTACGCCGGCAAATATCATCCGCAGCTAACAATTGCGGCGACGCAGCTAGCAGCTAAAAAATAAATTGCGAATTGAAAATACCGGGTTCGTGATTGAGTCCTATGAAGTTTGACGATCATTCACAAAATTTACCAGCCAGAATCGGTGCGATTCAGGTAATTGCTTTTGTTTTACTCGCTCTTTTGGGCGTCCGGCTTTATTATCTGCAAATCGTTAAAGGCGACCAGTATAAAGAACGCGCCGAAAACCAACGCGTTCGTCTGCTGCCCATTCCTGCTCCGCGCGGGGCAATTTTAGACCGGCAGGGGCGCGTGATGGTTGATTCAAGACAGACTTATAACGTCGTTCTCTCGCGCGAAGAAATTAAAAACCGCGACATTAACAGTCTGCTCCCCGAATACGCCGACGGGCTTTCGATTGACGAGGAAACTTTGCGTGAAAAGCTCGATTTTATGCGCTTGCAGCCTGCGTTTGAATCTCTGGTGATTAAAGAAAACGCCACGCTCGAAGATTTGGCGTGGGCAGAATCGCACCAGATCGAACATCCCGAACTGCGTGTTGAAATTCACCCGCAGCGTTTTTATCCGCTCGGCACGATTGCCGCGCACACTCTTGGATATGTCGGCGAAATCAGTCCGAAACAACTACAGGAACCGAGATTTATCGAAAGAGGATTGCGCCCCGGCGACATTATCGGCAAAGAAGGTCTCGAAGCCGCTTACGATCAATACTTGCGCGGACGCGACGGATTTAGAAAAGTCGTGGTTGATTCGCGCGGACGAATTCAAGAGGAAATCGAAGTCGTTCAGCCTCAGCCCGGACAGGATTTGGTGACGACGATTGATCTGGATTTACAAAAAGCAGCCGAGCAAAAGCTGGCGGAATCGGTGACAAAGCGCGGCGTGCTGGTGGCAATGGACCCGAACAACGGTGAAATCCTGGTGATGGCTTCGGCTCCGAGTTTTGATCCGAATGTGATGGTCAATAAAGTTTCAACCAAAGAAGGACGCAGAGAAATCGCGGCGCTTTACAACGATCCGCAAAAACCATTGCTAAACCGCGCAATTCGCGGTCGCTATCCTCCCGGTTCGACCTGGAAGATTCCCGAATCGGTCGCCGCTTTGCAGCAGGGCGTGATAACGGTCGAGAAATCGAATATGGTCTGCGGCGGCGGTATTACGACCGGCAGCAAATTTACCCGCTGTATGGGCAATCACGGCTCGCCGCCGCTTTCTTACGCGATCACGAAATCGTGCGACGGTTATTATTATCGTCTGGCTTTGAAAATGGGAATTGACGGTTTGATCAAAATGGTCGAAACGTTCGAGTATGACAAACCGACCGGAGTTGATTTGCCGGGCGAATATACGACCAGAACACCGAAATTTTACAGACCGATTATCGAAAAACGCGACGGGCGCTGGAATGATGTCGAAACGGTTTTCGCATCAATCGGACAGGTTACGGTTCAGGCGACGCCGATTTCGATGTTGCGGGCGATTGCGTCCCTGGGCGTGGGCGGAAAAATGTTTGTGCCGCATTTGATGAAAGAAGCCAGGGAAGCTGCGGTTATGGGCGAACCCGGAGAATCGGGTTATTGGGAAGCGCGTCCGTTGACGCCTTATTCGCTACCCGCGCCCAAAATCATTGAAATGACTCCGGCGCAGAACAAAGTCATCGTCGAAGGAATGTGGGGGGCGGTCAACGCCGGCGGAACGGCTGCCGGAATTAAAATGCAAAACTGGGAAATTGCCGGAAAAACCGGAACGGCGCAGGTCGTCGGGCTTGGCAAAGACACCGGCGCAAACAAAGACCACGCCTGGTTTGTCTCGTTTGCTCCGGCTTACAAACCGGAAATCGCGATTATCGGATTGATTGAAAACTCAGGTTTCGGCGGCAGAAACGCGGCTCCGGCGGCGCGCGGCATTTACGAAGCGTATATCGAAAAACATCATCCGCAGCTCTTGAGCGAAAGCGAAAAATTGGAGCTGCACACGGGACATCCGGCAAATTAATTTTTGGCTTTGATTTGGCAGTATTGAAATGGTTGCAAGAATCGAAAAACGCAGTTTGAGAGATTTTGATTGGATGCTGGCGCTGCTGGCGATGGCGGTCGTCTGTTTCGGCGTCTGGCAGATTTATAACGCGGTGCCGACCGAAACTTTTTGGCAAAAACAGCTTATCGGCTTGGGCTTGGCATCGGTCGCAATGCTCGTGATGGCGTTTACCGATTATCGTAAGCTGATTGAATACGCCCCGGCGTTTTACGTTTTCGGTTTGATTTTGCTGGTGCTGGTTTTAATTCCCGGAATCGGAATGAAAATCAACGGTCAACAGTGCTGGATAAAAGTGCCGATTATCGGGCAGTTTCAGCCGTCGGAGTTTGTCAAAATTCCGGTTGTCTTGATGCTCGCCAAATATTTCGGCAAAAAGCGTTCGGGTAGTTTAACTTTGCGCGAAACGTTTTTGGGCGTCGGCATTTTAGCTTTGCCGCTTGGTTTGATTATGCTCGAACCGGACGCAGGGCAATCTCTCACTTACTTTCCGCTGCTGGCAGTTGTGCTGTTTTTGTCTGGCATCAAATTGCGCTGGGTTTTAACGGTTTTGATTTTAGGCGTCGTTTCGGTTCCGCTGGCTTGGACAATCGGCGTGCAAACCGGAAAAATCAAGCCGTATCAGCAGGAACGCATCAAAGTTATTATTGACCCCGAAAGCGCCGATCCGAAAGGCGTCGGTTATCACACTTTACAATCAATCATCACGGTCGGTCAGGGAGGTTTGACGGGAGCGGACGTTGGTCCTGAATTTTCGCAGGCGGCGCTCAAATTTTTGCCCGAACCGCAAACGGATTTTATTTTCGCCGTGACAGCCGAACACACCGGCTTTATCGGCTGCATCGCCTTGCTGCTGGCGTATGCGTTCATCATTTCGAGGTTGTGCGCCAGCGCGCGGCACGCGCCCGACCGAGCCGGAATGCTCGTCATTATGGCGATTGCGGGCGGAATGTCGTTTCAGATTTTTATCAACGCGGGAATGGCGCTCGGATTTCTGCCCGTTATCGGAGTCCCGCTGCCGCTGATGAGCAACGGTTTGTCGGCGATTTTGGCAACATTTATCGCAATCGGTTTTGCGATCAGCGTGCGAATGAGGCGCTTTGTGAATTAGAATAGATTTTGAACCGCCGAGACGCAGAGACGCAGAGGAAAGATTAGAGAAGTTAAACCAAATTATTTCTTCCGTCTCTCTTTTTCAAAACTCTGCGTCCCTGCGTCTCGGCGGTGAAAATTATAAAAATGGCTACGAGAGAAATTAGTGTTGCGAGAGCAAATGAAATCCGAACCGAGAGAGTCGGTCGGAGATGGACTGCGTTTTTGTGGCTGCCGCTGGCTTTGATTTTGGCGCTCGCAGCGGGCGGCGTGACCGGAGTTTTGGCTTCGTTTTACGTTAACAACTCGCGGGCGGCGCAGGAAGTTTCAGCGCTGGCGACGTATCGCCCTTCGACCGTGACAAAAGTTTACGCGGATGACGGCGAGACGGTGATTGCCGAATTTGCGCTCGAAAAACGTCTGCCCGTTAGAGAAAAAGATATTCCCAAAAAAGTCGAAGACGCAATTTTGGCGATTGAAGACACACGCTTTTACAAGCATATGGGAATTGACCCATACCGCATTGCCGGAGCGGCGTATAAAAATATTAGGACAGGCAGCTTTGAAGGCGCTTCGACGCTGACACAGCAAATCGCCCGCAATTTGTTTTTAACCAGGGCGCAAACTTTCGAGCGCAAAATCAACGAATGGCTCGTCGCATTGCAAATCGAGCGGTTTTACACCAAGCGCCAAATTTTGGAGATGTATTACAACAACTTCTTCCTCGGCGCCGGAGCTTACGGTTTTGAAGCCGCTTCCAGAACTTATTTCGGAAAACCGGCGAAAGATTTAACCGTTGAAGAAGCCGCTCTGCTCGCGGCGATTCCGAAATCGCCGACAACTTATTCGCCGACCATAAATCCGGCGAAAGCGCTCGAACGCCGCAATCTTGTTATTTCGGAAATGGCTGAACAAGGCTCCATTTCAAAATCCGAAGCCGACGCCGCCAAAGCCAAACCGATAAAACTTGCCGACACGGCTTATTATCAATCGCAGCAGCGTTCTTCGCCCTACGATTATCCGGTTGAAGAAATTCGTAAATATCTCGAAGAGAAATACACCACGCGCGTCGCGCAGGGCGGTCTGGAAGTTTACTCGACGATCAACGCCGACGCTCAGGAATTGGCGACCAAAGTCGTCCGCGAAAGGCTGCGCTCATACGACAAATCGCGCTCTGTCTGGAATTCAAATTACAAAATGATTCCGGCAAAAGAAGAAGGCAATCCGACCGAGAAAGAGCTTGAGGCTTTTAAACACCCGGATTGGTACGGCGACGATTACGAAAAAGGCGATTACGTAAAAGGTTTGGTGATGAAAGTTGACGGCGGGAAAAACGAAGCCGCCGTGCGTTTCGGCAAATACAACGTCGTCGTCACCGCTAAAGATATGGGCTGGAGTCGTCGTCAGCCCAAAGACGAATTTCGTCCGGGTTTGCTCGCGGAATTCGAGATTTTGGAAGTCAACGCGGACACCAAAACGCTCAAAGTCCAATTGTCGCAAGTCCCGGAAATTCAAGCCTCGCTGGTTTGCGAAAACGCCAAAAATGGCGAAATCGTGGCAATGGTCGGCGGTTACGATTTTCACACCAACAAATTTAACAACGCCACGCAAGGACTTCGTCAGACCGGCTCGGCATATAAGCCTTACGTTTACACGGCGGCAATCGAATGGGGAATGACGCCGGAAATGCCGGTTTCGGGCGCGCCGATTCGACGCGGCGGCTGGTCGCCGCAGAATTTCGACGGTTCGCACAGCCACGGAACGGTTCCGCTGAAAACCGCGCTCGCTAAATCTTACAACGTCGCCGCCGTGCATCTGCTCGAACAAGTGGGCGTTCAAACCGGAGCGCAAATGGTTCGCAGGTTCGGCATCACGCATCCGATGTCGCCGAATCTGGCGTCGGCGCTCGGCGCGTCGGAAGTTCCGCTCATCGAAATGGTTTCGGCTTATTCGGCATTTCCGAACCGGGGCATTCGCGTCGAGCCGCATCTAATTCGCAAAGTCATCAACAACGATGGCAACGTTCTCGAACAATGGGAAAACACGACTTATAAAGTCACGAGCGAATACGTCGCGCTGACAATGGTCGAATTAATGCGCGGAGTCACGCAGGCGGGCGGAACCGCGACCGGCGCAAATGCTGCCGGACATCCGGTCGCCGGAAAAACCGGGACGGTCAACGACCACACGGACGTTTGGTTTATCGGTTACACGCCATCTTATGTGACGGGCATCTGGATGGGAAACCCGGAGCGCAAAGAATCGCTCGGCAGAGGAATGACCGGCGGACAGGGCGCGTTGCCTTATTTCTCGGCTTTTATGAGCCAGTTTATGAAGAATAAGCCGCGCGAGACGTTCCCCGATGCTCCGCCGATGCCTGCCGACATCAAGGCTCTAAACGAGCAGCGAAGCCGCGAAGAGCTTGAAAAGAGAGAGGAAGAATCGTTTGCCGTAAGCAATCGAGTTTACACCGGAACGAGACGCGGCAAATCCGATGGGGATTTGGAGTTTTCGGTTGACACGGACATCAAGACCGATTCAAACGCGCCGGCGACGCTCGAACGCGACACTTTGCCCGGCAGCAAACGCGATGACGACGAACCGCCTCCGCCGGTAAAATCGTCGGTCGAGATAAAACCGGCGACTAATTTACCGAAAAAACCGGAAACGCCCGCGCCGAAGACCGACAAACCGGCAAGCGACGATTCGCGCCCCCGCACTGTCGAACCGCCTAAAAAACAAGGCAAAAAAGGCAACGACGAACCATAACTCGTTTGTCATAAACAAAACAAAAAGGATGAGGCAAAATCAAATTGCCTCATCCTTTTTGTTTCGAAGTTAAATTTTACAGAAATAATTATAGTAAAAGTCACAGATTGAACTAGTGAGTTTGAGCTTTCAGAAAAATCGAATCCATCATAAAATCTGGGACACTACCGAGTATTTAAAGTCGTAATTTGAAGATATTTGCTCAGCACATCCAAATCGTTTAGTTTTATCATCTATTTAGTAGGTTTGAATAAAATGAAAAATAACTCTTATCTACTGATTGTTATCTTGATAATATGCGGGAGCAGCCAAATTATGTGTGCTCAAAGCAAATCTGGTAAGAGCGGGAAAACAAATGGGCAAATTAATAGCCCGTTGCAATATGATTGTCTGCCGGAAGACGTTAAGCACGATCAAGTTGTTTCGGTAATTTCCAAAACATCAAGTCTAAAAGGGGAAGTCGAGCGCGAAACAGTGAAACAGCGATTAGACAAACTGGACGCTAGATGCAAAGCCGGTAAATTAGTTGACGCCAGGAACAGAGAGATTCGTTTTTATCAATTGCAAGGCTGCTGGGGAAATCCGCCCGCCGATTATCAGGAAATTATGAACGCGCAGCAGAAAGAGTTACAGGAATTAAAAAAGAAGTACACGGTTATCGAAATAACTTGTAATCCTTCCGGCGAAATGCCTTATTAAAAAAAGGTAAAATCTGAAATTTAATGACGAGTTAAAAACTGACTTGTTCAACAGCTAATTTCCGTTGTATCTGCGAAATTGAAATCCGCACATCTACCTTCTACATTTTCCCCTGCTGAGTCGCTGAAATTTTAATTTCGCTCGCGCCGTCGCTTGCTTCGACGACGTAGATTTTCGGGGCGAAACCGAACTTGGTTTCGTATCCGCGCTTGACGGTTTCCTGAAACTCGTTGACCGCGCTTTTGCCGACTAAATTTACGGTGCAGCCGCCAAAACCGCCGCCCGTCATTCGAGCGCCGAAAACGCCGTTGAGGCTGCGCGCGGTTTCGACTAGAAAATCCAGTTCCGGCGAGCTGACGGCGTAATCGTCGCGCAAACTGGCGTGCGATTCGTACATCAATTTTCCGAAAGAATCGGCTCTGCCGAATTTCAGCATTTCCGCCGCTTGAGTTGTTCGTTTGATTTCGCTGATTACGTGCCGACAGCGGCTGCGAATTGTTTCGGGCAGTAGCGCTCGATATTTTTCAAAATCAACCGAGCTAACGTCGCGCAAAGCGCGGACGCCGGGCATTTTTGTTCGCAGAATCTGCAATCCCTGTTCACATTCCTCGCGGCGCGTGTTGTATTCGCCGGTTGCCAGATCGTGTTTGACGCCCGAATCGCAAACGACGATTTGCACATCTTTAAAATTCAGCGGAATCGGTTTCGAATCGAGCAGACGGCAATCAATCAGCAGCGCGTGTCCGGCTCGCCCCAAAGCCGAGGTCAGTTGATCCATTATTCCGATTTTTGCGCCGACAAACTCGTGTTCAGCTTGCTGCGCCGCGCGCGCCAGCACAATGCGATTGACTCCGATTTCGTTTAAAGTCAAAACAGTGAAACCGGCGGCAATTTCGAGCGCGGCGGACGAAGAAAGCCCCGCGCCAATCGGAACGGAAGACGAAAAGCAAATGTCCGCGCCGGTTGTCAATTTGGGGAATTTTGCTTTTAAGAGCCGAATCGTGCCTTCGATGTAATCGAGCCACGTTCCGCGCAACCGTTGCGGCTCATCGTTTAAATCGAATTCTTTCACGTCGTTAACATCGAGGGCATAAATTCTAAACAGCGAATCTCGACGCGGCGCGGCGGCGACCACGGCTTCGCGGTCAATCGCCATCGGCAGCACGAAACCGTCATTGTAATCAACGTGTTCGCCGATCAGATTGACTCTGCCCGGCGCGCGAAAAATGCGCGGTTCGCGATTGTAAGTTTCCTGGAATTTCGAGCGTAGCTGTTCGAGATTTATCATTAGAATTTAGAATTTAGAACTTGGAATTTATTTTTCTATATTCTCCATTCTACATTCTCAATTTTAGAACGCAATTCGGCGGCTTTTTCCTCCGGCAGAGTATCGTTGATAAACATCCCGGCTCCGGCTTCGCTGCCCGCCAGAAATTTTAGCTTCGTGGCGGTTCGCATCGGCGGATAAAACTCGATGTGAAAATCGAAAAAATCATAGTTTTCGCCGTCCGAAGGTCGCCCGTGCATCACCATTATGTAGGGAAAGCTGCGGTCGAATAATTTATCGAACGCCGAAATCGTCTGCTTGAAAACAATCGCCAAATCTCTTAGCTCGTCATTTGAAAAATCCGTCAACGCTTCGGCGTGCCGGTTCGGATAAATGTGAGTTTCATACGGATAGCGGGCGAAAAAGGGAATTAACGCGGTAAAATTTTGATTTTCCGTCACTATTCTTTTTCCCGTTTTTCGTTCTTCTTCCAAAATGCTGGCGATCAGATTTTTGCCGTTTTTCTCTCGAAACTCGCGGCACATTTTCAACTCCTGCAAAACGCGCGGCGGGACAAACGGATAAGCGTAAATCTGTCCGTGCGGATGATGCAGCGTGACGCCGACTTCGACGCCTTTGTTCTCGAAAATAAAAACGTATCGGACAAAATCGTTGGCGGACAAATCGGCAAATCGGTCGCGCCAAACTTGAAACAGTTTATAAATTTGCTCGACTGGCTGATCGGCAAGAGTCGAATTATGTTCGGGCGTGTAAACGACGACTTCGCAAACGCCTTCCGAAGGTTTTACGGGATAAAGCTCCGTGCCTTCGATTGCAGGCGCTGGCGGGTTTGGGCTGAGCGAAGGAAATTTATTTTCAAAAGCGACAATATCGTAATCCGGCGCGGGAATTTCCGTCGGAAAACCGCCCGGTTTGGTCGGACACAGCGGACAATAATCGGGCGGCGGGAAAAATGTACGGTCCTGGCGATGAGTCGCAGTCGCAACCCACTCGCCCATTAAAGGATGCCAGCGCAGCTCGGACATTTATATTTATTTTCACCACAGAGACACAGTGACATAGAGATTATGTAAATTATTTTTCTTTTGATTTTTCCGGTTTTCTCTGTGTCTCTGTGTCGAGCGGCGGACGGTTTGATTCTTCTGACTCATTATCGCCGAAAGTGTAAAAAATGATGTGACGCCGCCCGTCTTCCATCGGCATGCGGCGTTTGTTCATTTTTTCCAGATCGCTTTTCACAACAAAAAATATTTTGCCACAAAAAATACGGAGAACACAGAGTTTTTTAATTTCTCTGTGTTCTCCTCGCTTCCCTGGCTCGAAATTTAGCTGGTTGAAACAGTTTTGCCGTTTGAATGCCCGTTTTTGCCGTTGGCGGCAATCAAGCTCGAAGGCACGACGAGTTTTTTGTCCATCGTCACAACGGTCGCTTCCGAGCGTTTCCTGCCGATGATTTTGCCGTATTGCGTCAAAGCCTGAGCGACGATTTGATCCATATTGTAATAACGGTAAGTCGCCAGTCGTCCGACAAAATGCACGTCGGGCATCGCGTCGGCGAGTGCTTTGTATTTCGCATAAAGATCGGCGTTTTCCTTGCGCGGAACCGGATAATACGGGTCGCCTTCGGCGCGCGGATATTCGTAAACGATGCTCGTTTTACGGTGTTCCTGTCCGGTCAGAGCTTTAAACTCGGTAATTCGGGTATAAAGATGCTCATTCGGGAAATTAACAACCGGCGCTTCCTGATATTTTTCGACATCGTGCGTTTCGTGTTTGAAATACAGCGAGCGATACGGCAGTTTTCCGTAGCGATAATCGAAATATTCATCGACAGGTCCAGTGTAAACCATTTCCTTAAACGGAATGTCTTTGACGATTTCGCGGTAATCGCAGTTGAGCATAACTTTGATATTCGGCGAATCGAGCATATTTTCGAACATTCTCGTATAACCGTGCAGCGGCATCGCTTGATAAGTGTCCGTGAAATAACGGTCATCGCGATTCGTTCTGGTCGGCACGCGCGAAGTTACCGAAGCGTCTAGCTCTGAAGGGTCCAATCCCCACTGTTTACGTGTATAATTGCGGAAAAATTTCTCATACAATTCGCGTCCGACTGTGCCGACGACGACATCTTCAGAAGTTTTAACCTGATCAACTTTTTCTCTAACTTTTTCAAAAAATTGCTCGACTTCAAAACTCGTTAAATTCAGTCCGTAAAGTTTATTAATTGTGTCCAAATTAATCGGAATCGGAACAAGCTGCCCGTCAACGTTTGCCAAAACACGGTGCTGATAAGAACGCCAGTCGGTAAAACGCGAAAGATATTCAAAAACTTCGCTCGAATTGGTATGAAAAATGTGAGGACCGTATTTATGAACCAGAATTCCGGCATCATTATAATGATCGTAAGCGTTACCGGCGATGTGCGGTCTTTTGTCGCAAATCAAAATCTTTTTTCCTGAGCCATTTGCCAATCTTTCCGCCAGCACACTGCCGGCGAAACCTGCCCCCACAATTAAATAATCAAACATTTATTTCTTCTCCCCGTTTTTTATAATTTAAAAGATTATATCACTTTTTAAAGCTAAGCTCCGTTCGATAACGAACTTACGAAATCCGCCCGTGCGACGGCGTCACTTTCTCGGTCAAATGTTCAGTCGCGTCATGACTTACCGCCGCTGCCGCAGAATGAGCCGCACGGTCGTGCATTCGCCGGGCATCAATGATTTCTTCTATTAGTTCAGCCATTTGCCGCTGCGTTTTATCCCACGAGCTTTTCGATAAAAATTCGTCAACCTTCGGCAAACGTTCTTCGCGTTCTTCTTTCAACGCTTCTTCGCATGATTGCACGAAACCTTCGGGCGTGTCGGCAATGTGAACGAATCCCATTTCGCCGTAAGGTCGCACCACGTCTTTAATCGGAGTGGAAACCACCGGCAATCCGGCTGCTAAATATTCCGGCGTTTTCGTCGGGCTGATGAATTTCGTGCTTTCGTTTAAAGCAAACGGCAGCAGCGCCGCGTCCCAACTCGCCAGATATTTCGGTAAATCGGCGTATTGTTTGCTGCCGAGATAATGAATGTTCGCGGCGCGCGGCAAATCGTCTTCACTGATTTTGACGACCGGACCAATCATCACGAATTGCCAGTCAGGACGCAGCGAGGCAATTTTTCCGACCAAATCAATATCCAATCTTTCATCAATTACGCCAATAAAGCCCAGTCGCGGATGCGCGATTTCTTTTTGGTCTTCCGGTTCTTCCGTAATGTTTCTGGCTTCGGCGAAATGCTCGGTTTCGATTGATGACGGAAAACAGAAAACGCGGGCGTGTTTATCGCGTTTGTTTTCAAAGATGCTTTGCCCGCCGGTGAATACCAAATCGGCGACTTCAAAAAGCTGTTTTTCGCGTTCGAGTAGATTCGCCGGAGCGTTTTTAAAAGCCGAAAGCTCGTCCATGCAATCGTAAATGATGGCGAGCGGCTTTTTGTGCTTTGTCCATTCAAAAGCCATCGGCGTGTAATACCAAAAGAAAAATTCGCCGATGTTTTGGTCAATAAAAAGCGTGTCGAATAATTCGTGCAAAATCGCTTCGCCGTCTCCGGCTTCCCAGCGTTCTTTCGGCACAATCGGGACGACGACCGTCACGCCCGTTTCGTGCTTTTGAATGTCGAGGCGCGGCAGCGGATCGTCCGTGACAAAGGGTTCTTCGACAAAAAACACTCTTTGCTCTTTGGCAAAGCGGCTCAAAAGATGCTGCGGGCGCTGCCAGACAAAATTCCAGCGCAGATGCGACAGGCAAATCAAATCGGGCAGTGTCTTGTTGTTTGCGTTTTCAGTTTCCATAAATTTCAATTACTTTTTTTCCCAAAGATAAAAAAAGTAATAATCGGTTTTTGCGCGATTTTTCACACTTCCTTTCCGAACGAGCTAAAGGCTGCCCGTCCGTGTACGGTTTTCTGACATCTTTCTGACAGTTCTACTCCGACCATTACAAGTTTTGTGCCAAGAGCCGTTTCACCGAAATATCAATATTTACAGGGATTTTCCGATTCCTGAAAATTCGATTTTGAAGCATTTGAATACAGCGAAAACGAACGATGTACTAAATTTCACATTGCGCGACAGAGCTTTCGATTTGTTGTATATTTGTAATGCCGTTCGCATTAAACGGGGCGTTTTCCAGCGCCGCCGTTAATTTGTAAAATTCGTTTTTGTACTTGTCGGAACGACGTTTTTCAGTCGAATCGTTGAAGAAAGCCGGACAACAGATTTGCGATTTTAAGAATGAATAAAGGCTGGCATTTTGAGTCGAGAATTTTAGTTTGAAAGCTATGCTCACCGAAACAATTTTATTGGTCGCTGATTCCGACGCCGAGCAAAAAGCTCAGGACGAGCTGCATCGGCAACTGGCGCTTTTTCAGCTTTCTTACGACCCGATTTTCGCCTCCGATTTCGATGGCGGAATTGTTTATTGGAATCAAGGCTGCGAGCAGCTCTACGGTTATTCAATCGGCGAAGCCCTCGGCAAATCAAGCCATGCGCTGATGAAAAGCGATTTTCCCGTTTCTTTCGACGATTACCGGCAAACGCTTGAAAAAACGGGGCGCTGGACCGGAAAAATCCGGCGCTTATGCAAAGATAATCGCGTTTTGACAATTGAAAGCCGCCAAATGATAACCGCAATCGCAGGCAAACGGATCGTTCTGGAAGCCAATCGCGATGTCACCGAACAAAGTCTCGCTGAAGAAAAACTGCGTGAGGCGGAAGAACGCTATCGCGCTTTTATCGAACAAAGCTCCGAAGGAATCTGGCGTTTTGAACTGGACGAGCCGATTCCGACAAATCTCGCGGTCGAAGAACAGCTAAAGCTTGCCTACGAACGCGGCTTTCTCGCCGAATGCAATGACGCGATGGCAAAAATGTACGGTTTTGACGCCGCCGAACAAATCATCGGCGCGCGCTTAGCTGATTTGTTTGTCACCGAAGACCCCGCGAACGAGGCTTATCTTCGCGCTTTTCTCGAATCGGGCTATCGTCTGACTGAAGCCGAGTCGCACGAAAAAGACGCCGACGGGCACGATGTTTATTTCAGCAACAATCTCATCGGAATCGTCGAAAACGGAAAGCTGTTTCGAGCCTGGGGAACGCAGCGCGACGTGACCAAATTGAAAGAAAGCGAAAAAGTGCTGGCTCGCTATCGCCTCGTTTCCGCTCAGGCGCGCGATATTGTTTTGATGGTTCGACCGGCGGGCGAAATCGTCGAAGCAAACGCGGCGGCGGCGCGCGCTTACGGCTACGCGCAGACGGAACTGCTGACAATGAAAATTGCAGATTTGCGCGCGCGGGAAAGTTTGACCGACCTTCCGCAGCAGCTCGAAAAAGCAAATCTGCACGGCATTTTGTTTGAAACCGTTCATCGTCGCAAAGACGGTACGACATTTGATGTCGAAGTCAACGCGGTCGGCGCGGACATCGGCGACGAGCGTTTTCTGCTGAGCATCATCCGCGACATCAGCGAAAGAAAACAGACGGAAGAAAAATTACGCGAATCCGAAGTTCGCTTCCGCAAAATGGCGGACAATCTGCCCGTAATGGTTTGGGTAACCGACGCCGACGGAAGCTGCACTTATTTAAATAGATTATGGTATGAGTTCACCGGGCAAACGCCGGAAACCAGCTTGGGGCTGGGCTGGATTTCAGCCGCTCACCCGGACGATCAAGAGCGCGTTGAAAAAGCGTTTTTGACCTCCAACGAGCGGCGCGGCGAGTTTTACGTTGAATATCGGCTGCGACGCAAAGACGGCGAATATCGCTGGATGATTGATTCGGCGCAGCCGCGTTTTGATGAAGGCGGCGAATTTTTAGGTTATACCGGCTCGGTCGTTGATATTCACGAGCGTAAAGTCATCGAACAACAAGTGAGCTTTCAGCTCAATCTGACGCAGACCATTACCGACAATACTCAATCGTGTCTGCTGATGATGGACGCCCACGGGTTTTGCACATTTGCGAATCACGCGACTGAGCGCGTCACAGGTTTTAAACCGGAAGACTTAATCGGCGAGATTCTGCATTATAAAATTCATCACACGCGCCCGGACGGCTCGCCGTTTCCAAAAGAAGAATGCCCGCTCGACAAAGCGCTTCCGCTGCACGAAGCGGTGGTCGGTTACGAAGATGTTTTCGTCCACAAAAACGGGCATTTTTATCCGGTGCGCTGTTCGGGACGCCCTATTTTCAAAAGCGGCGAGCCGGTCGGAACGGTAATCGAAGTTCAAGACATCACGGAAGAAAAACGCGCCCGCGAAGCTCTGCTTAAAGCCGAGCGTCAGGCGGCGGAGGAGTATCAGGCACTGCTCTCGCGCATTGTCCCGCTCGCGCAAACGCTCGGCACGGCTCGCGATTTGACCGCGATTTACAGGGCAATAGGCGATTTTGTTCGCGCTTCGATGCCGTGCATCGGGTTTTTCGTTTCGTTTTACGATTCGGATAAAAATTTGCGGACGGGGGCTTACGGCTGGGCGGAAGGCGCGGAACTTGACGTTGCCAGTTTGCCGCCGATGCCGCTCACTCAAGAAGGCGGACCGAATTCTCAAGCCATCTTCCGACAACAAACAATCGTTGTCGGCAATTACCGGCAAACGATGGCAAATCGTCCACACATAGTCATCGGCAAGGAAAACGGAATCGTTCCCGATTCGTCGCTCATCGCTCCGATGATCGTAATGGGAAGAATCATCGGCACTTTGGAGGTGCAGGCTTACGAATCCGCCGCTTTTAACCGGGACCACGTTGTCTCGCTCGAAATGGCTTCAAATCTGGCTGCGGTCGCAATTGAAAACGTCCGTTTGCTCGAAATCGAGGCGAACGCCCGGCGCGAAGCGGAGATTGCCAATCGCTCGAAAGACGAGTTTCTCGCGGTTCTTTCCCACGAGTTGAGAACGCCGCTCAATTCGATGTTCGGCTGGGTGCGAATGCTCAGCACCGGGCAGCTCGACGCCGAAAAAACGCGACGCGCGGTTGAAGTTATCGAACGCAACATTAATTTGCAGACGAAATTGATTGAAGATATTTTGGACGTTTCCCGAATTATTTCAGGCAAAATCAGGCTCGAAAACAGGCAGTTCGATTTTCTGCCGCTGATCAAATCCGTGACCGAAGTCGCGCAGCCGACCGCCGAAACCAAAAACGTCGAGCTGGTGACCGAATTCGATTCCGAAGCCTGTATTTTGCAGGGCGACGCCGAACGCTTGCAGCAAGTCGTCAACAACTTGCTGACCAATGCGATCAAATTTACCCCGTCGGGCGGCAAAATCGTCGTCAAGCTCGATTGCAATGAAACCCGCGCAGAATTAAAAGTCATTGATTCGGGAGTCGGCATCGAGCCGGAGTTTTTGCCTTTTGTTTTCGACCGCTTTCGTCAGGCGGACAGCTCTTCAAAACGCAAGCACGGCGGTCTCGGTTTAGGTTTGGCAATCGTCAAACATCTGGTCGAAATGCACGGCGGCGAAGTTTTCGCCGAAAGCGCAGGCGTCGGCAAAGGCGCGACTTTTACAATTCGCCTGCCGATGCATAGCCGCGTCGGATTGAGTGAAGCGGAAAAAATATTCACGGTTGAAGAAAAAGAACAGGATTTGGAAAATTTGAATTTGCTGGTCGTTGACGACGACACAGATGCGCTCGAAATGCTGAGAACAATGCTTTCTTCGCGCGGCGCGCAAGTTCAAACGGCTGCGTCGGCAATCGAAGCTCTGAAGATTGTCGAAAAAAAAGTCCCGGATGTTTTAGTCAGCGACATCGGAATGCCGGAAATGAACGGAATGGAGTTTATCGGCAAAATCCGGCAATCAAAAAACAAACGTCTGCGGCAAATTCCGGCAATTGCTCTGACAGCTTATGCTTCAGCCGAAGACCGCGAGCGAATCCTGGCTTCCGGCTTTAATCAATATCAACGAAAGCCGGTAAATTTCGCCGATTTAATTGCCAACATCAAAAATATTTGTTCGTAGTTCGTTGCAAATCTCTAAAGAATCTTATCGTTTGAAATTCAAACGCTTCTTGAAAGAGAAAAACAACGAACAACGAACAACGAACTACGAACAATTAAAATTTTAAAGCCTGAAAACATTCGCACGCTTCCGCTTCGAGCAGCTTGCGGTCATGGACGCGAACGGTTCCGCGGGCGTAGGAAATTGCGCCTTTTTCCTGCATTGCTCCGGCAACGTTGGTAACTCCGGCGCGCCGCGCACCGAGCTTTCTGGCAATCGTTTCGTGCGTCAGCGGAATCTCGTCATTTCCGGCAAGCTCGTGAACGAGCAGCAGCCAAAAACAAAAACGCTGCTGCAAGCTGTGTCGCCCGTTGCAAACCGCGCGCTGAGAAACCTGGCGCATCAAATTACCGTAAAAACCGAGTAGCAGAGAGCGCAGCTCGTCATTTGCGGCAGCGAAATCGCGCATTACAGCCGTGTCCATTTTGAGAGCTTCACCGGCAGATAACACGGTTGTGCAGTTGCGGGCGATTTGTTCGCCGAAAATCGCCTGAATCCCGATTACTCCTTCACGTCCCGTCAAACAAACTTCGGCGCTTGAGCCGTCCTCCATTAAGCTGCAATAAGAAACGACCGCATCGAGCGGAAAATAAATCGAGCCGATGGAATCTTCGACTTCGTAAAGCGGTTGTTCGGCTTCCAAAACAATCGGTCTGGTATGAGCGAGCAGATTGTTTTTTTCAGACGGTGGCAAGGCGTCAATCAAATGATTGCCGAAAGGAGAAATCTGTGCGGTTTTGGTCTGCATAAATGGGGAATCGAAAAAGTTGTGAGTCCGGAGAGTCAAGAGTCGTGAGTCAACTCGAATTTTATTTCCTTTGACTCACCACTCTCGACTCTCCGGACTCACGACTCAAACACCGTTTTGCGCCACTTTTACTGAACGCGAGCGGCTTTTAATTCAAAATGAAAATCGCTTCGTAAAATGTCGTAACATTCGCACGCACAGTTTTCCAGACCTCTGCGATTGGAAATGATGATGTGTCCGCGGCGCGACTGGACGCAGGCGTTTCTTTCCAATTCATTTAAAGCAACCGTCACGCTGGCGCGACGAGCGCCCAAACGATTGGCGATTGTTTCCTGCGTCAAAGCCAAATCGTTGCCGGTGGCGCGGTCGTGAACGAGCAGCAGCCAAGTGCAAAGCTGCTGCGCGACGGTGTGGCGGCAGCGGCAAGCGGCGCGCTGCGAAACCTGCGTGAGAAAATCGCTGTAATAATTGAGCAAAATCTTTTGCAGTTTTTGGTTTTGACGGAAAATATCGCGGAGCAGCTTGGTTCTGACGCGAATTGCGGTTCCCCCGGTTTCGGCAATCGTCAGACAATTTGCCGTTATCGCGCCCATCATCGAAGAAATCCCCAGAAGTCCTTCGCGTCCGACCACGCCGACCTCGATCATCGCGCCGTCTTCCATCAAACAAAGCCGCGAAGCGACCAGATCAATCGGAAAATAAACGAAATCGAAAGTATCGCCGATGTCGTAAATTGTTTGTCCGCGCTCGAATACGACTTTCTGCATTGCGGGTTGCAGTTTAACTGAAACATCAACCGGAAGACTCAGCAAAAGCTCGTTTCCGAGCTGCGGCTGCGATTCGGTTTTTTCTTTTGCCGAAATGAACGGTGAAACGGGGAAAGCCGGTTTCAAGCCCGCCCGATTGGTCAAATTGCTTTTTCCGTCACCCGGTAATTGCCATTTGTTTTGCCCAATCGAGCTTGTTCGGTTAAGTGCTGCTACTGCGTTGATTGCCATTTATTGAACCCATCCTTGAAGAATAATTACAAATAATATTTGCCGCAGTGCTTCGAGCAATCATTATGCCAATTAGCTATCAGCGAATGTTTTTAGGTTTATTTATTCAATTTTTGAAAGACGGAATTTTATTTGGCGGGAAATTTTTAGAATTCGGCGTAAATATTTTTTGTATTGAGACAATACAGACTTTCCCGGGTTAAAAAGCGCCTGAAAAGAGAGGCGTATGCTTTCGGCACATTTAATCCGTCGAATAGCTTCTAACTTTTCTACTAAAAATTTGCCTTAAAGTCGGCAGCATTTCGGTACGGTTGTGTACAAAATCGAACTTTATAATCGCTTAAATTATTATTTTCATTATCTTACAAAATTTACCTCTGTCTTGTGGCACGGTGATTGTTTGTTTTGGGAATCTTTTTAGCTGACCGAGCGAAAAGATTTGTTGGTTTATTGTTATTTATTTGATGGATTTATATTTAATTTTATGTCGGTTTATACGGAGCATTCAAGGAATTGGCAATTTAAAGGTCGGAATAATATTTCAAATAGCAGCAGCGAGAAAGCGTCGAAAAACGTTTTTTGGGCGGAAAGCGAAGAATCCTGTTCTGCGCTCGTCACTCAAAATCCCACTCCTATCTGGCGGATCGAACTGAAACACGGTGTCTCAGCTTCGCTCGGCGAAAAAGAACAAATCGAGCAAATCGAGCGTTTCGGTTTTCTTGCCGAATGCAATGAAGCTCTGGCGCGCTCGTTTGGCTGCGAATCGTCAGTTGAAATGATACGTCTTTTCGGCGAGAGTTTTCCCGCCAATTTGTTTGCAGACACGCAAATGTTTTTGCGCGATTTTATTCAATCCGGCTATCGGCTGGAAAACGTGAAAAGCGTTCGTTGCGACTCTGCGGGAAATGCGCGTCATTTTTCCACAAACGTTTTCGGAGTCGTCGAAAATCGCCGTTTGACTCAAATTTGGGGTATGCAGAGCGAAGAAAAACCTGTTACGGCGGAAAGCAGCGATTTTTATCAAGCCGTGATTGATTCGATGCTCGAACACATCGCCATTATTGATGAAAACGGTCAAATTATCGCAACGAACGACGGCTGGAAACGATTTGCCGTAAATAACAACGGAAACGATAAAAAAAAGATAGATGTCGGCGCAAACTATTTTGAAGTTTGCCGCGCGGACGGCGGCGAGCTTGCCCGGCAGGTCGAGGAAGGCATTCGCGAGGTTTTAAACAAACAAAAAGATTATTTCACGCTTGAATATCCCTGCCACAGTCCATCGGGCGAACAACGCTGGTTTTTGCTGCACGTAACGCCGCTCTCCGGCACAAACGGCGCGGTCGTTTCGCATTTGAACGTCACGAAACGAAGAAAAGCCGAACAGGAACGGCAAAACGCGCTCGAAGAATTAAAAAGGGCGGCGGAGGAAAACGAAATCGTCAATCGAATGAAAGACGAGTTTCTGTCGGTGATCTCGCACGAATTACGCACGCCGCTGACTTCGATGCTCGGCTGGACGCGGCTGATTCGTTCGGGCAAGCTCGACGATAAATCAATCGCGCAGGGGCTTGAAACAATCGAGCGCAACACGCTCGTTCAATCGCGTCTGATTGAAGATTTGCTCGACGTTTCGCGCATTATCAACGGCAAAATCAAGCTCGAAGCGTTTCCGGTCAAGATTCGCTCGCTCGTCGAAACGGCGGTTGAATCAATCAAACCGACGGCTTCGATCAAACAGATCGCGGTCGAGTTTCGTTCGGAGATTGACGACGCCACAGTTTATGCAGACCCGCGCCGAATCCAGCAGGTTTTGTGGAATTTGCTCTCGAATGCCATCAAATTTACGCCGCGCAACGGTTTTGTGCTGGTTAATTTAAGTGCGACCAATGATGCGATCAAAATTTCCGTGACCGACAACGGAATCGGCATTGCATCGGAATTTTTGCCGCATCTTTTTAAGCATTTCCGCCAGCAGGACACTTCGATCACGCGCAAACACGGCGGTCTCGGTTTGGGGTTGTCAATTGTGCGGCATTTAATCGAACTGCACGGCGGACAGGTTAAAGCCGAAAGCGCGGGCGAGGGCGAAGGCTCGGCTTTTACATTCAGCTTGCCGCTGATGAACGCCCGTGTCGAATCGCTCGAAAACATCAACAACGTCGTCGCTTCCGAAAGTTTCGACGCGCCGAATAAAACCGCCGCGCCGCGAAAGCTCGTCGGCGTCAATCTGCTGCTCGTCGAAGACGACGCGGACAGTCTTGAATTATTGGCGTTTTTGTTTGAATCAACTGGCGCAACGGTCAGAACCGCAAATCTGGCGAGCGTTGCTTTTGATGAATTTCGGGAAAATCCGCCGGATTTATTGATTTCCGATATTGGAATGCCGGACGAAGACGGTTACAGCCTGATTCAAAAAATCCGTCAGTTACCGCCGGAAAAAGGCGGAAACGTTCCGGCAATCGCGCTGACGGCTTACGCCAAAAACGAAGACCGTTTAAAAGCTCTCTCAAGCGGTTTTCAGCGGCACATCAAAAAACCGATTGAGCCGGTGGATTTAATCGAGCAGGTTGCCCAGATGCTCGAACAGCAAAAAAACATTTAAAGGGCGAAAAATCAATTCGCCCTTTTCGTATCAATTTGTACGAAACAAAGCCGTCGCTTGTACTGAATTCGCTCGTCAAGCTGTTTCCAAAGAGACTAAAACTGCACATTAAAAAATAATATCTTGCCAAAGCGCCGATGTTTACTGCATTCCGGCGCTTTGGCATATTCTTTGCCCGTAAGTATGACGAACGTAAATTTTAATAAAAGGAGATTAAAAATTATGGCGGACGGGGATGGCGGAAGCGGAGCAGGCAGCGCAATGTGGGCTGTCGTGACGCTTTTGATTGTTTTGATTGTTGTCGGAGCTTTATACTTCGGCGGCGCATTGGGCGGTCGAAGTAACACCCCTCAAAAGGTGGACGTAGACATTAAAGTTCCCAGCCGTTAGCTTGATTTTTAATTGATTTTGAGGGAGGTGGACATCCATGACGCGAACAACACAGGAGGCACAAGCGCAGGAAACGCGCGGGGTGTTGGCGGTCGTTGTGATGTTATTACTGGCAGGTGTCTTCACAATTTTATTCGCCGCCGGGCATTTGAGCGATAAAACGCAAAATCCGGCGGAGGTTGAAACACATTCGACAGTAGTTAGCAAAAACAAATAAAGCGACTGGTAAACAGGCGGCAGAAAATTGAAAATTGGCGAACGCGGTTTTGCTTTACAAAGTTTTCAATCTTCTGCCGCTTTTTCATTTTTAAAGCTATGAAATTAAAAAAGGTTTCCCAACAAACAATCGTTATCACGGGCGCGACGAGCGGCATCGGTTTGACGACGGCGCGAATGGCGGCGAGAAAAGGTGCCCGCCTCGTTTTAATTGCCCGCAATGAAGAAGCCTTAAGCCAATTGGCGGACGAGCTAAATTCCAAAAACACCGAAGCCATTTATTTTGCCGCCGATGTTGCGGATGAAAACGCTTTACAAAATGCGGCGAATGCGGCAATCGCAAAATTCGGCGGTTTCGATACGTGGGTAAACAACGCGGGAGTCTCGATTTACGGCGAAATTCTGGAAACGCAGCTTGAAGATATGCGCCGCCTTTTCGACACGAATTTTTGGGGCGTCGTAAACGGCTCGCGAATTGCGGCTGAACATTTAAAAAATCGCGGCGGGGCTTTAATCAATGTCGGCAGCGTATTGTCTGACCGAGCGATTCCGGTTCAGAGCGTTTATTCCGCATCGAAACACGCGGTCAAAGGTTTTACAGACGCTTTGCGGATGGAGCTTGAATCGGAAAATTATCCAATTTCCGTCACGTTAATCAAACCGAGCGCAATCAACACGCCTTACACCGAACACGCGCGCAATCTGATGTCGAGAGAACCGAATGTTCCGCCGCCGGTTTACGCGCCCGAATTGGTCGCCGAGGCGATTCTGTTCTGCGCGCAAAACGTGGTCAGGGATTTTACGGTCGGCGAAGGAGGAAAAATGATTTCGCTGATGGGCAACCTTGCGCCGCGTTTGACCGACAAAGCGATGGAATGGTCGGCTGCCGCAACACAGCAAAAGGCTTCTCCCGATCTGGGCAATCGTCCCGACAGTCTTTACGAAACTCATTCCGATTTACGCGAGCGAGGCAATTACGACGGAATCGTTTTTGAGGAAAGTCTGTATCAGCGAGCGAAACTGAATCCGCTCTTGACGAGCGCAATTTTAATCGGCGGCGCGGCTGCACTGGTGGCTGTAGTCGCTGGCAAATCGAATCGGGAGAAAAATGGAGATGAAGTCAATCACAGGAATCTTCAAAATGAACAGCCCCGCTCGCTCGAAGTCGGACACAGCTAATTCGTTTTTTAAAAGAGAATTATCAAACGGGACGAGACTTGTTTTTCGCCCCGTTTTTTATTATTAAAGTTTGGAGGTCAACGTTTGATGAAAAATAATTTAAAACTGTTCATTGCCCTGAGCCTGGTTTTCTGTTGCTCCCTGACAGCTTTTGCCCAGAAAAAAGACGACAAAGAAATTAGAGACGCCGGAAAACGCGCCGACCAAGCCGCGCGCGTTTTCCGCAGCATTATGGACAAGCCGGACAAATCAATTCCGCGCGAGCTGCTCGAACGCGCCGAAGCCGTTGCGGTTTTTCCGGGCGTTCTCGGCGCGGCTTTTATCGTCGGCGGAAGCGGCGGAGAAGGCTTGATTTCGCGCCGCACGGCGACGGGTTGGAGCGCGCCCGCGTTTTTTAAAATCGGCGGCGGCAGCGTCGGTTTCCAAATCGGGGCGGAAAAAACCGACGTGATTTTGCTGATTATGAACGACGGCGGTTTGAAAGGTCTGCTCGAAGACAAATTTGAGTTTGGCGGCGAAGCGGGCGTTGCCGCCGGTCCGATTGGCAGAAAAGCCTCCGCGACCACTAACGCGACGCTCGACGCAGGAATTCTGTCATATTCGCGCACCAAAGGAGCATTTGTCGGCGCTGCTCTGAAAGGCGGCGTTCTTTCGCCCGACAACAACAAAAACCGTGCGCTTTACGGCAAAACATCGAAAGAAATTCTGCTCGCCGAATCGCCGGTTCCGACGCCCGACGCGGTGGCGGATTTTCCGCAAACTTTAAATCGGTTTTCAAACCGACGCGCAAACGACGGAACAAACAGCGAAACTAAGCGTGTGCGAACCGTCGGAACTTCGACTGAGGCGGCAAATCCGCAAACTGAGAGCGATGTTTATTACGTCGTGCGAACTCCGCGCCGCTCAAACGCTTCGGAAGAAACAGATGCCGCGCGAGCGCGCGACCGTCTTGCCAGAGAAATTCGCGCCGAGCTGTTGATGCTTTCGTCTTACGGCGTTTTCGACAGTCTTGAGTTTCAGATTTCGCCGGACAATTCGGTCGTGCTGCGCGGCGTTTCAACCAGCGATAAATTAAAATCGGACGCCGAACAAGCCGTCAAGCAAATCGAAACCGTCGCCGCAGTTCGCAACGACATCGAAGTTTTGCAGCCGTTGCTCGATGATCAGCGCCTGCGTCAAGAGCTTTTCCGCGCGGTTTATTCCGGCGATCTTGCACGCTATTCAAACGGCTCGCTCAATCCGATTCACATCGTCGTTAGAAACGGCAGCGTCACTTTAAAAGGCGTAGTTGATTCGGAAGCGGATAAAAATTTGGCGGCTGTTCAAGCTAATTCCGTCAATGGAATTACGGGTGTTAAAAACGAGCTTTTGGTTGAAAACTAAAACAAGTCTTTTAACTGCGACGGAAGCGGAAAAAAACAAAAGAGCGAGATGAATCAAGTTCAAACATAACCCTTTAGCTAAATCGGTGACTTTTAGCAAATATTGTAAAGCTATAAGTTCCGCCTCTAGAGCAATTCAGGCTTAGATGTACGTGTCAGTACCGCGAACGGTAGTGAGCGGGTCAATTAACAAACCCGCTCACTACCGTTCGCGGTACTGTTCATTTCGTTGCTGCCCGTACACTCCATAACTGCTCTAAGTTACAAGCTCTCAAGCCATTTCCGCAGATTCGGGGTTCGGTTTGTGCTGGAAACAAGCTTAATGTTCAAGTTTCGCAAGCGCACGACAAGGCGGTCACGGAAATCCGGTTCAAGGCGTTCGATAAAGTTGAGGTTGACTATTTCACTGCGGTTGAGCCGGAAGAAAGTTTTAGGATCAAGAATTTGTTCAAGTTCGGTAAGATTTTCCTTGAGCGGAAACTTGTTTCCTTCGGCATCAAAGGCAAACGGAATTTCGTCTTGTGTTTTGATAAAGGCAATTTGATTGGTTTCGAGCAGGCGGATTCCGCCTTTTACTTTGACTATCAGGCGTTCTTTGTAGTTTGGTTGGGCGAGATTCGCTTGAACTTTATGCCAGAAATCTTGCTGAGCAGAGACGAAGTTTTGTCTGAGCGATTCAAATTTTTGCATCGCCGCGACGAATTTTTCATAAGCAAAGGGTTTGAGTAAATAGGCGATGCCGTTGCGTTCAAACGCTTGCAGCCAAAACTGGTCATAAGCTGTCGTAAAAATCGTCGGGCAAGCGACTCGACCATTTTCGTAAAGGCGAAAGACATTACCGTCCAAAAGCTCGATGTCCGAGAAAACCAGATCGGGCGCGCGGTTTTCGTTGAACCAGACGAAACTGTCTTTGACGCTTTCCAGACGCGCGACAATTTTAATTTGGCGGTCGTATCGGTGAATAAACTCGCTCAATTTGTCGCCCGCCGGCAGCTCGTCTTCGATAACTACAACTCTCATTTCTTCAATTTTAGCAGAGGAATTTTAACGCTGAAAACATCGGCTTCGCGCCGGATTTCAACCGGCTGTTCGGTTAAAAACGCATAACGCGCTTTTAAGTTCTCCAACCCTGTGCCGCTCGTTTCTCGCGTTTGCGGTTTGGCGCGAATGTTGTTTTCCACCAGCAAAAAGTCTTCATCGAGCTTAACGCGAACCCGCAAGGGTTCTTTTTGATCTCCGGCGTTGTGTTTGACGACATTCTCAAGCAAACCCTGCAAAGCCGCCGGAATAATCATTTGACCGTTAATTTTAGCCGTCGGAACTTCCCAATCAAAATTATAAGCCCCGCCAAAACGCTGACCGAGCAGATAAACGTAATTTTCGGCAAAGCCTAATTCATCTTTAATGGAAACGATTTCCGTGTTCTGCGTATGCAGAATATAACGGTAAAGCTCCGCCAACTTAACTAAAAACTCGTTGGCTATTTTCGCGTCTTTTTCAATCAGAGACGATAAAACATTCAGATTATTGAACAAAAAATGTGGGTCAACCTTTTGCTGCAAAAGCTTTAACTGCATCTCGCTTTGCGCCCGCCGCGCCGCTAAGAGACGTTCTTTTGTTTTGATCGAATCCGAAAAGTAAAAATAAGAGATGCAGCTAAAGCAAACCATCGTTTGCGTAATAAAATCAATCAAATACTCCATCACCCAATCGTAAAGCTTGTGAGTTTTGCGGTAATACAATTCCTCGATTCCGATTATTCCCCAGACGGTTGTGACAAAGGCAATAAACGGAATTGTTGAGATTAGGATTAAAAAATCTTTGTTCGCTGAGGTCGAGTTTTCAGACAGCAAGTTGAATCCGCGCCGCACTAAAGCAATTAAGCCCGCACCGATCAGGCAGTCAATGAACATCCAATAAACCGCATCCCAGTGAAAAAAGAACCGTTCCAGCGAACGCGCCATCAATAGCTTGATGAAAACGAGGAACAGGAAACAAAACAGCAACCAGCCCAGAAGTCCTAAAAGTCGAAGTTTCATTTAATAACCTTTAAAATCTTATCTTTCACTCGCCGTCTATTGGTTAAAACGTTATGTTTACTGAGCCGACCAGATGCGAACCGTTCCGTCAAGACTGCCTGAAGCCAGCGAGCGCCCGTCGGAAAGGAAAACAACGCTCGTAATTGATTGAGAATGTCCCTCTAACGTGCGTAATTGATTTCCTGTTGCGGTTTCCCACAAATGGACGGCTCTGCCCGTCGCTGCGGCGAGCGTTTTGCCATCGGGCGAAAAAGCGACTGCTGTGACCGGCATTTTCCATTTTAAAGGCTTGGGCGAATACGCAACTGCTATCGGAGTTTGCGTTTCAAGAACTTTAATCGCCTCGCCGGTTTCCGCGTTCCACAGGCGAGCCGTTTTGTCCCGACTCGCCGAGGCGAGAAAGCGACCGTCCGGGGAAAAAGAGATGCTTATCACGGAGCTTCGATGCCCCTCCAGCGTTTTGGTTTTTTGTCCCGTTTTCAAATCCCAAAATATTATATCGCCGCGCGCTGCGGCAAGATAACGCCCGTCGGGAGAAAACGCAAGCGCGTCAATATAGCCTCCGGTTTCCAATGTTTGGAGCGGACTTCCGGTTTGCGTATCGTAAATGACAGTATTGCCTTCCTGGCTGCCCACGGCGAGACGACGACCGTCCGGCGAGAAATCAATTGCCACCGACCAGCTTTTTAATTTCAACGCTCGCAGTTGCTTGCCGGACTTGACGCTCCAGATTATAACTTGTTGCTCGTAACCGCTCGAAGCAAGCAGTTGATTGTCCGGGGAAAAGCAAACCGCATAGACTTCGCCTCGATGCCCGCGCAGCACTTGATTTACTTTTCCCGTTTTCGCGTCCCACAGGCGAACTGTTTGATCAATGCTTGCGCTTGCTATCAGCCTGCCGTCACCCGATACGTCAATTGCCGACACCGCATTTATATGACCGCGCAAAATCTGCTCAGTCGCCGCTAAAGACCGGAAAACGGGATAAATTGAAATCAGCAGGTGAAAAACAATTGTAGTAACGGTTAATTTACCCGCGAAAGGACTTTGACGAATCATTTTTTCTCCTCCTTCGCTTCCGGTAACTGAAATATTCTTTTGCCCTGGCGAGTGACGATAACGTTTGGGCTGTCTCCGACGGCAATGAGACGGACGGAATGGCGATTATCGCTGTCATGTATTTGCAGATTTGCGCCTTTTTCGTCGTTGGCGAGAAACATCGCCGTTTGCCCCTGTACCGTGTCGAGCGTAAGAGCCACTGTTCCCGGCTCGTCTGAAGTAAAATACCCGCTTCGCTCGTTGCCTTCGGCGTCCATTAATAAAATCCCCGAAACCGCTCCGTTTCGTTTATATCGCTTTCCCAGAAGCAGCGGGTCGGGAAGCGGCGCGCCGATTTGAACTCGTTCCCTGCCTTTTTCGTCAACTATTATCAATCCGCGCGCACGCAGCACAGAGTCCGGCGCGGCAACCGAACCGGCGTTTGTTTTTCGGATAAAAACAGATGCCGAGACAGCCGCCGTCATTAAAAACAGCAGCGTATAAAATCCCCAACTCAAACGACGGTTTTGCCGCTCAAGCTTGGCGACGGTTTCTTTAATTTCTTTAATTTCATTTTCTTCAATCATTTTTCTCTTTGGGTAAACAAATCAGAGTTATCGGCAGCTCGAAAATTGCCTTTTGTTAGAGCATCAAGAGTTGTAAGACTGTTTGTAAATTGAAAATCAGTGAATGCCGGAAAATTTCGCAAGAGTGACGGAAAATAATGGATGAGCTATTCGCCGTTTTGCCGGAGCTGAAAATAAAAATAGCTTGATATTCAAATGCATTTTTATTTTCGGCGAGTACGAGAACGTACAGACGACATATTTTATTTGAAAATAATTATAGGAAAGATTTTTGTAACTTCGGGTTTTTATTATCTCCCTAACATCTGCTTTTTAGTTGTCGAAAACCGAAGTTTATTTTTCATACAATTTGAAAGGCGGTTCAAAGCGATGAAACGGCAAATTGCAATTATCAGCGACTGTGCATCTCCACTAAAAACCAGCGACGATCAATGCGTTTATGTCGCTGATTTAGCCGAAAATCTCGCCGCCACCGGCTACGAAATTGACGTTTTTACCCGCCGCGATTCGCCCCATCAGCCGGAGATTGTTTATCCGGCGGAAAACCTGCGCGTCATTCACATTCCGGCTGGACCGGCGAGCGCGGTCGAAAAACAAGATTTGCTCCGTCTGATGCCGCAGTTTACGTCATTTGTTTTAGGGCATTTCAAACAAAAAGATTACGACCTGATCCACGCGAATTTCTTTCTGTCAGGGTTGACGGCTCTTAATCTTCACCGCGCGACGGAGACGCCTTTTGTCGTTTCATTTCACGGACTCGGACGCGCCGCGAAAACGGACGATTTCCCGATTGTTCGTCAGGAAATCGAAGACCGAATCGTGCGCGAAGCCGATGCGATTTTAGCCGCATCACCGCACGAAGAAAAAGATTTGAAATTTTTGTATGACGCTCCGCCGGAAAAAGTCTTTGTCGTTCCGACGCCGAAAGACGACGAAGCGTGGAGGCAGACAACAGAAAAAATCAGCCGAATTTACGAAAACATTTTGACCAACAAAATCTTGCTTTCGGCGACAATTAGAGCCGCGCTGCAAAATTTTCGGCAGCAAGCGCCAAAAATTGCTTTTTCGTTAAATCAACAGCCGGATAAACAAAATTCTCAAAATCTGATTTCTTAAAGTTCCTTCTTTGCCGAAGTTATTCAATTTTTGCCGGTTCTTTCGGCGGATTTGTCGTTGAAATGACAATTGTTTCGGTTGGCGATTTCATTTCGTAAACAATTCCGCGCCAGGCGATTTTTCTGGAAACTGCAGCGCAAATCGAGTTGTATAGATAAACGGGCGGCGTCAGCGGAAACAGGAGAATTTGCGCCCGGGAGCTTTCTTTTAGTTCTCTTCCGTAATCTTTTAAAATTAATTTTACGGCTCCGAGCCTGAGCCAAGCCTTGCCCGCTCCGAGCGCGAAAATTACGAGCAGCAGCAGGAGCGGCAGCCAAAACGATTCGCCTGAAACGATGCGCCAAACAATCAAAAGCAAAAGCGAGTAAAAAGTTAAGGTGAAAAGCAAGCCGCCGAGCAATGACGTGAGCCAGAAATGCCCGGCATAAACGCGCGTGATTTTCATCTGTCTGGTCGTAAATTCGAGCATTTCGCCGAAGCTGCAATCTTCAAACGAAGCAATTAAACACTGCGGAACAAAACGAATTTTCAGCTCGTTTTCCCGCATTGCGGCGGTCACGGTGAAATCATCGGAAACGGTGCCGCGCCAGCGCTCGCTGATTTTTATTCGTTCAAACGTCGGTCGCCGCATTGCCATCGAACCGCCCCAGCAAAAATTGTTCGCGGTGTTTTCGCTCAATGCCGAGGCAATCGAAGCGTTCCAAACCGATTGCATTTCCGAGCCGAAATTTCGATTTTTTGAAATAAACCAGCGATAGCCGGTCGTCGCCCCGATTTGTTTGTCAGCGAGCGGCGCAACCAGATTTCGCAGCCAGTTTCTTCCGACGCGCGCGTCCGAATCAACAAAAACGAAAATCTCGCTTTTATCCGAAACATCTCGAACCGCATGTCGCAGATTATGAACTTTTTGCCCGGTATCGGTCGCTCGTCCGGCGACGACGAGCTTTGAAACCGCTTCGGTCGCCACGCCTTTCCACGCTTTTTCAATTACCGGAACCGCCGCGTCCTCGGCGTCGTCAACAGCAAAAATGATTTCGTAAGCCGGATAATCCTGCCGGTAAAGCGCTCGCAGATTGTCTTTCAAATTTTCATCCAACCCGCGACAAGGCACGATGATGCTCGCAAACGGAGTGAAATCGGGTTTGGGTTTTGCCAATTCTCTTTTAAAAAAATCGAGATAACGAAAGCCGCCGCGCAAGCTCATAATGCTCATATAAATCAGGACTGCGGCAAATAAATAAAGTAAATAAATCACGGTTAAACTTTTACACTGGCTGCGCTTTTATGCAACACAATTTATTTAATATAGAGCAAAGTTTCGGCGCTAAAATAAAATTGAATCATGCTAATCGAGAATTACTCTTTTGGCGAGACAGGGGATTTTTCATAGAGCGAAATAAAACGTTTATCGCAATCCTTTTAGCAAAACCGCATCGTGAAGCCATCCGCCCTGAATGACTGCGAAGGTTTTACCGTCCGGTGAAACTGACAGACCATAACCTTCGGTAATTTCTTCATCACCTAAGGCTCGGATTTGGCGCGGCGTTTCTTCATCAAGCTGTTGAAACCATAAAACTTTATTTACAAAACCGGGATTAGCTGTAATGTATGCCAGATTTTTCCCGTCCGGCATCCAGGCAATGTGCATTAAAATCAATTTTTTGTCCGCTAAATGAAAGGTTTTCACGGTTTGTCCGTCAGCCAGTGAGACAATAGTCAAAATTCTTTCGTCGCCTTGTCTTTCGGAAAAAGCTACCTGTTTACCGTCCGGCGAAAAGGCGAAACGCGGTTTTGCTTTATTCAAAACGAGCTGCTGTTCTCCGGTTTTCGTGGAAATGCGCCATAGCATACTGGCAGAGATATGACGGTAATAAACCCATTCGCCATCGGGCGAAACAAACACCGGCGCGCCGCCATCCGTTTGAGTCATTTGTGTTTGATTGCTCCCGTCGGTGTTCATCCGCCACAACTGTCCGGAGCCTGATTTGTTTGACACGAAAAATACCGATTTATTGTCAGGCGAAACGATTGGGGCGAATTCGTCCGCCGGATTATTGGTTAATTGTCGTTGACCGCTTCCATCAGGATTGATACTCCATATTTCGTCGTTGCCTGACATCATTGAAGAAAAATAGATTTTACCGTCTGGGGCAAACGACGCTGAGGAGGCGTTAGTTAAAACAGAGATGTCTGAAAGATTTTCCAGAGGAATCAACCTAATCCGAAAGTTTTCTTTAAACTGCGTCGAAACCATTGCAGTCGCGTCTTTATTCATATTCAACACCGCATAGGATTCGGAATCGTTTGTTAACGGCGATGCCTCGCGAGTGGCGCCAGAAACTTGCCAGATGCGAAAGTTTTTGTTGGGAAATCTTGATGCCGTGATGAGCAAACCGCTTTTATCCGGTAGCCAGACTACGTTTTTGATGTCGTAAAACTTCTCATTGGTTAATTCGCGCTCCGCGCCGCTTTCCAGTTCGACTTCCTTTAGTTCAAATTCGTTCGAAGAAGTTACCGATTGACCCGTGGCAAAGGCGATTGATTTTCCGTCGGGCGCAAAGCGATTGCCTCCGATACGAAACGGGTGCGAACGAGAAACGATTTTCCTTTCGTTTTTGCCGTCGGCTGCGTCGGCAATGTAGAGCGAACAGAATTCCTCCTTCTGTTGCGGACAGCGCACGAAAGAGATTTGATTACCGTCGGGCGAAATGCTCATCCAGCCAAGTTCCGTCCCGCTCAGAATTTTTTGTGGAATTCCGCCGAAAATAGAAACGCGGTAAATGCTTTCCGGGTCACCCGACAAACGTATCCCGCGGGCGAAGTAAAGAGTTTTTTCGTCCGGCGAGATGGCAAGCCCGAAGTATTGTTCATCGGACGGCGGAATTATCTCAACGCTGTTTCCGGTTTCGAGCTGCCTTAGCCAGACGCTTTGTTTTTCGGCGCCCGTGCCGTTGGTATAAATCACATTTTTCCCGTCAGGCGAAAGAACGGCAACGGTTACTTTGCCGGTTGTCGAAAGTTTTTCGGAAGAAAACGGCGCGGATAAAATCGGCGCATACGGCGCGAAACTTTTGCTTCGCGTGTACCACAAACCGATAAAAATTGCTGCCAGAAGCAAACCGCCAATGCCGAGAAAAATCGGCGTATGAGATTTTTTTCTTGTCGGCAAAACCGTCGGTTTTTCAGTAAAAGCAATTTCCGCAGGCGGAGAAACGATTGACGCACCCGCTTCCGACCGGGGCTGGTTTATTTCCCCCGATTCGTTATCTTCCTCAGGCTGGTTCGCTTGGTAAAGTTTGAATTCTACGGGAATTTCTTTAACATCGGCGATAAAACGATAGCCGTGCTGACGAACCGTTTTGATGTATTTGGGATTATGCGCATCATCGTCTAAAGCTTTTCGCAACTGGCGAATATTAAAGGTCAGATTGCTGTCTTCGACAAAACTACCCGCCCAGATTTTTTCCATCAATTCATTTTTGCCGAGCAGCCGTCCGTGATTTTCAACAAGGAGCGAAAGCAGTTCAAAACCCTTCGGAGTGAGTTCGACGGGCTGGTCGCCGCGCAAAAGAATTCGTTCTTTCGGGTCGAGACGAAATTCTCCGAATTCGTATAAGTGCTTGAGCGGCGCGGACATAATATACTTCCGGGAAAGGTCTAATCTAATTCTAATCTGTTTCTCATTTGGCAGCCCGAAAGCCGAAAAGATTAATTCGAGACGCCAAAAAAGCTCTCATTTAATTCTAATTTATTTCTCATGCAATTTAATTTCAATCCCACGTATGGTGAATGACCGAGATTGTTCCGACAGAACATTTCAAGTCGCGGTGCGAACGAACGCGAACATTTTTTGACATTAATAAAAACAAAACATTTTTTCATCTTCGTTCGCCGGGAAAATTCAAAAAACAGAGAAATAAAAAGGAGTCAATAATTATGCATGATGCAATAGCAACCAAAACGAAAGCCCTGCAATATGATTATCGCGAAACCTTAGCCGCTTCGCAACGCGTGAACTGGCGAATCCGAACAGCAAATCGAATCGGCGGTTGACTAATATCTGGCAATCGGCGGATTTCTCGACGGCGGATTGAAACAGCCGGAAAATTGAGTCCCGCGCAAAGAAAACGCATCGAGGAAATTGCTCCGGTCTTTTGCTAAAGGCGCAGAGTCCCGTCAATTAAGCCGCCACGCGAAATTGTCTGTCACCGCTTTGTAATCCTGGTGGTCGGGGATTTTCTAGTTCGGCTGTGAGGCGCGGATTCGGCGTCAACTGCGACAAAACTTCCCGTAGAAATTGGAGAGAAAAGTATGAGTGGAAATTATACAACAAACGTAAAGAGCGCGAATAACGCTAATAACGCAAATGATGAAGTGATTGTAGAGAACGCGATCAGAGAATACGCGAAAGGTCTTTTAGAGGATGACGTTATCGGTGAATACGAATGTCAGATCGCAGAATGGGAGATGTTTCTGAATAAGGTTCTCGATGCTGAAAGATTGGCTCTCAAAAATCACGAAGATACATTGAAAAAGGTTTTAAACGAACAGCAGGAACAAGATCAATTGGGTGCAATGTTTGCAATGATGGCGCTCTCTCTGGCTTCCGGTCCCGCGCTTTCCTGGATCGTCGGCGCAATCGAAACCAGGGTCTTCCCGAAATATTTTTCGATGCGCCAAAATACGTCTCAAAAGGTTTTATTGGAACATAAAAACAACACCACACCGACGTTTTTTACCAGGTATCGAAGCGAGAACGAATACAACCAGGTGGCGGCAAAGGTTTTTGGAGAGTTTACCGCTAATGTGGTGCAAAAAGGGTACATTGATCCGATAAATTATTACATCTCGAAATTGCCCGAGCGAAACGCCGGTAATAACAATAGGTCATATCAGGAATTAACCGCCATCGCTCTGATCCCGGATAACGACAACAGCGACAACCTGTATAAAAGTCTGAAAACCGGGATTGAGAACGCTCTTAAGGAAGAAATAATGACGACCAGAAGCCGAATTCGGGAGTTGGCGTTGAATGTCAGACGCGACACCCAATTCGGCAAAACAATGCTGAACATCCTCTACAAACTAAATCCGCAGGCTGAAAAATGGGGGCTTCGGGAAAAACAGAAAGCGGCGGAATTATTTATTGAAAATTGGATTGACGGCTGCCGCGCGGAATGGGCAAAGAAATGGCTTTATTTCGGCAACAATCCGCCGACCACTTCGATTTATGAAATGAGCCGCAGGCTTGAGCGTGAAATCTGGAAGATGTGGATTCTCGATCAGGAATTCAAATTCCACAAAACGGAACCGACGGATAACCAGGACGGCGCCACCCTGATCGGATTCAAGTGGGTTGAAGGACGCAATAAAATTAAGCTTCACAAACTCATTGTCGAAAGACTGATTGATCTCGGCGTCGTCATTCCGCAAACAAGCAAACAATTCGAGGCGCTAAACGAGCGCAATTTCGGCAAATCGAACAAAGAAATCCCGAGTGTTTTCGTTGACGACACGGTTGATAGCGCCGAGGAACTGGCAGAAATACAAAGCTGGGCTGAGAATCACACGACCGAGCTGCTTAACGGCAAATTCGACAACACGCCGCGAGGAATCGGATCAATTGTCAATGTTCACAAAGCATGTATAGGAAAAAGGCGGTGACTCAAAAACGAGAACCATCGTCAATTTTTAGAAAAAGGACGGAAATCATGAAAAGAAATTTAGCAAAAACATTTGTATTTTTAAGCCTTATCGCGTTCGGCGCAGACATATCTTCGGCGCAGATAACGGTCGTTCTGCCGAAAATAAAAATCGGAAAATCGGTAAAGGAGCAGCCGAAAATCAAGGATGAGAATACAAATACAATAACAACGAATACAACAACGACTACGACCACAAACGGAAATTTGAATCCGAAAACCTCCGGTTCAAAGTTGATTTACGAAAATCAGTACCCGACGAACGTGCCGGTTTTTCTGAAAAACTCGATTTACGTCGAGGCAATAACAACTGACGAATACTGGAAAATGAAAGGACAGAAAAATTATTCGAGCTGGATTCCGAAGATTCGTTTCAATCAGTTTTACAACGAGGAGAAAGTTTTAAATTACACGGTCGAATATTTCAACCCTGACGGCTCGGCGTGGTACGGCGAAAATTTGGAGTCAAGCGGGAGAAACGCCGACCGCACGGTTTTGTATCAAAGTCCGAGTCCGTATGGAAACGGTGTTATTGATACTAAAACAACCAATGGTACGGGCGTTTATTCGTTCAAAATTACCAATCAGGACACAAAAGAACTTCTTTATCAAGGCAAATTCAAAGTCGGGAAATACAGCCGCGCCCACAGCCCGCAGGAGAAAAACAAATTCGGTTTCTACGTCGAACACGATTGGCTGCTTCCGTTCGGACATATCGGATTTCACTTCAGCGGTTTGGAATTCGGCGGAATGTCGCCGCAGGTCAGCGTTTGGCTGAAAGGCGCGGTTGAGGCGAACGAACTCGAAGCTCGCGTTTTTTACAAAGGACAGCAAATCGCTTCAACCAAAGACAGCGGCGGCGGCGCGGCGGATTACGACGGCAGACAATCGGATTACGCGGCGGCTTTCGTTCCAAACAACGTCTGGAAACGCTGGCAGTTTACCTGGGGAAATTTCCTGTTTGACAACAACGGCAGCTTTAACCGCGAGAATTACCCGGACGCCTTTTACGCCGACAAAAATCCGGGCGATTACACAATCAAAATCTATCGCAGCGGCGCGCAAATCCGCGAGTTGGGCTTTGCAATCGGCGCTGACGGCAGATTCGTCGCTCCCGCTTATACAAATCAGATTCCTTTGCCGTATCACGCGATAATCGTGCCGGTAAAAGTTATCGGAACGACGGAGAAATGGGACGCGGCGGCTTGGAAAACCGAGGCTTTCTACGGAAATCCTTTGAACGGATTCGCAGTCCAATAAGCGTTTGCGCAAATTGCTTTTGAATTGAAAGAGAAAAATGCCAGCGAAGGTGAAACGGAAAGCCGCTTTTAATTAAATAATCCGGCGGCAGAATGAAAGAGATAAATATATGGAATCTTTTTATAAACAAACAACCGTCGCGTGCACAATGCTGCCAGCCGCATTCTCCGCGAAATCAGATTCGGTTGAAACAATGTTTAATTTACATTACCAAATCGTCCTGCGCGTTGCGGACGAGGCAAATCCGATTGAGGAAAAATGGCGCTTGCAGTTTTATAAATATCTCGCAAGCTGCGTCAAAATCTGCGGCGGAAGAGTTGAAACAATCGGCGGGGCACCGAATCAGGTGCATTTGCTCATCGCTTTGTGCTCGACCAAAGCTCTCGCCCAATTCGTGCGCGAGTTGAGATTACTTTCTCAAACCTGGGTGCGGCGAAAATTGCAAATTCCCAATTTCGCCTGGCAGGAAGGCGGCGAAGCTTTTACCGTCAGCCAAACGCAGCTCGCACGAGTCAAAGCTTTCATTCAACAGCGCGACGCACATTATCGGCAACACAGTTCGCAGAAGGAGAAAGAAATGCTTGCAAAAAGGAAGTAATCATCGTCCGCGAACTGATCCACGCCGGATGCAAAATGCGGTCGCTCCGGGCGGCTGAAACCCGTAGCCGCAACTAGTTTCAATCAAAAATCAAACCCTTTTCCCGGCTCTGATTTACAGGAGCGGATAAAGCTGCGTGCGGCGTCGCCCGCAGAAACGGGTTGGATAAATCAACGATTGGCTGTGCTGCCAATCAAAACCTAAAACTAAAAATTCAAATAATAAGGAGAAAGTAAATGCAAATCATAAACATACAACACATCATCAGGCTGGTCGTTCTGCTCGGCACCGTCGCCGGGTTAACGCTCGCCTTTAACACGTCCGCCAGAGCGGGCGACAACAAAGCGCCGGAATTGCCGCCCGCGTGCGAGAAATTGCAGGTGCCTGCGGGAAATAAAGTGTCCTTTCACGTTTACGCGATTGGCGTGCAGGTTTACAGATGGAACGGCGCTAGCTGGGATTTTGTCGCGCCTGTGGCGAATTTGTACGCCGACGAGGATTTTCAGGGGCAGGTCGGCATTCATTACGCCGGACCGACATGGGAAAGCAACAGCGGGAGCAAAGTAGTCGCTAAGCGTCTGGAAGGCTGTGATCCCAATCCCAACGCCATTTCCTGGCTGCTGCTTCAAACGGTTTCGAGCGAAGGACCCGGCATTTTCAGGAAGGTAACTTATATCCAGCGAGTGAACACGAGCGGCGGTTTACGTCCCGCCACTCCCGGCTCTGTTATCGGCGAAGAAGCAAGAGTGCCGTACACGACAGAGTACTTATTCTATCGCGCGCATAATTGATTCGGTCGCGCAATCATTCGGGCGAAGGCATCCGAATTTCATGAAATTCGGATGCCTTCGCCCGAATGATTGCGCGACCGAATCAATTATGCGCGCGATAGAATAAGTACTC
>DASVTY010000046.1:0-19044 GCA_036387315.1 Pyrinomonadaceae bacterium
ACGTTTGCTAAACCAGCGGGTTCGCTCGAAACAAAAACGATGGTTTTGCTGTCGTGTGTGATATTGTAGTTTGTCACAGCGAAAGGCATTCGCGTGATCTGCCGAGTGCGGCGTTTGAGTCCAGCCCAATCAATATTAATCGGTTTCGCGGGCTGTCTTGTCGCCGTTTGATTAGCGCGCGGGGCAGAACCTGCAGCACCTGCTTCGCCCGCTGTTTGCTGCGCCGCCGATTGCGCGGCTTCCTGTTCGGCGCGCTCTTCCGGGTCGTCCGGGTCTCGGTCTAATTTTTCCAGCGCAACCGAGTAAATCTGTACCGAAGGCTGACCGGCATTAAAAGAACTGGATTCGATTCGTTGAAAATAGAGCTTGCGACCGTCGGGAGAAAATCTGGCTCCTGTGTCGCTGAAAGAATCGAATGTAGCTTTTTTTTCTTCGCCGCCAATTGACGGAACGATGTAAATATCGGTTGTGCGCGTAAAATCAGGTTTTGAGTAAGCAATCCATTTGCCGTCGGGCGACCAATCGGCTCGTCCGATTGAGCCGTATTGTGACGCGCTAAGTTCTTTCGCCTGTTTGCTGGCAACATTGACGACGCGGAGCTTGTTGTCCGAAGAAGTGTAAGCGATTTGCGCGGAATCGGGTGCCCAGGAATACGAGAATTTAAGCTCGTCTAAATCCGTAATTTTCTGGGCTTCGCCCGCGCCGTCCGATGCAACGACGTAAATTTCCTCGCGACCGCTGCGGTCGGAAACAAACGCAATCCATTTGCCGTCGGGCGAATATTCGACGTTGCGGTCGCGCCATTGGCTATCGGTGATTTGGCGTAAATCACCTTCTTCGACCGGAGCCGTGAATATTTCACCGTGAATCGAGACGACCACGCGGCGCGAATTAGGAGCTAAGGCATAATCGTCAACCTGTGAGCTGTAATCGCGAATCTCGCTCAGGCTTTCCTGCGTTTCGGCGTTAATATCGAGCTTGATCGGAGTCACTCGCTTGCTTGCCAAATCGAGTTTGTGAATTCCGAAATCGTGTTCAAAAACAATTGTTTTACCGTCGGTTCCGATTGACGGGAAACGCACGTCGCCGTTTTTAAAGGAGGTGACCTTTTCAGCCTTGCCGCCGCTTTCGGCAATCCGCCAAATGTTGGTTAAACCTCCGTTGTCGCGGTCGCTGACGAAATAAATAAACCCGTCGCGCGCCCACATCGGATACGAATCCATTCCGTCAAAATCGGTGAGATTAGTGAAACGCCGTGCCGCGACATCCATTACAACCACGTCCGATTGCATCGAGCCGCGATAGTATTTGCGCCAATAAGATTGGGCTTTTTGATTAAATGCGAGCCGCTTTCCGTCGGGCGAATAAGAGCCTTGCACGCCCATATCAACGCCCGCGTTCGTCGGCATTCCGCCTTCGATGTTAACAACGTAGAGCTTTCCGGCAAAATCTTCGCCGCGATTGCTGGCGAAAAGAATGCCGCGTCCGTCAGCAGTCCAATTCAGAACCGAGTCTTCCGCCGAATGTGACGTTAACTGTTTCACGGTTCCGCCCGCCGCGGGCATCAGAAACACATCGAGATTTCCGTTGCGGTCGCTCGAAAAAGCGATCCATTTTCCATCGGGCGAGAAACGCGGATAAACGTCTCTCGATTTATGTACGGTCAAGCGCTGGATATTCTGTCCGGTTTCGTCAGCCGTCCAGACATCGCCTAAATAACTGAACGTGACGCGACCCTGGTGATAATGCGGATAACGAACCAGCCGCGCCTCTTTTGCGATTGCCACCGTCGAAGCGGCAAAAAGCGCCGCGATTGCCAACAGGTAAATTTTTTTCATCATCTTTTAAAATACTCAGGAATGAGTTGTAGGTTGTGCGCGCCATTGTAGATGAGTAAGTAAGCCAAATCAAGCGTTCGGCGAAATATCTTTAACGCTTTGAAGAAAAAAGAATTACTCGAATACTTCGAAAAGAATCGGGCGGCTCGGCGCGGCATCGGCAACGAAAGCAGCAGTTTGCAAATTAAGAACGTAAGAGCCGTCGGCAGCAAATTCCGGGACGAAAATCAATTCTGTGATTGTGTTGTTGATTAGACTTGCAGAATTTATTTCAAACTCGCCTTGTCCGATATTCCAGAACATGCGGTGATTCGAGAGCTTGCCTTCATCAAAAATGCGGTCAATCGAAGGCAAATCAACGAGCAAATGTTCAACGCCCGATTCCACAATAAACTGCATCGCATCAGTCGAGAAAAAAGGCGGAATTTCTTCATTGTATGTTTGAGCAAGTTTGCTGTCATCATTGGGCAAAGTGCGAATTATTAATGCTTGCAGCCAATTCTTATCAGCTTTTTTTAAAGCATTTTCCAAAGATTTTTTAGTAATAAATTGGTCTGAATTCCGTACCTCAATCGAATAACTTTCGCCCGACAAAATAGCGTTTACCGGCTCAATCGAAATTAGTGTTGCCGGAATGAAGGCGTCTTTTAAACACTCGTGAATCGAAATTCGCTCGCGCGTGATGTGTCCGATTGATTCCGTGTGCGTGCCGTTGCAATGCGGAATCAAGCTGATTTGCTCGAAATTACAGCTTCCGCCGCGCCGCGTATCGCCGATTAAATCACCGGCTTCGCAAGCCTTTGACGCTGCTTTTTCCACTCCGTAAGCATTTGGCTGCGCGCCGTTGAAATCGAGCGGAATTGAAATATGAATAGGCGAATCGTGTTTGATTTGATAAACGCGATTATTGATTTTAACGGAAACATTCATTTCTCTAATTTTGCATAACGATGAACAGGGAGCGCAATGGGCATTTGAAATCTCAACACCGAAAAGCCATACTAGCAGCCGACACCGGGTTGGATTTATGGAAAATAAACTTGAAGCAATTGTTAACGAATACCGCGTTCGCCGTCTCAACCGCCGCGAATTTTTTCTGCGCTTGATCGCCGTCACCGGCACTTACGCCACAGCGCAATTGTATTTGGAACAAAGCGGATTGGCGGCGACGCTCGTTTCGGAAGTTGAATCGCAGCAGGCAAACGTTGATTCGGGTACGGTTGAATATCCGAGCGGCGACGTTAAACTAACCGGCTATTTGAGCAAACCGAAAAATAAAGGAAAACATCCGGCAATCATCGTCATCCACGAAAATCGCGGGTTAAACGACCACACAAGAGACGTTGCGCGCCGCTTTGCCGCCGAAGGTTACGTCGCGCTTGCCGTTGACGCGCTCTCGCGCAAAGGCGGAACGGCTGCTTTTGAAACGCCGGAAAAAGTGCGCGAAGCGTTTGCCGCAATCTCCTCTGCGGACGTAATGAAAGACCTCAATGCCGGACTCGCATTTTTAAACACGCACCCGAACGTCAGGAAAAACAAACTGGCATCAATCGGCTTCTGTTGGGGCGGTGCACGCTCGTTTCTGCTCGCCACGGAAGCCAATCAATTGCAAGCGGCTGTGGTTTTTTACGGAACTGCGCCAACCGAAGAACAGCTTGCCAAAGTTCATTGCCCCGTGCTTGGCATCTACGGGGAAACCGACGAGCGTATCACTTCAAAAGTCCCGGAAGTTGACGCGGCAATGAAAAAGCTCAAAAAAACTTACGAATACAAAATCTACAAAGGCGCGCCGCACGCTTTCTTTAACGACACTAACGGCGAACGATACAAACCGGAAGCTGCCAAAGAAGCCTGGGCGCAGACGCTCGCTTTTTTGAAGAAAAATCTGAAGTGATAATTATTGGAAACAACGTAATGAACAGTACCGCGAACGGTAGTGAGCGGGTTTGTTAATTGACCCGCTCACTACCGTTCGCGGTACTGATACGGACATCCAAACCTGAATTGCTTTGATTTTTTTACAAAACCTTTATCTTTTCTATGACTTCGTTCAAGTCAATTTTGCTTAAATCTTCATTTTTCGTGCAAATTTCCATTAACAATTTATCCTGAGCATTGCCTTTTTGTTTGGCGATTGTGTAAGGTAAATCTTCGCGGAAAGTGACCATTGAATATTTGGAAAAATAATCGGGAAAGGTTTGCTCCAGCTTTGTTTCAAGCTCTCTTTTTCTGACAAAAACCGGATCGGCAACCGCGTCGCGCATTTCGTAAAAATTTTCTTCAGCCATTTCGGCAATCGCATCGGTGTTCGGTTTGCGTTCTTTCGTGAATTCATCAAAAATCGTTTCCCATTCCGCTCCGTGTTTTTCTATTAAAGAATCCAGAACGCGGCAATCTTCAAACGATGCATTCATTCCTTGCCCGTAAAAAGGCACAATCGCGTGCGCCGAATCTCCGAGCAGCAGAGATTTGCCGCCGACGTTCCACGGAAAACATTTGATTGTTCCGAGATTGCCGATTGGATTTGCGAAAAAATCTTCAACCAGAGTCGGCATCAACGGAATTGCGTCGGCAAAATTTGTTTCAAAAAACCGCATTAAAGATTTTTCGTCCGTTAATTGCTCAAAACTGTTTTCGCCATTTCCGGCAGAGACACGACCGTTAGGGAGTGTGCCAATCTCCGGACTAAACACACTCCCTAACGGTCGTGTTTCTGCCTTGTGTGCGAGAAAAAGTGTGCAGGTAAAACTGCCGTCGAAATTAGGCAGCGCAATCATCATAAACGCACGCCGCGCCCAGATGTGCAAAGCGTTTTTCTCCATCAAAAAACTGCCGTTTTCGCCCGGCGGAATATGCAATTCTTTGTAGCCGTGTTCGAGCCAGCTTTGCGAAAAATTAAAACGCGGAACGCCGCCGTTGAGCATCGCGTTTCTTACGGCAGAGCCTGCACCGTCTGCGGCGATTAAAACGTCGCCTCTGATTGTTCTGCGCCCGCCCGCCGTTGCGCTTTCAACGATTGCTGTGCCGCTAGCGCTGTGAAAATTAACGCATTTCTGATTGAAACGAAATTTAACGCCGCTTTTCCTGGCTTCATTCATCAACGCAATATTTAAACCGCCGCGCGAAATCGAATTGATATATTCGCCCTGTCGCCCGCTATACGGCAGCAATTTAGTCGCGCCGTCAGGAGCGTGAATCATTCTTCCGCGCATCGGCACGGCTTCGCGGAGCATATATTCGTCCATTCCGACATCGCGCAAAGCGGCAATTCCGCGGTCGGACAAAGCCAGATTAATTGAGCGCCCGCCCGCCGCGCCCGTTTTTCGCATATCGCCGCGCGATTCGTAAATCTCAACTTCAAACCCGCGTCTTGATAGATAAATTCCCAATAGCGAACCCGCCAACCCGGCGCCGATGATAATAATTTTGGACATAAATCGAAAATCAAATAAAAGCGTAAGTCAGCAAACCGCAGATAATTGTCATTAAGCATAACGCTCCTATAAAAATTACGTCTGCGGCGCGCTCGACTTTATATTTGCGGTGGCTGCTTCTTGTGCGCAGTGCAAAATAAGAGAGCAGGCAGGAAATGAGAAAAGCGAAAGCATCAATTACCAGCAAATCATCGCCGATAGTATTGATGCTTTTCAGCGCCGGGATTGCACGAAACAAACCGATGACAGTCAAACAAACTCCGACCATTGCCGCCGAAACCGTGAAAATATGAATACAAATGTCGTTTTCAAGCTCTTCTTTAGGCATTGTTTTGATTTGCTCCGCCTTGATTAACGATTTCCGTTAACAGACGTATTTGCTCGCGTTGCATTTGGACAAGTTCGAGCCATTTTTCATCTCGCAGCTCGTCCAATTTTTCGTGCAAACTCAAAATTTCAAGCTCTGCCTTTAAATTCACTTCATAATCGTGTGCCGCGTCCGTGCGGTCCTTTGCCGTCTGCCTGTTTTGCGACATCATAATAATCGGCGCTTGAATCGCGGCGAGCATCGAAAGAAATAGATTCAGCAAGATATACGGATACGGGTCAAATGCTTCGCCGCTTCGTGCCAGAATTAATGAGTTAAGCAACACCCAGAAAATCAGAACCGATCCGAAAATAATAATAAAGGTCCACGAACCGCCGAATGACGCCACTAAATCTGCGAGCCTCTGACCGAAAGTAAGACGGTTCTCAAATTCGTGATTGACGTTGTGGCTGACGTGCGAACGCTCAAGATAATGACTCACCACTTTTTGCTCGCGTTCAGGAAGCGAGCCAACGCCATTGGGAAAGCGTTTTTCGACAAATTTCTGCAAGTGATTATTCATAATTTAATTTCTCAAACACACTTTTAAAATTTCAGCAAAACGAAACACATCCATAAACGAATTATAAAGCGGTACCGGCGCGACGCGAATCACATCCGGCTCGCGCCAATCGGCATAAACTCCTTTTTCGGAAATGGAATTGAATAAATGTTTATCTGCATCTTGAACGCGAATCGAAAGCTGGCAACCGCGTTCGTCGGGATTTGAAGGTGTGATTACTGAAATCCTTTCGTCTCTGATTTCTTCGAGCAGAAATTCCAAATATGCGGTCAGCTTTTTCGATTTTTCGATTAAATTTCTCATTCCGGCTTGTTCAAAAATATCGAGCGACGTTTTCAAAGCCGCAAGCTGGAAAATCGGCGGATTCGATAATTGCCAGCCTTCCGCGCCGCGCAGCGGAACAAATTTTGAACCCATCAAAAATCTGGTTTCTTTGTCGTGTCCCCACCAACCGGCGAAACGCGGCAAATCGAAACTTTCGGCGTGTCGTTCGTGAACGAAAACGCCAGCAATGCTGCCCGGACCGGAATTGAGATATTTATACGAACACCATGCGGCAAAATCCGCGTTCCAATCGTGGAGCTTTAATTCCACATTTCCCGCCGCGTGCGCCAAATCGAATCCCACAACTGCGCCGATTTCGTGTCCGGCTTTTGTAATTCGCTCGAAATCGTATTTTTGCCCGGTGTAATAATTAACTCCGCCGAGCATAATCAGCGCAATCGAATTGCCGTTTTCCTCAATTGTTTTTTCAATATCTTCGGTTCGCAAAAGCGCCTCGCCGATGCGCGGCTTTAATTCGATTAAAGAATTTTCTATTTCAAAATTATGAAATTTTATCTGCGATTGCACTGCATATTGATCCGACGGAAACGCGCCCGCTTCGATCACGATTTTGTTTCGTTCCGGCGTCGGGCGATAAAACGAAACCATCAAAAGATGCAGATTGACCGTCAGCGAGTTCATCACGACCGTTTCAATCGGTTTCGCGCCGACAATTTCAGCCATCTGCTCGGCGACAAATTCGTGATAAGGCAGCCACGGATTTTTGGCGTGAAAATGACCTTCAACGCCGAGCGTCGCCCAATCTTTTAATTCCTGCTCGATATAATTTCCGGTTGTTTTCGGCTGAAGCCCGAGCGAATTTCCGGTGAAATACAAAACGTCTTCGCCGTCGGGCTGTTTAGGAATATAAAATTTTTCGCGGAAACTTCTAAGCGAATCCTGAGCGTCCATCTCAAAGGCAAACTGCTCGGACGCTTCAAAATCTAATTGCATAATCAAAAATAAATCAATCGAGATTCTTTAAAACTGTATTCTATAACAGACTATGCCGATTATCTGTTTTGAAGGAGCAAGCGCCGTCGGGAAAACTTCCGTATCAAAATATTTAAGCGAAAATTTCAATGCGTATGTCATCCCTGAGGTGAATTTGTTATTTCAAAGACCGACGAACGAATCTAAGTTTTGGTATTTTGAAAAACAAATCGAGAGATGGGAATTGGCGGTCAAAGCCTCAAAAAATTATCAAATCGTAATTCTCGACGGCGACCCGTTTCAGCCGCTCTGGTATAACTGGGCATACAATTTTGATGTTTTGCAGCCGCTGGAATCAACCACCAATTTTTATCGAGAAAAACTGGTTGATGGGAAAATCGCTTTTCCCGACAAATATTTTATCTTGAGCGTTAACAATGACGATTTGCGAAACAGAAAAATCAATGACGTTTCGCGGACGAGAAAGAATTTCGAGCGGCATCTGAGATTTATCAAACCGCAGCTCGCCTTTTTTGATTTTATAAAATCAATCAACAACGATTTGGTCGAATTTATAGAGAACCGGGAAATCGAAATTACAGCCGCAAAAGTTATAAATTCAGTTCCGCTTGAACATCCAAATCAAGATTCATCGCTCGCATTGTTCGACGCCGCCGAAATCTGGCTAACTGAAACGCAGGCGGCAGATTTCACTTGAAATCAAACCCGCAACGAACGCCAATCCAACTGCCGCGCACGATTTATTGCTCGATTGATTTTGATTGGCGGAAATCGAATTGTTTTGAATTGAGTTTGCCGGAGCGTTTGTTTGAGTTTCGCCGACAGTTGCAACAGTCGAAACTTTTCCATCCGCGGCGATTTTCCGCACGCGAGTAATCGGATTTGAACGTGGCGGCAGATTTTTGTTTTCCAATACGTAAAGATTTTTGTTTCTCAAGTAAACGCCCGTTGGCGTCCAATCTTTTTCGGATTTATAAATCGCGGAAATCTTTTTATCCGGCGCGATTTTCAAAATCGTTTTGCCGTTGTGATCTGCCGTAAAAACATTATTTTCGGCATCAACTGCGAGACCGAAAAACATCGGATTAGGCGCGACCGACGAAAGATTTTGTTTGTCAGCGATAACCGAAATTCTGTCGTCCGGCGCGGCTTTCCAGATTGTTACGCTGTTTTTAAAATACACCGTGCCGTCCGCCGCGAAAGCCATTCCGCCATAAACGTAAGGAAGGATTTGTCGGTGCGCCAACGCTTTTCGCTCGTCTCCGAACAAAACTTTGATTCTGCCGTCGGCATTTCTTCTCAGCAAATAAAATTCCGGCGGTGTGGTTTCGGTTTGACCGGAATAAAATGTTGCACCAACCGCGTTTTTCCAAATGCCGGTGCCTTTCGGCGGCGTTTCCGTCGGCGCGAGAATAAATGAAAATTCGCCGCCCGGTGTAATTCGCCAGATTGCAGCCGTATATTTTTGCGTTGAAGGCTCGTAATGCAGCTCCTCTGCGATTAGATTGTCCGCCTGGTCGAGCGTCAATTCGTGCGTGTGCCTTTCGGCGGCAATCGAGACTTTGCCATCAGCGTCAATTTTCCAAACCTTTTCGAGATCGCTGATGTAAATCCGATTCCGCGAATCAACCGCAATTGCCCACGACGGATGCGCCGACGCTTCAAAAGCTAAAATAAAACCGCAGACGAAAAACAAAAGAACCGGCAGGATTGCATTTTTCATTTTTTCACTTTCCTTGCGCCGCTAAACAAACAAATTCCGATCCAAATTCAGCCATTCGAGCGCCGCGCCGTGCAATAGTTTAGCTTTCGTTTCGTTATCGAACGGCATTGATTCAATCAATTTTCCCGGCTCCGATTCGCCGAGCGGAAACGGATAATCGGTGCCGAGAGCGACTTTGTCCGCGCCCGCTAATTTAACCAAATAATCGAGCATCGCCGCTTCGTGAACGAGCGAATCAAACCAGATTTTACCCAAGTAATCGCGCGGATTGCATTGATTGTCGGCGGCGCACAAATCCGGTCGCACCAGAAAACCGTGTTCGATTCTTCCGATTGTCGCCGGAAACGAGCCGCCGCCGTGCGCGAAACAGATTCGCAGATTTTTGCATTTTTCCAGCGTGCCGGAAAATATCAGCGAGCAAATCGCCCGCGAAGTTTCCGCAGGCATTCCGACCAGCCACGGCAGCCAATATTTCTGCATCTCTCGCTCGCCCATCATATCCCACGGATGAACGAAAACCGCCATTCCCAATTCTTCGCACGCTTTAAAAAAATCAAAAAACTGAGGTTCTCCGAGGTTTAATTGATTGACGTTTGAACCGATTTGCACGCCGATCAAGCCAATTTGTTTGCATCTTTCAAGCTCTTTAACGGCAAGCCGCGCGTCCTGCATCGGAACGGTTCCCAGACCGACGAAACGTTTCGGATGTTTGGCGACGATTTTTGCGAGATCGTCATTCAAAAAACCGGCGATTTCCGCCGCGTCCGCAGCTTGCGCCCAATAACTGAACATCACCGGAACGGTTGAAAGCACCTGCACTGAAACGCCGAATTGTCGGCATTCCTCAAGTCTTTTTTCCTCGCTCCACGTGTTTTCGTCAATTTCGCGGAAAAACTTGCCGTCGTCTTTGAGCATTCTGGCGCAGCACGGTTTATGATGTTCGAGCCGGATAAAACCGCCGTAGCCGAAACGCTCTTTCCAAACCGGGATTTCCTTCGGCAAAATATGCGTGTGAATGTCAATTTTCAGCATCTTTTAATGTCGGTACGTAAAAATAATTGCTGTTTTCGCGCTGCAAATTTATCAAACCCGCCGTTGTATTTTTGAAACCGCATCCAGCGTAAAAATCTTGCAGATGCGGCTCGTAATCAACGTGAATCCATTCAATCCCGCGTTTCTTCGCCGCGATTGCCGCGTGTTCAATTAACCTTGACCCAACGCCGCGCCGCCTGAATTCGGGATGAACGGTCGTATCCAAAACAAAAGCGTGAGTTCCGCCATCCCAAGCCAGATAAACAAAACCAATCAAACGCTCCGAATGATAAGCGCAGACAAACGCCAAACTGCGTTCGAGAACCGGACGAAAATCCGTCGGCTGATGATTTTGCCACGAGGCGGCAAACAGAGAGTTTAATTCGTCGTTTGTGACCGCCGGATTAACTCGATAAATTATTTCAGACTCATTCGTCATTGTTACGGCTCAAAATTCCAAGCTGCTTCGGGCAAGTTTTTGACAATCTCGCGCGGATTTTTCCCCGACAATTCAGCGAGATGCCGAAATGCGCGCCCGGAAACGTAAAGCTCTCCGTCCGGTTGACGCATCGCCATTCGCCCGAATGTGCGATGCACAACCTGATTTTCCGAACCGCCTTTCAGAAAAGCCGCGCCGCGCTTCTGAGCCTCTTTCGCCATTCCGATTGTCAGCAGCAAAGCCGCGCCGCGTCCGCGATGAGTGGGCGAAACATAAAAATCAATCACCTCGCCGCCCTTAAAACACCAATTCAAATCGTAAGTCAGAGTCCAGAACAGAAAACCGATTAATTCCTTGCCGTCATTTTCAGTAACTAAAATTTCAAAGTCACCGCTCTCTAAATCATGCTTTAATTGCTCGCTGTTTCCGCGCCAATTGCCTTGGTAATAACCGTCGAGCAGTTTTTCCAAGCCCGGAAAATCATTTTGATTCGCCTTGTGGATTTGATAAGACATTAAAAAATATATTCGCTAAACGTCTCGCTTTTCCTGTTTCTCATCTTTCGGCGGAAGGTTTTTAGCTTTTTCGTCGTGTATTTTTTTCGCTTTCATCAAAGACAGACAAAGCTCGCGCAGTTGGTCAACCTGTTTCAAGCGTCTTAAAATCGCTGCTTCGGACATGTCAACTTTCTTCATTTTCCAGCCTCTCAATATCTGCCAAATCCTGCGGTCTGCCCGCCAGGCGCTTCATTTTTATCAAACCATCACGTGACACGACGGAAAGACGATTGCCCAAAAAATCAATTTTCTCCCGCGTTTCCCAAACGTCTTCGACTTGAGGCGTAACAAGCAGTAAATCTAATGAAAGAACTTCGCCGCTATCGTCAATTTTTGAAACGCGCCGAATTTCAACGGCTCTTTCCTTAAACGAAATATCAAGCCCGCGAATGTCATAACCTTTCTCTTCGGCGATTTTATACGCTTTTTCCAGTGAATCGGGTTGAATCAAAATATCAATATCAACTGTCGCTCGCACAAAACCGTGAATCGCCATCGAAAGACCGCCGCAAACTGCGTATTCGATTCGGTTTTCGTTTAGGGCGGAAATTAGTTGTGATAGTTCATCTAAAAGAGTCGCCATTGCAAATGTGTTTCTATATGCATAGGTTTTGACAAAGGTCTAGCAAAACGCAGTATGAGTGTTTCCATATTGCCGTTTTAACCTTTACAGATATGCTTTCCTCTAAAAGATTTTGATTTTCCCATTATCTAACCAATCAGGAATTTCAACGCTTATTGCTTTTGGGTATTGCTGAAATATTTCTCTAAAAGCTCTTATTGAAGAATATGCTTTACTTATCACTACTCTTTGTTTTTCTATATATTTTTTATCGTAAATATTCTCATCAATTCTGTGAGCTGGATTTTGCCTTTCTTTTCTGACTTCTTTTAATGGTTTAAATATATCTTTTATCATTTCTTGATTGCCAGTATTGTATTGAGATAGTAGCCACTCTTCAAAAAGTCTTAAAGTTCCTTTTGGTACTCTTTCAACTAAACCCTCTTCTATTTCTTTAACGTCGAACAGTTCAATTTCTCCTTTGAAAAAATCTTTGTTGATGTTATCGGAAATCATTTTATCGAGGAGCAAAACGAATTCGTTGTAATTTTTTAATGTTGGTGTAAAAAAGAAAGTAAATTCTTTTGGACGATTTTCATTCTCGAAACTGTTCCTAAATATTTTTTTGCCAAAGATTGTTTCTGATAGCTCATTTAAGCATTTCAATTCTCCAATAAATCCTGTAAAAACGGAGTATGAATATGTCCAACTTCCTTGAATAGTATTTTCGTGATACTCCTGGAGCATTTTACAACCCTCTTTTATCTCTTTGCTTTTCCAGAAAATTTGATGCTCACTTGTCAAATCTTTTAAATATCTTAGGTAAACAACAGCTAGTCTATTATCATCTGAGTCAAAACCTAAGCCAAACGTCTGAAGAAAAACTTGGTCTTCTTCTCTTACAATTGGATTATTATTCTCATCATATTTACAAGAAATACTTCCAGAATAATCACTGAAGTTAAAATCAAATCTTGGATCGTTTGAATACCTTTCTAAAACTTCAATTTCAAAGAATATCGGTTTCAAATGAGGCTCACCTAACGCAAGTTGTTTTGTATAGACTTCATTTTCAAATTCTGATAAATCTCTATTTTCTTCAAGATATTTTTTTGACGGGTATAGGCAAATGGGAAATTCTGTATCTTCTGAGACGATTGTTATTTCTCCAACTTTTTGAATTACTCTTATTTCAATTTTCTTTGCATCTTCAAGAATTTCTAACTGACTTTCAATAGGATAATGTTGGATTCTAATTATGTGAGGATTTGTGCTTGATTGTATTGAAACAGATTCGTCTTTAACTAGCTCTTTTATCAAATCAATTGAATCTTCATATTCAACATCAAATTCATCTGAAATTTGTCTTAATGGAATTCCATTAAAATCATTTGATTTAATGAAGAAATCATAAATTCTATTTTTGATTGCATCTATCATCTTTGGTTAGCTAAATTTAACTCACAACTGAAGGCGGCTGCATTATCGCGCCGCAGTTTTTGCAGGTTCGCAAATATTCGTTGCCGTAAAAGCGCTTGAAAACGCCTTGAAACTGCGTCGTGATGTCTTCAAGTTGAAAATATTCTTCGTAAAGCTTCTCGTTGCAGTTTTCGCAAAACCACAGCAGTCCGTCTTTTTCGCCATCGTGCCGTTTGCGTTCGATGACCAGCCCGACGGTGTTCGCGCCGCGCACCGGATTGTGCGGGACGCGCGGTGGGAGCAGGAAAATCTCGCCTTCTCGAATCGGCACGTCAACGGCTTTGCCGTCTTCCTGGATTTTGACGGTAATATCGCCTTCGAGCTGATAGAAAAATTCCTCGCCTTCGTCCCAGTGGTAATCCTTGCGCGAATTCGGACCGCCGACGACCATCACGATAAAATCATCGGCGTCGTAAGCGCATTGATTTCCGACCGGCGGTTTTAACAAATGACGATGCTCGTTAATCCATTGATTTAAATTAAAAGGTCTTTGAATCGGCATAATAAAATCCTCTTATCAGAATTCTAAAATTTTATTGACAGTTCGCCAATTGCGCGCCGTCGCAGGAGTTTTCAGTTTGTTGTCAATATATTTTTTGCCCAACAAGCTGTCTGCTACGCCATCGCGCAAAAGGCAGTAAACTTCGCGGTTTCTGACGGCGAATTTTTCAGTTTCGCGGTTGTTTGATAAAAGCATTTCGGCTTTTTCGTCCGATAACTTTTCGGACAAAAAGACGAGATGAAAAAGTTTTTCGTCGAATTCTTCACCGGCAAATGGATTGTTTTTGATCGCATCTTTGATTTCTTCGGCGGAACGCACCATCACGTTTGTTTTGAAAAAATCTTTTTCAACGGCTGATTCGATTTCGGCGGCGAGCTTATCGCCATCAGTTTCAGCGGTTTCAAAAATCACGTTCCCGCTTTGAATATAAGTTCTGATATTTTGAAATCCGAGCGAAGCAAAAACTTCCCGCAATCTCTCCATCTTTATCGAAGTGCGACCGCCGACATTGATTCCTCGCAGAAAAGCCACGTATTTAGTCATCTTTTAATCAATCCCGTCAATAATTTTCGCGCAAAAGGCGTCGCCAGCCGCGATTAAATCTTTTACGCCAGCGATTGCATATCAATCACAAAACGATAGCGAACATCGGCTTTGATTGTCCGCTCGTAAGCCTCTTCGATTCGCTGAATCGGAATTATTTCGACATCCGAAGTAATATTATTTTTAGCGCAGTAATCAAGCATTTCCTGTGTTTCCCGAATGCCGCCGATCAATGAACCGGCAAGCGTTCGCTGATTTGTAATCAGCGAAAATGCATAAACTTCGGCGGGTTTATCCGGCACGCCGACCAGTACCAACGCTCCGTCGCGGCGCAGCAGATTGAGATACATATTCAGATCGTGCGGCGCAGAAACGCAGTCTAGAATGAAATCAAATTTGCCAGTCAGAGGAGCCATGTTTTCGGGGTTTTTTGTTACGACAAAATTGTGCGCTCCGAGATTTCGCGCATCTTGTTCTTTTGAAGGCGATGTGCTGAAAACGGTCACGTCAGCGCCCATCGAAACGGCGAGCTTGACTCCAATATGTCCGAGACCGCCCAAGCCGACAATGCCGACTTTCTGCCCGGCGCGAACGTTAAAACGTTTGAGCGGCGAATAAGTCGTAATTCCGGCGCAGAGCAGCGGCGCAATATTGGCGAGATTCTCTTTGGCGGAAATCTTGAGCGTGTAGTCTTCATCAACCACAATTTGCGCGGAATAGCCGCCGAAAGTCAGCGTTTTTCCGTCCATTTCCGTGCCGTTGTAAGTCGGAACCATCTGCTTCAGGCAAAATTGTTCAAAGCCGTCCGTGCAGTTTTCGCACGTCCGACACGAATCCACAAAACAGCCGACTCCGGCAACATCGCCTACATTGAATTTTGAAACTTCCGCGCCGACTTGCGCCACGCGCCCGATAATTTCGTGACCGGGAACCATCGGATAGACGGAATTTCCCCATTCATTTCTCGCTTGGTGAATATCGGAATGGCAAATGCCGCAATATAAAATTTCGATCAGCACATCGCGCGCTCCTAATTCTCTGCGTTCAAAATTAAACGGCTCAAATTTCGATTCCGGTCCCTGAACTGCATATCCTTTTGTCGGTTTCATCTGTTTCACTCCTCTTGTAATTATAAAATTGATTTTAGCGGCAGAAAAAAAATAATCAAAGCATTAACTTTTAGCTTAATCGGATTTGAAATTTGCAGAGCTAATTATCCGGCTGTCTTTTCAATGAAAACTGTGTTGATTCAAGCGTTTTTTCAAGAAAAATAAAAAAGGCGCGGACAATTTATATGCCCGCGCCTTTTTTATTTTTCAGCTATTAACTACTTGCCGGTATTAACATACTGAATGCAATCACCTTGATTCTTGAATGTAGAACCGTTAGCACGTTTCAAAGTCTTCCAACCACCATTTTTACAGCCTTCTTGCGAGGATGCAACTTCATATGGCTCAAAATCATATGTAACGCAATTATCGGCAGTTCCGATTTTCAGCGCGTCGCTATAAGCAATCAAACCAGCGTTACCGCCGCCTTGATTTACTCCGAAACCTCCAACAATAGTCGCATCGGGGTTTGCAGCTAGAATCGCATCCCAAGTTACGAAACAACTAAATGCACAAACACCGGGAATTGCACGAGATGACCACCAAATAGCCTCGCCCTCGTTAAAAGCATCCCATTGTTGCCACATACCCGGAACTACAGGTCCTTGAGAGGTATTATATACAGGCTCGAATACTAATACAGCATAGTCACCTGTTTCGAGAGTGCCTCCATTACGGTCAATTTCAATGTTTATAGCAGGGACTTGATTTACTGTTGCCGTGGAACTTGTATCGCGATAAGTAGCGTAACCAAGAGCATTTATGTCTGCTAACTTAGTTCCGGTATGTTCATAATTAAATAAAGTAACTTTGGCATTACCATCAGGCGTTACCGTCTTAAAACTACCAATACCCTCAGGCGGGGTTCCGGGTCCAACTACAAAGTCTCCCGTTCCGGTTCCACGATTGTATTCTACCCACCGCGTTCCGGCAGGCAACGGTGTTGTGTCGGTAAACGACCGATTAGCAACTGTATCTTCGGGTGTAACGACCTCTGTTACACAATCTACTGCTGCTTGAACTGCACGATTAACTAAATTGGTTGAAGCAGAAACGCCAACCATCAATGCTACTAAAAGAACTAAAAATGTAATTTTTTTCATTAAAGATTTTCCTCTGTTTTTTTGTGACTGCGGTTTGAACCAAAGTCGCGGTTAATTACCAAAACTAAAGTGTAAAATTCAAATTAAAGGTTTGAATTTGTGTGTAAATCTGTGTTGCTAATTGGATGTGTTTCACTGAAATAGCTGATTGTTTAATATTTCAACTGTTTCTTAACCAAATTAGCAAAACGATTTCCGTTTACTTCAGAAAGTTCAAGCTTCAAAAAAGCATAGAAACAATTAGTGAATTGTCTGCTTATTAGAATTTAGAATTTCAAAAGATAAAATCTGTTGGAAAAGTTGAAACCTTTGATTTTCTGAAGTTGTCGCAAATTTATCAAGCTGATTAAGAGATGTCAAATCAATGCCCACTAGATTTTTGATTGTGAGGTAAGGCTCGGTCAGATTGATATGAAAGAGATGTTTTAAATATTTAAAAGTCTAAATTCCGGTGTTTCAAAATAATAAGTTACAAATCCTTATTGATTGACTTACTCATTCGAGGCATATTTCTGTTTTGATTTTTACCGAAATTTAAATCCTGCAAAAAACAACATATTAATTTGTGTTTCAATCAATTGTGGCAATAACTTTCAGTTCAATCGCAATCGGAGTGGGTAAGCAATTAATTTCAACCGTCGTGCGGCACGGCAGATTTTCTCGAAAATACTCGGCGTAAACTCGATTGTAAATTTGGAAATCATCGCGCATATTCGTCAAAAAAACAGTCACGTCAACAATCTTCTCCCAGCCTGAACCGGCTTCTTCCAAAATATAACGCACATTTTGAAACACCGAACGGCATTGCGCTTCGATGTCGTAAGAAATTATCTCGCCGTTTTCGCCCAATTCAACACCGGGAATTTTCTTTGTTCCGCGTTCGCGCGGTCCCACGCCTGACAGAAACAACAGATTCCCGACGCGTCGCGCGTGTGGATACAAACCCACAGGCTCAGGAGCTTTGGAGGAATTGATAATGTTTTCTTCGTTCATAAATTACAATTTAGCTCTTTGCTATAAGGGATTTTATATCAGAACCTACAAGCAAAAGAGAGCAGAAGGGAAATCACCTGTATCCAAAAATGTAGCTTTTCGATTTCATATTAGCCCGCTTTTGATTTAACCATCTCAATCTTTCGCATTGCTTCTGCTTTATAGGTTTCGGATGGGCACATTACCACCATCTTTAAATAAGTTGCCGGGTCGAGTTGCGCAACTTTAATACGCGGCTGTCCGGTTGCAAAAAACTCGATAACCTTATGCGGGTCATGATAGTATCCATGTGCATTCTGATTTTATAGTTTAAGACTATATTGTTCGGCATCATTTAACTTACACGGGCTTCCGCGAGATATTAATGACATCTAACGCCAATACGTCTTTATGTATTCCTGTGCGAGAACAACGCCGTTGCCGAAGCGATTGAAAATCTCTCGACAAAAGCAGCCGTTCGCACATAACCGAGCTTAATCAAAGGCGCAGCGGAAGTTTATGCTCGTCTCGCCTTTTAGGTGATCGCCGTTTGCGGTTATTATTGCTTGAATGAGAGGCTTTCCGAGCTGATTTACAATCTCGTTGATGAAGCCCGCTACGGAGCGGCTGTGCGAAAAGAATCTGATTCCGTCCGAGACTTTGCGCTAATCGGCTGCAAAAGCAAAAGATTATCCGACAAATCTCTGGTTTTTTGACGAAAAAGATTTAAATAATTTGATAGCTTGCGGGCAGGCGACAGTATGTTTCAATATTCTCAGATATTTGCTCGTATGCTGCGCCGATGAGCTGGCAAATCAGCAATCGTCGGTGTCAGATTTGTATCAGAGGGCTTTTGAATTGTGGCGGTCGCTAAATCAAGACCCGTTTTCTCTCAAGCAAACGGTGTCAAATATAATTTCGACGAATTTAAGACCATCGGCGACTCAACGGATGAAAGACAAAAGGAGAAAGAAATGAGAGCCAGCACGACAAAAAACGGTTTAACGCTGCGCGTCATAGCCGGAACGCGCAACGCTATCCTGGCAATTGATTTGCAGGAAAACAAACGTCAGGGATGTCTCGGATTTTCAATTCAGCGAACCGATTTGGGAACGGCGGAAAACCCGTTGCCTGAAAATCAAAGAAAATCCCAATGGTTGCCGAATTTATTGCATTTTCCGAGCGTTCCTTTAAAAGAAGATCAGCATTTCGCGACCACCGACCAGGCTCCTTTGCAAAAGTTTCGCTGGGGCGATTATACGCTCGAACCGGCGCATATTTATCGTTACAAAGTCATCCCGCAGTACGGAAAACCCGGTGCTTTGACTACTCGCCCGGATTTGCAAAACGGAGTCGAGATCGAAATTACGACCGAAGACCCGAATAATGAGGAGACTGCGATTTTCTTCAATCGCGGCGCGGCGGCGAGTCACACTTTCGAGATGAAGTTTCCGAATCTGAAAACAATTGACCGCGAGCCGGAAGACGACCGGAAAGCCCGCACGGCAAAGCTCGAAGCCGACACCGAAGAAGCAAATGAAGCGCGCGCCTGGCTTTCGATGGGGTTGGAAGAAGCGATTCTG
>DASVTY010000047.1:0-26986 GCA_036387315.1 Pyrinomonadaceae bacterium
ACATCAAAAACGCGAGAATTTTCGGCTCGACCTGGTACGGCGCTTCGGCAAACACGGCGATTCCGATGCTGACGGCGGCGATCAAAGAAAACCGGCGCGAAGGCGCGTTTCACATTTTGATGCTGCACACAGACGTTGAAGGACATCAAACGCATCCGATTCCGGCGTTAACTTTAACGAATTTAAAAGAATTAAAATCTTTGACCGATTACGTCGGACTCGGACACACGCACAAGCGTTTTGAGATTGAGAATTGGGCTTTTAATCCCGGCTCGCTCGAAGTAACTTCGATTGACGAGTACCGCGAAGAACGCGGCGCGTTTCTGGTCGAAGTTTCCGACGACGGCGCAATCAACGCACAACATTTGCGCGATTATGTCCAGCGCCCGTTTCACCGTCTCGCGTTCGACGTTTCCGGGATTGAAAGACCGGAAGAAATTACTGACGGCGTGATGGCGCAAATCGAGCGCGAAGTGACGCCGCACAACATTGAATCGAAAAATCCGGCGCCGATTTTGGAGATTCGTTTGACCGGGCATCTCGGATTTAAAAATTCTTTGCTCGAAACCGACAAGATTCGAGCCGAGGCGCAAAAACTGACCAATTCACTGCACGTTCGCTTGAAAAATTTCACCGCGCCCGTCGAATATGCAATTGCGGCTGATTTAGACGAGAACGCAACGCGCGAAGAACGCGAGCGTCGCGTGATTGAAGATTTAATCGCCCGCGATAATCGTTACAAGGAAAACGCGCGAGAAATGGCTGAACTCGTGGTCGGAGCAAAACGCTTGGCTTTGAGCGACGAGCCGCCGGAAAAAATTTACGAGTTGATTGCTTTGAAAGCATAGTCGTTCGTTGCTCGTCGTTCGTTGAAAAGAAAATCATCGAACAACGAACGACGAACAACGAACAAATCAAATGAGCGAGGCTTTAGACAGAGTGCGCGGCATAACGCGGTTGCCGCTGTTTCCGTTGCCGGTTGTATTGTTTCCCGGCACGCCGCTCCCGCTGCACATCTTTGAGCCGCGTTACCGCGAAATGCTCGCAGACATTCAAATCACGAACAATTTATTCGCTTTACCTTATTGGGACGCGAGCGAAACCGAGGCGACCAGACCTGAAATCGGCACTCTCGGCTGCGTCGCCGAAGTGCGCCAGATTCAGCCGCTCGAAGACGGACGCTCGAACATTTTAACGGTCGGCATCGTTCGTTTTCGACTCGATGATTACGCGGAGACCGCAGATTCTTATTTTGTCGGCGAAGTTTCGTATTTTGAAGACGACGAAGAAGACGAAGAGTTTTTAGAACAACGCGCCGAAGCAGTTAAAGATTTGTTTCTCCGCGTCGCACAAGGCACGCGCGACATCGCCGGGACGCGCGGCGAATTGCCAGATTTGCCGGAAATTACGCCCGAACATCTATCGTTTTTCGTCGCAGCGGCGATTGATTTCGACATCAAGATGAAATACGAGATGCTCGCAATGCGTTCCACCGGCGAGCGGCTTAAACGCCTGCACGATTTTCTCGCTCAAGCCGTCCAAACCGTCGAAGAGCGCGCCAAAATGAGCAAGCTCGCGCAAACCAACGGTCACGGCAAAAAGCGAATTGATTTTGAATGAAAGTTACGGTTTTATTTTTCGGCGCGGCAAAAGAAATTGTCGGCGCGGATGCAATCGAATTCGATTTGCCGCCGCAAATTTCCGCCGCCGCCGCTTTTCGGGAAATTCTGCAAACATATTCGGCTTTATCGGAAAAGTTCGGTAAATCTTTGCTTTTCGCAGTCAATCAAGCTTATGCGAGCGGCGACGAAATAATTCAGAACGGCGACGAATTGGCGATTTTCCCGCCCGTTTCCGGCGGCAGCGGCGAAAGTCCAAAGTCTGATGAAATCCGTACTGAGACGGGAATTTTTAAATTAACTTTTGAGCCGTTGAATGTCGGTGAAATTGCCCGGCAAGTCGTGCCGCCGACGTGCGGCGCGATTGTGACGCTCGACGGTTTTGTCCGCGAATGGACGAAAGGGAAACAAACCGAATATCTCGTTTACGAAGCCTACGAGCCGATGGCTTTGGCGGAAATGCAAAAGCTCGGCGCACTTGCCCGCGAAAAATTTGAAATCGCGCACGTCGCAATTGTGCATCGTTTGGGACGACTTGAAATCGGCGAAACGAGCATTGTTATTGCGGTCGCCGCGCCCCATCGCCGCTCCGCTTTTGAAGCCTGCGAATGGATTATCAAAGAATTAAAACGAACCGTTCCAATCTGGAAAAAAGAATTTTATGCTGACGGTTCGGCTTGGATTGAAGGCGAGAAAATTTAACTTCGTTTTAACTTAAATATCTTCATTCTGCATTTGCTTGCCGGACGAAATTGGCATAAGATTCCAGCCTCGGCAAAACGTTTGAATCCAATCCTTAAGTTTTGCCTTTATAACCAAAACTTTTAAAAAAAGGAAATATATGAACAGCTTTTCTTTCAAGGCAATCTTGTTTGTCGCCTTATCCGTGTTTGCATTGAGCGACATTTCATCGGCGCAGTCGCAATCAACGACAGGAAACATCGAAGGGCGCGTAGTTGATCCGAACGGCGCGGCTGTTGCTAATGTAACCGTGACCGCGACAAATCAGGACACGGGTTTTGAAAAGTCGGTAAATACAAATGAAGAGGGCAATTTTGTTTTGCCGCTGTTGCAGCCCGGAACTTACAAAGTAGTTACTGCCGCCAGTCAGGGATTTTCCAGCGCAAGTTACGAAAACGTCCGGGTAACGGTCGGAGCCAAAAATACGCTTGAAATTGCTTTGAGCGTAGGTTCCGGCGTTAACGTCGTGGATGTGCAGGACACGGGCGGAGGCGTGGAAGCCACTCGTACATCAATTTCTTCCACTGTTGAAGAGCGTCGAATTATCAATCTGCCGACAAACGGGCGTAATTTCCTGGATTTCGTAACGCTTACTCCGGGCATTGTCCGCGACCCGAATCGCTCGGGGGATTTAGCCGTCGGCGGTCAGAAAGGAACGCTCAACAGTTTGCAGATTGACGGCACGAGCAGCGACAACACCTTTTTCGGACAATCATCGGGACGCACCGGTTCGGGACGCGCGCCGTCGCAATTTTCGGTTGATACGGTCAAGGAGTTTCAAGTCAACCAGAACGGATTTTCGGCGGAATTCGGACGCGCCGCCGGCGCGGTTATCAACGTCGTGACAAAAAGCGGAACGAATAGATTTACAGGCAGCGCATTCGAATATTTCCGTGATGAATCGCTCAACGCCCGTTCGCCGGTTTTAGTCGCGGCTGGTCGCGCTCGTCCCGCCGGACAAATCAATCAATTCGGGGGCACGTTTGGCGGACCGATTAAAAAAGACAGAATCTTTTTCTTCGGCGCTTACGAAGGTCAACGTTCGGATTTACCGAATCCGGTTGTAGTTCGTTCGCTGCCGTTCGCCCCGGCGAGCATCCAAACTCTGCTCGGACCGAAAATTGTTTCCTATAACGTCAACCGCCAGCAGGATACGTTTCTGCTCAAAACCGATTTCAATATCAACGAGCGGAATCAAGTCTGGGTCAGATTTAATCAGCAGAATTTCACCGGCACAAATCTGGAAAGTTCCGGCACTTTGAGCGCGCTGGAGCACACCGGCAACAGCAACGTCAAAACCAGCACGATTTCTTCGAGCTGGACTTCGACATTATCGCCGACCTGGTTTAACGAGCTTCGCTTTCAGTTCTCGCGCGACAAAGAACCGGGACTGGCAAATTCGGACACGCCCGAAGTCGCCGTAACGGCAAACGCGGGCGGCATTAACGACGGAACTTTTCTCTTCGGGCGCAACAATTTCAGCCCGCGCGAAACGACCGTGACGCGCTATCAGTTTGTTGACAGTCAAACTTATATCAGCGGTAATCACACGGTTAAATACGGCGCTGATTTATTGTTCGACCGCATTTTCAACTTCTTTCCGGGGCTTTTCAGCGGCGCTTACACTTTTACGAGCTACGCGGCTTTAGCCGCCAATACGCCTTCGCGCTATCGTCAAAGTTTTCCCGGCGCGGGAACAACGGGTGGCACAACGCACCCGAACAATTCGGAATACGGATTTTTTGTGCAGGACGATTGGCGAGCCACGCCGAATCTTACTCTCAATCTCGGTTTGCGCTACGATTACCAATCAATTGCCAAACCGCCGATCCAAAATCCGAATCCTGCGTTGCTTGCGGCGGGTTTTGACACCGGCTTTCAACCGAAAGACAAAAACAACATCGCGCCGCGCTTAGGTTTCAGTTACGCATTCGACCCGAAAACCGTTCTGCGCGGCGGTTACGGAATGTTTTATGCCCGCACGACCGCGATTCTGACGGGAACGGCGCACTCGCAAAACGGCATTCAGGTTGTGGCAATTGATATTAACTGCACGACTTCGCCCGCTTTATGCCCGACTTATCCGAATATTTTCTCAAGCGTTCCGACCGGCGTTGCGCTTGCGCCGATCAATCTTTACCTGTTCGACAAAAACTACAAACAGCCATTCACGCATCAAGCCCGCGTGCAATTTGAGCGCGAGATTTTTGCGAACACGACTTTTTCGGTGCAATACACGCTTTTCCGCGGCGACGATTTGACGCGCACTCGAAATGCGAATTTGTCCGCTCCCGTTCCGACAACTGTTCCGGTTTTTAGCGGCACGACACAAACATCAGAATCTTTGACCATTCAAAGATTTCCGGCGGCGCGCCCGATACCGGCATTTCAGCGCATCAGCGTTTACGAAAGCACCGCCAATTCTTTCTATCAGGGCTTGTCATTTGAATTAAATCGGCGTTTCGCCAATCATTTTCAATTCAATACCAGCTACACCCTGTCAAAAGCAAAAGACGACAAGCCCGACCAGACTTCGGTTGTCGTCGGCAGCGACGATGCGAAAATTGCCGAGAATCAATTTGATTTGTCTGGCGAATACGGACGGTCTGATTTAGATGTGCGACATCGCTTTATCTTCAGCCCGGTTTACGAAACGGGAACATTTAAATACAGCGATAATAAAATCGTTCGCGCATTATTGAGCGATTATCTCGTTACCGGAATCTTTACAGCGCAATCGGGCATCGCTTATTCGGCGGCTGTTTCCGGCGACCCGAACAACGACGGCAACACAGCGAACGACCGCGCGCCCGGAACGAAGAGAAATCAATTTTCGACGCCGCCCACTTATCAGCTTGATCTTCGTCTCGGACGTATCATTCGTTTCGGCGAGCGCTATCGTTTATCGCTTTTCGCCGAAGGTTTCAACGTCTTCAACCGTTCAAACGTGCAATCGGTCAACAACGGGCTTTACAGCTTCGCCACGACCGGCGGAGGTCGTTTAACGCAAACGACGAACTTTGCCACTCCGCGCATTTTCGTCTCCGGTTCGCCTTCGTTTACTTTCAATTCGAGCTACAATCGCGAGCTTCAACTCGGCATTCGCTTTGATTTCTAGAACGAATCAACATTGCAATACGGTTCAGTACCGCGAACGGTAGTGAGCGGGTCAATTAACAAACCCGCTCACTACCGTTCGCGGTACTGAGCGATGCTAACCGGACACTGATTCCATAACCGCTCTAAAGCTTCATTCATAAAAAAGAAAAAAGGCGGGATGTGTATCCCGCCTTTTTTCTTGCAAAAATAAAAAAGTTAAACTTCGTCGCGCTCGCGCTTTCGCTCGCGGAAAGTGCGATAAGCAACCAAACAGATAAAAAGGAATAATCCGATAAAACCGAGAAACAAAACCAATTTGACCGCCATCATCATAAAACCCACCAAATCAATCAATTGACGCAGGAAAGCGATCATCAAAGCGATTAGCGTTAAGAGGCTGCCCAAAACTCCCGCAGTTTTTAAAAATCCCATATTCATAATTTATAACTCCCAAACTTTCAAAATCAGAATAAACTTTTTCACGCCCGGTTTTCAAATTTATCTCTGAAACCGGGACGCCTGGTTTGAAACAACAGTCGGAAACTCTTCTGTTGCCGAATTAAAATTTGTTGCGGTCGGAAAATTTCCGCGCACGACTCTGGCGCTGAAATCATATTCTTCTTTCGGTTCTTTTTTGGCTTTAAAATATCCGATCAGCCAGTAAACGCCGAGACCGACAAGCAGAAGCGGCAGCAGTTCACGAACCGGAAGCCGAAAACCGAGCGTTGTATGCAGAAAAAACATTGTGCCGAGCGTGATAAATGCAATCGCCCAGACGAGAGGTTTGGCAATCAGTTTCTGCATCCACAAATCTTCCGCCGCGCCCGATTTTAACCCGCCGCGAATCAGGCGCGCCATTCGCCAGGCGTCAACCGCCGCGAACAGCCACATTCCCAAAAACCCGAAAACGAAAATCGCCATTCCGTTAGTCAAAATCGCCATTTGAAACAAGCTGACGAAAAACGCGAAATGAACGATTGCTTTGGCGGTTTGACCGTTGTACGCCGCGCCCAAACCCGGACAGAAAAGCGATAAAACGGCTGAAATTATCGGCGAAATTTTCCGCTCTCCGACCCCGGCGCCCGGATTTTGTTGATGCAATCGAAGAAGCTCGACGCCCGAAACGATGCAATCGGCGCAAAACGGAAAGCCTTTAACGCGATGGTCGCAAGCCGGGCACAGTCCGCGCCCGCAGCTATTACACTGCACGGCGGCGAAATTATGCGGATGAAAAGCGCAGGAGTTTGTCATTAGTTTTGCTCGCCGCCTCCCGCCGGTTGAACAATGATTTGTCTGTTTCCGTTTTGTTCGTTGATCGGTTCGGCGATATTCGCGCCGACGACTGATGCGCCTTGCGCGTAAGTTTGTTCAGCCATTTTGTATCCGGTGTTTAAAACGCTCGAAAAGCTGCCGTCAGAAGAGGAGCTGGTGAATAAAAAGAAAGCGAGCAGCATCATCGTCGCGGCAGATGCGAATTGCGGAGTCAAAACCGGCTGCAATATCGGCGCTAGAAAATCGCGCAGAGCTTGTTTGATTTGTTCAACGAGCGGCATCCGCACTTCGGCGGCTTTTTCCGTTCCCAAAGTGACTTGTAAAATTCGCGCGTGCAAACCAGCGGGAATCGGCAATTCATCGGCTTTTGCGGTGTAGCAGACGGCGATGCTGCGGACGACTTCGCCGGGCAAATCCGTGCAGCTCTGGCACAAATAAGCGTGGCGTTCCCAGCGATGGAAAACGGCAGCGGGCAAAAATCCGTCGAGATATTCAGTCAAAAGCTCTTCGAATTGCCCGCACGACATCGCCGATTCGGGATGTGTCATTTGCAGAATTCTGGCTTCCATTTGCAGGGAAGGCGCGGGAGCTTCCGCTTCGCGGCAAGACTGGATAGTGAGCTTTACTTCGTTTAAAAGCGCGTGGCACATCGGACAACGCAAGGCGTGAGCAGCCACTGCGCGACTCGTCCCCTTTTCCAACGCGCCGTCGAGGTAGTCGGTCAATAAATCTTCAAATTGATTGCAAAGTAAATTATCCGTCATTACATTGTTTGTCCCCGTGAAAAAAAGTATGAATTACGAATGATGAATGATGAATTCATCTTCTGAAATCCACCTCTCGCTTTCATTAAAAATATAAATCGGTTCAAAATTATTCATCATTCATCGTTTCTCGTCCATCATTTCGTTTACGTCATCGCGACGACGCGCATCCGGCGCAGTATTTTCGCCAGCTCGATGCGCCCGCGATTAATTCGCGATTTTACAGTGCCTTCGGGAATCTTTAATAAATCAACGATTTCCTGATACGAAAGCTCTTCAATATCGCGCAAAATAACGCACGTTCTTAAATCCGCCGGCAATTTATCAATGCCTTCCTGCACCTGCACGGAAAGCTCGCGCCGCTCCATCTCGCGCTGCGGCGAAGCCGTCACCGACGGCAAGTGAAAAGCGTGATCTTCAACGTCTTCGGCGTGCGCGTCCTGCGGATTACGCTGGCGGCGGCGATAATCGTCGATAATTAAATTACGCGCCAGACGCATCAGCCAGTTTTGCAAATCGCCCTGCCGCTGATCGAATTGGTCGAGCGTACGATAAATTCGCACGAAAACTTCCTGCGTCAAATCTTCCGCCGCGTCGCGGTTCGACGTAAAGCGATACGCGAGATTAAAAATCCGGCGCGAATAGGTCGAAACGATTTCCTCCCAAGCCGCGCCGTCGCCTGCACGACACTTGCGAACTAATTCTGCGCCTGAATCAATCATCAATGCTTGTGCTGCTGCCACCTTTATCCTCTTTTCGGCAACTGACTAAATCTTAAAACGACAAAACATTTTGTCAAAATGAAATTACGCCGTTTCTACAAAAAAAGTTCCGCTCCCGGCTCACTTTGTTAGTGATAAACATTTCCGGCGCGCAAGATGCAAAATTCGTGTTAGAATCTCGCCGCTCAACCGGATAAATAGAGCATACACTGACTAATACTTTAAACGGAGAAAATTAATGGAATACGAATCAGGATCGGTGCACCCGACCGAAGCGGTGTCGGAGGGCTGGGCTTTAATAAAAAGCGATTACTGGCTGTTTTTCGGAATGACGCTGGTGATGACTTTGATAGTTATTGTCGTTTCGGCGACCGTCGGCGGAGTAGTCGGAGCGATTTCGCAAATCGTCTCGCGCGGAATCGTCGCTGTTTCGGCGGGAACGCCCGCAAACGCCGCATCAGTTCTCGTTCCGCAGCTTATCGCGCAAGCCTTTAGCATCATTTCAAATTTGGTGACAATTCTGCTTTCCGCTCTTCTGACTTGCGGCATTTATGTCGCGCTGTCGCGCAAAGCGAGCGGCGGAGCGCCCGAATTCGGCGATTTATTTGCGGGCTTTAAATTTTTTCAGCCTTGTTTTATTGTGGCGCTCGTCTTTACGCTGTTTCAATTTGTCATCGGCGTTACGACTGTGCTGATTGGATTTGTCTTTGGAATTTCCCGGTTCGGAGCCGACGTGATTGCGCCGGGCGGCAAGTTTGACCCGAAAATTTTTCAAACATTGATTCCCGCCTTTTTGGCGATTGCGCTGTTTTATCTGATTTTTTCGCTTGTTTTCGGTGCGTTGATGTTTTTTATTTATCAGCTTATCGCCGTGAGAAATGCTTCTGCGGTCGAGGCGATAACCCAAAGCGTCCGAGCTGGTTTGCGCAACTTTTTCCCGCTCATCGGTTTATTTATTATTGAAGGATTAATTGTTCTTGCCGGTGCCCTGCTCTGCGTCGTCGGGATTTTCTTTGTGGTTCCGATTCTAATGGCGGCAAATTTCGCAGCTTACTTGCGCGTCTTCGGCAGACCGAATAATTTCGCACAACATCTGCCGCCTCCTCCGCCGGTTTTCGGAGCGCAGCCGAATTCGGGCTTTTCGCAATTTTAATTGCAGAAATTTTGCAAAACATTTCGCAACGCGGCGAAATACGCTTTTACCGGAAACGCTGCGACAATTTTTGGATTGATAAATAACGCGAAAAAATGTCTATGTCGGCAGAAGAACTAAAAATGCAATCGCCCGCGAGCGTTCCTGTTAGTCGGGAACTTAGCAAAGGGCAAATTTGGCAGGTAATCGGCGCTTCGAGCGCCGGAACCGTGATCGAATGGTACGATTTTTATATTTTCGGCAGCCTCGCCACAATCATCTCGCCGCTTTTTTACCCGCCGGGCAACGACACTTTTGCGTTGATTATGTATTTGCTGACGTTTGCGGTCGGCTTCATCGTGCGTCCATTCGGCGCGTTGTTTTTCGGGCGCATCGGCGATCTTGTCGGGCGTAAATACGCTTTTCTCGTGACGTTGCTGATTATGGGCGGCGCGACCGCTGCGGTCGGTTTTTTGCCGACTTACAGCCAAATCGGCTGGGCTGCTCCGGTTGCGTTGATTCTCATTCGGATTTTGCAGGGCTTGGCTCTTGGCGGCGAATACGGCGGCGCGACCGTTTACGTCGCCGAACACGTCCCGGACGCGCAGCGCGGTTTTTATACGAGCTTTATTCAAATCACGGCTTCGCTCGGTTTGCTGATTTCGCTGGCGGTTATTATCGGGCTGCAAAATTCGATGTCGAAAGAAGCGTTTGGCGCTGACAGCTTTTTCGCGGGCTGGCGGCTTCCGTTTATCATCTCGATTGTGCTGGTTCTGGCGTCGCTTTACATCCGGTTGAGAATGAAAGAATCGCCGGTTTTCCAGCACATCAAAGCGACCGGAATGGCTTCGTCGAAACCGCTCGTTGACGCTTTTATGAATCCCGAAAACCGCCGCCGCGTTCTTGTTTCACTTTTCGGCGCGACCGCCGGGCAGGGCGTCGTCTGGTACACCGGACAATTTTACGCGCTTTTTTATATGCAGACGATTTTAAAAATCGAGCGTCAAACAGCCAGTTACATCATCGCAGGAGCGATTTTGCTGGCAATTCCGTTTTTTATTTTCTTCGGGTGGCTGTCGGATAAAATCGGGCGTAAGAAAATTATGATGGCGGGCTGTTTGCTCGCGGTGATTTGTTATCTGCCAATTTATAACGGGATGGTTCGTTACGCCGGAAACAATGTCGCGGCGATTCATTCAATCCCGGATGCCGTGACCGGCGAGCCGAAAATAACTCCGGTGACGGCGGATAATCAGCCCGCAGCAGCGGCGACAACGCCGAACGTAACGATGCTGACGCTCTTGATTTTTATTCAAATGTTGTTTGTGACAATGGTTTACGCGCCGATTGCAGCTTATTTAGTCGAAGCGTTTCCGGCAAAAATCCGCTACACCTCGATGTCGCTGCCGTATCATATCGGCAACGGAGTTTTCGGCGGTCTGCTCCCGACCATCGGGCTGTTTGCCTGCGCTTACACGGGCAATATTTACGCCGGTCTCGTTTACCCGATGATCGTCGCCGGAATCACGTTTCTGATTGGCTCGGTAATGCTGCCCGAAACGCATAACATGCGGATGTGGGACGAATTCAACGAAACCCCGCCGAATGAGCGTCCGTTGTAGTTTTCAAATCGGAAATCTAAAAAAAAGGCGAGGTTTTTAAACCTCGCCTTTTAAAAAATGCGGTTCCGATTTCCGGCTAATTGTAAGCCGTGAAATTTACATCGTTTTGTTCTTCTTGAAGTGTCAAGGTTTGCGTTGGCGCGGCGAACGTAAATCGTTTTGTCGCGACACTGATAACGTAGGTTTCACCGACCGGAACGTCCGTAAAACGATAATTGCCGACTGCTCCGGTTAGCAGAATGCGCGTTTCTCCGGCTGAATTTGTCAGAGTCACGCGAGCGTTACGGATGCCGCGTCCCTCTGCCGTCAGAACTCGCCCGCCAACCGAAACTGACGCCGCTGTCGGCGCAGTCATTTGTGCGACGACAAACGGCGAGAGACTCGAAACGGTTTGAGAAACAGTACAGATTTTCGTTGCGGCATTATAAATGGGCGCGGCGTTATTATCGTCAGTCCAATTGTTTTCAAAGTGCAATGAACGCAGTCGGTAGCAAATTTGAGAATGCGGGACGTTCGGCACTTGAAAAGTGACTGTAATGTTGCCGGAATAAGCAGCGGAAGTGCGAACGTCGTAAGCAGCCACAGGCGAAGTCAGACTATAGCGTGCAGGCAAAGCGGGAAGCTGCGTCGCGCTCAAAGGCACGGCGGCGGTGTAGCCCGCTTGCGTGATGTTGTTGAAAGTTATGTTGAAGTTGCTCGCGGGCGCAATCGTCACACCGTTTCCGACGGTCTGCCGAGACGGGCGGGAATCAATCGCCGAGTTATTGGTCAAATGAGTTGGATTTGTGCCGTCGGCGTTCATTACGTAAATATCAGAGTTGCCGTCGCGGTTTGTCTCAAAAGCGATTTTCGAGCCGTCCGACGACCACGCCGGATAATAATCACCAGCCGAATTGTTTGTGAGATTGACCGGATTGCTGCCGTCGGCGTTCATCACAAAGATTTCATGGTTGCCGTTGTGGTCTGTGACAAAAGCGATTTTCGAGCCGTCGGGCGAAAATGCCGGAAAACCGTCATCCGCCGGATTGTCCGTTAATCTGGTTTGATTCGAGCTATCCGCATTCATCACATAAATTTCATACTTGCCGTCGCGATTGCTATAAAACACAATGCGCGAGCCGTCGGGCGAAAACTTCGGAGCGTAGTCAACTGCGACGTGCGTAGTCAATCTCATTTGATTTGTGCCGTCCGAGTTCATCAGATAAATGTCACCGTAGCCGGTGCGCCGACTGGAAAAAACAATTTTCGTGCCGTCGGGAGACCAGCTTGGTACGTTATCATTAGTATCATCGGTAGTTAATCTAATTTGATTCGACCCGTCGGCGTTCATTACATAAATGTCATCATTGTCTAGGTGACTCGTAAAGGCAATTTTGCTGCCGTCGGGCGAGAACGCCGGATCAAAATCAAGCGCTGCGCTGTTCGTGAGGTTTGTTTGATTCGAGCCGTCAGAGTCCATCATAAAAATCTCCCAGTTTCCAGTGCGGTTGCTGGTAAAAGCGATTTTGCCGTTTGGATTTAGATTGGTAAAAACCGCGTTAGAACAAACGCCCGCGCTTCCGGCGGCATGGATTGCCGCTACTTCGGACGCGGAAAAGGCGCGGTTGTAGATTTGCGTTTCGTCAACAATTCCTTTAAATCCGTCCTCTACGCCGTTTACATAAAGTAGCTCAATCGGCGCTGTAATTGATTTCTCGACGCCTCGCATCGAGGCTAAAACAGGAGAATAAATAAAAGCTAGCGAGGCTAACACACCTGCCAAGAGAATGCGGGACAGCATTTTTTTCATCTTCTTTCGATTCTTTTTTCAATCTGAGTTAAATTCGCTGCAAAGCTGTTTTGTGAACCGGGGGCTGCCAAAACTGTATTTATTATTTTGTTATCGGAATAAATCGGAAAATATTCGGTTTATTTCTTTAGGCTCGATAAGCGGAGAAAATTTATAAAGATTTCGAGATTTTTAAAATTTTACACTCGAAAAAGCCTTTGAAAATGAGAAATTCAGAGTTTGAGTTTTTGTTTGAATAAAGGCGGCGACTGCCTTTAGCGAAAGATATGCTGTGTTTCAGTGTATTAATCTGAAAACACAGCATATCTTAAGTAAGTCCGAGCGGCTTCGTCAAGGTGGAAAAAAACATTTTAAATTTTTGCAAGCCGCAAATGTTTTACCCCAAAAAGAAAATTTACGATAACATTTTCAGCGTTTTAATTTTTCGTTGTTTAAAATTTGGAGAAAAATATGTCCGAACAAAATATCGCCATTGAATCGGTTTTACACGAAGATCGAGTTTTTCCGCCGCCGCACGAATTTGCCCAAAAAGCGCACGTCAAGAGCTTTGAAGAATACGAGCAAATGTATGCCGAAGCCGAAGCCGATTTGGAAGGATTTTGGGCGTCGCAGGCGCATAATCTTCATTGGTTTCGTCATTGGGACACAATTCTCGAATGGCGAGAGCCGCACGCCAAATGGTTTGTCGGCGGCAAAATCAACGCCTCTTACAATTGCCTTGATCGTCATCTTTCAACCTGGCGTCGAAACAAAGCCGCGATTATCTGGGAAGGCGAACCGGGCGACCAGCGAACTTTGACTTATCAGCAGCTTCACGCCGAAGTCTCAAAATTCGCCAACGTTTTAAAGAAAATGGGCGTTAAAACCGGCGACCGCGTGGCGCTTTATATGCCGCTGGTCCCGGAATTGGCAATTGCGATGCTCGGCTGCGCGCGCATCGGCGCGACTCACACCGTGATTTTCGGCGGTTTTTCCGCCGATGCTGTCCGCGACCGGATTAACGATTGCGGCTGCAAATTGGTTATCACAGCCGACGGCGGATTTCGTCGCGGTTCTGAAGTCGTTTTGAAAACGGCGGTTGACAAAGCCGTTCAGGAATGTCCGACGGTCGAAAACGTGATTGTTTATCAGCGCACCAAATCCGAAATCAAAATGCAAATCGGGCGCGACCATTGGTGGCACGAAATGATGGGAATTGTTGATGCTAATTGTCCGGCGGAAGAATTGGATTCCGAGCATCCGCTTTATATTCTCTACACTTCCGGCACGACCGGAAAACCGAAAGGCATTTTGCACACGACGGGCGGCTATTTGACTCAGGTCGCCCTAACCACGAAATTGGTTTTCGATTTAAAAGACGAAGACGTTTACTGGTGTACGGCTGACATCGGATGGGTGACGGGACATTCTTACGTCGTTTACGGACCGCTTGCAAACGGCGCGACCGTGATGATGTACGAAGGCGCGCCGAATCATCCCTCGCCCGACCGTTTTTGGGACATTATCGAGCGTCACCGCGTCAACATTTTCTACACCGCGCCGACCGCGATTCGAGCTTTTATCAAATGGGGCGAGCAATGGGCTTTAAAACACGATTTGTCCAGCTTAAGACTGCTCGGAACCGTCGGAGAGCCGATTAATCCAGAAGCGTGGATGTGGTATCACAAAGTTATCGGCAAAGAAAAATGTCCGATTGTTGACACCTGGTGGCAGACCGAAACCGGCGGAATTATGATTTCGCCGCTGCCGGGCGCGACTCCGACAGTTCCCGGAACTGCAACAAGACCATTCCCCGGCGTTGTCATTGACATTATGACCAAAGAAGGGAAATCAGTCGGCACTGACGAAGGCGGTTATCTCGTCGTCAAAAAACCGTTTCCTTCAATGCTGCGGACGATTTGGGGCGATGACGAGCGTTATCGAAAACAATATTGGTCGGAAATTCCCGGCGTTTATTTTGCGGGCGACGGCGCGCGGCGCGACTCGCGCGGTTATTTCTGGATTATGGGGCGAGTTGACGACGTAATCAACGTCTCCGGTCATCGTTTGGGAACGGCTGAAATCGAAAGCGCGCTGGTTTCGCACGAAGCCGTAGCCGAAGCCGCCATCGTCGGCAGACCCGACGAATTAAAAGGTCAGGCAATCTCGGCTTTTGTCACGCTCGAAGGCGGCAGAAAGGGCAGCGAAGAACTCAAAAACGAATTGCGCGCTCACGTCGCCAAAGAAATCGGCTCTTTGGCAAAACCCGATGATATTCGTTTCACAGACACTTTGCCGAAAACCCGTTCGGGCAAAATTATGCGACGCCTTTTGCGAGAGCTTGCCGCAAGCGGAAACGTTGCGGGCGACGTGACGACTCTTGAAGATTTTTCCGTGCTGGAAAAACTGCGTCAGGATGAGGAATAAAACATCAACCGAAAAAAAAAGAAAGCCTCAGCTTTATTAAAGCTGAGGCTTTCTTTTTTTGAAAACCATTTTTTTATTTGTTCGGATTGTTCTGCGAAACGTTCTTTTGTCTGCGAAACTCCTCTTCAATCGCATTGCAGGCGGTTTCGACGGCTTTTCGCGGGCGGCTGAAAGAACCGCTGGCAATCAAATCGCCTTCTTTGTTAAAAACGGCTAATTTATTGTCTTTGTCGAATAAATCTTTGCCGCCTTCGTGTTCGAGCAAAACGATAAAATCAGCTTTGTCTTTGTACATCGTGACGATGCAGCCTTTGCATTGTTCGTTAAACCGTTTCATCGTTTCGGCTGTGCGCGGCTTGGCTCCGCCTTTTGTGCCGCCACCGCTGATGGTGACGCGACCTTTTTTGTCGGTGCTGCTGAAAATCGAATCGCTTTCGACCTCCCACGACTCGCTTTCTTCGATGTAAACACGCGGGCGCGGATTTTCCTGCGCCGGGACGATGCCTGTAAATGTAAATGCCAAAGTCATCAAAACTACTACCAATTGTTCCATATAACCTCCTAAACTTTCGGGAAAAAATTTAATTGCGTATACCGCAAAAATGTTAATCAAAGATTTGTTTCAGGCTGTTTAATAACAGCATTTCCGAAACGACGGCGAGGCTTAGGGCAAGACGTGTGCCATCAGAAAAAGTTGTGCTTTTTCAAGATTGAATCAATAAAAATTATCGGCTCTCAAAAGAATAAAAATGTTATTGAATTTAATTAAATGCTTGTAAAATGAGGCGTTTTGCGATTGAGAAACTCGTGATTAAGCCCTGTTTAGCGGGTTATACGAAAGAGTGCAGGGAATTTACTTTTTGGTGCAACGAAATATAACCGGGTTATGTTTTGGAGCGAATTCAAAGAATTGCAAACGGCAAAAGCGGCGAATTGTCCATTTCAAATTTCCAGAATTAAGTTATCAGACAATTCAAAATGGACAAAGCAGAATGGACAATTATGTTTCCCGGCGAGCAGATTTCACTTCTCTGAAAACCGCTTAATTTGCTCCCGCCAATTCGGTTTCGGAAAGCCGAGTTCGGTCTTTCGACAAAATGTGCCAGCCGATCAAACCGAAAGCCGCCAAAAGCAAAACGCCTGAGCCGAAAACGGCAGGTACGAGTCCGGCGATGCGACCGACGGGAAACAGAATCGCGCCTCCGGCGAGCAGAAACGGAATCGCCGAATTAAAAATTCTGCTCCGGTAAATGCTGATTGCAAGCAGAATCAAGCCAATGGGAAAGAAAATACCGATCATTTGCGTCGTGGCAATGAGCTTAAACGTGCCGCGCAAAAGCTCCGCCGTCTGATCCGCGCCGCGCTCTGCGAGAACGGCATAGACTCTGAACAAGACCTGCATGCTCGCGCCAGCCATCGCTCCGAAAAAAGCCATCATCCCGCCAACCAGCGCTAACCGACTTCCGTTTTCAAACAATAGAAACGTGAGACCGAAAATAGCCGGAACGAATAACACGAATGCGAGCCAAAGAGCGATTGTCCATTCAAACCTCAAATCGGCTATCACAGGCAATAAATCTCCGATGATTAAAACTGTCGGGGCGAGAATCGAGCAGACGCCCGCGATTTTAATAAACGGATGTTTCAAGTGGTTCATAGAAAATTTCTCCTTTAATTCTTTTTATTTGATCATGCTTCCGTTTGCCGATTCGACCGACCAAACGCGCAAAGCCAGAATTGACAGAACAAAGCCGATGAATTCGACAAACAAGCGAATCCGGTTGCCAAATCTCCATGCTTCGGCGCGGGCGATTATTTCGGCGGCTGGCGCGCTTCCCGCATCAACGGAAATGCTGCCGATGAGCGGCGCGAGATACAGAATCAGCACCAGACAAACGCCGAAACCGATTACCGTCGTTAAAACAAGCCATTTTCTTGATCGCCGCGCCCATTTCCAGCCAAGAAACGCCGCTGCCAGAGAAATTAGAAAAATCAGCGGATTAAGCGGAAAAAAGAAAGGCAAACCGCCTTCCGTCGGAATCGCATTATAGGCGACAACCGATTCCGGCGGATTCGAGAGCATTTTCGGAATCACCCGGGCTTCATTAAAATATTGCCCGCCGCACCAGATTCCCCAAACGACAACGGAAGCGATTAACAAAAACGAGGCAATTTGTTTTCTCATAATTATCCCTTTTAATCTTTTTGCGTTTACGAAAAGGCAAGAGAATTAAAGCCATGGAATCCAATTTGTTAAACGTTCCCAAAAACGGTCTCCATAACGAACGGCTAAAATTCCGAAGATAATTGCAGCTAAAATTCCGACTATGGAACTTGCCGATAACGTTGAAAAGCCGAAATAAACGAAATCAAAACCCAGCAGAAAGCCGAAGATCGCTCCGCAGGCGAATCTAATAATTTTTCCTGTTGCGTCCGGTTTCTCGTTCATTTCGGAAAAATTAAATTCTACTTTTTTCAACGTCCGGTTCCGCCGCCGCTCCACATTTCAAAGCTGCCCCAGATGGCGTCAATCGTGTCTTTTTTGGCATTGAACTTGTTTTCGTCGCAACCGACAATCATCACGTAGTTGTCGGTGATGTCCGTTCCGACAAGAACTTTCATCCGCGATTTAACTCCGTTTGCGTCAACCGAAGCGGCTTCGGCAACGGCATAATCGCCGCCCGCGCCGACAAATTCGGCGGTCGTTACGTTTTCGCCCATTCCGCTCAAGATTTTACCCGCGTCTCGCAGCAGAGTTTCTTTCGTCGCATTGCGGTCTTTCCATGCGAAAACGTAAATTCCGACTTCGTTCGGCGTCGCTCCCGCGAAAGTGTCAACTTTTTGGACGCGCCCCCAATCGCCGGTCGAGCCGGGCGGAACGTAAAAACCGTAGCCTTTGCGGCTGTTGTAAACGTAAAGCCAATCGCCGCGGCTCGGCTCGCTGCTTTTTCGACCGAGCGCCTGCGAAACCGCTTTCGATTCGCCAGCCGGACGAGCCGACGATTGCAGCTCGTTTTCCGTCGCATCCGGCACTTCTTCCAAAGTCGAATCTTCGGCGGGCGCGTCCTCTTCAATTTCCGCTTTCAATTCCTCAGATTTCCGCTGCTTTTCGCCGTTCTTTGCAATTTCGACTTTAGCTTCGGCTTTCTCGTCGGCTGAATTTGACGAATTTGAGCGGGCGGTCGCTTCGGTTCCGATTTTGAATTGGCAAGCCGAAAAGCCCGCGCTCGTCAAGAAAATTATCGCTGCAATTATTAATTGTTTTGACATTATTTTAGTCTCCTTTTTGTTTCAACTTAATCGGATTTACTGATCTTCTTCACGAATTAAATTTCCGTCGGAATCGTAAATGCGGACTCGCTTGTTTTGCCCGGTGGGGCGATTTCTCATAATGTCCATGCGCAATTGGTGTTCTTCCGCCGATTGTTTGCTGAGCAATGCGAAAGTTTCCTCGATTTCCTCCACTGTGGTTAGCGGACCGGCAATCGGTTCGCCATCCCAAATGATAAAAACCGCTTCCCTCGGTTTGGTAAGATAAAGCGAGCCGGCTGTGCCGCCGTTTTCAAGCTCCTTAAAGTAGGAATAATCGCCGTGTCGCGGCGGACCTTCGGGCTTTTCCAAACTTGGAAAGCTGCGGATAATTTCCAACTTATAATCGTCCTTTTGGGAATAATTCGGCTCTTCGTTTTCTTTCAAAGCGGTTTCTTCGGATTTGTTTTTCCGCTCTTTCTTTTCCGCCTTTTCGGTTTTTGCCTCGTCCTTTTTCCGCGAATCGGATTTTGATTGCGATGTTTCGCCGGTTTTAAAGCTGCAAGCCAAACCGAAAAACAAAAATATTATTGCGACAAAAGCTAAATTAAATTTATGATCACGCATTTTAAAATTCTCCTTTTTAGCGAATCTCGATTGACATTTTGAAATTCACATTTTTCGACTCGATTGCGCCGAGAACGATTTTGTAATCGCCGCTTTGCCCCAGCTTGCCGTTCCAAAAGCCGTCGTATTCAGGCGTCTCGCCCGACATGCCCATCGGGTAAGAACCGTTCGGCGCGATGATGTATAAAACTACGTCGTTGTTTGCGCCGCCTTCGGTGATTTCAACGTGCATTGTCTGCCCGGCTCTGGCTCCAACGAGATAAGTCTTTTCATCGCCGCTACTGATTTTGCCGCTCACAACGGTTGACGATTTTCCCGGCGCGAAACGAATTCGGTCGCCGCCGGAAGCGGTTTTGCTTTTGGTCGGTATTTCCGTCGCATCGTCAATCATTTCGTTTTGATTCAGTTCGTTGCTGGTTTTCGTGTAAGTTCCGCTCGCAGTGACATTTCCGCCGAAACCGCAATTGCCGCCCGCGCCTTCGTGTTTGACGAAGATTTTGTTGCCCGAAAATTTCAATGTAATTTCGCAATCCGGGTAGCCTTCGGGAACGAAAACCGCCGTGTCGCCTGTTTTGGTGACGGTTCCGCCCGCAGTGCCGGTATTAGCCATCCATTCACCCGAACTGTCCTTGTATTCGTAATTGGCGACGATGCTTATCTCCAAACGGTTTCCGCCAAGCTCTTCGACGCCGATTGCGTTGTTATTTCTACCGCTTTTGTAGCGGTAAGTTCCGGTCAAATTTGTTTGCGTAGCTTCCGCATCTTCGTCGGTTTTTCTGGCAATCGCCGAAAGCGGCTCCGCTTCTTCGGATTTTTTCGCAGCCTGATTTGATTCGGTCGAGCTGTCTTTTTTGAATGCGACGCTGCAAGCCGACAGCCCGATTAGAATTGTCAAAATAAAGATTGTTTTCATTGTTGTTTTCCTTTTTTCGGAGCGTTATTTCTTGACGTATGGCTCAACCAGCCGCTCCCACGCACTAGACATTTTTTTGTATTCGGTCGGACAGCGCACTGCGCGGGATTCAGGCAGAACGCCGTCTTCAACCAGAAAAGCATATTCCTCCTGATCGCGCCCGTACATCCAGCAGACGATGTTGAAAAAACGCTGGCTGCCGAGGCTGTGTTCGTCGGCGTAAGCGCGCGGCGACGCTTCTTCGTTCATTGACCACGCGCGGAAAACAGCGGCTCCGGCAATCGCGGCATTATGCATGTCCTCGTCGTTCTCGTTCAACAAAATGTAAGTCGAGAGCTGGTCAACGGAATCTTCTTCGCGCCCGGTTGCGGGCAGATTATAAACGTCAATCAAACAATGTCCAAGCTCGTGGAGCAAAAAGAACATCGTCGCGCCGACCATCATATCGCTCGCTTCGTCTTCGGATTTGCCCATTTCGATAAAGGCGTTGTAGAACGATTCCATAAACTCGTAACACATCGTGATTGATTTTTCGCTAGGATTGTAAAAGGCGTTTTCCTGCCCGCAATCTTTAAACTTGATTGCCACGTCGTGCGGAAGCGACAAATCGTTGTTGAACGATTCGGCGATTTGTTCGACAATTTTTTGCTGTCGAAAACGTTCATTCACGTCGGCGTATTTTTCGTTTTTGACTTCGACGTAAACCGCCTCGAAATCGCCGTTGTCCGCGGCTTCGCTTTGTTTATTCGCTTCGCCCTTTGTCGCTTTGTCCTCTTTCAACGCATTCGGGCGGCTGTCCTCAAACTTGGCTTTCGTCGTTGCAGCGGTTTTCTTTTCGCTGTTTGCCGCCGATTTGCCTTCGCCGCCGACGTTGAAAGAACAAGCCAGAGCGAAAAAGAAGAGCAGGATTGCCGCCGACAGCGCGCCCGCCGATTGAAAGAGCGGATGACCGTTTTGTTTTAAATTTTGCGTTTTCATTTATTTTCGTCTCCTGATTTCGTTCGGCTTTAAAGCCTATTAATTCGCCTTTTTGTTCGTGTTATAAGTTCTGATTCCCGGCTGAACGGCTCTGGTCGCAGCGTCGGTATTTGAATTTGAATTTGCGTTTCCGTTGGCGGCAAAACTTTTCGCAGCCGAATCTTCATCGCCTTCGGATTCGAATTTTTTCGCGGAGCCGCCGGCGACTGTAAAAGTGCCTTCTTTGCGGTCAATTTCTTTTTTGCCGTCCGCGTCAAATAAAACGGCTTCCGCCTTGTAAGTGCCGGAAGGAAAACCGCCCGGAAGCGCTACGCTGAAATGAACCGCGCTGCTGCCCGGTGCTTCAATCGTCGTTTCCGCGCCCGGAACCATTGCGCCCGCTTTTTGACCTTTTACGTCGTCAAACAAAAGGCGGAATTTAACCGAATGTTTGTCGCTCGTGTTGTTGACTTCGGAAACGACGAAGATTTTGTCGGCGGGCTTAAAGCTCTCGCTTGCCGGATTGGCTTTTTCGTTTTTGCCGAATTTCAATTCGCTCAAATTCGCCGTCGTAAAGCTCGCGCTGCAAGCCAGCGAGACGAGCATCAGCATTCCAATTGCGATTAAAAAATTAATGTTGTTTTTCATTGTCAATCCTCTTTCTCTTGTATGTAATCGGCAAAAGCCGTTTGTTTTTGCTTTTCCAAGCGTTTTAATTTCCCTGCGGCATTATCGGCGTGTTGTGAAACGCGGTGATGATCCATTTGCCGTTGTCTTTGGTCATTATCATCGTGTTCATTGCATGACCTTTTCTTGTTTCGCCGTTTGCTTTGAATTCCAGATTCCATTCGACATGGACGACTGCAACGTCGGGGCGCAGAAAACGAACGCTTTTGATTGTCGCGGCATTGCGGCTGTCTTTATAAATGGTGGTGAAAATTCCGACGTGACCTTTTTCGATAATGTCTCTGCCTTTTATGTACATTCCGTTGACGACGACATAATCGGCGTCCGGCGCAAAAGGCGCGGCAAACGCTTTGCCATCGTGTGCGTTCCAGCCCGTTTCTACGTCTTTGACTATTTGCCGAAGGGCGGCATCGTCTTGATTTCCGGTTTTGGGAGTTTTCTCTTGCGCGAATCCGAGCGCCGACGCGCAGATCACGATTAAAATTGTGCCGATAATTTTTCCTGACATTTTCATTTCTTCATTTCTCCTTTTGTTTTTGGTTTAGCGTATTTCCTGTATTGCGATCATCATCGGAAAGCTTTGGAAAATCATTGAAAACAGATACCAGAGCGTTCCGACCGAAACGGTGATGAGAAACAAATTGAGCAGCAGCCCGACGGCGGCGACCCAGATTTCGGTTTCGAGCGAATAATTATTGTTGTTAGCTTTCATCTTTATTTTCTTCCTCCTGCCGCAAATTCTTGTTTTCGGGTATTGTTTGCCCGCAATGCGGGCAAATTGCCGATTCGCTCGCCGGTCGAAGCTCATTTTCGGCTGCGAGTTTTCCTGTTTGCCGGACGGCGACGGTTTCTTCGACTTCGATAAAAATTTCGGTTATTGTTCGTTTCATTTGCTTACAATTTGCTCCGGCGTTAAAATCCGTCCGCCGGTTTTCTTATGCCCGGCGACGAGAATCATCGCGCAGGATTGCGGTAAAAGTCCTTGCAAATTTCTTGGAAAAATCTTGGAATTTTCTTAAATGGCGGAAACAATTGAAAAACAAGCGGTTATTTACCGTTTCGGGCGATTTGAGATGAACGTGAAAGAAGGAATTTTGCGCTCGAACGGCGAAATTGTGTCGCTCACGCCTAAGATTTTCGAGATGCTGCTCCTGCTCGTCCGCAACAACGGGCGAATGCTCTCGAAAGACGAAATTATGCAAACCGTCTGGGCTGATTCGTTTGTCGAGGAAACGAATCTGACTTCAAACGTCTCGCGTTTGCGGAAAATTCTTCAGGAAAACGGCGAACAATTTATCGAGACTTTCCCGAAACGCGGCTATCTGTTTCGCGCCGAAGTCGAAGAAATCGAACCGGAAACCGAAATCGTCATGACGCGGCGTGTTCGCAAGTTTGTCCGGCAAATCGTCGAAGAAACCGAAGATGCAGATTCCCAACCGGCTTATGCCGCCGCGCTTCGTTCTCAACCGAACAATCTCACAATTCCGGCGACGCCGCTCATCGGTCGGGCGCGTGAAATCGAGGAAATCGAAAATCTTTTGCGGCAGCCGAAAAACCGAATCGTCACTTTAACCGGCGTCGGCGGAACCGGCAAAACCCGGCTCGCGCAGGAAATAGCCTGCCGACAGCTTTCGGAATTTTCCGACGGCGCGTTTTTCGTCACGCTCGACGCCCTGAGAAGCCCGGAACTGGTCGCTCCGGCAATCGCAGAAACGCTCGGCGTAAAAGAAATGAGCGGAAAACCGATCATTGAAATGCTTAAGGATTTTTTGCGCGAGAAACAAATGCTGCTAATCGCCGACAATTTCGAGCAGATTGTTTCATCGGCGCCTTTTTTAACTGAAATTCTGAGCTGCGCGCCGCAATTAAAAATTTTAGTCACAAGCCGGGTTTTGCTGGGCGTTCCGGCGGAACGAGAGTTTCGCGTGCCGCCGCTCGATTTGCCGGAGAACGCGGCGCAAACTTCGCTTGAAAATTTAACCGAATTTGAATCGGTCAAGCTTTTCCTCGAACGGGCGAAGAGCGTAAAACCAAATTTTTCCCTGACCGGAGAAAATGCCGCGAGCGTTGCGGAAATTTGCCGCAGACTCGAAGGGTTGCCTCTCGCCATCGAGCTTGCGGCGGCAAGAATTAAAATTCTCTCGCCCGAACAGATTTTAAACCGTTTGGAAAATCGCCTGAAACTGCTTACCGGCGGCGCTAAAAGTTTGCCCGCGCGCCAGCAAACAATGCGCGGCGCAATCGAATGGAGCTACGATTTGCTGCCGGAAGCCGAAAAGATTTTGTTTCGGTGTCTGGCGGTTTTCGCGGGCGGATTTACGATTGAAGCGGTTGAATCAATTTGCTCTTCGGACGAAATTGACGCGCTCAATTGTTTGACTTCGCTAATTGAAAACAGTCTGGTCGTGCAAACGGAAACCGCGGACGGCGAATCGCGTTTTAGGCTTTTGGAAGTCGTCCGCGAATACGGCTTGGAAACGCTTGCCGATGGCGGCGAAATTGAAGAAATGCGCCGCCGCCACGCTGAGTTTTTCCTCAATTTGGCGACGACGGCGCAGCCTAATTTGAGCGGCGCGGAACAACCGAAATGGTTCTCGATTCTCGAATCCGAACACGATAATTTGCGGGCGGCTCTGATTTTGAGTCTGGAAACCGATGTGGAAAAGGCTTTGCGGATTGGTCGCGCGCTCTGGCAATTCTGGCTTGTGCGCGGGCATTTGAGCGAAGGCAGCGCGAATATGCGCGAAGTTTTGAGCCGCACTACCGATTTGCTGATTCCGCTGCGCGGCGAAGCTCTGGTCGGCGCGGGATTTCTGGAACGAATGCGCGGCAATCTTGAAAAGGCGAGTGAATTTTGCACCGAAGCGCGTGCATTGGGCGAGAAAATCGGCGACGCGGACATCGTTGCCACCGCGCTGAACGGTTTGGGAATCGTCGCCGGCGCGCAAAATGATGAAGCGGCGGCTCGCGTTTTTCTCGAAGAAGGTTTGCGAGTCAGTCAGGCGTCGAAAAATCAACGCTTCATCGGACTTTTTCTCAACAATCTCGGCGAACACGCCCGGCGGCGCGGCGATTACGCGGAAGCGCGGCGGCTATACGAAGGCGGTTTGGCGATCCAACGCGAACGCGGAAACACGCGCATCGTCGCCATTGCGCTCGGAAATTTGGGGCGTGTTTCGTTTTTGCAAAACGATCTTGACGCGGCGCGGGAATTTTACGCGGAAAGTCTGGAAATCAATCGCTCGCTCGGCGATTTGCACAGCATCGCTCTGCTGCTCGACGGTTTTGCGGGTTTGGCGGCGGACGCCCAGCCCGCGCGCGCCGCCGAACTGCTCGGCGCGGCAAACGCTCTGCGCCAAACAGTCGGTTCTCATTTCGACAAAGCCGATGCCGAGTTTTATGAGAGAATTTATCAAAAGATTGAAGCCAATTTGGAAAAAGAAGATTTGGCGAAACACTTGCGCGACGGCGGCACAATGAAGCTGCCGCAAGCAGTTTCTCTGGCTCTTACCGTGTAACAATCTATGCGAACCGATTGGCTAGGGCGTTTTTGGAATCAATGTACGGTTAAGTTAGGCGTCGGTCAGTACCGCGAACGGTAGTGAGCGGGTCAATACATAATCCGCTCACTATCGTTCGCGGTACTGACCCGCACATACTATGTTGATTTGCTCTAAAAGTTAAAAACTTAATTGCAAACCGCCGCGCGCCGTTGTCCGCGCGGTGCGAAAACCGTTTTCGTAATAATCCTGATTGAAAACATTTTCAATCGTTCCGAACAGACGAACGCGCCGTTTGTCGTTTCCGGTCGGAATCTCGTAGCTCGCCGTTAAATCTCCGCGCCGCTGACCTTTAAAACGATAAATTCGGGTTTGAAAAGTTTGGTTGCTGAAAATCGGCGCAAGATAAGAGTTTGTTGCCGCAAAATCGAAATTCAAATTTAAACGCTCGGCAATTCTTTGATTGACGACAAACGAAAATTGATGAGTCGGAACGCCGAGCGTTTGCAGAATTCCGCTCCCGGCAACTTGCGGCTGACGCTGATCGCTATTGGTAAAAGTGTACGAAGCGAAAATGTTTGTCGTTTGAAAAGGGCGGAGTTCCGAGGAGAATTCGCCGCCGCGCGCGATTCCGCCTTTGGTATTTAAATAACCGCCGCTGGTTCGTGTAGTCGAACCGATTGCCGGAACGACGTTTTCAAAACCGATTGTGTCAATCAAACGGGTGTAAAAATAAGTCGCCGACAAACGAACGCGGTTGTTTTGCAGCGTCTGGTCAACGCCCGCGTCAAAGGCAATCGAGCGTTCGGGTTTTAAATTCGGATCGCCGAGCAAAACAAATTGATTCGGAGTTAAAAACGTCGCGTAAAACGTGCCGAATCTTTCATAAAGCGACGGAACGCGATAACCGTTTCCGGCGTGCGCGCGCAATTTTGTGTTCGTCGAACGAAAGAAATAAGCCGCCGAACCGTCGAAAGTATAAGCGACGGGCGGATTGCCGAGCGAGGCGTTTTGCAGCGGCGAATTCGCGCTGAAGCGGGGCGTTTCCAGATTGAAAAACTGAGCGCGGAATGCGCCTGAAAGCTGTAGGCGCGAGTCAAAGGCTTCGAGCTGGTCTTGAATGACAAATGTATTGCTTGACTGCGCGGCGTCGGTTGTATTGGTTTGCGAGCGGTTCACGGGAAAATTGTCGTTGCCGTATTTTTCGCGCTCGAAACCGTAGCCGACGGTCAGCAAATTAGATTGCAGCGCGACGTTCGTTTTCGCCTGAAAGGTTTGAATGTTTCCGTCGAAATCCGAGCGCGTGCTCCCGCCAAACGGCTGAAACGCGACGCCCGAAGAACCATTAAAGTTTTTCCGGCGCGTTGTCAGATTTTGATATGAAAAACGATATGTCGCAGATTGATTGATAATTCCGTCAAGCGCGGTGTGAAAATTGAAAAAACGCGATTTTTGCGATGCGTCCGAATCGTTTTGGTCGGGAATAAAAGTCGCATTTCCGGCATTTAATTGATTACGCGAAGTTCCGTTTTCGTATCTTTTAAGCTCCGAACGCGAAAGCGGGCGCGCTTCGATGATTCCGTTTGTCGCCAAAACGCCGATTGTGTCCGGGTTTGAATTGAGTTGAACGAAGCTGTCCGAACCGTAAAAACGCGCCGAAACGGTTGTTTTTTCATTCAGCGCGAAGGAAAGTTTGGCGACACCGTTCGTATTTCGCGCAGCATCGTCTCCGTCAACGCCTTTGCTCAAATTCGTGTGCTGCGCGCCCAGACTGTATTTAAATTTGTCTGAAAACGTGCCGCCCGCGAAATTGGCGCGCCCGCGCAATAATCCCAAACCGCCGCCTTCGCCGAGAAAGGAAAAACGCGGTCGTCCGCCGCCTTCGTC